>JARWZT010000022.1 GCA_029866205.1 Rhodoferax sp.
AGTGTCTAAGCTGCCGTTGTCGTTCAGTCGAACGAGGCTGATGTCGCCGATTTCTGTGTATCTGAAATGACTGTAGCCTGCCACTATCAACTTGCCATTGGGCAACAGGGCTACGCCTCTCGCGTGGTCGTAGCCTTGGCCGACTGGCTGAAGCAGCTTCCCCCCGGTACCAAAAGAGCTGTCCAGGCTGCCATCAGAATTTAGACGGACCAAGCTGAAATCCTGAATACCGGAGCCGTCGTTACTGGCGCCTGCGACGACGATTTTATTGTCCGGTTGGACTAGGACGGAATACGCATTGTTGTAGAGATTTCCCACCTGCAGGGCCAGCGTGCCCACCTTATTGAACGAAGGGTCCAGGCTGCCATCGCTGGTGAGCCGCATCAGGAGAAAGTTGTAACCGTTGTCACCTGCAACCAGGATCTTGCCTTCGGCCTGAACGACGATGGCGCTGGGGGCGTCGCCACTAGAGCCCAATGATTTGACGAACTGTCCGGTACGGCGCTGAAATCCAATGACCGGCGCAATATTGCCTGACGCACTCATCACTTCACCACTTTCAAGGTCACTACCGCCAAATCTGTGGGCAGGGCGAAACTCATATGCCGCAGGTCACCACCGGCACCGGTAGATCCGCCCCACGGCGAGTCGGTGATCAAGCGGCCAGTGGTCAATGAAAACCCACACCATACATTCGACAAAAAGTGGAGCACAGCGCCCATGGCCTGGGCGACGGCCAGACCTGCCGCGCGCACAGCCTGCAGGTGAAAGTGCCCCTCAAAAACAATCTCACAACGGGTGCTTGGAGCCATGGGTTAGTCACTTTCTAATTGATACGGGCTATGCGGCTATGGCGCCCGGTGGCGACGGCCGATAAAGTATAAAAGAGGGTCACGTCAATTATTGAATTTCTCAATAGAGACCTGTTTACCAAAATATTTATGTCAAACATGTAATTTCTGTGAAATTACGTTGGTCCGCACAGGGATATCGGGCTGTACTCTGGCGACACTGACCTGCACCCTGCCATTGCCCAACACCGCGCCGATGTTTCAGCCATTTGTCAGCCACACCAAATCCGCCGACTAGAGGTTTTCGGCTCGGCAGCCCGTGCAGACGACTTTGATGCCGAGCACAGCGACGCCGACTTATTTGTCGAGTTCTCACCCGAGGCCCCTCCAGATTTGCATCGTTTTTTTGGCATCAAGTCAGAGCTGGAAAGCCTGCTTGGCCGAGGCGTCGACTTGGTCGAACCCGGTGCCGTGCGCAAACCTTTTGTGCTGGCCAGCATCAACCAGCATCGCGAAGCGATTTATGCGGCGTGACCCTCGTGCATTTCTGTGGGATGTGCGAGAAGCGGCGTTGGCAATCAACCCCTTCATAACAGGTATGGACACGCTTGCCTATCAAAAAAAAGCACTGGTCCAGGCCGACGTGGAGCGCATGTTTGAAGTGATCGGGAAAGCACTTAACCAGCTCTCCAAGGTAGATGTAATCATCGCAGCGCAACTGCCCGACTTACTTACAGCGGTTCACGCCTTGCTGAGTGAAAAGACATAAGCCAGGCCTGAAAGGCCCCTGCGCATTGAGCTGCGCCACCACCCCTTAATTCACCTCCCGCCAGCACCCCGGCGCCAGTCCGTCCAGCGCGTAAGGGCCGATAGCCGCTCGTACCAGGCGCAGGGTCGGCAAACCCACTGCTGCGGTCATACGTCGTACCTGCCGGTTGCGGCCTTCTTTGATGCTCAGCTCCAACCAAGCAGTGGGTTTGTTTTGGCGTACCCGGATAGGCGGATCGCGCTCCCACAGGCCAGGCGGCGGCTCTATGGCACGTGCGCGGGCCGGCAGTGTGGGGCCATCTTTGAGCAGCACGCCTTGGCACAAGGCGGCCAACGCGCTTGGGCTGGGCTTGCCGTCCACCTGCACCCAATAGGTTTTTTCCATCTTGAAGCGCGGGTCGGCTATGCGGGCCTGCGCCTGGCCGTCGTCGGTCAACAAGAGCAGGCCCTCGCTGTCGGCGTCCAGACGCCCGGCGGCATACACATTGGGAATATCGATGAAGTCTCTCAGCCCTCGCCAACGCCCCTCAGGCGTGAACTGGCTGAGTACGCCGTAGGGTTTGTTGAAGCAAATCACGCGGCTCTGTCACAGAGCCAAGAGCAAGGCATCACAGTTGTTGCAGTGCGTCTTCAAACTCCGCCAGCTCAGTCGCAATAGCCGCGTATTTTTTGGACTTGGCCTTGTTGTCGGACCACTCCAAGATGGCAGCTTCGAGGTTTTCTTTGAAGTGCGCCAGCGCGGCTTTTTTGACCGTTTTGGTGGGCGACCTCCCGGTACTCGACCACAGATCAATCAGGTCGGACAAACCATTGTCAAAATCTTCAAACGATTGCAGGGGGATCCACTTGCCGGTTGTATCAAACATTGTTTCTTTCAATTACCACCGCCAATTTTATGCGAGGCCCAAGCCTATGGCGCCAAGGGCATTCGCGTGCGCCAGCGAGCTGACGCGGGGATTCGCGATAATCCAGGGCGATGCACACTTAGGCCAACGAGAACCTGTGTGCAATTTTTTTGAACAATTTTCCGGATCAAACCACGATGTCAACCTTGCAAAAAAATCTCGAATGGCGTTATGCCACCAAAAAAATGGACCCGACCCAATCGGTGCCGCAGGACAAGGTGAACCGTATTTTGGAAGCCGTGCGCCTGGCGCCCAGTTCGAGTGGCCTGCAACCTTACGAGGTGATTGTGGTGACCAGTGCCGCCGTGCGCGAGCAGATCAAGCCCATTGCCTGGGGCCAAGCGCAGATCACCGAAGGCTCACACCTGCTGGTATTCGCCGCCTGGGACAACTACACCGCCGACCGCATCAACCAGATGTTTGACTTCACCAACGCCAAGCGCGGCGGCAGCACCGAAGCCGGTGACGCCTATCGCAAAAACCTGCTGGCCAACTACACCGTGCGTGACCCCCAAGTCAACTTTGAGCACGCAGCGCGCCAAGCCTATATTGGACTGGGCGTGGCACTGGTGGCAGCCGCTTTCGAAGAAGTCGACAGCACGCCGATGGAGGGTTTTGATCCCAAGGCACTGGATGCGATCTTGAACCTGTCGGCCCGTGGCCTGCGCAGCGTGGCGATCATGCCCTTGGGCTACCGTGAAGCCGACAAAGACTGGTTGGTGAATCTGCCCAAGGTACGCCGCCCCAGCGTCGAGTTTGTTACCGAGGTCAAGTAACTCCCTTACGGCGTCTGAATCATGTCCCACCATGGCAGCAGCCTGATCGCACTGGGCCAATCTTTGGCCCAGTTGCGAGCGGATGCCCTCGGGGTGGCTGCGTTTTGCAGCCAGGCACGGGCACAAACCGAGTTACTGGCCGCTCTGCCGCCACGCTACGCCGAGGTGTGGCTCGGTTTGCTGGACCGGCTCGAATCCAGCGCCCTGTTCAACGAAGAAAGCTGCTCTTTCAGCCAGTCCGCGCTTCTGGACAGTCTGGACGTCTGGCTGCAAAAGGCCACCGGGCAACTCGTCGCCTAGTTTGTCGCCCGCGCGGCACTGTGGCGGCTGCCGGGCAATTTACACTGCAGCAAACAACCCAGGAGCCTCGCCACCATGATCACGCTTTGCGGCTTTGCCGTGTCCAATTACTTCAACATCGTCAAGCAAGCCCTGCTTGAAAAAGAGATTCCGTTCACCGAAGAACACGTCCTGACCGGAAGCAAAGATGAGGCGGTGCTGGCCGACTCTCCATTGGCCAAAATTCCGTTTATTCGCACGCCACAAGGCGGTCTGTGCGAGAGCGCGGTGATTTTGGACTACCTGGAAGCCCAGTTCCCTGCCCACCCGCTGATGCCCAGCGATGCTTTTGAGGCGGCCAAGCTGCGCGAGCTGATCACCTTTATCAACCTGCACCTCGAGCTGGTGGCGCGCGAACTCTATGCACAGGCCTTTTTTGGCGGCACGGTCAGCGAGGCGGTACAGGCCTTGGTGCGCAAGCGTCTCGAGAAAAACATTGGCGCGTTCAAACGCATGGCCAAGTTTTCACCCTATGTGGGCGGCGACACCTTTACGCTGGCCGACTGCGTGGCGTTCAGCAACCTGCCGCTGGTCGGGATGGCCACGCGCGCCATGTATGGCGAAGACCTGTTGATCGCCGGCGGCGTCGACTACAAGCCCTACATCAAGATGCTGGGCGAGCGCCCCAGCTCGCAAAAAGTCAACGCCGACCGCAAGGCTGCGCTGACCAAGCCCTGAACCGCTCGGCGTCTGATGTTTGACCCGCCGCAAACCGGCGTTGGCGGCACCGGCCACGCCTTGGTGCACGAGGTGGTGGTGGTGGGAGCCGGCTTTGCCGGCATTGGTGCGGCCATCAGGCTGCAGCAAGCCGGCGTGGAGTGCGTGGTGCTTGAGAAAGGCGACGAAATCGGTGGCGTCTGGCGCGACAACACCTATCCGGGCTGTGGCTGCGACGTGCCGTCGGCGCTGTATTCCTACTCATTTGCCCCCAATCCGCGCTGGAGCCGCTTGTTTGCCAAGCAAGACGAAATCAAAAACTACACGCGTGACACGGCCGCAAAGTTTGGCCTGCTGGACCGCGTACGCCTGCGCCACGAGTTGACCGAAGCACGCTGGATAGAGCCCCAAAAGTGCTGGCGCTTAACCACCACCGCCGGGGTCTTTTGGGCGCGCTTTGTGGTCATGGCCTGTGGCCCGATGCACGTTCCGGTATTGCCACGAACCCCAGGGCTCGACACGTTTACCGGCGTGCATTTTCATTCCTCGCGCTGGGACCATGGCTTTGACATGACGGGCAAGCGGGTGGCGGTGATCGGTTCGGGTGCCTCAGCCATTCAATTTGTGCCGCATATTGCGCAAAAGGTCCGACAGCTCACCCTGTTTCAGCGCACCGCACCCTGGGTATTGGCCAAGTTGGACGCGCCCATTACACCGCGCTGGCAGTCTTTGTTTGCCCGCTACCCGTGGACCCAATCGCTGTTTCGAACTGCGCTGTATTTGCAGTTTGAGATGCTCAACGCCAGCTTGAATTACCCGAGGCTGCTTAAACGCATCCAAACCCAGGGCATCAAGAACATTGCCAGAGGCGTGAAAGACCCTGCCCTGCGCGCCAAGCTCGTGCCGAATTACTCGGTCGGTTGCAAACGAATTTTGCTCTCCAACACCTGGTACCGGGCTCTGGCCCAGCCCCATGTGCAAGTCGTACCCGACGTGGTCAAAATCGATGGCAACACCGTGGTGGCCAGCGACGGCAGCAGTTGCGAAGTGGACGCCCTTGTTTTTGCGACAGGCTTTGAAGTGGCCAACCCGCCGATTGCCAACTGCATCATTGGCCGAAGCGGCAAGACACTGGCCAACCAATGGCAGGGCTCGCCCGCGGCTTATCTGGGCACCATGGCACAGGACTGCCCCAACCTGTTTTTGACCTTCGGTCCGAACCTTTACACCTTTTCTTCCGCGTTCGTGATCATCGAGGCGCAGCTTAAGTTCATCGTGTCTGCGGTCACCACCGCGCGGCGCCAAGGCATTACCAGCATCGCAGTTCAGCCGGCGCGCTACACCGCCTACAACCAACAAATCCAAATGGCACTGCAACACACCGTTTGGAACAGTGGCTGCACCAGCTACTTTCTCGATAAAAATGGCCGCAACAGCACCAACTGGCCTTGGACCACGTTTACGATGCGCCGGCGTCTGGCCCGCTTTGATGTCCGAGACTTTGACATCGAAAACTCCATCACTGAACCCAGCCCCACACCATGAGCATTCAAAACTTCTTTATCAACCGTTTTTTGAAATCGCGGCGGGCGAAAAGCCTGCAGCTAGCGCCCGAGCATCGCTTGCGCCAAGGCCGCAAATTCCTGAACCGCGACTACGGTAAGCCCCACCCCCAGATTGACGTGCGCGCCGACCGGCTCGCGGGCGTACCGGTGGAATGGGTGCAACCCAAAGCACTGCTGAACGACGCGCAGGCGCCCATTTGCGTCTACTTTCATGGCGGCGGCTATATCGCAGGCAGTCTTAACAGCCACCGGGACATGGCCACGACCTTGGCCCATAAGGCCCAGGTTCGCATGCTGATGGTTGACTACCGGCTGGCCCCAGAAAACCCCTTTCCGGCAGCGCACCAGGACGCTATGGCGGTCTACCGGGCGCTGTTGGCACAAGGCGTGAACGCCGAGCAGTTGCTGCTGGGCGGCGACAGCGCGGGCGGCAATCTGGCACTTGCCACCGCACAGGCGGTACGGGACGCAAATTTGCCCCTGCCGCGTGGACTGGTGCTCTTCTCTCCGTGGCTGGATTTAACCCACCAGGCTAAATCCATCACGAGCAACTCCGACTCCGACGCCATGCTGCACCGTCAATTGCTGGATGACGCCCTGGCCATGTACGCGCCCAGTGTGCCGGCCAGCGACCCCCGTATTTCGCCGCTGCTGGGCAATTTGGAACGCTTGCCGCCCTGTTTGACAGTCGTCAGTCAATCCGAAATCTTGCGGGACGACTCGCTGCGCTTGCACGATCAGTTGCAAGCGCTGGGCAATGACAGCACCTGCCTCCCATGGAAACACACGCCCCATGCTTTTCCGGTGATGGCGCGCCTGCTGCCGGAGGCGCGTGATGCGCTGCGCCAAACGGCAGACTTTATGGCCCGCGTGTTGCGCCGCTAAGGGCGCCCTGCTCCGCCGCAGCTACCCGTTCAAGCCCACTGCACCGGGCTTTTATCGGCGTACCAGCCCTCGACTTTGGGCTCGACCACGCTCTCGATACGGCTGCGCCGGATCTTCATGGTGGGCGTCAGGCATCCGTTTTCGATCGACCAAGGGTCTTTGGCGACCACCAGCATTTGCAGTTTTTCGTAGTCTGCGACCTGGGCGTTGACTTGGTTGAGCAATTGCGCAAGCTGTGCCTGCGCATCGGCACGAAACGCCGGGTCGTTTTGTTTGGGACGGAACTCCTCACCCAGCACAACGACCGCATAAGCCGCCGGTTGGCCCAGACCCGAGACCATGCTGCTTTCCACCAGCGGATGGATGTTGAGCAGATTCTCAATCGGTGCGGGCGCCACGTATTTGCCCTTGGAGGTCTTGAAAAGCTCTTTCAGGCGTCCGGTCACCTTGAGCTGGCCATCGGCGCTCATCGAACCCAGGTCTCCGGTATGGAAGAAGCCATCGGCAGTAAAGCACTCGGCATCCAGATCGGGGCGCTTGTAGTAGCCCACCATCTGGCCTGGCGACTTGATCAGAATTTCGCCCTCTGGGCTGATACGCGCTTGGACGCCAGGGTTGGCAATGCCCACAAAGCCCGGCTCGCTGAATTCGGGCGTCGCGGTATGGGAGTAGGCAAAGTCTTCGGTCATGCCCAAGCCTTCAAGCAACTGCAAACCGAGGCTACGGTACCAGCGGATCAGGTCGGCGGGCAAAGGTGCCGACCCACTGAACGCCAAAACAGCCTGATCCAGGCCGAGACCGGTCAAAATCTTGCGTGCCACGATCTTGTTAAGCAGCGGTATGCGCAGCAGGAGTGCCAGTTTGCGCGCCGGCATTTTGGCAAATACGGCCTGCTGAAACTTGAGCCAAAGACGCGGCACCGAAACGAACAAGGTTGGTCGGGCCCGCTGCAGGTCCGCCGCAAAGGTGTCCAAAGACTCCGCAAAAAACACGTGGACGCGTCCCACAACGAAGGCGTTGCACTCGATCACGGCACGCTCGAACACGTGGGCCAGCGGCAGGTAAGACAGAACGCGGTGCTCCTGCCCATCGGCAACTGCGCCACTCATGTTCTGACTGGACGAATACTCACAGGCGGCGGTGATGCGCTCGAAGCTGTGCATCACTCCCTTGGGTTGACCGGTAGAGCCCGAGGTGTAAATCAACATGGCCAAATCGCTGCCGGCACGCTGGGGGAAGCCCGCCATCGGTGCGGTGCGTCCAGTAATGGCATCCCAAGTGTCGTAGGTCGTGGCGGGCGCCAGCGGAAATGCAATACGCGGAATATGCGCGGGCACGCCCGGCATTTGCTCGGGCCAAGTGTCGAGCTTGCCCACAAACAGCAAACTTGCCTCGCTGTGCTCAAGTACAAAGCGCACGGTGGTCGCGGCTTCGGTCGGAAAAATTGCCACCGTGGTGTAGCCCGCCATCCAAATGGCCAGTTCGGCCATGAAAAAGTGGGCGCAATTCTTGGACAGGATGCCAATGCGGGCACCCGGCGCAAAACCCAAGCTTTGCAGATGGGTGGCCATGCGCCGCGCCTGATCCATGGTCTGGGCCCACGAATAGTCGGCCACCTGGCCTTGGCCCAAGGGCTGGGTAAGAAACACGGTGTTCGCGAGTTGCTTTTCGTGCTCGTAGATGTAGTCCAACATCAGCTTGGGTGTGTTCATGATGGGTTCTCCTGGATTGTTATGTTGATTTGGATGGGCGACTCTGGACCACCTTGGCGCAGACGTGAGACGCTTATCGGAGTGCTCTTGGACCTATGCCGTACCGACTGCACCACCGTCGCAGGCAATCGTCTGGCCCACGACATATTCCCCCGCCCGCGAGCACAGGAATATAGCCAGTCCGGCGATGTCTTGGGCAGTACCCACACGCCCGCTGGGGTTGGACTGGCCAATCCGGTCCCAATTCACCCCCTCGGTTTCTCCACCAAACCCGACGCCGGTGCTCAGCATCCAGGTAGGAAAGGGCCCTGGGGCAATGGTGTTGAACAAGATCCGCTCTTTGGTCAGGTGCGTCGCCATAAAGCGCGTCAGGTGGTGCACTGCCGCTTTGGAGGCGCCATAGGAAAACGCATCAAAGGCCGAGCTCTTGATGCCGTCAATCGACCCGATATTGATGACCCGGGCAGGACTCGCTCCCTGACCCGACGCCCGCAACAGCGGAAGCAGTTTCTGCGTCAGAAAAAATACGCCTTTGACGTTGGTGTCCATTACCTTGTCCCAGCCCACCTCAGGAAACTGGTCCAGCGGTGCGCCCCACGAGGCACCGGCGTTGTTGACCAGAATATCGAGCTTGGGCTCGCGGGCCGCCACCTGACTCGCCAGGCTTTCCACACCGTCCAGTTTGGACAGATCCGCAGGCAAGGCGACGCACTCGGCGCCATAGGTTTCGCTCAGACGCTGCGCCGTGGCCTGGCAGGCATCTCCCTTGCGGGACGAGATGTACACCTTGGCACCCTGGGACAAAAACCCAGCCGCGATCATTTCGCCAATGCCGCGGGAGCCCCCGGTGACCAGTGCTGTTTTTCCACGGATGGAAAAGAGATTGGAAAAGTCTGCAGTCATGGAGGTTCTCCGTAATAAGAATCAGTGTGCCGCTGCGCTTGCGCTTGCGGGTGCCGTGGCTGGCAACGGGTTGCCCCAGGCCAAGGCCAGTTCCGTGCCCTGCTTGATGGCGTGTTTGGCATCCAGCTCGGCGGCCTTGAAGGCGCCGCCAATCAGGTGCACCGTGCATCCGGCAGCTACCAGCGCGTCTTGAAGTTCGCGCTGCGGCTCCTGGCCCGCGCACAAGACCACGGTATCGGCGGGGATGGTCATCTCTTTGTCGCCCACGGTGATGTGCAGGCCCGCGTCGTCCACTTTGCGGTAGGTCACGCCATTGACCATTTCCACCGCGCGGTTCTTGAGCGAGGTACGGTGGATCCAGCCCGTGGTCTTGCCCAGACCATCGCCCACTTTGCCCGTCTTGCGCTGCAGCAGGTACACCTTGCGCGGACTTTTCTCAATGTGGGCCGCTTGCAGGCCACCGGCGGTGGAGTACGTGGTGTCCACGCCCCATTCGGCGAAAAATTTGGCCTTGTCCTGGCTGGGGCTCACGCCCTCGTGCAGCAGGTATTCGGCTACGTCAAAGCCAATCCCGCCGGCACCAATCAATGCCACCGTTTGGCCCACGGCGCATCGGTCGCGGATCACGTCCAGGTAGCCCACCACCTTGGGATGGTCAATGCCTTCAATCTCAGGCCGGCGCGGGCTCACTCCCGTCGCCAGTACCACCTGGGTGAAACCGGCTTGGGTGAGCGACTCGGCGCTGACTTTGTGGCCCAGCTTGAGCGTGACCCCGGTCAGTTCGATCTGCTTGCCAAAGTAGCGCAGCGTCTCATAAAACTCTTCTTTGCCTGGAATCTGCTTGGCGATGTTGAACTGGCCACCGATCTCGCTGGCGGCGTCAAACAAGGTGACATCCAGTCCGCGGCGCGCCGCCGTGGTGGCAAAGGCCAGGCCGGCAGGTCCGGCACCCACCACGGCCACCCGCTCTTTGACGCGCGCTGGTGTCTCAATCATCAGGGTCTCGTGGCACGCGCGGGGATTGACCAGGCAGGAGGTGATCTTGCCGCCAAAGGTGTGGTCCAGGCAGGCTTGGTTGCAGCCAATGCAGGTGTTGATCTCGTCGGCTTTGCCGGCAGCGGCCTTGTTGATGAACTCCGGGTCGGCCAAAAAGGGCCGCGCCATGGACACCATGTCGGACATGCCGTCGGCCAGCACCTGCTCAGCCACTTCGGGGGTGTTGATGCGGTTGGTGGCGATCAGCGGAATGCTCACCTTGCCCTTGAGTTGCTGGGTGACCCAGGCAAAGGCGGCGCGCGGCACCTTGGTGGCGATGGTGGGAATGCGTGCCTCGTGCCAGCCGATGCCGGTGTTCAAAATGGTGACGCCCGCCGCCTCCAGGGCCTGGGCGAGTTGCACCACCTCATCCAAGGTCGAGCCGCCCTCGACCAGATCGAGCATGGACAGGCGGAAAATCACAATGAAATTGGCACCCACCTTGGCGCGCGTGCGGCGCACGATTTCCAGCGGAAAACGGATGCGATTTTCGTAACTTCCACCCCAGGCGTCGTCGCGGTGGTTGGTGTGGGCGGCGATGAACTCATTGATCAGGTAGCCCTCAGAGCCCATGATCTCGACTCCGTCGTAGCCGGCAGATTGCGCCAGGGCAGCAGCTCGAACAAAGTCTTCAATGGTTTGCTCTACCTCTTCGGTTGTGAGCGCGTGGGGGCGAAAGGGGTTAATCGGCGCCTTGATGGCGCTGGGCGCCACCAACTCGGGGTGGTAGGCGTAGCGGCCAAAGTGCAAGATTTGCATGCAAATCTTGCCGCCCGCCTCGTGCACTGCCTGGGTCACCACCTTGTGTTTTTCGGCTTCCTCCGGCGTGGTCATGCGGGCGCCGCCGGGCATGGGGCGGGCGCGGTCGTTGGGCGCAATGCCGCCCGTCACCATCAGGGCCACACCGCCGCGCGCGCGCTCGGCGTAAAACGCGGCCATGCGCTCAAAGCCGTTTTTGGCTTCCTCGAGCCCGACGTGCATCGAGCCCATGAGCACGCGGTTCTTCAGTGTTGTAAAGCCCAGGTCCAGGGGGCTCAGCATCAGGGGGTAAGCGGTCATTCAAAACTCTCCGAAAATACAAGAATATTTGGGCGCAGGTTTCAGCGCGGCGCGAGTTTAGGCTAGTGGCGCACACGACAAGATTGCTTTATGCGACAACCGGGGCGACTTGCCCGCGGGTTACGATGCGGCATTACCTATTTATCGTGAGCGCACCCCCATGAAAACCAAAGCCGCCGTCGCCTGGAAAGCAGGTCAAGCCTTGACCATTGAAACCGTAGACCTGCAAGGGCCAAAATTTGGTGAAGTGCTGGTGGAAATCAAGGCTACGGGCATCTGCCACACCGACTACTACACCCTCTCGGGCGCAGACCCGGAGGGCATTTTTCCGGCCATCCTGGGCCACGAGGGTGCGGGCATTGTGGTGGACGTGGGGCCCGGCGTGACCACCCTCAAAAAGGGCGACCACGTCATTCCCCTGTACACCCCCGAATGCCGGGAATGCAAGTTTTGCCTGAGTCGCAAGACCAACCTGTGCCAGCGGATCCGCAGCACCCAGGGCAAAGGCCTGATGCCCGACGCGAGCAGCCGCTTCAGTCTGGATGGCCAGCCCATTTTTCATTACATGGGCACCAGCACCTTCAGCAACCACACCGTGGTGCCCGAGATCGCCCTGGCCAAAATCCGCGAAGACGCACCCTTTGACAAGGTGTGCTACATCGGCTGCGGCGTGACCACCGGTATTGGCGCGGTGCTGTTTACCGCCAAGGTCGAAGCTGGCGCCAACGTGGTGGTGTTTGGGCTGGGCGGCATTGGGCTGAATGTGATCCAGGGCGCAAAGATGGTGGGTGCGGACAAGATCATCGGGGTCGACATCAACCCGGCACGCCAGGCCATGGCGCGCAAGTTTGGCATGACCCACTTTTTGAACCCCAAGGAGATTGAGGCCGCCGGTGGCAACCTGGTGGATTCCATCGTGCAACTCACCGACGGCGGGGCCGACTACAGCTTTGAGTGCATCGGCAACACCAAAGTCATGCGCCAGGCGCTGGAATGCACGCACAAGGGTTGGGGACGCAGCATCATCATTGGCGTGGCCGAAGCCGGCGCCGAAATCAGCACCCGGCCCTTTCAGCTGGTCACCGGCCGCAAATGGGAGGGCTCGGCCTTTGGCGGGGCACGTGGTCGCACCGATGTACCCAAAATTGTGGACTGGTACATGGACGGCAAGATCAATATCGACGACCTGATCACCCACACCATGCCCTTGGAGGACATCAACAAAGGCTTTGACCTGATGAAAAGCGGCGAATCCATCCGGGGCGTGGTGCTGTTTTAGGGCGCCGCGGGCGACCGGTCAGGGTGCGGCGTCTGCTTTAGTCGCTCTGCTGGTCTTCCTGCGCGTCGCGTTCAGCGCGCGTGGCAGGGCGTGGAATTTTTTTCAGCCGTACCAACCGACTGTGCTCGATATCGTCTTTTTTGAGTTGCCGCTCGGCGTCCATCTTTTGCCCCACCGCCATCCATTGGGCAAATTCATCAGGCGTCTCCAGCGTCACCCGCCCCAGGCTACCCGCGCGAAAGTCGTAAATAGCGATCTCGGCAGCCTTTTGCAAATTGATGCGCCCACCGGACTGCAAGGCGCCGCGCTTCTTGCCAATGGCGGCCAAGATTTCTTCGTCGCTCATGCCAGCCACGCCCTCTGCCTTGTAACGCGCCTCAATTTCGTGCGCGTAGTGCTGGCGCAGGTAGTCCAGCAGCTCCAGCGCCACCTCTTCTTCATTGAACGCATTGCGTCCAATCGCGCCACTGGCCGCCAGGTTGTAGCCGCTCTTGGCCACGATGATGCGCGGCCAAAGAACGCCCGGCGTGTCGTACAAATAAAAGTCGTCGGCAATCGTGATGCGCTGCTCGATTTTGGTGACACCGGCCTCGTCACCAGTTTTCGCCGAACGCTTGCCCTTGAGGGTGTTGATCAGCGTGGACTTGCCCACATTGGGAATGCCACAAATCAGCACCCGCATGGGCTTGGCCATGCCGCCGCGGTTGGGCGCCAGGGTATGGCAAGCCGCCACCAGCGCGCGCGCCGGAGTGCTCATGCTGGCGTCCAGCCCCAGCGCACGCACTCCGGGCATCGCGTTGTAGTGCGCCAACCACTGTTCGGTCCGCACCGGGTCGGCCAAGTCTTGTTTGTTCAGCACCTTGAGCGCGGGCTTGCCGCTGGTGATTTCGCCCAGCATGGGGTTGGCGCTGGAGCCTGGCAGGCGGGCATCGAGCAGCTCAATGACGACGTCAATGTCTTTGATGCGCTCGCCAATCGCCTTGCGCGTAAGGTGCATGTGGCCGGGAAACCATTGAATCGCCATAGTTTTATTCTTCTTTCAGTCACCGTCAGGGCCCCGATTGTCCGGCACTTTGTGCGCGCCGCTTGCGTGCGGCGCACCGGCTTCGGTTCAGGCGCTTCGGCCCAGGCGTTCGGGCGACAGGTACTGCGCCAGATACTGGTCAAACGGCAGCGTGTCGGCGGCTTCGATGGCGCGCTGCTGCTGACGTGAGGCCTCGGCCAATTGCTCAAAATGGGCCAGCGCATGGGCTTCCAGCGGCACGGCCAATTCTTGGAACTTGACCTGCGCCGAACGGGATTTTGCAAACGCGGCAAAAGAGCCCCCAAAATCTCGCGCCATCGCCTCTAACACCCGCGCTGAGGGCAGCGTCTGGGGATGGTGCAAAGCGTGTTCGGCGTGGGCTACGGCCTCGGCGTATTCGCTGCCTCCATGCGCTGCGTCCAAGCTCTGGGCCAGCGGTGCAAACTCTTTCACCAACTGAAGGCCCCAGTCTGTCAGCGCGATCTGGGCATCGCCCCGCTGAAGCACAAGCCCGGGCTCACGCCCCCGCTCGGCAACACACTGCTGGTTGCGCGACATGGCCGCGATTTCTTGGGGCGAATCATCCGGACTGGGTTGACTCAGACAATGCAACAAAAAGACATCCAAAAAGCGCAGGGTTCGGGCATGGATGCCCACCGGCTCAAACGGGTCAAGGTCCATCAGCCGGACTTCCACGTACTCCACACCGCGTTCGCGCAACGCATGCAGCGGACGCTCTCCCTGAAAAATGACGCGCTTGGGCCGGATCGTGCCGTAAAACTCGTTTTCTATCTGAAGCAAACTGGTCGTCAGCTGACGAAAGTGGCCGTCTGGGGCCTTCAGGCCAATGGCTTCGTAGGGCGCATAAGGCACCGTCAGTGCCTGGTGCAGCGAGGCAGCGTAGCCCTCCAGGCTGTTGTAGCTCACGGCCAATGCACTTTGCGCATCGCTTTGGTAACCCAAGCGGCCCATGCGAAGCGATGTAGCGTAAGGCAAACCCATGCTGCCGGGGTGCAAAGCCTCCAGGGAATGGTTGCGGCCCGCCACAAAGGACTCGCACACCGCCGGTGACGCGCCAAAGAGGTACAGCAGCAAAAAAGCGTGCCGACGAAAATTGCGAATCAGCCCAAAGTAGGCTTCGCTGGAGAGCCCCGGCATCGACCAGTTGTAGTGGATGCCCGAGATGGTTTGCATGCGCCGCCCGTATCGGTAGCCCAGTCCGCGCCGGTACACGGTTTTGGCCTGCCCCACGTTGGAGCTGCCGTAGTGACCCAGCGGAATGGCCTCGTCGGCCGGCAGCTCACAGGGCATGCTCGACACCCAAAGCAACTCGTCACCCATGGATTGCAGGGTGTACTTCTGAACCTGGCGCAACTCGTCAATGCAGCTTTGCACACCGATATGCACGCCGGTAATCAGCTCGATTTGGGACTCACTGAAATCGGTGGTGATGTGGGGATGCGTGAGCGCCGAACCCAGCTCTGCGGGATGCGGTGTACGCACCAAAGACCCCTCTGGATCGCAGCGCAGGCTTTCTTTTTCGATGCCCCGGCGAATGCCCAGCAGGGCTTGCGTGCTCATGCCTTCCAGGGCGGTATTGCTTTCTGTCATGCCCATAGGCCCTCAAAATCCATTCAACGGCTGTGAAGTTAGCACAGTGGTATGCAAATGAGGTGATAACGGGCTATTACAAGCGCCACCCCCTTCAAATGCAAGCGACTTTCAGGCCAGATGCTGGCTCGCACGGCCAATTTCATGGGCACCTTGGGCGGCGCCGCTGGCCGGCACCGCCGCGCCGGTACTGTCGATGACTTGCGCCAACTGCGATTGCAACTTCTCGGGTGCATCGCTGTCCAACCCGATCCAGATACCTTGGGTAAGCGTGATCTGCGCGGCCTCAACACTGCCCGCGCCCGCACACAGAATCGTGCGGGTAGGTGCGTCCTGCGCCACCAGCACCAGCATGGCCGGCACAACGGCTTCCGGCTTCAGGGCTTCCAGAATCTGGGGCGGCATCAGGTCTTCGGTCATGCGTGTGGCGGCCGTGGGTGCCAGGCAGTTGACATGGATATTGTTTTTCGCGCCCTCGATCGACAAGGTTTGCATCAGCCCCACCAGCGCCATCTTGGCCGCGCCATAGTTGCTTTGACCGAAATTGCCATACAGGCCGCTGCTGGACGTGGTCATCAGAATGCGTCCATATTTCTGAGCGACCATGTGCGGCCACGCCGCCTTGGTGCAATGCACGGCACCCATCAGGTGCACATCAAGCACCAGGCGGAAATCGTCGATGTCCATCTTGGCAAAGCTCTTGTCACGCAGGATGCCCGCGTTGTTGACCACAATATCCACCCGGCCCCAGGCATCCACGGCGGACTGCACCATGGCTTGCACGGCCGCATAGTCGGTCACCGACGCTCCATTGGCCATGGCCACGCCGCCTGCGGCCTCAATTTCAGCCACGACAGACTGCGCCGCGGTGAGCGAACCACCCGAGCCATCCCGCGCTCCCCCCAGGTCGTTCACCACCACTTTGGCCCCACGCTTTGCGAGCGCCAGCGCATGCAATCGGCCCAGGCCGCCACCGGCCCCGGTCACAATGGCTACACGGTCTTTGAAATCCAGGGACATAAAATTCTCCAATCAGGGGGCAACTGGCAGCTGGGGCCGCCAAGACAAAGGCCTGACTCTACTGCACACCGATTGCAGCCCCGCTCAACCCCGCAACGAATGTGACACGCATGGAACTCAACTCCGAAGTCCCCACCCTCCCCCCCCGTGATGCGGCAACCGTGATCATGCTGCGCGACGGCGCACACGGACTTGAAGTTTTTTTGGTCAAACGCCATGGCCTGTCGGACGTGTTGGGTGGAGCCTATGTGTTCCCGGGTGGCAAACTTGACGCCGCAGACTGTGATGCGGGCCACCACCGCCACTTTGACCGCAGCCCCGCGCTGCTGCACAGCGCGCTGGGCGAGTCTGAAACCGACGAAGCCACGGCTTGCGGACTTTTTGTTGCGGCCTTGCGGGAGACTTTTGAAGAGTCGGGCGTGCTCTTTGCCACCGCGATCGGTGACACCACGGGTGCTCCACTGCAAGACTTTCATGCGCGCCTTGCGTCACAGCGATTGCAGTTGCACACCAGCGCCGTACAACCCTGGACCCGGTGGATTACGCCGCGCATGCCGTCGGTGACCAACAAGCGCTTTGATACCCGGTTTTTCATTGCGGCGATGCCTCATGGGCAACTGGCAGCCCACGATAACGTCGAAGCGACCGAGAGCGCCTGGCTGCCGCCGCGTACCGCGCTACAGCACTACTGGGAACGCAAAATCGAACTGGCGCCGCCCCAAATCATGAGCCTTGCGCAGCTGTCCCGCCACGCCACGGTCGCCAGTGCATTGGCAGAGGCGTCGAGCCGCCCACCTCCGGTCATCATGCCCGAAGCCTTTAACGAAAATGGTGAACGCGTGATTTGCTACCCCGGTGATTCGCAGCATTCGGTGGCCCTGCGCGCGATGCCAGGGCCCTCTCGGCTATTCTGGCGCAACAAGCGCTTTGAACCAGAAGGTGGTTTTGAGGCGCTCTTTGATTAGCCTCATCCCCATAGGCAGTCTCAATCATCGGTATTTAACTAGCCAATTAGACGTGGCGCCATGTCGGGGTTAAGCTGGACGCGTCTTTGGCAAATTCTTGTTCAAAGCAAACGCGTTTTCTTTAACCCTCCAAGGAGATTTCCATGGCAGCACTCAAAGGCTCCAAAACGGAAGACAACCTGAAAGCCGCCTTCGCAGGCGAGTCTCAGGCCAACCGCCGTTACCTGTATTTCGCGAACAAAGCCGACGTTGAAGGCCAGCCCGACGTGGCAGCACTGTTCCGTTCCACCGCAGAAGGTGAAACCGGACACGCCCACGGCCACCTCGAGTGGCTTGAGCAGTGCGGCGACCCCGCCACTGGCATGCCTTTTGGCGGCACCCGTGAGAATCTCGCCTCTGCAGTAGCTGGCGAGACCCACGAGTACACCGACATGTACCCCGGCATGGCTAAGACCGCCCGCGACGAAGGCCACGACGAAGTAGCGGATTGGTTTGAAACCTTGGCTAAGGCCGAGCGTTCACACGCCAACCGTTACGCCAAAGCATTGGCCGAACTGGTCGATTGATTCTGACGCGCCAGCCCTGTAGGGGGCTGGCCTCGATGAATTGTCTGTGTTGGGCGTTGCGTGCAGCGCCCAATGCAGAACATTTCTCTCCTACCCTCCTCCGAGCAAAGAATCACCATGGCAACCGAAGGCAATCTGCAGGCCCCCACCCGTCACCCAATCGACTGGAAGGGTCCGGACTATTACAACGAGGCATCGGTTTTTCATGAAATGGAGCGCATTTTTGACATTTGCCATGGTTGTCGGCGCTGCGTAAGCCTGTGCGGTTCATTCCCCACCCTGTTTGACCTGGTGGACGAGAGCAAAACCATGGAAGTCGACGGCGTGGCAAAGCAAGACTACTGGAAAGTGGTCGACCAATGCTATTTGTGCGACCTGTGCTACCTAACCAAGTGCCCCTATGTGCCGCCGCACGAATTCAATCTAGACTTCCCGCACACCATGTTGCGGGCCAAGGCCATCAAATTCAAAAAAGGCGAGGTGAGCGCAGGTGAAAAGTTTCTGGCCAGCACTGACCTGCATGGCTCTTTCGCTGGCATTCCTATCGTGGTGCAAGCGGTCAACGCGGTGAACCAACTAGAGCCCACACGCAAGCTCATGGAATCCACGCTGGGGGTCGACAAAGACGCCTGGCTACCCAAGCTGGCCAGTAAAAAATTCCGCTCCAGCGCACCTAAAGCCAAGACCACGGTGGTTCAGGATGGTGCAAAGACGCCCGGAAAGGTGGCCATTTTCGCCACCTGTTACATCAACTACAACGAGCCCGGAATCGGCATGGATCTGCTCAAAATCCTAGACCACAATGCCGTGCCCTACGTCATCGTTGAAAAAGAGAAATGCTGCGGCATGCCCAAGCTAGAGCTTGGTGATCTTGAGGGGGTGAACGTCTCCAAAGAAGCCAACATCCCGGTCCTGGCCCGATACGCCAAAGAGGGCTACGCAATTTTGGCCGCGGTGCCCAGTTGTGCGCTGATGTTTAAGCAAGAAATCCCGCTCATGTATCCGCAGGACGCAGATGTGCAACTGGTGAAAGAGCATATGTGGGACCCGTTTGAATACCTCATGCAGCGCAAGCGCGACGGCTTTTTAGAAACCGATTTCAGCACGCCGTTGGGCAATGTGAGCTACCAGATTCCCTGCCACGGTCGCGTCCAAAACATTGGCAAAAAGACCGAAGAAATGCTTAAGATGGTTCCTGGAACCACGATAAATACCCTCGAGCGCTGCTCAGGCCACGCGGGCACCTTTGGCGTAAAGAAGACTTACCACCAACAGGCCATGAAAATTGGGAAACCCCTGTTCAAAGCCATGGCCACCATGAAGGACGGCAGTAAACCCGACTTCATTAGCTCAGACTGCCCCTTGGGGGGGCACCACATTGCCCAGGGCTTTGAGGTCAACGGCCTGGGTGCGCCCGAACTGCAACACCCCTTGAGCCTGATCGCCAAGGCCTACGGACTGAAATAACCTGAACCGCGAGACCGTTATGCAATTAACTGGAACCATCACCCCCGAGAGCCTCATGACCTTAGAGGCCTATACCAAGTACCGCAAGACCCACAAACAGGAAGTGATGGCGCACCGCAAGCTGCGCAGCGTTCGGCTTGGTGAAAACATCAATCTCCAGTTCGAGAGCGAGACCACCATACGCTACCAAATTCAGGAGATGCTGCGGATTGAAAAGATTTTTGAAGAAGAAGGCATCCTGCAAGAAATCGAGGCCTACGCCCCGCTGATGCCCGACGGCAGCAACTGGAAGGCGACGATGTTGCTGGAGTACCCCGACGTCAACGAGCGCAAGCGAGAGCTGGGCCGGTTGATTGGCGTGGAGGACCGCATGTTTGTTGAGGTGGAGGGCCAAAACCGCGTTTACGCCATCGCCGACGAAGATCTAGACCGGGAGAACGATGAGAAAACCTCCGCGGTGCATTTTGTGCGTTTTGAGCTTACGCCCGCCATGTGCGCTGCCGTCAAGGCGGGCGCGGGAGTCAAACTCGGGTGTGACCACACCAACTACCCCGCCCATACCCAAATTACCGCAGAGTCATTGGCCTCCTTAGCGGGTGACCTTCGAAGCTGACGCGCAAGACCGCGCGCCCAACAAAAAGGGCTTGAACTTCGCAGTTCAGGCCCTTTTACGTTGACGCCCTTAAGCGGCAGACTTGTCCGCGATCAATCCTCTACAAACGCTTCTTCCCGCTTGGCCTTCACCGAGGGCATCAGCACCACCGCCAACAGGATTGCGGCGGCGGCCAGCAAGCTTGCCGACAGGGGACGCGTGACGAAAACGCTCCAATCACCCCGCGAGAGCAATAAGGCACGTCGCAAATACTCTTCCATCATCGGGCCCAGGATAAAGCCCAACAAGAGTGGAGCGGGCTCTGCACCGAGCTTGATGAAGATATAGCCGATAAATCCAAAAATGCCGACCATCCAAATATCGAAGGTGTTGTTGTTGGTCGAATAAACACCAATCGCACAAAACAGCACAATGGAGGGGAAAAGCCAACGGTAAGGCACGCTGAGCAACTTGATCCAGATTCCGATCAAGGGCAGGTTCAATATCACCAGCATCAGGTTGCCAATCCACATGGACGCAATCAGGCCCCAGAACAACTCAGGGTTGCTGGTCATGACCTGCGGGCCGGGTTGGATGTTGTGGATGGTCATCGCGCCCACCATCAAGGCCATCACCGCATTGGGCGGAATACCCAGCGTGAGCAGCGGAATAAAGGAGGTTTGAGAACCCGCGTTGTTGGCGGCCTCAGGCGCGGCCACACCGCGGATGTTTCCTTTGCCAAACGGCACTTCGCCCGGACGAAGCTTGGTTTTCTTCTCGAGGGTGTAGGCAGCAAATGCCGCCATCACCGCACCGCCGCCCGGCAAGATTCCGAGAATGGACCCCAGCGCGGTGCCGCGCAGGACCGCGGGGACCATATTTTTGAAATCCTCTTTGGTCGGCATCAGACCGGAGACTGAAGCGGTAAACACTTCACGCTCGCTCTCGTGCTTGGACAAATTGCTGATGATTTCACCGTAGCCAAACACGCCCATCGCAATCACGATAAAGCCAATGCCATCGGTCAACTCGGCCACGTCAAAGCTAAACCGCGCCACGCCTGAATTCACGTCCGTGCCAACCATCCCGAGCAGCAGACCCAAAATGATCATGGCCACTGCCTTCAGCAAAGAGCCAGAGGCCAACACCACTGCGCCGATCAGGCCCAGAATCATGAGCGAAAAATACTCTGCCGGTCCAAACTTGAAGGCCAACTCGGTTAACGGCGCCGCAAAAGCAGCCAAGATCAGCGTGCCCACGCAACCCGCAAAGAAAGAACCCAGACCCGCCGCCGCCAGGGCTGGACCGGCTCGCCCCTGGCGCGCCATCTGGTAGCCGTCGATGACCGTGACCACCGAGGAAGATTCACCCGGCAGATTGACCAAAATGGCCGTGGTGGAGCCGCCGTACTGTGCGCCATAGTAAATACCGGCCAGCATGATCAATGCCGCCACCGGCGGCAAGGCATAGGTTGCGGGAAGCAGCATGGCAATCGTGGCCAGGGGGCCAATGCCGGGTAGAACACCAATCAGCGTGCCCAAAAGGCAGCCGATAAATGCATACATCAGGTTTTGCAGCGTGAACGCTACGCCAAACCCCAAGGCCAGGTTGTCGAACAAATCCATGGAATGAAGTCCTTAAGGTTTGATAAATGCGGGCCAGACGGGGAACTGCAGCTTGAGCAGCAAGATAAATGCGGCGTAGCTCATGACCGCCAGAATGACCGCCAAAATGGTCACTTCCTTGAAGTTGAACTCCTCACCCGCATTGCTGGCGATGAACGTGAGCGCAAAAATGCCCACGATCAGGCCAAGGGGCGGCAACCCAATACTGGGCAAGCCGCCAAGGCTCGCGCCAAACACCAGATTGGCCGCAATGATGAAGATCAGAGGCTTCCAGGCGATGCTGCCGATTTTTTCACCATCCACAGTTTCGACCACCAAGGCCTTGAAAGTGATGATGCCCCCCAGAAGTGCCAGCAGTACGCCCAGCACCAAAGGAAAGTAGCCGGGCCCCATGCGCGCTCCATTGCCGATGGTGTACCCGCTGGCGCCCCAGGCAAAGGCAACCCCTACGGTCATAAACATCAGACCCGAGAAAAAGTCCTTTTGGCTTTTGACATTCACAAATCGTCTCCTTGTCTTATTTGATTGGCTTGATTTTGCACCGAAAAAACTGATTTTCTGGATCTATCGACAATCGCACGACTGAACAGATGCCCGCCCGGGCGAAATTTAAGTCCTGCAGAGATCGCCCAGCAGTGACGCCGCCAAAACGCTGAAATGTCTTGCCAGAGTGAAGCCTCAATCGCCCAAGGCTTTCTGGACCCTGGTTGACCCTTGAAGATTCAGGGCGCAATAGGTTTAAACCCGCGAATCCACTTGGCAGCCGGCAGTCCCCAGTGCGTCTCGATGTACTGCGCACGCTCGGTCAGTACCGCACGGCTCGGGCGGCTCGGGGTCCGCTGGGCCAGGACCACGGTATTGCCCTCGCGTGTTGATTTGAAGGCCCAGATCGCATCCCGCCCGAAAGCGGCGGCAATTTTTTCCACACTGCGGTCAAAACTGGAACTTCGGCCAAACAGGTTCACGGTCATACAGCCTTGTTCAGTCAGCACGCTCCGGCAGTCGGCATAGAAGTCCGGGCTGTCCAGCACCGGTGCGGCGGCCTCTTCGTCATACAGGTCCACCTGCAAGGCATCGACTTCGCCTAACCAGCGGGCTTTGTTGATCTCACGCGCCGCATCTGCCAAGATCACCTGCATGCGCGGGTTGTCGGCCGGCAGCTTGAACCAACCCCGGCAGGCGTGCAGCACCTGGGGATTCAGTTCGATAGCGGTGGTTTTCATGCGAATTTCCTTGTGGCAGAACTTGGTCAATGACCCCGCACCCAGACCCAGCTGAAGCGCCTGCCGTTGCGGGGCGGTGGCGGGGTCCACCAGCAACAGCCAGGCCATCATGCGTTGGATGTACTCATGCACCAGCACATAAGGCGCGTCCAGCAGCATGGAGCCCTGGATCCATTCGCTGCCCAAATGAAGATGGCGCACCGGGCCCTCCTCAGAGAAATTCACTTCAGGCAGGTGGTGTTCTGGGGTCATTTGTTTCGTCATAGTGGGCTATAGCAAGGCCGCCAGCTTGGGCAACGCGGTTTGGGCGTTGCGCCACACGGCGGCCTGAAGTTCTTGTGTTTCCATGCTTCGCAGATGCGCCAGCACCTGGGCAATGCGCGGAATTTCCGCAGGGGTGTTGCGCGCCTGTGTGGCACCGCTTTGGCGGGCCTGGGCGGTGGCGTACAGCCAGTGGGGCGGTATGTCGGGGGCGTCGGTCTCCAAAACAATCGCGTCCAACGGCAGGGTTTGCGCCAACCGACGCAGTTGCAAGGCACGCTCGAAGGTCAGCGCGCCGCCAAAACCCAGCTTGAAACCCAATTCGACAAAGGCCTGCGCTTGCACCGCGCTGCCATTAAAGGCGTGCGCAATGCCGCGCCAGCCCGAGGCGGGACGCAAGGCGCGCAGGTACTTGAGCAGTCGGTCGGCGCTGCGGCGCACATGCAAGACAACCGGCAAATTGGCCTGTGCGGCGATTTGCAGTTGGGCGCAGTAAAAGTGCTCCTGCTTTTCACGCAGGGTCGGTGTGCACAGCGCGGGCACAAAGAAATCCAGACCGATTTCGCCCACCGCCACCAGACGCGGATCGTTTTGGTGCTCCGCAATTTGCTCTTGAAGCGCCTGCAAATCGGCGTCGCTGGCCTGCGGCACAAACAAGGGGTGAATGCCCAGGCAATAACTGTCCCCCCAACGCTGCGCCAACGCACGTACCGTGGCCCAATTGGCGGCTGCTACGGAAGGCAGCACGCAGTGGCGCACGCCGGCATCACCGGCCGCCCGGCGTACCGCATCAGCCTGATCGGGATTGCCAAACTCTGCCGCGTCCAAGTGGCAGTGGGTGTCGATCCAGGCCACCGTCATGGCAGCGGTGTCGCCGCAATCCAGTCGGTAATGCGCCCTACCGCCTGAGACTCCACGCCAATAAAGCCATGAAAGTGCAAGGCCTCGCAGGGGTTGCCGCTTTCGCCCTCGCCGCCGCTCAACATCAGCAGGGCGTGCCTGCGGCTGTTGACCAGACCCCGGTCAATGGCGGGCACTTCGTCGGGGCGGCACACGCGGCAGGCGTCTTTTTCATGGTGCACCACCATCACCGGAATGCTGATTTTGTCCAGCGCCTGCAGAGGCACTGCGCCGGTCGTTTTGGCCGATGTCACGCTGGCGGTCAGCACCAGGCCGTCGATCAAGCCCTCCTCACGCAGGGCAATGGCCGCCGCGGTGCCTGAGACCGTGCCCCGGCTGGTGCCCACCACCCAAACGGGGCCTGCAAAACTGCCTCGGACTTGGCGCAGAACGCGGCGCAGATCGTCCATGGCAGGCGCGCTGACGCGAAACGGGTAATCCATGTCGGTCTGATCACTGGGGCGTGCCACGATGGCCAGGTTGAAACCCTGGGCGGCAAAAAGGGGCGCGCTGCGCACCAGAAAATTCGGGCTATCCGGCCAGCCCTGTGGTCCGATCTTGCCAATGCCACCGCTGCCGCCGGGCAGCAGTACCAACGTTCCCTTGGCACCCGGCGCGGCGCGCAGGTAGACCGGAATATCCGCACCCTCGCGGGCCGAGGCCACGCGTTGCAGCCGTCCCGGTGCCAGCTGTGCCTGAGTCAGGCCCTGAATCGGTTCCGCGGCGCGCACCGAGGGCAAGAAAACAACCATGCACAACACCACACCGATCCAACGCATCATTTCAGACACTCCTCAGGCCGTTTTTTTATTCAGTCCGCAGGGGCTGGAGTTGGCCTTGGTCCAGCCGAAGCTGGCGGCTACAGCGTTGCGCCAGGCTGGCGTCATGCGTCACCAGCACAAATGCCGTGCCGTGTTCGCGGGCCAGGCTAAGCATCAGGTCAAACACGCCGTCAGCGGTGTTGCGATCCAGGTTGCCGGTGGGCTCATCGGCCAATACGCAGTCGGGCTGGGTCACCAAGGCCCGCGCAATGGCCACGCGCTGACGTTCGCCACCAGAAAGCTCCGCCGGGCGGTGGTGCAGGCGCTCGGCCAGGCCCACACGCTCTAACATGGCGCGCGCTTTGGCGCTTGCCAGCGCAGGCGCAGCACGGCGAATCGTCAGGGGCATCGCCACGTTTTCAAGTGCGTTGAATTCAGGAAGCAGATGGTGGAACTGGTAGACAAAGCCCAGGTGGCGGTTGCG
Organism: Rhodoferax sp.; assembly: GCA_029866205.1. Taxonomy (GTDB): domain Bacteria; phylum Pseudomonadota; class Gammaproteobacteria; order Burkholderiales; family Burkholderiaceae_C; genus Allorhodoferax. Next base: position 25,174 of record JARWZT010000022.1, read on the forward strand.
CAGACGGCCTTGGGCTCCCGCGCCCAACCCCGCCAGCGGCTCGCCGCACAGGCTGACAGTGCCGCCACTGGGGGCATCCAGGCCACCCAACAAATGCAGCAAGGTTGATTTACCCGAGCCTGAGCTGCCCACGATGGCCACTGTCTCGCCCCGGTGCACCTGCAAATCAATGCCCTGCAGCACCGTCACGTCCAGACGCCCCTCGGTAAAGCGCTTGCGCAGGCCGGTACATTGCAGAATGGCGTGGGGCTTATTCATAGCGCAGCGCCTCGGCCGGGTTGATTTGCGAGGCGCGCCAGCTGGGGTACAAGGTGGCAACAAAGGCCATCAGCAAGCTGATCAGCCCCACCGGCAAGATGTCGGCCTGCTGCGGATCGCTGGGCATGCGGCTGATCAGGTAGATGTCTTGCGGCAAAAAGGTGGCGCCCAGCAAACGCTCCAGGGTTGGCACGATCACGTCAATATTAAAAGCCACGCCCAGGCCCAGCAGCAAACCAGCGCCCGTACCAATCACCCCCACCATCGCGCCTTGCACCATAAAAATGCCCATGATGCTGGCCGGACTCGCCCCCAGGGTGCGCAAGATCGCAATGTCTGCGCGTTTGTCGGTCACCGTCATCACCAAGGTACTCACCAGGTTGAACGCGGCTACCGCCACGATCAGGGTCAGGATGATGAACATCATGCGTTTTTCCACTTGCACGGCAGCAAACCAACTGCGGTTTTGCCGCGTCCAGTCGCGCACCAGCAGGTCACCCGTCAAGCGGCGGCTCAGGTCCAGCGCCACCTCGCGCGCTTGGTGCAGGTCGCGCAGTTTCAGGCGCACCCCCGTGGGGCCTTCCAGGCGAAAGATCTTGGCCGCGTCCTGCCAATGCACCAGCGCCAGCGTGGAGTCGTATTCAAAATGTCCCGAGTCAAAGGTTCCCACCACCGTCATCTGCTTGAGCCGGGGTACGACGCCTGCCGGCGTCACCTGACCGCTAGGCGCCACCAGGGTCACCACATCACCCAGGTGCACCCCCATGGACCGGGCCAGCTCGGCCCCCAACACCACGCCGAAGCCGCCGGGCTGCAACTGCTGCAAGACGGTCTGTTGTCCGGGTGTGGCGAGGTCGGTGACCTCGGGCTCAAGCGCCGGGTCAATGCCGCGCACCAGCACGCCCTTCATGTCCTCGCCGCGCGCCAACAGCGCCTGTGCGGCAATAAAGGGCGCAGCGCCAATCACCTGCGGATGGGCGCGGGCCTGCAGCAGCGTTTGCGCCGGATCGGGCAAAGCCGCGCCACCCAGGGCGTAAATTTCAATATGGGAGACCACGCTGAGCATGCGGTCGCGCACTTCTTTCTGGAAGCCGTTCATCACGCTCAAAACAATGATCAGCGCTGCCACGCCCAGGGCAATGCCCAGCATCGACACGCCAGAAATAAAAGAAATGAATCCATTGCGCCGCGTAGAGCGACCTGCGCGCGTGTAACGCCATCCGATTCGCAACTCAAAAGGAAGGTTTTTCAGCATGAAAGATCAATTCAGTCGGGCAATACCGCGCCCACCACGGCACCGGCAGCTTTCACACCGGTTTTGACGACCACGGCTCCGGTCGTCACTACGGCATCCGCTACCGCCAACACAGCACATCCGGAACACCCCGCGCCCAGGGCAAGCGCCAACAACCATTTCATAAAGTATCCATTCGCATCATTGGCGTGCATTGTCGCAGGGGCGCAACCTACGCTGCCCCGACCGTACCCCATGCCGGTGCGAGACAATCGGGCCATGCATCTCGTCATCCCTTTTGCGGCGCCACCTGGACCCGCTTGCCAAGCAGCGCTTGCAGACCTGCAACTGCCCCACTTGGTCGCCCTGTTGAATGCCCTGACGCCCGTGGAGGCCTTGCCAGGTCAGGACCACGACTTATCGCCGCTGGCAGAGCGGATCGTGAGCCAGAACGCCTTTGCCGATGGACTGATTCCATGGGCTGCATTGCGCGCTGCCGATCTTGCGGAGCCAGACCCCCAGGCGGCCTGGGGCCTGATTACCCCTTGCCACCTGATAGTTCACGCCGACCACATCGCCATGCACGACCCCGCCGAGTTGCGCCTCGAAGGTGCTGAATCCCGCGCGCTGCTGCAGGCGATGGCGCCGTATTTCCTGGAAGACGGCCTGGTTCTGCACTTTTTGCAAGCGGACACCTGGCTGGTTCAGGGCGAGGCCCTTGGGCAGCTGCCCACCGCCTCGCTTGAACGGGTGCGGGGGCAAAAGGTAGACCCTTGGATGCCCGGCACCGCGGCGGCCCGCGTGCTGCGCCGCCTGCAAAACGAGATGCAGATGCTGCTGTACACGCACCCGATCAATGATGCGCGCGCGGCGCGCGGCCAGCGCACGGTGAACTCGTTTTGGCTGAGTGGCACTGGGGATCTGCCTCCGGGACCCCCACCGTTTTTGCAGGCCACCATCGTTGACACCTTGCAGGCACCGGCGCTGCGCGATGACCGTTTGGCCTGGGCTGAAGCCTGGCAGTCGCTGGACAGCGGCCCCCTTGCGCGGCTGGCGCAAGGGTTGGAGCATCCCAACCGTTCCAGTATTGACACTGGCCCCACCCTCACACTGTGCGGCCCGCAGTGCGCCCGCACTTGGCGCCCGCAGCCGCGCAGCCTTTTGCGACGTATTGGCTCCGCACTGCGCAAAACGCCACTGACTGCTTTGCTGACCGACCTATGAACATCATTCCCCGCGACATTCCTCCCCGCAGCGTTTGGGCCCTCGAACAGGCCGGCGTCCACCCGCTGCTGGCCCAGCTCTACGCCGCACGCGGCGTGACCCAGCCCCAGGAACTCGACAACGCCCTGTCCAAGCTGCTTCCGCCCGATGGCTTGCAAGGCGTGCGTGAGGCCGCCGCCTTGCTGGCCGATGCCATTGGGGCACAAAAACGCCTGTGTATCGTGGCCGACTATGACTGTGACGGAGCCACCGCCTGCGCCGTGGCGGTCCGTGGTTTGCGGCTGTTGGGTGCGCAACAGGTCAGCTACCTGGTGCCAGACCGTGTCGTCGACGGCTATGGCCTGACAGCCCCCATTGCCCAGCGGGTATTTGACCAAGGCGCCGACGTGCTTATTACTGTGGACAACGGTATTGCAAGCATCGAAGGCGTGGCGCATGCCAAAGCACTGGGCTTGCAGGTACTGGTCACCGACCACCATCTTCCCGCCTCAACGCTGCCGCAAGCCGATGTCATCGTCAACCCAAACCAGCCCGGGTGTACTTTTGAGAGCAAATCGATCGCGGGTGTCGGGGTCATGTTTTACGTGCTGCTGGCACTGCGCAGTGAGCTGCGTTCCCGCGGTGTTTTTGACGCAGCGACCCAACCCAAACTCGACGTACTGCTGCCGCTGGTTGCGCTCGGCACGGTCGCCGACGTGGTGCGCCTGGACGCCAACAACCGCCGCCTGGTGGCGCAAGGCCTCAAGCGGGTACGTGCCTTGGCCATGCCGGAAGGCCTGGCAGCGCTGTTTGTTGTGGCCGGTCGCCAGGCCGCCAACGCCACCACCTTTGACTTTGGATTTGCCCTGGGGCCGCGCATCAACGCCGCCGGACGCCTTTCGGACATGACTTTGGGCATTGAATGCCTGCTCACCGACGACGCGACGCGCGCCAATGACCTGGCGCGCATGTTGGACGCCATCAACCGCGAGCGCCGGGTCATTGAAGGCGATATGCGCGAACAGGCCATGCAGGTCGCCGAGTCGCTTTTTGACGAGGGCGACGAGCCGCCGCCCGCCATTTGCGTGTTTGACCCCGACTTCCATGAAGGCGTGGTGGGCATCGTCGCCTCGCGCATCAAGGACAAGCTACACCGCCCCACTTTCGTGTTTGCCGCCAGCCAGGCGCCAGGCAAAGAGCACGAGCTCAAGGGTTCGGGCCGCTCGATTGCGGGCTTTCACCTGCGCGACGCGCTCGACCTGGTGGCCAAGCGCTACCCCGGCGTACTGCTGCGCTTCGGCGGCCACGCCATGGCCGCAGGCTGCACGATATCCGAGGAACATTTAGACACCTTTGAGCAAGGCCTTAGCGAAGTTGCCCACGAATGGCTGGACGCCGCTACCCTGCAACGCCGCCTGGCCACGGACGGACCGCTGCTGCCCGTCTACCGCCGCGTCGATCTGGTCGACACCCTGCACGAAGCCGTCTGGGGCCAGGGCTTTGCCGCCCCCACGTTCAGCGAAGAGGTCGAAGTCATTTCGCAACGCCTTGTCGGCGAAAAGCACCTCTCACTCAAACTGAAACACCAGGGCGAACCGGTGGACGCCATCTGGTTCGGCCACACCGAACCTTTGCCCGCCAAGGTGACCATGGCCTTTCGTCTGGACGCCGACGAGTGGAACGGCGTGCGGCGGGTGAAGTTTTTTGTTGAGGGAGTGCAGGACTGACAGGGGTCGCCGCTGAAGTGGCACCCCAGCGTGGCGCTACTTCCAGCGGATCGGCTCAATCTCGACGGTGGTGCGGTCATCGCTAAGGGTGAGTGCGCCCTCTTGCACGGTCGCCTGTAATTGCATGCTGCGCTGGGCCAAGGCAATCAGCGCTTGCGATGCCACGGTGGGAATGCGGTAAACGCGCAGGTTTTTAGGGCGGCTGAGTTTGCTTTCCATGCCGCGCCACCATACCTCGGCCGCATGGTTAAAGCAGTACAACACGACCTGGTCCGCCTTGCCGCAGGCTTTGACGAGGGGTTTGTCCTCGGGTTGGCCCACTTCCATCCAGAGTTTGATTTGGCCGGTGAAGTCCCGCAACCAGATATCGGGCTCGTCGGGGTCCGATAAGCCGGCGCCAAAGGCCAGCGTGCCATCGCCGCCGCACACGGTTTGCAGCTCGTGCGCGTGCAAGGCCAAGGCGACCAGGCGCACCATCATGCGCTCATCGGTCTCGCTGGGGTGACGTGCCAGCGTCATGGCATGGTCAGCGTAGTAGCCATGGTCGATGTCGGCGATTTGCAGGTGGGCTTTGAAGATTGTTGATTTAATGGCCATAGGTCGATTGTGACGGATGGGCTCGGCGCCCAAAACCATCGCGGCGACTGTCAGAATGGTCGGCCGGCGGGATTTTGGCGCCTCCGCTCCCGCCCACCCTTTTTACGTCGCTTCCAGAAACCGCCATGAACCAACACACCCTCACAATTTTGACCGGCGCCTCGCGCGGCATGGGCCACGCCATGGCCGAACAACTGCTGCAAAGCGGCGCGCACCTCCTCTGCATTTCTCGCCAAACCAGCGCCGATCTGGCCTCTCTGGCGCAAGAACGGGGCGCAACACTGGAGCAATGGAGCGCCGACCTGGTCGACACTGCGCCCGTGGCAAAGCGCCTCGCAGCATGGTTGGCGGCCTTGGACCCCGCGGCGATCGCCAGCGCCAGCCTGATCAATAACGCAGGCGTCATTCCGGCGCTCACCCCGCTGCGCGACAGCAACAGCGCCGACCTTGCCCGCGCCTTGCGCGTGGGTCTGGAGTCGCCCATGCAACTCTGTGCCGCGTTTCTGCAGGCAACCCAACATTGGACCGCGCCGCGCAAGGTGCTCAATATTTCTTCGGGTCTGGGCCGCCGCGCCATGGCCTCCTCGGCCGCCTATTGCGCTGCCAAGGCCGGCATGGATCATTTCACCCGCTGCCTCGCGATGGACGAGGCCTTGCAGGCGCACGGCGCCAAAGTGTGCTCACTCGCGCCCGGCGTGGTGGACACGGACATGCAGGTGCAACTACGCGGCGCCGATCCCAGGGCATTCCCCGACCTCGCCAACTTTGCCGGGCTGCACGCGCAGGGACAACTCGCCAGCCCGCAGGCGGCGGCCACGCGGGTGCTGGCGTATTTGGGGCGCGCAGACTTTGGCGCGGAGCCGGTGGCCGACGTACGGGCTTAGTTCAACAGCAAACCGTCAAAGCCCAGCCCAGACGGAGACCGCTGGCCTGCTCATTTGGAGGCAGATCAGTACACCTCAGGTACGACCATGGACTGCGGCACCGGCTGGCGTTCGTAGTCTTCGTGGCGCACGCGTTCAGGCACCACGACCTGGGGGTGCTCCACCTCCACATAGGGCATTTGCTGCAGCAGGTGGTGAATGCAGTTCAGACGCGCCTTCTTTTTGTCCACTGCCTGCACGATCCACCAGGGCGCCTCGGGAATATGGGTGCGCTCCAGCATGATTTCTTTGGCGCGGGTGTAGTCTTCCCAGCGGCTGCGGGACTCCAGATCCATGGGGCTGAGCTTCCACTGTTTGAGCGGATCGTGAATGCGTCCCAGAAAGCGGGAATACTGCTCGTCGTCGGAGATCGAAAACCAGTATTTGATGACCTGAATGCCTGAGCGCACCAGCATTTTTTCAAACTCGGGCACGGTACGAAAAAATTCTTCGTATTGCTCGTCATTGCAAAAACCCATGACCCGTTCCACGCCGGCACGGTTGTACCAGCTGCGGTCAAACAACACGATCTCGCCCGCTGCCGGCAAGTGCGACACGTAGCGCTGAAAGTACCACTGGGTGCGCTCGCGGTCGTTGGGCGCAGGCAGCGCCGCCACCCGGCAGACGCGGGGATTAAGCCGCTGGGTAATGCGCTTGATGGCGCCCCCCTTGCCGGCGGCATCGCGTCCTTCAAACAACACCACCACCTTGTGGCCGGTGTGCATCACCCAGTCCTGCAGCTTGACCAACTCGCCCTGCAGCCGGAACAGCTCTCGGAAATACATCTTTCGGGCGTCGTTGTCGGCCTGGGTCGGAGCGTCCACGCCGCCGGAATGGCCGTCGTCCAATTCCATTTCCAATTCTTCGTCAAAACTGTCAAGCATGTCGCTGCGGATGCGGCGGATCAATTCGTCGTTGGTAGGGGTCATCGGCTTTTCCAGTCAAATTCGCGGTGCCGAGCAGGCTAACCCTCAAATATTTCAAATATGTGTCAGGGCAATGTCTGCACTTTGCCGTGCGCGTAAGCCCGATGTAGCGATTGACCGGCACACTGCCCCGGCTTGGCGCAGGGCGCCTGCTGCAAAAACCACTTATTAAAGGAAACAAAACCATGTCCCGTGAAGTTGTAGTCGTCAGCGCCGTGCGCACCGCCATTGGTACCTTTGGAGGCAGTCTGAAGGACATCGCCCCGACCGATCTGGCCGCCCAAGTGGTGCGCGAGTCCCTGGCCCGTGCCCACACTGAAGGCAAAGACGTCGGCCACGTGGTGTTTGGCCATGTGGTCAATACCGAGCCCAAAGACATGTACTTGTCGCGTGTGGCCGCCATCAACGGTGGCTGTGCCGAGGGCACGCCCGCTTTCAACGTCAACCGCCTTTGCGGCTCCGGCCTGCAGGCCATCATCAGCGCCAGCCAAAGCATTTTGCTGGGTGACGCCGATGTCGCCATTGGCGGCGGTGCCGAAAATATGAGCCGTGGCCCCTATGCGTCCCTGAATATGCGCTGGGGTGCCCGCATGGCTGACACCAAGATGGTTGACATGGTAGTGGGTGCACTGCACGACCCGTTCCACACCATCCACATGGGCGTGACCGCCGAGAACATCGCCGCCAAATGGGGTATCACCCGCGAGCAACAGGATGCACTGGCCGTGCAAAGCCACAACCGCGCCCAGCACGCCAGTGATTCCGGCTACTTCAAGAGCCAGATCGTGCCCGTCACACTCAAGAGCAAAAAAGGCGACGTCGCCTACGAAACCGACGAACATTTCCGCTCCAACTGCACGATGGCCGACATGGCCAAGCTCAAGCCAGTGTTCATCAAGGAAAACGGTACGGTGACCGCAGGCAACGCCTCGGGCATCAATGACGCCGCTGCTGCCGTGGTGCTGATGGAGGCCAGCGTGGCCAAAGCCCGGGGGCTCAAGCCACTGGCGCGTTTGGTGGCCTATGCGCACGCGGGTGTGGACCCCAAATACATGGGCATCGGCCCCGTGCCCGCCACCAAGCTGGCTTTGCAAAAAGCCGGCCTGACCGTCAACGACCTGGACGTGATCGAGGCCAATGAAGCCTTTGCCGCCCAGGCCTGCGCCGTGACCCAAGACCTCGGCCTGGATCCGGCCAAAGTCAACCCCAACGGATCGGGCATTTCATTGGGTCACCCGATTGGTGCCACCGGCGCGCTGATCACCGTCAAGGCCCTGTATGAGCTGGAGCGGATTAACGGCCGTTACGCGCTGGTCACCATGTGCATTGGCGGTGGCCAGGGCATTGCCGCGATTTTTGAGCGCCAACGCTAAGCATTGGCAGGGGATCGGGCGACTGCGGTCGCCCTGGGTTGTTCGTCCATCGACCGCGCACGTCTCTGTGACTTGCGCGGTTTTGCGTTTCAGGCGTCCTGAAACCCACCCGCACGCAGGGTGACCACCAGTGTGTCGCGGTAGCCTCCGGCCGCTGTGGGCTGGATCGGCGTGGACTCGTGAATCACCCGCGCGTCATCCAGTAGCAAGACCGACCAAGGCTCTGACAGCGTAAACCGTTGACCTTGGGGGCCGTGGGCATCGAAGACCCGGGTTTCTCCGCCCTTGATGGCATGGCGTGCCACCATGAACACCGCCACCAAATCCACGCCGTCACGGTGGGCGCCTTCCGGCGTGGGTCGACCAATGCCTTCGGCCGTGTCAATGCGAAACTGGTGCGCTTCCACAAACCAGGGTTGCGCGCCTTTGAGGCCTGAACCCAGCTGCCCCAGCCAGCGCAGCAACGCGCTCCAGGCGTCGCTTTGCACCATGGCGGGCGGCATGGGATCAAAATGGCGCTGCATGCCACCATGCAAGGCGTTGTACTCCAGTGGTTGCCAGTGAGGGCGGTGCGGCGCTTGCGTCACGGTGTCACCGTTGACCACGAAACTGGAGTGGCGCCGATGGCGGTAACGTCCACCGTCGCGCAAGTACACGTCGGGCGGCAAATCGTTCCACAGCGGCATCCACCCTTCCAGATGTGCAAGGTCCAGGCCACTCAGGGCGCAGACGTCGGCGGCCCCCAGGACCGCCGAACCCAATGACTGCAAAGTTCGCTCCAGCGCAGCGGGTGGCGTCAGTGGCGGGGCCAGCAGTTCTGGCGCACCCGAGGGGGCCATGCTGGCAAGGTTGGGGTCAAGATGGATTGGGAGCATGGTGGTCGATGGATTGGAGTGGCGCGGATGCAAAAACCGCCGCGCGACAGACCTCGATTATCGGTATGCAGGCTTTGTCACTTGCGCAACTGCCGGGTGGCAATGCAGGCGCTAGCATCGGTGCCTCTTCTTGCCCACGCCGCCCTTGGCGCTTGGGACTCACGCCATCCACGCACTCGATGTACGCACCATGACCCAGATCGCCCTGAATTCACTTGTCAACCACCAAATTCGCCTGGCCGCGCGCCCGGTGGGCCTGCCGACCGAAGCCAATTGGAGCCGTACCTCAGAAGCCGTGGCGGAACCCGCCGACGGCGCGGTGGTGCTGCAAACCCTGGCCCTGTCGTTGGATCCGGCCATGCGCGGGTGGATGAACGAAGGCAAAAGCTACATTCCGCCGGTCGCCATCGGCGAAGTCATGCGCGCAGGCGGCGTGGGCCGTGTGATTGCATCAAAAAACGAAAAGTACGCCGTGGGCGACTACGTCAGCGCCACCTTTGGTGTGCAGGAATACCTGAGTCTGGAAGCCGCCGACATGCGGCGCAACGGATTGGTCAAAATTGACCTGCGCCTGGGCACACTCACCCAATGGCTTAACGTGCTGGGCATGCCTGGCATGACGGGCTACTTTGGGCTCATGGATGTGGGCCAGCCGCAGGCGGGCGAGACCCTGGTGGTCTCCGGTGCCGCCGGAGCCGTAGGCCAAACGGTGGGGCAGATGGCCAAGATCCGGGGCTGCCGGGTAGTGGGCATCGCCGGGGGCCAAGCCAAATGTGATTGGGTGGTCAAGGAGCTCGGCTTTGACGCCTGCATTGACTACAAGGCCGGCCCAAGTGCCGTACGCGAGGGCCTCAAAGCGCATTGCCCGCAGGGCGTGGACATTTACTTTGACAACGTGGGTGGCGACATTCTGGACGCCGTGCTGGCACGCATCAACCGCAAAGCGCGCATCGTGATCTGCGGCGCCATCAGCCAATACAACGCCACCACCGCCATTGCCGGCCCCAAAAACTACCTCAGCCTGCTGGTCAACCGGGCGCGTATGGAGGGCATCGTGGTGTTCGACTACGCCGACCGCTACCACCTGGCCGTAGCCGAAATGGCGGGCTACCTGAAAGACGGCCGCATGAAGAGCAAGGAAGACGTGGTCCAGGGTCTCGACCACTTCCCGGCAACCCTGCTCAAGCTGTTCAATGGTGAAAACTTTGGCAAGCTGGTGCTGGAAGTCGCCAGCGCCTAAGCAGACGGCCCGGGTCTAGCCGACAAAAGCGGCATAGACCAGGTTGCGAAACACCGGCCGAAAGTAGTCGCGTTGGTTGGGTGCCTGCGCCATCAGAATGGCGTAAAAGTCATTGACGGGGTCCACCCAAAAAGTGGTGCCGGCAATGCCGCCCCAAGAATACAAGCCCACCGCGCCCGGCAGGGTTTCCATCCCAGGCGCCAGACGGACCGAAAAGCCCAGGCCAAAGCCGGTCCCGCGCCCCAGCATGTCACCCGAACGCTCGGTGGTTTGCTGGCCCATGCCGCCCAGGTGGTCTGCGGTCATCAAGCGCAGTGAGGCCGGGCTCAGAATGCGCTGCCCCAGTAATTCGCCGCCATTGCTCAAACACTGCACAAAGCGGGCATAGTCTCTCGCGGTCGAGGCCAGGCCCATGCCACCGGCTTCCATGCGCGGCACCTTTCGGATGTCGATCAATGGCATTTGCGTGCCACCGTCCGGATCGTGGACAAAGGGCTCGGCGATGCGGTGCTGCTGGTCCGGCGGTACAGCAAAGCCTGTGTCCACCATGCCCAGTGGCGCCAAAATATTTTGGTGCAAATAAGTGCCCAGCGTCTGCCCACTGACCGCCTCGACCAGGGCCCCCAACAAATCGGTGGCGCGGCTGTAGGCCCATATGCTGCCGGGCTCAAACATCAGGGGCATTTGCGCCAGCGCGCTGGCGAACTCGTGGTTGCTGCGATCCCGCGAACCGAGTTGGGCCTGCGCATACATGCGCTGCACCGGCGCGCTGCCGGTGATTTCGTAGGTCAAACCCGCGGTGTGGCACAGCAAATCTTGAACCGTCGGGGCGCGGCGTGGCGCCCGCAGAAGCATGCTTTCGCCTTCAAAGTGCGCGACCTTCACCCCGGCAAACTCCGGCAAATGCTTGGCTACCGCATCACTGAGCAGCAACTGCCCGCGCTCCATCAACTGCATGACCGCGACCGAGACGATGGGCTTAGTCATCGAATAAATCCGAAAAATCGCATCCAGTTCCATGGGGGTTCCCATTTGCGGGTCTTGCTGGCCCAGCGCCTGGTGCAACAGTACTTTGCCGTGGCGCGCCACCAGCAACACGGCCCCCGGCAAGCGGCCAATGTCCACTTCATGCTGCAGGACGCGGCTGATGTTGTGGCAACGCTGTGCGTCAAAACCCAGGGTCTCGGGCAAGGCGGTGGGCAGGGCTTGGGGATGCATTCGGGGCACTTTCAGACGATTCAGTCAGGGATAGGGGTAGGAACAGGCTTGGACTCCTGCTCTTGCAACAGGCGCCACATTACCTTGCCTGCGCCACTCTTGGGCAGGGCGTCAACAAACTGTACCGAGCGGGGCACTTTGTAAACCGCCATGTTCTCGCGACACCAGTCCATCAACGCTTGCTCGCTCACCGTGCCCCGGTGGCTGGCACGCAGCACCACCACGGCCTTGACCGACTCCCCCCGGTAGCTGTCCTGCATGGCGATGACGCAGGCCTCCTGCACGGCGGGGTGGCCAAACATCAGCGCCTCTACTTCGGCCGGCCAGACTTTGAAACCCGAGGCATTGATCATGCGCTTGAGCCGGTCGGTCATGAAGAAATAGCCATCTTCGTCCCGGCGGCCCAGGTCGCCCGAACGGAAAAAAGGCAGGCCGTCGATGGTGACAAAGGCGTCAGCGGTGGCGTCGGGGCGTTTCCAGTAGCCCTGAAAAATCTGAGGACCGCGCATGACGATTTCACCCGCCTCGCCCACCGGCATCTCGGCCAAGGTTTCGGGATCGACCACGCGCGCGTCGACACCCACGAACGGCACACCCAGACACTGCTGCTTGGGCGCATCGGGCGGGTTGCTGTGCGAAGGGGCCGCTGTCTCGGTCAGGCCGTAGCCTTCAACATAGCGAAGTCCATATTGTTCCCACAGGCGCTGGGCCACCGCCTGCGGCATGGCGGCACCCCCACCGCCAATCAACACCAGGCTGGACAAGTCAAAACTCGCGAAGTTCGGGCTCCCCATCAGGTCAATCACCATGGTGGGGATATTTGTCCAGTGGGTGACCCGCCACTTCGCGATCAGGGCACCGGCCAGCTCGCGGTCCCATCGGGGCATCAGAATCATCGTGGCACCGCAATAGATATTGGTGTGCATCAGGCTGACCATGCCCGTAATGTGGAACATGGGCACCACCATCAGGGTGACGTTTTCGACGCTGCCATTGCCCCACAGCGCGCTGGCCATGGCGTTGTGCATGATGCTCGAATGCAAGTGCATACAGCCCTTGGGCAGGCCCGTGGTGCCGCTGGTGTAAGGTAGCAAGGCCAGGTCGTTGGCACCGACCGCCAACGCCGGCGGCGGCACAGGGCAGGCCATCGCATCGCTCCACGTGTGCACTTGGCCACCGGTGAGTGCGGGCATGGCGTGCCGCGCCAGCAACCAATCGCTCCAGGCCGGGGGCGGCGCATCGTCGCCCGCCTCAGGGTCAAAAGCGTCGGTGAAGTGGGTGACCACCAGATGCGCCAATTGCTGCGGAGCGGCCAAAGCATTGCTCGCCTTGGCCAACTCAGCCGCCAGGTCGGCGGTCGTGATCGCGACGCGGGCATCGGGATCGGTGATGTAGTGCTTGAGCTCTTCGGCCCGGTTCATCGGGTTGACCGGCACCACCACCGCGTTGGCCCGCAATATTCCAAAGTGCGCAATCACCAATTGCGGGCAGTTTTGCATGCTCAGCACCACACGGTCGCCTTTTTGGACCCCCAGCGAACCCAAATAGGCGGCAAACGCTTCTGCCTGGCGCTTCAATTCGGCATAACTGACCCTGCGGCCAAAAAACACCAATGCCGTCTTGTCGGGAAAGCGCCGTGCGCTGGTTTCCAGGTTGTCCCACAACGAGGTGACTGGGACCGTGATGCGCTGCGGCACCCGCTTGGGCCAGAAGCGGTAATGGGGGGCGGTGGGGCGGATTGAAGGTGAAACAGCAGTCATGTTGAACCTGGGCCTATCCATTTAGTGTGCCGACCCTTGGCCGACGAAGTTCCTAACCATAGGGCCTGGCACAGCGCAGACAACCGTACCTTGTCTCCCGCGCGACGCGCAGCGCCTCTTTTGCGCGCCACCACGTTCAAGCGTAAACCCCGATAGGGCCGTTTTGCAAGTGGCGTTACAGTTCGGGCCACCGGATCGCGGCGCCCGGGACGCCTGCGGCGCAATGACATGCGTCACAATATTCGCTTTCCTTTGACCGTTTTTTCACCCCATCGGAGTACATCCATGACTTTCAAACCACTTTCCACACTGGCAATCTCGGTAGCCGCCTTGGGCGCGCTGGCACTTCCGGCCCACGCTGGCAAAACCCTGGACGGCATCAAAGCCCGCGGCCAGGTGATTTGTGGCGTGCATACCGGTCTGGCCGGTTTCAGCGCCGCCGACTCCAACGGCAAATGGAGCGGCATTGACGTCGATGTTTGCCGTGCCGTTGCGGCCGCCACCCTGGGTGATGGCGACAAGGTCAAATTCGTGCCACTGGTGGCACAGGCGCGTTTTACGGCCTTGCAATCGGGTGAAGTCGATGTGCTGTCGCGCAACACCACCTTCACTCTGACCCGCGATGCCTCGCTCGGACTGAGCCAGACCGCTGTGGTTTATTACGATGGCCAGGGCTTCATGGTGCCCGTCAAGAGCAAGATCAAGAGCGCCAAGCAGCTCAAGGGCCAGACCGTGTGCGTGCAATCGGGCACCACCACCGAGAAAAACCTGACGGACTACTCCAAGGCCAACGGTCTGAACGTCAAGCCGGTAGTGTTCGAAAAACTCGATGCGGTGGAAGGCGCCTACTTTTCGGGCCGTTGCGTGGCCTACACGACGGACGCCTCGGGCCTGGCCTCGGTGCGCAACAAGTCGGCCAAAAATCCTGCCGACCACCTGATCTTGCCCGAGCTGATCTCCAAAGAGCCCCTGGGACCCATGGTGCGCCGGGGTGACGACGAATGGGCTGCCATCGTCAAGTGGACGGTGTACGGTCTGCTGGAAGCTGAAGAATATGGCGTGACGGCCGCCAACGTGGACGACCTGAAGGCCAACAGCAAAGACCCGGTGGTGGGACGCATCCTGGGATCGACCGAGGACACCGGCAAACTTTTGGGTCTGGACAAAGAGTGGCTCGCGCGCGCCGTCAAGACCACCGGCAACTACGGTGAGATTTTTGAGCGCAATGTCGGCCCCAAATCAGACCTGCAATTGCCCCGCGGTCTGAACAACCTGTGGAACAAGGGCGGCATCCAGTACGCACCACCGATCCGCTAAGCGGCCATTTTGCGGGGGGCAGCCCACCCTCCCGCGCCCCACAGGGCAGTTGCAACCCCCTTGCGCTGCCCTTTTTTTACGCGCCCTTGCCGGCGACTTCTTACCCTTTTGAAGCCCCCAAAGCACCATGTCCACTGACCGCATCGCACCGCCCAAAAAGAAGTGGTCTTGGCGAAGCCAGGCCTTCAGAGCACTGGTCTATCAAGTGGTGGCCGTGGCCGTCATCGCCTTGCTGGTGTTCTACCTGGCCAACAACACGGCCACCAATATGCGGGCCCGGGGGATCCAGAGCGGTTTTGACTTTCTGGGGGGGGCCGCCGGTTTTGACATCGGAGAGAGCCTCTTTGCCTTCGACTCTGGCGAGCCCTACTGGCGCGCCTACCTGGTGGGCATGACCAACACGCTGCGCGTCGCAGTGCTCGGCATTGTGCTGACCACCCTCCTGGGCACGCTGATTGGCGTAGGACGTTTTTCCCGCAACGCACTGGTGCGGGGTCTGTGCCTTTGCTATGTGGAGTTTTTCCGCAACATTCCGGTGCTGCTGCAATTGCTCATGTGGTACCTGTTTTTCACTGAAGTTCTGCCCATCTCCACGGAGGCGTGGCAGTTGGGCCCGTTGTTTTTGAGCAAAGGCGGACTGAACTTTCCGATTCCCGTGTGGGCGACCGGCCAGGTCACCGCGGCCTGGGGCCTGGTCGTGGGCCTGGTCGGTGCCTGGTTTTACCGCCATTACGCCCAACGCCGATTTGAAGCCACCGGCCAGGCGCGCAGCACGGTCTGGGCACCGTTGGCCCTGGCCTTGGCCTGCGGAGTCGCAGGCTGGATCCTGGGCGGCGCACCGACGGAACTGGACCGCCCCATCCAAGGGGAATTCGCGATTGAAAACGGCGGCGCACTCACACCCGAGTTCATGGCCTTGATGCTGGGCCTGACCGTTTACACCGCCGCCTTTGTGGCCGAAGTGGTGCGCGGGGGAATTCAATCCGTGTCGCTGGGGCAATCGGAAGCTGCCAGTGCTTTGGGCCTTAACCGGGGCCAGACCATGCGCCTGGTGATGCTGCCGCAGGCACTGCGGGTGATTATTCCGCCCCTGACCAACCAGTTCCTGAACCTGACCAAGAACTCCTCGCTGGCAGTCGCCATCGGCTACCCCGACGTGGTGTCGATTGCCAACACCGCCATCAACCAGACCGGGCGCGCGGTGGAATGTATCGCCATCATCATGCTGGTCTACCTGAGCACCTCGCTCTCGACCTCCGTGCTGATGAACTGGTACAACGCCCGGGCGGCGATCACTGAGCGCTAAGGCCCCGACCATGACTGCACAAATTTTCAAAGCAATCGCGCCACGACAGGCTCCTGTGCGTACCGAAGGCCTGATGGCGTGGTGCAAATTCAACTTGTTCAACAGCTGGGGCACTTCACTGGCGACGGTGCTGGTGGGCGCTGCCTTGCTGCTGGCCACAGCCAGGTTGTTCCAGTGGGCGGTAGTCGATGCGGTCTGGGCTATCGACTACACCATCTGCCATGCCGCCAGCGGCGCCTGCTGGGGTGTGGTTCGTGAAAAGTTCCGCTTCATCCTGTTTGGCCGCTATCCGTTTGACGAGCATTGGCGTGCACTCATTTGCACCGTCATGCTGCTTGCACTGATCGTGACGAGTTGCACCCGCGCTTGCTGGAAGGTCTGGCTGGCGCCACTTTGGGTTTTGGTTTTGGGCGCGTACCTGACCCTCATGCGCGGTGGCGTGCTGGGTCTGCGCCTGGTGGAAACTGACCTGTGGAGCGGACTGCCGTTGACACTGCTGCTGGCTACCTTGTCGATGGCCATGGCTTTCCCCATCGCCCTGGTGATCGCACTGGGACGACGCTCGGGCATGCCCGCGATTCGCAGTTTGTGCACGGTCTATGTCGAACTGATCCGGGGCGTGCCCCTGATCTCGGTCTTGTTCATGGCCTCGTTCATGTTTCCGCTGCTCATGCCGCAGGGCTTCAACATTGACGTGCTGATTCGGGTGTTGGCTGGAATTACGCTGTTTGCTGCGGCCTATATGGCCGAAGTCATTCGCGGCGGTCTGCAGGCCATGCCCAAGGGACAAATCGAGGCCGCGGCCACACTGGGCTTGAGTTACTGGCAGACCCAGCGCCTGATCGTGCTGCCCCAAGCGCTGGCCATGGTGGTGCCCGGCATCATGAACAACTTTATTTCCACCTTCAAGGACACCTCGCTGGTGGCCATCGTCAGCCTGTATGAGCTGACGGGCGCCATGGGCATGGCCATGAATTCCGACGCCAACTGGCGTCCCTTTCGTATCGAGGGCTACCTGTTTATCGCCCTGATCTATTTTGGTTTTTGCTTTTCCATGTCCCGCTACAGCCAGTGGATCGAAAAGCAGGTCAACAAAAGCAAACTTCGCTAAGGACTCCCATGTCAGCACCCATCATCCGCTTCGACAAGGTCAACAAATGGTACGGCGACAGCTTTCATGTGCTGCGCGACATTGATCTCGACATCGCCCAGGGCGAACGCATCGTGGTCTGTGGCCCTTCGGGCTCGGGCAAATCGACACTGATCCGTTGCATCAACCGCCTCGAAGAGCACCAGCAAGGCCACCTCACCGTGGACGGTGTAGAACTCACGGACGATGTCCGGGTGATTGATGATGTGCGTAAAAAGGTGGGGATGGTGTTTCAACAGTTCAACCTGTTTCCCCATCTGACGGTTTTGGAAAACCTGACCTTGTCGCCCATGTGGGTCGGGAAAATGCCAAAAAAAGACGCCGAAGAAAAAGCCATGGAGCAATTGCAACGCGTACGTATTGCGGAGCAGGCCCACAAGTACCCCTTGCAACTCTCCGGCGGCCAGCAGCAGCGGGTGGCCATTGCCCGGGCGCTGTGCCTCAAGCCCAAGATCATGCTTTTTGACGAGCCCACCTCGGCGCTCGATCCGGAGATGATCAAAGAAGTACTGGACGTTATGATCGAGATGGCCAACCAAGGCATCACCATGGTCTGCGTGACTCACGAAATGGGATTTGCAAAAGCGGTCGCGGACCGCGTGATCTTCATGGACCAAGGCCAAATCGTGGAGCAAAACAATCCCCATGACTTTTTCAACAACCCCCAAAGCGAGCGCAGCCGCGACTTTCTGTCAAAAATCCTAGGCCATTGATTTGAACCCCACCCTCGCCGCCGCTACCGCCCTCCCCACCCGCGCAACTCCCCCCGACTTTTCCCAAAGCCAATTCCGCCACGCGCTAGGGCAATTTGCCACCGGTGTGACAGTGGTCACCGCCGTCAACCCGGCCGGAGGCCTGGTGGGTTTGACGGTCAGCTCCTTCAACTCGGTCTCCTTGGCCCCGCCTTTGGTGCTTTGGAGCCTGGCACTGAAATCGGCCTCCATGGTCGCCCTGCTGGCCTGCCGTCACTACGCGATCAATGTGCTGTCTGCGGAACAAACCGCTTTGGCCAACCAGTTCGCCACCAAAGACATCGACCGCTACGCCGGTGTGCAGTGGCAACCCGGCCAGCATGGCGTGCCCTTGATCACCGGGGCAGTAGCCACCTTTGAATGCTTTAACCGCAGTCGCCACGAAGAGGGTGACCACATCATCTTTGTAGGTGAAGTGGAGCGTTGCACCCACGTCGACCAGGCCCCGCCCCTGCTCTACCACGGTGGTGCTTTCTACACCCAAGGACTGCGCTGACCGGCGTGGCACAGTCGATGCAGCGCAAGGAACACCTGGAACCACTCGCCATCGCGCTGCTGCTGGTGTGCTGTGCGTTTTGGGGCTTTCAGCAAGTGCTGGTCAAAGCCACCTTGGGTGAGATGGCACCTGTTTTCATGGCCGGGATCCGCTTTGCCGGTGCCAGTTTGGTGCTCTGGCTGTGGTGTTTGTGGCGCGGCATACCGCTGTGGGAGCGCGACAGCTCGCTCTGGCCGGGTCTGTTGGCCGGGACCTTGTTTGCCATGGAATTTTTGTGTCTGTTTACCGGTCTGCAGTTCACTGCGGCCTCCCGCATCACGGTGTTTTTGTACACCGCGCCTCTGTGGGCGGCCCTGGTATTGCCCTGGTTCATCAAGTCCGAGCGGCTTGCTCCTCTGCAGTGGATTGGCTTGCTGCTGGCTTTTCTGGCAGTAGGTTTTACCTTGCGCGAAGGATTTATTGGCGGACAAACACCGCAACAGCACTGGGGAGATCTGCTCGGCATTGGCGGCGCGATTGCCTGGGCGCTCACCACCGTTGTACTCAAGACCACCCGGCTGAACCGCCTGGGTGCCGAGAAAATCCTGTTTTACCAAGTGGCGGTCAGCGCCGTTGCGCTCCCGCTTTTGTCTTGGGTGCTCAATGAAACCTGGAACTGGCATCTGAGTGGATTTGCCCTGGGATCGTTATTTCTGCAAACCGTGGTGGGTGCCTTTGCCAGCTACCTCACGTGGGTCTGGCTTTTGGGGCGCTACCCCGCCACCAAGATGGGCTCCTTTGCGCTGTCCACCCCCCTTTTTGCGCTGCTGTTTGGCGCACTGTGGCTGGGCGAGGCCGTGACCATCGAGCTGTTGGTCGCCCTGGCTGTGGTCGGATTGGGCATTACCTTGGTCAACCAGCGTCGCGCCTGATCACTGGGCAAAAAAAACGCCGCACCGGTTGCGATGCAGCGTTTTGCGGAACCAGGCAGCTAAAGCTGCCTCTTGCGCTTACTTGAGTGCTTTGTAGCGCATGCGTTTGGGCTTGGCGCCCTCTTCGCCCAAGCGGCGCTTCTTGTCGGCCTCGTATTCCTGGTAATTGCCGTCAAAGAACACCCAGTGGCTGTCGCCCTCGCAAGCCAGGATATGGGTGGCGATACGGTCCAAAAACCAGCGGTCGTGGCTGATGACCATCAGCGTGCCGGCAAACTCCAGCAGCGCGTCTTCCAGAGCGCGCAGAGTTTCCACGTCCAGGTCGTTGGACGGCTCGTCGAGCATCAGAACATTGCCACCGGCGATCAGGGTTTTGGCCAGGTGCAAGCGGCCGCGTTCACCGCCAGAGAGCGTGCCCACGCGCTTTTGCTGGTCTGCGCCGTTGAAGTTGAAGCGCCCGCAGTACGCGCGGCTGGCCATCTGGAACTTGCCCACGTTCAGGATGTCCAGTCCACCCGAGACGTCTTCCCAGACGGTTTTCTCGTTTGCCAGGTCATCGCGGTTCTGGTCGACAAAAGCCATCTTGACGGTTTGGCCGATTTTTACTTCGCCCGAATCGGGCTTTTCGCGCCCGGCAATCATCTTGAACAGCGTTGATTTACCCGCGCCGTTGGGTCCGATGATGCCCACAATCGCGCCTGGCGGCACCTTGAAACTCAGGTCGTCAATCAGCACGCGGTCGCCAAAGGACTTGGTCACATTGACAAACTCAATCACCTCCTGACCCAGGCGGTCCGCCACGGGGATAAAGATCTCGTTGGTCTCGTTGCGCTTTTGGTATTCAAAGTCGCTCAGTTCTTCAAAGCGGGCCAAACGGGCCTTGCTCTTGGCTTGGCGCGCCTTGGGGTTTTGGCGCGACCATTCCAGCTCTTTCTTCAGGGCTTTGGCGCGGGACTCTTCGCCCTTTTGCTCGGCCTCAAGGCGGGCCTGCTTCTGTTGCAGCCAGTCGGAATAATTTCCTTTGTACGGAATACCGGAGCCGCGGTCCATCTCCAGGATCCACTCCGCGGCGTTGTCCAAGAAGTAGCGATCGTGGGTAATAGCCACCACCGTGCCGGGGTAGCGCTGCAAAAACTGCTCCAGCCAATCCACCGATTCGGCGTCCAAGTGGTTGGTCGGCTCGTCAAGCAGCAGCATGTCGGGCTTGGAGAGCAGCAACCGGCAGAGCGCCACACGGCGCTTTTCGCCTCCCGAGAGCACGCCAATATTGGCGTCCCAGGGTGGAAGCCGCAAAGCGTCCGCCGCAATTTCCAGCTGGTGTTCCGAATCGGTGCCGGCGGTGGCGATGATCGCTTCAAGCTCGGCCTGTTCGGCGGCCAGGGCATCAAAGTCAGCGTCTTCTTCGCCGTAGGCGGTGTACACCTCTTCAAGACGTGCCTTGGCGCTGAACACCTTGCCCATACCCGCCTCCACGCTTTCGCGCACGGTTTGGGTCGGGTCGAGTTGGGGTTCCTGGGGCAGGTAGCCGATGTTCAGGCCGGCCATGGGAATGGCCTCGCCCTCAATCTCCTTGTCCAGGCCGGCCATGATTTTCAGCAGGGTGGATTTGCCGGAGCCGTTGGTACCCAGCACGCCAATTTTGGCGCCAGGGAAGAAGCTGAGGGACACATCTTTCAGAATGTGGCGTTTCGGCGGCACGATCTTGCCGAGCCGGTTCATGGAAAAAACGTATTGGGCCATTGCGGTATCCGAGGGGAGTCAAAAAGGGAGAAGTCACTATTATCGTTTGCGCGTCGCCCCATCGCTTGCAGGCGCCCCAGAGCGGCGTTTTCGGGGTGGCGGCGCAACGTGCGACAATTGGCGCACTTGCGGAGTTTCAGTTGCCCGCAATGACAGCAACATGCTGGGGACAGCAACCAAAGCGGTTCGTCCCATTTTTGAACCTACCTGCCTATGACTGACCTTTGGTAAACCGCCAAAGGACAGGCCGGTACGCAAGCACCCGCAAACCGGTGCCTCTTTATGAACTTCGACGAATTGAATCTGGCACCCGCCATCCTTAAAGCCGTGCTTGAGCAGGGCTACGAGACCCCCACGGCCATTCAGGCCCAAGCCATTCCCCTGGTGCTGGCCGGCCACGACTTGCTCGGTGGCGCCCAAACCGGCACCGGCAAAACCGCCGCATTTACCCTGCCCATACTGCAGCGTCTGTCCACCACAGCGGCGGCCAAGAACAAGTTTGGCGGCATTGGTATCCGTGCCCTGGTGCTGACCCCCACCCGCGAACTCGCGGCACAGATTGAGGAATCCATCCGCACCTACGGCAAATACCTGGAACTGACCAGCACCGTCATTTTTGGCGGCGTGGGCATGAACCCCCAAATCTCCAAGCTCAAAAAAGGCGTGGACTTGCTGGTGGCCACCCCCGGCCGTTTGCTGGACTTGCAGCAACAAGGCATGCTGGACCTGGGCCAAGTGCAAATTTTGGTGCTCGACGAGGCCGACCGCATGCTCGACATGGGCTTTGTCCATGACGTGAAAAAAGTGCTGGCCCTGGTGCCGCGAGACAAGCAAAGCCTGCTTTTCTCGGCCACCTTCAGCGACGAGATTCGCGATCTGGCCGCGACCCTGCTGAAAAACCCACAAAGCGTGCAGGTCACACCCCGCAACACCACGGTACAGCGCATCACCCAGGTGATCCATCCGGTAGGCCGCGGCAAGAAAAAAGCCCTGCTTGCACACATCATCAATGAGCAAAACTGGAGTCAGGTGCTGGTGTTCACCCGTACCAAGTTTGGCGCCAACAACGTGGCCGAATTTCTGGAAAAGAACGGCATTTCTGCCATGGCGCTGCACGGCAACAAGAGCCAAGCCGCCCGCACCCAGGCACTCGCCGGTTTCAAGAGTGGCGACGTGCGCGCTCTGGTCGCCACCGACATTGCCGCGCGCGGTATTGACATTGACGACCTGCCGCACGTGGTGAACTACGAAATCCCCAACGTGAGCGAAGACTACGTGCACCGCATTGGACGCACGGGGCGCGCGGGCGCGGATGGCGCTGCGGTGAATCTGGTCTGCCTGGATGAAGAGGGCTTCATGCAGGACATCGAGCGATTTACCAAGCAAAACATTGAAGTGGTAGTGGTGGAGGGCTTTGCGCCCGAACCCGGCGAGCGGGCCGAGCCCATTGCCATGGGACGCCAAACCATCTGGGGTGGCGCGGGCAAACCGCCCAGCCGCGATGTCATGCAAGCGGCTGCCAAAGCTGCGCGAACCGAAATGCTGCAGCGTGTGCGCGAAAGCAAGGGTCCCGGCGGCAACGGCGGCGGCAATCGTGGCGGTGGCGGTGGTGGTGGCGGCCAACGTGCGGCACAAGGCCCCCGCGGCCCAGGCAACGGCGGTGGCCGCAATGGACCGGGCAATGGCCCACGCCAGGCACCCCGCAGCGCGCCACGCGACGCCGGATTCCCGCGTGACGACGACGGCCCCGGCCGCCACGAAGACCAACCCCCACGTTCGCACGACGCCCACGCGGCGCGCCCTCGCATGGGACAGGACCGGATGTCGAGCTTCCCCAGTGAGCCCCGCGTGCCCCGCGCACCCGGTGGTCAGCCTGACCCGATGCGCACCAGCGTAGACCTGATGGCAGAGCGCGGCGCCCGCCGTGGCGGCGGCTACCAAGGCAACCGCAGTGGTGGTGGTGGTGGCGGATATGGCGGCGGCGCTGGCGGCCAAGGCCCCCGTGGCGGTGGCGGTGGTGGTGGCGGTGGTGGCGGCCGTGGACGCGGCGGCCCTGGCGGCAACCGCGGACCAGCTGGTCGTTAAACGCTTTTGGTCAATACAAAAAAAGGGCTCTGCGGAGCCCTTTTTTATGCCCGCAAAAACAGCGTTACCAAGGGATCGGGGCCCACTTGGCGGCTCCAATGGCCGTGCACCGCCGCATCGAAGGTGGCACCAACGGGTAGCACGTCCGCGCTGAAAAAGTGTTCGCCCGGACCAAACACGCGCGACACGCCGCCTTGGATACCGATTTCCATCTGCCCGCCCAAGATAAAAACCCATTGCGGCGCGCCGGTGCAATGAAAGCTGCTGCGAAACCCCACCGGGCTGGTGCGCAACTGGTAGCCGCCGCTGGCAAACAATGCGGACAACTGGGTCTGGGGCGTGCCCTGGTCTAGCGCCACGGATTCTTCTTTGAAGCGGGCGCGGCCGTCCACGTCGGTGAATAAAACGGTTTTGGTGAAATGGGTCATGGGGGCTCCGGGCGGCATCAATATTGCAATAAAGGCGGCCATTGTGCTTGACGCGACGCTGTCGCCAAGGCGCCCCCCACCCCGCCCATGGACACCCCCGGCCTGCGCGACAATGGCGCCATGAAAATCCTCCACACCATGCTGCGCGTTGGAAACCTCCAGCGCTCCATTGATTTCTATACCCAGGTCATCGGCATGAAGCTGCTGCGCACCTCGGACAACCCCGAATACAAGTACACGCTGGCCTTTGTCGGTTTTGGCAGCAACCCCGACCACGCCGAGTTAGAGCTCACCTACAACTGGGGCGTGGAGAGCTACGACATGGGCAGCGCCTACGGCCACATCGCCCTGGGCATGACCGACATTTACGCGGCCTGCGAGCGCATCAAGGCCGCTGGCGGCAACGTCACACGTGAACCCGGCCCGGTCAAGGGCGGCACCACGCAAATCGCCTTTGTGACCGACCCCGACGGCTACAAGATCGAGTTGATCCAGCGCCTGGGCGCCGAATAAGCGATGAGCACCCGTTCGCTTGACGTGCGCGGCGCGTGGCTGGTCTTTGGGTCGGCCACGGCCTGGAGCTTTGGCGGCGCCATCGCGCGTTTTTTGACGGTACAAGACAGCTGGGCCGTGGTGTTTTGGCGCTCGGTGTTCGCCGCCAGTTTTTTGCTGGGCTTCATGCTGTGGCAAAACGGTCGCAAAGCCACGGTGGCGCTGTTTCTGGCCATGAGCTGGCCGGGCGTAGGGGTGGCGGCGTGTTTTGCGCTGGCGTCCACCTGCTTTGTGGTGGCGCTGGCTTACACCACCGTGGCCAACGTGCTGCTGCTGCAAGCCGGCGTGCCGCTGATTGCCGCGCTGATGGCCTTTTTGTTCTTTCGCGAGCACATACCGCGCGCCACCTGGATTGCCATTGCCGCCGTGATTTCTGGCGTGGCCGTGATGGTGTCGGAGTCGTTTGGCGGCAATGTATCGCCGATCGGAGACGGCTTGGCGCTGCTGATTGCGCTGGCCTTTGCTACCGCCACCGTCATCACCCGCCGCCATGCGCACGTGGCCATGATGCCCGCGGTGTGTTTGGGCACCTTCATTGCAGCCTGCGTGTCGGCCAATATGGTGAGCGGCTTTGCCGTCAGCCCGACGGACGGGGCTCTGCTGTTTGCGTTCGGCGCATTGAATCTGGGCTTGGGGTTGGCACTCTTTGCCACCGGTGCGCGGCTGCTCCCCTCAGCGATTGCAGCGCTGATCGGCATTGCCGAGCCGGTGCTGGGTCCGGTGTGGGTCTGGCTGATTCACAACGAAATTCCGAGCCAGCGCACTGTGCTGGGCGGCGCCATGGTGTTTATGGCGTTGCTCGCGCACATTGTGTGGCAGCTGCGACAGCCGACTGTCGAAGTCGCTTCAGAGTAAGCGATAGGGATCCATCTGGCGTCATCACGCCGCAGCCAAACCGCAAGGGTGGGCGGCGGTTGTCGTTTAGAAGGACAACACCAGAGAGGTACCCCAAGAAGTCTTCGTCTTGGAGTACGTAGTCGTATCCCCATCGGTTACCTCAAAGTTGTAGCCGCTGGACTGATCCAGCCGGTACTCGGTTTTCCACTGGGTGTTGGCATTGATTTGGTAGTTCGTGCCCAAAGTCAACCGGGTGAGATTGGCCCCTGTAGTGGCGTACCCAAGGTCGTCAACCGCAAACTCACCTGCGGCATTTCGCTCTGGCCCCAACCCATTCAACAGAGCTCCGCCGTTGTCATAGTAGGTGCCACCACCATTGGCACTGTTTTGAATAAAGTCTGCGCGCGCCATCAATTGCAGTCGCGGAACAATTTTGTAGCTCACAAAGCCAGAAACGCCCGTCCATTGCGCTTTGCCACCGTTGGCCGCTGCTCGGAGCATATCCCCAACGGTAATCTGACCGTTGTATTGCCAATCGCCTCGGGTATAACCTGCGTCCAGCGCCATGATATTGAAGGAGCGGTTATTGGAACCATGCAACCCGGACAGCCCAAAGTAGGTTGCATCATTGGGGTAATAGTCCATCCGGTACGCCACCGCCAAGGTTGACCCGTTTGAGGCAGCGCCGGAGAATGGCTCTTCCGACACAGGATCCGTTCCAAAGGTGATGGATTTGTCGTCGCTACCCTTGTCAACATTCCCCACCAACCACTTCAGCGCCACCTTGCCACCATTCAAGACGTGCGACATTCCGACGCCGGTGTAGGCCGTTGCACCCGCCAGGTCATAGAGAGCGTTGTGGGTGATCAACTGATTACCCAAGGTCGACGTCGCGTTGGGGAATACATACTCATACCCCTGAAAGTCAGGGATTAGACCGGCAATGATCCGGTTTTCTTTGTTCAGGGGAATCGACAATGAGGCCTCATGCACAAAGGGATCCCCACCGGGCATCAGCCGAAGCGTCCAATCAATACCTTCGCCGTCTTGGGACTCCTTGGTCAGTTGAATCATCCCCACCTCGCCTACGCCATACCCGGCCGATGCGCCGAAATCATGCTTTTTGTCTACATCGTTGTACTTGTAAGCCGCCTCAATCACCCCATTGATCTTCATTCCCGAAAAGCCGGAGGCTTCGGCGGTGTTTTCCGACAGGTCCAATTTTTGTTCCAAGCGGTTGACCTGCTGCGACAGGGGCGAGCCGTCCCCGGTGGCCGCACTCAGCACGTCCAGTTTATCCTGCAGCAATTTGAGCTGAGCCTTGAGCGCGTCAATTTCTTTGCGGGTATCGGCGCTGGTTTGGGCAAACGCGCTGGCCACAGGAAATAGGCTCGCAATAGCCATGACACACAATTTTTTCTGAAAGCGCATATCTCTCTCCTGTAGGTTAATCACACAATTCGGGGCTGCCGGCGAGCCCAACCCTTATAAGATCGCAAAAACCCTGATTCACGCGTCACTTAGACCGAACGCGAAGACCCTGGGACATGCGCCAAAAGTAGCATGCACGATACCACGCCAAGGCTTGGCAGTGCAGATCTCCAACGGCCCAAAGCGCACATTTTTCACCCGGGAAAACCCTTGGCTTCCCAAGGAAAAATGAGGCGCCAACGACCCGGTGCAAACCCCTAGGCCTTATTGAACGAATCGCTATTAGTATGGTAATTTGGAGCCCTCGGGCCCCAGTCCGTAGTGGTTGTACGCGGGCGGTGTAAACGATTTCCCGGGGCGAGCAAATACTTTCCAGAAAGGTTTCATGATGGCCAAGTCTGTTTTTCCGCGGATCGTGCGATGGCTGGGTACCGGCTTGCTGTTAGCGGCCACCAGCATGGGCCACGCGCAGGGGACGCTCAAGGTGCTGAACTGGTCCGAATACATTGGCCCCGAAGTCGTCGCCAAGTTTGAGAAGGCCACCGGCATCAAGGTGATCTACAGCATTTTGGACAGCGACGACACCTTGCAGGCCAAGCTACTCAGCGGAAACAGCGGCTACGACGTGGTCTATCCGAGTTCAAACTACATGGCAAAGCAAATCAAGGCCGGGGTTTACGAGCCGATTGATTGGACCAAGATTCCCAACAAACAATACCTCGACCCCATGGTCATGGGCCACACCGCCAAGAACGACCCGGGCAACAAATACGGCGTGCCCTACGTCTGGGGCAGCGAAGGTCTGATCGTTAACGTGACCAAGGCCAAACAAGCTTGGGGCGGGGAACTTCCACCCCTGAGCTTTGACCTTTTGTTCAATCCAGAAAATGCCAAGCGCCTGCAAAAGTGCGGCATTGCCTTGATCGACCAGCCCAGCGAGGCCAGCACGATGTTGGCCTATATGGGCCGTGACCCCAACAGCCCCAAGATGTCGGACACCGAAGACGCGTTCAAGGAACTTGCCAAAATTCGGCCTTATGTCAAGATGTTCTCTAACAATGTGATCTTGGACTTTTCGACCGGGGACATTTGCATTTCCACGGGCTGGTCTGGGGACTACAACGTCATGAAACGACGCGCCAAGGCCGCAGGCAAAGACTACGACATCCGCTACGCGACGCCCAAAGGCGCGACCGGCCTGTGGTTCACGTTGATGGGAATACCCAAAGACTCCAACAACAAGGAGGCCGCGCACAAATGGATCAATTTCTTGCTCAGCCCCGAAATTGCCGCTGAAATCAACAATGAAATCACCTATACCACCGCGGTGTTGGCGGCACGGCCGATGATCAAGCCAGAGTTGTTGAACGACCCCTTTCTGTTTCCCACTGAGGCTCAAATGGCGGAGTATTTCACCTTCAAGCCCCAAGAGACCGATCTGCTGCGTGCCACCAACAAGCTGTGGCTGCGCTACAAATCTGGCCGGTAGCAGCGGGGTTTTCTTGGATCGGAGGGGGGCCGCACCAGCGGGCCCCGTCGCATTCAGGCTACGGTGTAGCCCAGTTCCACTTCAATGTCGCGCGTGGTGCGGAGAATGCCCTCGCGCATGATGTCGAACATCTCATCGATCTGGGCGCGGGTAATGATAAGTGGCGGTGAAAAAACGCACTGGTTCACGATCGGGCGCAGCATCAGGCCCAAGTCCTGGCAATGACGGTCGATCCGGGCACCGAGGTCCACGTCAATCGCCAATAACGCTTCGGGGGACAGACCGCTGTGCTCCACGCCCCGAACGGTGCACTCCACGCAACCGAGCAGGCCGATGCCCCGGGTGTCAAATACCAAGGGGATGTCGCGCAACGAGCGCAGGCGCTCCTGGAAATGAGGGGCCAACGCCCGCACATTGCCCAGCAGGTCTTCGCGCTCGATGATCTCGATGTTCTTGAGGGCGGCTACGCTGCACACCGGATGCCCGGAGTTGGTATAGCCATGAGCGAACGAGCCGCCGCGCGCCTTGTCGCCGCTCACCTGGTCGAATATGCGGTCCGAAACCAAGCACGCGCCCAAGGGTAAATAGCCCGAGGTGATGCCCTTGGCACAGGTCACCATGTCGGGCTCCACACCAAAAACCTCTTTGCTGGCGAACCAGTGCCCCAGCCGACCAAAGGCGGTCACCACCTCGTCGGCAATAAACAAGACGTCGTGCTTGCGGCAGACCTCCCAGGCGCGCTTGTAATAGCCGTCCGGCGCCACGATGACACCACCCGAGGCCTGGACCGGCTCCGCAATGAACGCCCCAACCTTGTCCGCCCCAATTTCAAGAATTTTGGCCTCAAGTTCGGCAATACGTGCATCGCAAAAAGTAGCAATATCCATGTCGGCTGGGCGGCGCTTGGGGTTCACACTGGACAGCAAATGCACCTGGGCCATGGTGCTGTCCAGGTAGCTTTTGTCGCGGTCCTTGCCGGCCACCATGCCCGTCAGGTAGCTGCTGCCGTGGTAGGCATCCGCGCGGGAAATGAGGTGTTTTTTTCCAGGGCGGCCCAGCACATTGTTGTAGTAGTGCACAAACCGCAGCGCGGTTTCAACCGCCGTGGTTCCGCCGGTCGTGAAAAAAACATGGTTCATGGCGCCCGGCGCCATATGTGCAAGCCGTGCGGCCAATTCAGCGGGAGGGCCCGCGCTGAGTGCAAACGGATTGACGTAGCTGAGCTTGACCGCTTGCGCCCCTATCGCATCGGCCATTTCCTGGCGGCCATAGCCGATCTGGGTGCACCACATGCCGGCGGGACCATCGATCATGCGCGCGCCGGTGTCGTCGTGCACGTAAATACCCTCGGCGTGGGCGATGACGGTGCGCTGCGCCGCATGCGCTGTGGGCATGTACTCCCAAGGGTGCATCCAAAAGGGCTGTGGATCGGCGCCGCTTGCGGCTTGCTGGGGGGGGCTCATGGTGGCTTCCTCATTCTGGGAATGGATCGAAATAAAGGGAAAGGTCAGGCGGGAGGCGCGTGCGCGAGGCGGCCCTCGCTGCTGTTACTGAGTACGGCCATGCGCAGGTAGCGGGCCTGGCGCTGTTCGCGCTTCATCATGTAATAACTATTGACCACCACGCCAAAGCTGACCACCGCAATGATCAGGGTGCCAATGGCGTTGATTTCGGGGTTGAGCCCCAAGCGCATGCGCGACAGCAGTACCAAGGGCAAGGTCGTGGTCTCAGGCCCCGACAAAAAGGCGGACATGATTACGTCGTCCAGCGAAATCGTCAGCGACAGGACCCAACCCGCCACCAAGGAGGGCGCAATCAGCGGCAGGGTGATATCAAAAAACACCCGCAGCGGTGGCGCCCCGAGGTCGCGGGCGGCTTCGGCCAGCGACTTGTCCATGGCCGACAGGCGTGCTTGCACGGTAATGGCGACATAAGACACGCAGAGCATGGTGTGGCCAATCCACATGGTCGCCATGCCGCGCCCCTGCGGCCAACCCAGCGTTTGCTCAAGCGACACAAACAGCAGCAATAAGGAGATGCCCGAGATCACCTCCGGCAGCACCAGGGGCGCGTTCACCATGGCGGCGAACAGCGTGCTCCCCCGAAACCTTTGGTAGTTGGCCAATACGTAGCCAATCCACGCGCCAATAAAGACCGAACTGCAGGCCGTGGCCAGCGCCAACTCCAGGCTGGTGCGGCAGGCGTCCAAGATCTCGGTATCGTCCAAGAGCTTGAAATACCACTTCAACGAAAAATGTGTCCACTGGCTCGCAATTACGGACTCGTTGAAGGAATACACGACCACGCTGAGAATGGGCAAGTAAAAAAACAGGAACACCAGCGCCAAAAAGCCGCTGCCCAGGTGGCGCCCGATGTTTTTCATGCGGTCTGCGGCTCGCGGTTTTGCACGCGCTGAAACCAGACCATGGGCAGCAACAGTAGCGCGACCATCACGCAGGTTGCGGCCGAGGCCAGCGGCCACGCGATGCTGTTAAAAAAATCCGACCACATCACCCGGCCGATCATGAGGTCTTGAGAACTTCCCAACAACTCCGGAATCACGTACTCGCCCACCGAGGGAATAAACACCAGCAAGCATCCCGCAGAGATCCCGGGAAACGACAGGGGCAAAGTGATCGTGAGAAACACCTCCCAGGGCTTGGCGCCCAGGTCTCGCGCAGCCTCGGGCAGGCTGGTGTCCATCTTGACCAAAAAGGCGTACATCGGCAGCACCATGTAAGGCAAGTAGGAATAGACCATGCCTACGTACAGTCCAAAGGTGTTTTGCATGAGCGCAAATGGGGTGTCGCTGAGGCCCAGGTAGATCAGCAGCCGGTTGGCCAATCCTTGGTCTTTCAAAATGCCAATCCAAGCGTAGACGCGCACCAGATAGGACGTCCAAAAAGGCAGGATGATGCCCATGAGCAGCAGGTTGCGAAGCGCCGGGCGGGCGTTGGCAATCAACAGCGCGGTGGGATACCCGACCAACAAACACAACAGTGTCGTAAAAAAGGCCACCTTGACCGAGCTGACATAGGCGGCAAGGTAGATGTCGTCCTCCAATATGGTCCGGTAGCTTTCGAAATTCAGCGAAATCGCCAGCTTGTCATGCTCCAGCGCCAACAAATGCGTAAATGGCGGGACGTCCATGGTGGACTCGGCAAAGCTGATTTTGAGCACCATTAAAAACGGCACCATGAAAAACACCAGCAAAAATACAAAAGGAAGTCCAATCGCCCAAGCTTTGCCCGATGGCAACCAGCGCCATAGTGCAAGGTCTGCAGCGGGCTTGCGCGGTGTCGCCATGTCAGTTCAAGACCACCAGGCTGCGCACCGACCAACGCAGCTGCAAGGTGTCGCCGTAGTCGGGCTCTTGAGAAAAGCCGA
Organism: Rhodoferax sp.; assembly: GCA_029866205.1. Taxonomy (GTDB): domain Bacteria; phylum Pseudomonadota; class Gammaproteobacteria; order Burkholderiales; family Burkholderiaceae_C; genus Allorhodoferax. The sequence continues at coordinate 56,389 of JARWZT010000022.1, forward strand.
CCAAAATTTCCCGCGGCACGTGGACCATCACCACGCGACCCGAACGCAGCCGCAAGTAGTACAGGGTATAGCTTCCCATGTACCCGATTTGCTCCACCACGCCCAAGGCGCTGTTGTGGACCGGCGGAGTTGTGTCGTCCTCGGGAAAGGACAAGCGAATGCGCTCCGGTCGGATTGACACCTGCACCGCGTGCCCTTGGCGCGCATTGGCCATGGCAAAACCGAGTTCCAGAGGCTGCTCTAGCTCGCCGCAATGCAGCGCACTGCCGCCGTCCTGGGCCAGCGTGCCGGTAAACACATTGGTCGAGCCAATGAACTCGGCAGCAAAACGGGAGCTGGGCGCCTCATAAACGTTTTCGGGCGTTCCCATTTGCACAATCGCACCCTCACTCATCACCGCCAACCGGTCGGCCATCGTCATGGCCTCTTCCTGGTCGTGCGTCACCATGACACAGGTCACGCCCACCTTTTGCAAAATCGTGCCGAGCTCGAACTGGGTCTTCTGGCGAATTTTTTTGTCAAGGGCGGACATGGGCTCGTCCAGCAGCAGCAGCTTGGGGCTTTTCACCAGGCTGCGCGCAAGCGCCACGCGCTGCTGCTGTCCGCCTGAGAGCTGGGCAGGCATGTGCCCGGCATAGGCCCCCATTTGCACCAGCTCTAGCACTTCGCGCACCCGCTCTTCGCGCTCCGGGCGCGCCACGCCTTCGCGCTTGAGGCCATAGGCCACGTTGGCGCTGACATTCATGTGGGGAAACAAGGCGTAGGACTGGAACATCATGTTCACCGGCCTGCGGTGGGCCGGCAAATCGGTAATGTCTTGACCGTCCAAAATAACGCGGCCGCTGCTGGGCGTCTCGAGTCCGGCCATGATGCGCAGCAGCGTGGACTTGCCGCAACCTGAGCTGCCCAGCAAAGCAAAAAACTCCTTGCGCCGCACCGACAGGCTCAGCCGGTCCACCACCGTGACTTCGCCAAATTTTTTGCTCACGTCCACGATTCGCAAAAAGCCTTCTTCCCCCAGCACGGGCTCAGGCGAGCGGTTCGTTGTATTTGGCAGGGTGCTCATAAGCCAATCATCCCGACCACGCCGCGCTTGAGCAGGCTGCGCGCAATGATGAGGCGCTGGATTTCGCTCGTGCCTTCCCAGATGCGGTCCACCCGCAGTTCGCGAAAAAAGCGCTGCGCCGGGTTGCTGCGCATATAGCCCCGGCCCCCAAAAATTTGCACCACCCGGTCTGCTACCCGGTTGGCCATCTCGGAGGCGTAGAGCTTGGCCATGGAGCAATGGGTGTGGATCAAGGCCAGGTCTTCGCCCCGGTCTTGCATTGCTGCGGCCTCGTAAGTCATCAGACGCGCGGCCCACAGTTCGGTGATGCTGTCGGCCAGCATGGCCTGGATCAGCTGGTATTGCGAAATGGGGTGACCCGAGACCACCCGCGATTGCGCAAACGCGCTGGCCAGGTCAATCAAGCGCCCAGCAGCACCGCAGCAGCGCGCGGCAATCATCAGGCGTTCGCGGCGAAACCAGCTGCGCGTGAAATCCATGCCCGCCCCCGGCGCACCAATGCGGTTGGCAGCAGCCACCCGCACATCCCGGAAAGCATAGGTCGGGTGGTGTGAGGAATAGGTGTGGCCAAACAGCGGGTTGTCGAGCATCTCAATGCCCGCACTGTCCTTGTCCATGAAAAACAGGGCGTGCTGGCCGCTGGCGCCGTCGCCCCCGCCCTCGTCCACCACGGCTTGAAAGAACAGAAAGTCGGCCTTGTTGGCACTGGTGACAAACCATTTTTCTCCGCTGATCAAGTAATCATCGCCCACGCGCCGGGCCACGCTGGCAATGGCGGTGTTGTCTGAACCGGCCTCGGCCTCAGTGATGGCGTAGCACTCGCGGCGCTGGCCTTGCATCATGGGCAAGATATAGCGCTCAATCTGGTCGGCGTTGCAAGCCTCGAACATCCAGGCGTGCACCTCGGACATGCACCAGCTCAAGGCATTGGTGACGCGCCCGAGTTGCTCCCACACCACCACCTGCGTCAGCATGGGCAAAGCCAGGCCGCCGTAAGACAGCGGCGCGTCCATCAGGGGAAAGCCCAGTTCCATGGCCGTTTGCTTGTGGTGCACATACACCGCCGCAGGTAATTCGCCGTCGTTGAACTCCGCCGTTTCCTCGTGGGGCATGAGCACCTCATCGGCAAAGGCGCGGGCGGTGCGTTGCCACTGGAGCGCTGCGTCAGACAGGGGATAGGCCATGGATGAGACTTCCGCAATGCAGGCGCCTGGCGGGTATGCCAATTGCCTATTGTTGAACGACAGTATAGTAAGACAAGCTCCTGCGTGCCAGCCCATTTTGCACTGGTACAAACCCGTATTGAGCCCCTCTGGGCTTGATATTTATATTAAACAACCGTACAGTAAGGCCATTCTTCAGCCTGTCGATCCGCGCCAGGCCCGGTCCACGGAGCCCCCGCATGACAAGTTCTTCCCCCGCCCAGCGCCAGCGCTACGACGTGATCGTGGTGGGCTCTGGCCACAATGGCCTGGTCAGCGCCGGCTACCTGGCCCGCGCCGGCCTCAAGGTGCTGGTGCTAGAGCGCAATGACTATATTGGCGGCGCGGCTGTGAGCCGCAGCTTGCACCCGGAATTCACCTACTCCAACTGTTCCTACGTTTGCAGCCTGCTGCGCCCGGAGATCATGCGCGCCCTGGAGTTGCCCAAATACGGCCTGCAAGTCATTCCCTATGGCGGCGGCGCGGCGCTGACCAAGGACGGACGCCACCTGGCCACTTACCCAGACCATGACGCACAGCGGCGCGAATATGCCCGCCACTCCAAGCGCGACGCCGAGGCCTACGAGCGCTTTTCGCGCGACGTGATGCGCCAGTGCAAGTTCATCAAGCCCTTGCTCATGCGCACGCCGCCAAACCCGACCGCCTTCAAGTCCAGCGACCTGATGGAGCTGCTCTACCTGGGCCAGCGCTTTCACGGCCTGGGTGACGAGCGCATGCACGACACCATCCGCTTTTGGACCATGAGCGCGGCCGACTACTTGGATGAGTATTTTGAGAACGACCTGATCAAGGCAACGCTGGCGGGCAGCTCCATCATCGGCACCGCCCTGGGGCCGCGCTCACCGGGCACGGCTTATGTGCTGCTACACCACTACATGGGCGATATTGACGACGCTGTGGGCTCATGGGGTTTTGCGCGCGGGGGCATGGGCGCAGTCACCCGCGCCATGGGCGACTCGCTGCGTGCCAGCGGCGGCGAAATCCGGGTCGAAGCAGGAGTCGAAAAAATCCTCTCGCGCAACGGCCGCGCCTACGGCGTGGCCCTGGCCAGCGGCGAGGAGTTGTACGCCAGCACGGTGATCTCCAACATGGATGTCAAACGCACTTTTCTGAACACGGTGGACGAAAAAGAGCTTCCCAGCGAGTTTGTCGAACTGGTGCGGCGCTTCAAAATTCGCGGCTCCTCGGGCAAGCTCAATATCGCGCTCGACGGCCTGCCCCATTTTCCTGCCCTGCCACCAGACTCGCCTGCGATCAAGGGAGATATGCATATCTCGGAGACCATGGACGACATCGAGCGTGGCTACGACGACTGGAAGGCGGGCCGCTGGTCTAGCCACCCGTATGTGGACATGCTTATGCCCTCCATCATCGACCCCACCATGGCGCCCGAGGGCAAGCACTATATGTCGGTGTTTGTGCAGTACGCGCCCTACCACCTGGCCGACGGCCCCTGGACTGCCGAGAAACGCCAGGCCTTTGGCGACACCGTCATCAACGCCATTGCCGAGCACAGCCCCAACTTCAAAAGCCTGATCCGCCACGCCGAAATCCGCACCCCCTGGGACATTGAAAACGAAGTCGGCCTGACCGAGGGCAATATCTTCCAAGGCGAACTCACCATGGACCAGCTGCTTTTCAACCGCCCGATTCCCGGCTATGCGCAATACCGCTCACCCATCAAAGGGCTGTATATGTGTGGTTCGAGCACGCATCCGGGCGGCGGCGTCATGGGTGCGCCAGGCGCTAACGCGGCGCGCACCGTGCTCAGCGATCTGGGCAGAAAGGCCGCAGCATGAGCGCCGCCTTTGACGTGATCGTGATTGGTGCGGGCCACAACGGCCTGGCCTGCGCACTGGACTTGGCGCGCGCCGGACGCAAGGTGCTGGTGCTCGAATCGGCAGCGCAGGTGGGCGGTGCGGCCATTACCCGCAGCTTCGCGCCGGGCTTTCAGGTGTCGGCCTGCGCGCACCTGCTGCATGCGCTGCCGCAGTCCCTGCTGCGCGACTTTGCGCTGGAACAGCACGGTCTGCGCTTTGCCGCCACCGCCATGGCCACGCACGCGCTGTCCGAAACAGGCCCGTGCCTGCGCATCGACAGCGCCACCGTCACCGGCATCAGCGCGCTGGGCGAAGACGCTGCAAATTACGGCTTGTTTCGCCAGCGCATGGGCCGTTATGCGGCGCTCTTTTTCGCGCTCCTGAGCGTCAAGCCGCCGCGCCTGAGCCTGCAACGCTGGAGCGAGCGCTGGGACATGCTCAAACTGGCCTTGCGTCTGCGCCTGCTGGGTACCGCGTCCATGCGCGAACTGCTGCGCATTGGCGGCATGAACGCCTACGACCTGCTTGACGACAACTTCCAAAGCCCCGCGCTCAAAGGCGCCTTGGCCTTTGACGCCACGCTGGGCGCCGAATACGGCCCGCGCTCGCCCGGCACGGTGCTGACCTGGCTGTACCGCCTGGCCGGCGAACACGGCGCTGGCAGCCTGGGGCTGGCCCAGCCCGCAGGCGGCATGGGCGCGTTCTCTCAGGCGCTGGCCCAGGCCTGCCGCTCCGCCGGGGTGGAAATTCGCCTGAGCACGCCAGTGGCGCGCATATTGGTGGAGCGAGACCACGCGGTGGGCGTAGCCCTGGCCTCGGGTGAAGTGGTGGCTGCAGCCACCGTGGTGTCGAGCGCGGCGCTGCGCAGCACTTTCTTGCGCCTGCTGGGCGCCGAACACTTGGACGGCGGCTTTGTGCGCCGCATTGACCACTTCCGGGCCAAGGGCCTGGTGGCCAAACTGCACCTGGCGCTGCGCGACTTGCCGCATTTCACGGGGGCCGACGCTGCGGCCCTGGGCGGGCGACTGCTCATTAGCCCCAGCATGGATTACTTGGAGCTAGCCTTTAACCCGTCCAAATACCGCGAAATTCCGCAACACCCCGCCCTAGAAATCACTCTGCCCACGGTGAACGACGCCAGCCTGGCGCCTGCCGGGCAACACGTCTTGTCTGCGCTGGTGCAATTTGTGCCCTATGACCTGGGCCCAGACCCCACAGCCGCGCGCGCCGCACTGCTGGAAAACACCTTGGCCACGCTGGAGCGCTACGCGCCAGGCATTCGCGCGTTGGTGGTCGCTGCCGAGTTGCTCACGCCTTCAGACCTAGAGCAGGAATTTGGCCTTGCCGGGGGCCATTGGCACCAGGGCGCGCTGGCTTTTGACCAGTTTTTTGTCAACCGCCCCCTGCCCCAGAGCCACCAATACCAAACACCCTTGCCCGGCCTGTTTTTGTGCGGTGCGGCCTGCCACCCGGGCGGCGGCGTGATGGGCTTTGCGGGGCGCAACGCTGCGCGCTGCGTGCTGCGCCAAGGAGATTGAAATGCGATTCGAAGCCATTAATACCGCCTCCAACGCCCACTACCGCCGCCCGCTGCTGCATACGCCATTTTTTGAGGCCAGCAAGCCCTGGATACAAAACGACACCTTTATCGCCTGGGCCGGCTATTCCACCCCAGACGTGTACTCTTACCCCGAACACGAGTACTTCGCCATCCGCAACACCTGTGCCCTGTTTGACCTCACGCCCATGGTCAAGTACCGCATAGCCGGGCCCGACGCCGAACGCTACCTCAACCGGGTGGTGACTTGCGACGTGCGCAAACTCAAGGTCAACCGCGTCATCTACACCCTGTGGTGCAACGACGAAGGCCATGTGATCGACGATGGCACGATTTTTCGCTTTGGCCCCCAAGAATTTCGCATCTGCAGCGCCGAGCGCCAGCTCGACTGGCTTTTAGACTGCGCCATCGGCTATGCCGTGGAAATCAGCGAAGTCACCGCCGACATTGCCGCGCTCGCGCTGCAAGGCCCCACCTCGTACACGGTGCTGGCGGCCTTGGGCCTGCAGGGGTTGGAAAACCTGAGCCCCATGGGCATGATGCAGCAAGAGTTTGAGGGCCATACGGTGATGGTCTCGCGCACCGGGTTTACCGGCGACCTGGGCTATGAGCTGTGGATCGCCCCCGAAGGCGCTGCCGCACTGTGGACGCGCTTGATGGAAGTGGGCCACCAGCGGGGCATCACGCCCATGGGCTACCAGGCGCTGGAGATGGCGCGCATTGAGGCCGGGTTTATCCTGCCGCATGTGGACTTTATTTCTTGCAACCACACCATCCGCCTGGGGCGCGAAAGCTCGCCCTGGGAACTCAATCTGGACTGGACGGTGGCGCTCGAGAAAGGCCACTTCAATGGCCGGCGCGCACTGCTGGCTGAAAAAGCACGGGGCGTGCGGCGCAAGCTGGTTGGCCTGGAGCTTGAAGGCAACAAGCCGGCGCACGGCTCGCTGATTTACGCCGACGAGGCCAATACCCAGCAAATCGGCGAAATCACCGCCGCCCTGTGGTCACCCACCCTCAAACGCAACATCGCCATCGCCAAAATCGACGCGCCGCACTATGACAGCAAGGCCAAGATGTGGGTAGACCTCTACCTCAACCGCGAGCTGCAATGGGAGCGCAGAAACGTGCGCAGCTGGATTGTGGACCGGCCCTTTTATTCCCCTCCGCGCAGGCGCGCCACGCCGCCGCCGCTGCGATAAACCTTACGCGCCATGAGTACTGAAACAAAAATTGCTTTTCCTAGGCCCGCAGCTTCTGGCCAAGAGACCGTGCGCGCGGCGCTGGCCCAGTGCCAAGAAGGCCATGCGCTGCCGCGCGCCTTCTACACCGACCCCGCACTGTTTGCCTGGGACATGCGCCACTTTGTGCTGGCGCACTGGCATTGCGTGGGCCACACCAGCATGGCAGCAAAGCCGGGCGACTTCTTTACAGCAGAGATTGCTGGCGAGTCGCTGGTGATCGTGCGCGGCGAGGACGGCGCCCTGCGCGCCCTGCTCAACGTCTGCCGCCACCGGGGCTCGCGCGTGTGTACGCAAACCCAGGGCCACGCTAGCAATGGCAAATTTGTCTGCCCTTATCACGCCTGGACTTACGACACCCAGGGCGCCTTAAGCAGCGCGCGCTCGATGCCTGAAGACTTTGACCGCAACAAATTCCCACTCAAGCAGGCGCATTTGCAGGTCGAAGAAGGCATGGTGTTTATCAGTCTGGCCGAGCAGCCCTTGGGCCTGGACCATGTGCGCGAGGCGTTTTCGGTCTCCGCCAAGGTCTACGGATGGGGCCGGGCCAAGGTGATTGCGCGAAAAACCTACCAGATACAAGCCAACTGGAAGCTGGTGGAAGAGAACTACCAAGAGTGCTACCACTGCGGCCCAGCGCACCAGGAATACGCAAAACGCCATACCTATTCCCGCAGCCAAGCCCTGCGCGACGGGCCTGACGACGCCATGCGCCAGCGCGACGAAGCGCTGGGTCTGAACTTGCAGGACCGGGATTTCTACTTCAGCAATGCCCTGCCTGGCCAGGAAAGCGCCGACAGCATCCGCTCGGCCTTGGTTGCGCCCATGGTCAGCGGCAGCCGCGACGGCTTGCCGGTGGCACCTTTGATGGGGGACTTCAAAGGCCGGGGCTACGACGGCGGCTCGTCCTTTATTGACGTGGGGCCCACCTCTAATTTTGTGGCCTACCCCGACTACGCGCTCTTGTACCGCACCATCCCGCAAACCGTGGACCAAACCGCCTTCGAGCTGATCTGGCTGGTAGACCAAGACGCGGTCGAAGGCGTGGACTACCAGACCGACGCAGTAACTTGGCTGTGGGACCATACCAGCCAGGAAGACAAGCACATCATTGAGCTCAACCAGCGCGGCGTGAACTCGGCCTTTTTTGAGCCCGGCCCCTACGCACCGATGGAAATGTATGCCCGCTGCTACTCCGAGTGGTACCTGGCGGCGCTGCGCTGCGCGGTGCAAAACACACACACAGCGAGCTAGCAGGCAGCGAAGTGCAAAAATGGCCTGATTTAGCACCACCCATCCATGGCCGCATCCAAATCTCCCAGCAGCGCTAGTGTCGCGCCCGTAAGCCGTGTGCGCGAACAACCCGAAGTGCGCAGGCGCCTGTTGATTGCTGCGACCACCCGCTCGATCGCGCAGCACGGCTACAGCGGCACCACGATTGAGCGCATCTGCGCTGAGGGCGGCGTCTCGCGCGGGCTGATCAACCACCACTTTGGCTCCAAGGAAGGACTCATCTTGGCGGCCTACCAGCAGCTTTGCGACACCTGGACCGCCTACACCCTGGACGGCATCAAAGACACCCAGGACCCGGCGCAGGCCCTGCGCACCTGCATTGCCAAGAACTTTGACACCAAGATCTTCAACACCGACAACCTGCGCATCTGGCTCGGATTTTGGAGCGTGATCCCCAAGTACCCCAAGCTCAACAAGCTCGACCGCGCGCTCTACCAGGTCGATCTGCAAATTTACCAAGCCGTGTTTGAGCGTCTGGCGCTCCAGCGCAAGGCCCCGGCAGACACACTGCAACAAGCCATTGGCCTGATGGCGCTCATCACCGGCCTGTGGCTGCACGCAGCCCTGGACCCCAAGTTTTTACGCACCAGCCAGGCCCACGCGGTGTGCCTCGCCTCAGTTCAGCATTTGCTTGAACCGCTTTCCTGAATCTGCACCATCCAAGGCACCTCATGTCCCACACCTCTGCGCTGCATCACCCTGGCCCCACACTGCCGGCCTGGGCTTACCGCAATCCCGAGCTGGTGGACCTCGAGTTTGAATCGCTGTTTCGCACCTCCTGGCAGTTTGTCTGCCACATCAACGAGGTGAAGAACCCGCGCGACTTTGTTACCTTTGACCTGCTGCGCGACCCGGTGCTAGTGCTGCGCTCAGACGACGGCGTGTTGCGCGCTTTTATCAACGCCTGCCGCCACCGGGGCGCCAAGATACTCGACGGCGCAGGCCAGTGCAAATCGCGGCTGACCTGCCCCTACCACGGCTGGAGTTACAACACCAATGGCAGCCTGGCTGGCCGGCCCTCAGAAGCCACTTTTGCCGACCCCGAAAAGTCCGCGCTGGGCCTGCGCGCGCTGGAGCTTGAAGTGATTTGCGGCCTGGTGTTTGTGCGCATCGTTCCTGGTGGCGAGAGCCTGCACACGATGTGGGCCGACTATTTGCCGCTGATCGAACCCTACCGCCTGGAAGAAATGGTGCCGCTCGCAGAACCCTGGGTGGACCATTGGAACTGCAACTGGAAAGTCGGTGTAGACAACAACCTGGAGAACTACCACGTGCCCGTTGGCCACCCCGGCTACCACCGCATGCTTGACAGTGACATCACCGGCTTCATCAACCGCCATGGCGTGGCCGGCAGCAAGAGCGTGCTGCGCGACACGCCCTCGTCCAACTGGGCCGAGCGCATGTACCAGAAGATGGCGCCGGGTCTGAACAGCAATCTGCCCGAGGAGGTGCGTACGAGCTGGATGTTTTTCACCATGCCGCCCAATATCGGACTGGACATCTATGGCGACAGCATGGACATCTTCCAGTTTTTGCCCCAAACCGCCACCACCTGCAGCGTGCGCTACCCCATTTATGTGCGCCCGGACGCCCGGCGTGAAATGAAGGTGCTGCGCTACCTTAACGAGCGCATCAACCGCCAAGTGAGCGCTGAGGACAAAACCCTCTGCGAGCGCGTGCAGCGGGGCCTGGAGTCGCATGGCTTTGAGTTTGGCCCGCTATCGTCCTACGAACACTGTATTAATGACTTCCACGACCGGGTGCGTGCCGCTTGCCCCGTGACCCAACTCGCACAAGCGCCCGAGTCTGGCAACCTGCGCGCGCGCAACGCCGAGTTGCTGCGATCAGCACCCTGAGGGTCTAAGACGCGGCAAGCGCTGCGTCTTGCGCCCGGTCTTGCGCCACGTCTTGCGCGGCCTCAACCACCAGCCAATCCTTCAAAGCCATCACATCGCTGCGCGCGCGCCCGGCGCGGGACGCCACGATGTACATGGGCTGGTCGGTGGTCACACTTTGGGGCACGGGTCGCACCAAACGGCCCTGGCTGATCAGGGGTTCCACAATATGGCGCCATCCCAGCGCCAGGCCCTGCCCCTCCAGCGCGGCTTGCAGCACGATGGAGTAGTCGTTAAAAGTGAGCCCCTTGCCCGCACGCGCGGCGCTCACCCCAAACCGCGCCAACCAAAGCGCCCAATCCACACGGGGTTTGTAGCGCTCCTCCAGGTGCAGCAGCGTGCTGTTGGCCAGGTCTTGGGGGACTTGCAGCTGCGGATTGGCGGCCAGAAAGGCAGGGCTACAGACGGCAAAAACCTCCTCGTCCACGAAGCGCCAGCGCGCGTGTTGCGCAAATTCGCCACTGCCCAGCGTAATGGCCAAGTCGATGCGTTCGCGCTCCAAGTCCAGGTCAATGTCGGTGGTGATGCAGCGCAGCTCGATGTGGGGGTGCTGCTGCTTGAAGCGCGCTATGCGCGGCATCAGCCACCAAGTGGCGGTTGCCGTGGACACCGCCAGCGTGACCTGGTGGCCTGGCGTCATGCTGCGCACCTCGCGCAGGGCCTGGTCCATCAGCGTCAGCCCCAAACTGACCTGCTCCAGCAAATAACGGCCCGCATCGGTCAGTGCCACGCCCTTGTGGCGCCGGTCAAACAGCACGACGCCGAGTTCGTCTTCAAGCACCCGGATGGCATGGCTCACCGCGGGCTGGCCCACCGCGAGCTCTTGTGCGGCCTTGGTGAAACTGCCGGTGCGTGCAGCCGCCTCAAAGGTAATGAGATTACCCATGGCGGGCTGGTCAAAGCGCTTTAGCATGTATTGAATTGATGGCTTGGATGAACAGACCGGCAGAGCACAAACATTGTTTTAGCGCCTATTATCCGGAAAAATAGCCCCAATCCGGAGAAAAATGGCATGAGTGAATCTGATACCCAAGGCGCGACATTGTCCCCCACCGAGCCCAAACGGGGCCGACGCACCGGCGGACGTGAACGCCGCGACCCCAACGCCAAGATCTCCGGTCCGGCCTACATCAAGCGCGTCATTCCCACCTACGACATCATGGGCGAGGAAAGCCTGCTCAAGATCGAGGCCACCGCCGACCGCATCTTGGCTGAAGTGGGGCTGGATATCCGCGACGACGACGAAGTGCTGGCCATGTTCAAAAAATCTGGTGCCAAGGTCGACGGCATGCGGGTGAAGTTTGAGCCCGGCCACCTGCGCGAGGTGCTTAAAACGGCCCCCAAAGAATTCACCCAACACGCGCGCAACCCGGCGCACTCGGTGCAAATTGGTGGCAACAATGTGGTTTTTTCGCCGGCCTACGGCTCACCCTTTGTGATGGACCTGGACCGCGGGCGGCGCTATGGCACGCTCGATGACTTTCAAAACTTTATCAAGCTGGCCTACAACTGCCCTTGGTTGCACCACAGCGGCGGCACCGTGTGCGAGCCCACCGACGTGCCGGTCAACAAGCGCCATCTCGACATGGTCTACGCCCACATGCGCTATTCGGACAAGGGCTATATGGGTTCGATTACCTCTGAAGAACGCGCCGAAGACTCGATTGCCATGAGCCGCCTGCTGTTTGGTGCCGATTTTGTGGACAACAACTGCGTCATTTTGGGTAATGTCAACGTTAACTCGCCGCTCTTGTGGGACGGCACCATGACCAAATCGGCCCGTGCCTACGCCCGTGCCAACCAAGCCGCGGTGATCGTGCCTTTTATTTTGGGGGGCGCCATGGGCCCTGTGACCAACGCCGGGGCAATCGCCCAGGCCCACGCCGAAACCATGGTGGGCTGCGCCATGACGCAGCTGGAGCGCCCTGGCGCGCCGGTCATCTATGGCAACTTCTTGAGCAGCATGTCACTGCGCTCGGGCTCGCCCACCTTTGGCACGCCCGAACCGGCCATTGGCTCCATGGTGGTCGGCCAGCTCGCCCGGCGGCTGAATTTGCCGCTGCGCTGTGCCGGGTCCTTCACCACGTCCAAGCTGCCCGACGGCCAGGCCATGCAGGAAAGCGTGATGTCCATGTTGTCGGCGGTGCACTGCGGGGCCAATTTCATCTTGCACTCGGCCGGTTTTCTGGACGGCTTGCTGTCCATGAGTTACGAGAAATTCATGATGGACGCCGACTTTTGCGGCGCGCTGCACAGCTACCTCGCTGGCGTGACGGTGGACGACAACACGCTGGCCATGGACGCGTTTGAGAACGTCACCCCCGGCGGTCACTACCTGGGCAGCGCCCACACCATGGCCAACTACACCACCGCGTTTTACGACTCCAGCATTTCGGACGACACGCCGTTTGAGACCTGGACGGAGGCCGGCCAGACCGATGCCGCCACGCGTGCCAACAAGCGCTGGAAACAGTCGCTGGCCGACTATGTCGCACCCGATTTGGACGTAGCCGTGGACGAATCGATCCGCGATTTCATGGATCGCAAAAAAGCCTCCATGCCCGACCAGTGGTACTAAACCATGAAATTCAAGCATCTTTTTGAGCCACTGAAGCTGCGCCACAAGACGCTGCGCAACCGTGTGGTGTTTGGCGCCCACACGGCCAATATGGCCGAGCAAGGGCTTCCAGGGGCGCGCCACCTGGGGTATTACTTGGAGCGGGCCAAAGGTGGCGCGGCCATGATCGTTGTGGAACCGGTGCCAGTACACCGGACAGCCGTGCTCACGCGCGGCAATATGCGGCATTCGGACGACGCCATCATCGCTCCGCTGCAGCGCATCACTGAAGCCTGCCGCGCTGAAGGGTCCGTGATGATTCAGCAGCTTTACCACGTTGGACAGCATGGTGACTTTGACAACTCTTACGAGCCGTCCTGGTCGCCGTCAGGCCTACCCTCATTCCATGACGCCGACGGAAGCCACGCAATGAGCGAGGCCGAGATTGAAGAAGTCATCGAAGGCTTTGTGGACGCCGCAGTGCGGGCGCAACGTGCAGGGTTTGACGGCGTAGAACTCTTTGGCGCCTACAACGGACTGATTGAGCAGTTTTGGCTACCTTGGAACAACAGGCGCTCAGACCAGTGGGGTGGCAATCTGGACAACCGCATGCGCTTTTGCGCAGAAATCATCCACCGCACGCGTGAGGCTGTAGGAGAAAACTTCATCATCGGCCTCAACGCCAGCATTGACTCGGGCGTCAGCATAGCCCTTCAGCTCGATGCCCTTTGCGTCATCGCGAAGTGGTTGGATGACCGCCGCCTGATCGACTACATCAGCTGCGGCACTGGCGGCTATTTCAACTTTGCCGAGCTAATGCCGACCTTTCAGTTTGCCGACAAACTGGGTGCGCCATATGCCGAGGCGCTCAAAAAAGTGGTGCGACACGCCCTGGTCCAGGCGGAAAGCCACATACGAACGCCCGAAAGCGCTAACTACGTGGTGGCATCGGGTCAGGCCGATATGGTGAGCATTGTGCGGGGGCAAATTGCCGACCCGCAGTTGGCCAACAAGGCACGTGAGGGCCGGGCCGAAGACGTGCGTGGCTGTATCTCTTGCAACCAGATGTGCTGGGGGCGGCGTTCGCGCGACTTATGGATTTCCTGTCTGGTCAACCCCTCGGCGGGTCGCGAATTCGAATGGGGTGGCGACCGCTTCACGCCAGCGCCACAACGCAAGACGGTGCTGGTGGTGGGTGGCGGCCCGGCTGGGTTGGAGGCCGCGCGTGTGGCCGCAGAACGCGGGCACCGGGTCACGCTAGTGGAGGCTGCCCCCCGGCTCGGCGGCGCATTCCGCCTCGCCGGCCTGCAACCGCGGCGTTCGCAAATTTTGGAACTACTGGACTGGTACGAACGTCAGCTCGAGCAGCTGGGCGTGGAAGTGCGCCTCAACTTTCCGATTGATGAGGAGGAGGTAAAAAGCTTGGGCGCGGAACATGTCATTCTTGCCACTGGGTCGCAACCAGCGGGTACCGGCTTTCAGCGCGGCGTGCCACAACTCGAGACCATCGCCGGACTAGAAAACGCACACGTCTGGTCGATTGAAGACGTCATGGGCAAGCGGGCTCACCTGGGAAAACATGTGATTTTGGTAGATGACACCGGTGACTGGCGTGGTGGTGGCACCGCCTGGTACTTGGCAGAGCAAGGCCATGCAGTGACATTGGTCACCGGCTGGCCCCTGGTAGGTTTCTGGATTCAGCGTACCGCTGGAGACGGAAAACTGCGCGCCCGCTTAGCCCAACTTGACGCACACTGGTTGACTGAATCTGCCGTAGTGGCGTGGCACGGCGATGCCGCTACGGTGCGCAACCTGTTAGACGGCACAGAGCAGCGCTTGGCCGCAGACAGCTTGGTGCTGGCGACCACCAACGTGTCGGAAACCGAACTCGCGCAGCAATTGACCCAGGCGGGTGTGTCCTTTGCCATGGCGGGTGACAACGTGGCCCCTCGTCTGGCAGCGCAGGCTATTTACGAAGGGCGTGTTTCCGGCATGCAGGCATGAGGATCCGAACATGAGTATTCCATTCATTGACGCGAAGACGCTGCGCTCCACGCTTAGTTACGCGAGCCTGGTGCAACACCTGCGCCAAGCGCACCGCAAGCCCCCCCCAGAGGTGCATCGCCTGCTGATGCAGCAACCCCTGGATGGCGGCGACGAGAACGGCTTTCTGATATGGCCAGCGTGGCAACACGGCAGCCAGCTGGGCGTTAAGCTTTGCACGCTGTTCCCGCAGAACCAGCAGGCACCTACAGTCCAGGCTCTTTATGCATTGTTTAACGGGAAAGACGGTAGCCTTCAGGCACTCATTGACGGCACCGAAATGACCTATTGGAAAACCGCTGCCGATTCAGCCTTAGGCGCCGACTTGCTGGCGCGCCAAGACGTCAGAACCCTGCTCATCGTTGGTGCGGGCGCCATGGCACCACACATGGTGCGAGCGCATAAGGCCATGCGACCTAGCCTCTCACGTGTGGTGATCTGGAACCGCACACCCGAGCGTGCGCATGCGCTGCTGGCCGACCTTGACGGTATAGCCGCGCAAGTGGCCCCGGATCTGTCTGTGGCGGTGCAGAACGCAGACATAGTTTGTTGCGTCACTTCCAGTGCCAAAGCGTTGATTCAAGGTGTATGGCTGCGCCCAGGGACCCATGTAGACCTTATTGGCGGCTACACCCCGCAAATGCGTGAGGCCGACGACGATGTGATGCGACGGTCGCGCGTTTATGTCGACAGCCGCTGGTTTACGGTGGAACATGTGGGAGACCTAACGCAACCGATCGCCAGTGGAGTGATAAGCCGTGAGGATGTTCTGGGCGATCTTTTCGACCTGTGTTGCGACCGTGTTCCAGCGCACGGCCATCCTTCTGACATTACCGTGTTCAAGTCAGGCGGAGGTGCCCATTTGGATTTGATGACGGCGCAGCATATTTCTGCGCTCAACCTATAAAGATGAAAACTATGTCCCAGTCCAACGACCCCCTGCTCCAGCCCTTTCAGCTCAAGCACCTGCGCTTGCGCAACCGCTTGATGATCACCTCGCACGAGCCCGCCTACCCTGAGGACGGCATGCCCAAGGCCAAGTACCGCGCCTACCACGTTGAGCGCGCCAAAGCCGGTATTGCGCTGACCATGACCGCAGGCTCGGCGGCCGTGTCGCGCGACAGCCCGCCGGTGTTCAATAACATCCTGGCCTACAAAGACGAAGTCGTGCCCTGGATGCGCGAGCTGACCGACGCCTGCCACGAGCACGGCGCCGCAGTCATGATCCAACTCACCCACCTGGGGCGGCGCACCAGTTGGTCCAAGGCCGACTGGCTGCCGGTGGTGTCGCCCTCGCACGAGCGCGAGGCCTCGCACCGGGCCTTCCCCAAGCGCATGGAAGACTGGGACATTGCCCGCATCATCAAAGACTACGCCGACGCCGCCGAGCGCATGCACGCCGCGGGCGTGGACGGCCTGGAACTGGAAGCCTATGGCCACCTGATGGACCAGTTTTGGTCGCCGTCCACCAATACGCTAGACGCGCCCTACGGCGGGCCGCTGGAAAACCGGGTGCGCTTTACGCTGGAAGTGATTCAGGCCATTCGCGCGCGGGTGGGGCCCGACTTTATTTTGGGTGTGCGCGGCGTTGCCGACGAGGTGCGCCCTGGCGGCCTGACACAAGACGAAGGCCTGGGCATTGCCCGCTACCTGGCCAAGTCGGGCATGGTGGATTTTTTGAACATCATCCGCGGCCACATTGACACCGATGCCGGCCTGACCGACGTGATTCCGGTGCAAGGCATGCGCAGCGCGCCGCACCTGGACTTTGCCGGCAGCCTGCGCGACCACGTGGACATTCCCATCTTTCATGCCGCCAAGATTCAAGATGTAAATACCGCGCGCCACGCCATTGCCAGCGGCAAGCTCGACATGGTGGGCATGACGCGCGCCCACATGGCCGACCCGCACATCGTGCGCAAGATTGTGGAAGGCCGCGAAGACACCATCCGCCCCTGCGTGGGCGGCAACTTTTGCCTAGACCGCATTTACGCCGGGGGCGAGGCCTATTGCATCCACAACCCGTCTACCGGGCGCGAGCTCACCCTGCCCCATGCCATTGCGCCTGCGTCCACCCAGCGCAAAGTGCTGGTGATTGGCGCAGGCCCAGCCGGCCTGGAAGCCGCGCGCGTTAGCGCCGAGCGCGGCCACACCGTCACCGTGCTCGAAGCCGCACCGAAACCCGGTGGCCAGATTCGCCTGACCGCGCTGAGCCCCCGACGCAAGGAGATGCTCAGCATCATCGACTGGCGCATGTCGCGCTGCGAAGAGCGTGGTGTAACTTTGCGCTTCAACACCCTGGCCGACGAGGCCACCGTGCTGGCCGAGCAACCCGACGTGGTCATCATCGCCACCGGCGGCCTGCCACACACAGAGGTCCTGGCCAGTGGCAACGATCTGGTGGTATCGGCCTGGGACATTTTGGCGGGCGACGTGAAGCCCGGCCAGGACGTGCTGCTGTTTGACGACGCGGGCGACCACTCGGCACTGCAGGCTGCTGAAGTGATTGCCCAAAGCGGCGCCCATCTGGAAATTGCCACCCCTGACCGCACCTTTGCGCCCGAGGTGATGGCCATGAACCTGGTGCCCTATATGCGCAGCCTGCAAAAGCTGGACGTGACCTTTACCGTCACTTTCAGGCTGCAGTCGGTGGCGCGCCACCCCACGCTGAGTGGCAAACTGCTGGCCGTGCTGGGCAGCGACTACGGCGGCGTGCGCAAAGAGCGCGTGGTCGACCAAGTGGTGGTCAACCACGGCACACTGCCACTCGAAGACCTGTACTTTGCGCTCAAGCCCCATTCCAGCAACCAAGGTGCCGTGGACTACGGCCAACTCATTGCCGGCCAGCCACAAACCGTGGCCAGTAACCCGGGGGGCGGCTTTCAGCTGTTTCGCATTGGCGACGCAGTGGCGGCGCGTAATACGCATGCAGCGGTATTGGATGGGTTGCGGCTGGCGCGGGAGTTGTAAGTAAGCGCCGCTCGTTGCGTGGGCGAAAGAGGGCGTTAACCAGGAGAGACGCGCTGGCTGGCTTCATAGGGGTCACTGATCTTTTTTTAAAGATTGCCTGCTCGCCTTCGCTCGATTGAAAAGCCTTCAGAGCCAAGCGCGCGCTGGTACCACTGCCAGCCTGATTCAAAGGCCTGCCATTCCTGGACCAAAGCCTCTGACTCGGGCAAAAGAGCGCCGTTCAGAAAACCATGGGGGTGAGCGACGCTGAACGCTGCGGAGGCTGGCAGATGGTCTGCTTTGAAAGGCGCGGCATAACCCCAAACATTTTCAAAGCAGAAGCGACGCAAGCCGCCGGCATACAAGGCTTGCGTCTGGGCCATGATGGGAAGAAGCCCTTGCCCCATTGCGACGCCTTGGACCCAAATGCGGTTTTCGCTTTGGAGTATGACGTGGTCCTTCACATGCACGGCGTCGACGAAGGGTTGCATTGCTTGAAGCGCTTGCATCGGGTCTTCACCCACCATTTGCGAATTGCCATAGTCGTACAGCGCCTTGATTCTCGGATGATTGACCTGCGCGAGCATTTGGGAGATAACCGCACCCTGAAAATCCTCATGGTTTTCAAAGACGATCGTGACCCCCAACCGGTCGGCCTCTGGCGCGATCGCGCTTAGGTCGCGGATAGTCCATTCCATTTGGTCGGATAACGGCGCTTGGTACTTGGTGTAAACACGCAAGCGCTCAGCGCCCAATTGAGATGCAACCATAAGCATCGTTTGCAGGTTTTCCACACGCGTGTCACTGGTGTCAATTTCGCAGGCCATGTCGTGCTCTTCCAAGCAGGCCCGAACCCGGGCGAAATGCGCGGGCGTCGTTCCGCCCAGGTCTCGGTAGCCCGGCCCGTTCGCAGAGATATTCACACCGGTGAATCCACGTTCACGGGCTAACGCAATAAAGGCAAACACGTCAAAGTCGCTGCGGTACTTGAATTGAAACCGCAAACTAAAACTATGAATGTGCATCTCGATCGATTTCATGGGTCCAATCCTTCAGACAACAGGCGATGCAACATTTCAAGCTCTGCCCGCAGAGCGACACCGTACAAACGCGACGTCTTCTCATCCGAGGCGACTGTGTCCTGCGAGCGCATTGCGCAATAAGCGGCGAACCGGTAATGGTGACTGCTGCGAACACTGTGAAATCGCGTCCGTGTTGCTTGCTCGCCCAGTGCGTTTTCCCCCAGAGCAGAAAAGTAAGTCTCCAAGAACTGTTGTTCCTGGGCCAATGTCAGCACCGGGTAGCCGTAGAGGACTTGCATCGCAGGAGAGATAAACGTCACCACATCCTGAAGCCCGTCGCCAATGCCCGGACACTGCCAATCAATCAAGCGCAATCCATCGGGGCTACTGACCATGTTGCCTGGCCCGCAGTCAGTGTGCACCAACACCCGTCTTGCAACCGAATCGCCAGATTGCGCGGGCACTTTTGGGCGAAATTGGCGCACGCTGTCACTTACCGCACCAGGATGGATTTGCAAAATCACGTCTGCATGCTCTTGCAGGGCGGCGGCATCTGTCGGCAACCTGCGAAAAGCTTGCATAGCAAACGCATTCACGGGAATCTGCTGAATCCGCACCAGCAAGGTTGCCGCCGCCACAAGGTCTCCATTCCAACTGCCACCCTGGACATAGTCGTACACCAACAGGCTACCGATCGAACTGTCGGGGATGAATGCGATAGGCCTGGGTGCACATTCCTGACCTTGAATGAACCGCAACGCTGCATATTCCGCTGCCGGGAGAATCGGGAACAAAGGATTCACAGGCACTTGTACAAACTGCTTTACCACCCAATCAATGGAGGTAGGTTCCTTGCAACGCAGACGGTAGACACGATTCCAGAACCCTCCCGTCAGCAACTCGAAGGAAAAGGCAGCGGGGGACGCTACTGGCAGGATGCCGTTGGCCTTCAACACCGCTAAGAGCGTTTCGCTGGGCATTAGCCTGGTTCCGCCAAAGCGCGCAGTTCAACCACCAATGCATCGGGAACTTCAACTCCGTGGTCACTCGCATAGGCAGCGTGCTCGGCCCGACCCATTCCCGGCAAGCGGGCGCCCTCTTGCTCATAAATCACTTGGGCTAACCGAGCGATGCGCTGCGTAAATCCGGGCGCACAGCGAGCGGGATCGATGGCAATAAAGCATTGACCTACGCCAGGCGGGCCACCAGAGTCGTCCAGCAAAGAACTGGCCTCAAATGACCAATTTGCGGAGCCCAAACCTGCAACCAGTACATCGACCAGCAATGCTAACGCGTAGCCCTTGTGACCCGCTGCCGGGGCCATTGTGCCGGCGAGCGCCGCTTGGGGATCAGTCGTTGGGTTGCCATCCACATCGATTGCCCAGCCCTCGGGTATCGGTCCACCGGCTCGCGCCGCGGCAATCACATTCACCCGGGCTGTTGCCGTGCTCGACATATCGGCGACGATGGCATCCGCTTCCGATTGCGGAACGCCAAAACCCCATGGATTGGTTCCAAAGACGGGCTTGTTACCACCGACTGGCGCCATCATGGCCGAGGCATTGGCAAATGCCAGGCTCATCAACCCGTGCTCGAGAAACCGATGAATGAACCATCCAAGCACACCGGCGGAGTAAGAGTTCCTGATGGTCATCATGGCGACCCCTTGACTTCGTACCATCGACACAAACTCTGGCAAGGCCGACGTGAATGCCGTATGGGCAAATCCATGCGCTGCATCGACTTGGAGGAAAGAGGGCGCAGTCATTTGGGTGCGGGTCATCGCATGTCCATCGACCTTGCCACAGCGAAGATGGGCGCAATAAGTGGGCAGGTAAGCCAGACCCACGTTGCGAACGCCTTGGGCCTCCGCTTCCTCAATAGAGTGCGCTACCACCTCACTTTGTGGCGCACCCGCGCCACTTGCCGTCAATGCTTGGCGGGCCAGCTCGTTTACCTGCTGCAATGTCAATCTTGAATTCACGGGAGTGATTCCTTTCAGTGAAACTTGGCCGTCGTGCTAAGCGTCTGTTCCAGCATCTCCTCATTGAGCTCGATGCCCAGTCCTGGTGCCTCAGGAAGTGTGAACCAACCTTGGTTGTCCAATTTCAAGGGTGACGCCAAAAGGTAATCACGCCGTTCTGGCGTCCATTCCGGCGCATCCAGCGGCCATTCGACGTAGGTCTCGCCCGCGGTGCCGGCAATTAAATGCAGGTTGGCCATCATTCCCAGGCCGTTTCCCCAGGTATGGGAGCTAAACAACCGGCCCCGTTGCCCAACTTCACGGGCGAAGGGTGCCAGTCCGGTAATGCCGCCTGTGAGTGCCGCATCGGGCTGAAATACATCTAAGCAGTCGCGCTCCAACAGTTCACGCCATTCGTAGGGTTCGCGGGTGAGCTCGGCACCTGCCAGCCGAACACCTGTCCGATTTCGCAAGGTGCGCATTCCTTCGTAGTCACCACGATGCAAGGGCTCTTCCATCCAGAAGACCCCTAACTTTTCAAGCGCTTTGGCAACGTGAAGCGCATGCTCAAGGTCCCACGATGGCGCAGTGTCCCAAGGCATACGCCAGCCTTGGTTGCAGTCCACCATGAGGTCCAGCTGATCACCAACCGCTTCACGGATGGCGTGCAACACCTGAAGATCTTTTGCCAAGTCGCTGCGGCCAAACCGGACCTTGAGTGCCGGTATGCCCGCCGTCAGGCAGCGCATCGCAACCCCGACCATGTCATCGGGTGACCGATGCACGCCGCTGGACTGATAGGCGCGCAACCGCGGCGCCCTTGCACCCAGCATTTTCCAGACGGCTTGTCCTTGGGTCTTGCCCACCAGGTCCCACAGTGCGATGTCCAAGGGCCAGGGTCGCCCACCATGAAAATCGATATTCATCAAGATCGCATGATGGCGGTCCAGCTCCATCGCCTCCTGACCAATGAAAAGGTGCTCGTAATCAGAAAAACCAAGCATCGCGTCACCGGAACCCACGCCCATGCGACCGTCTTCATCATAGACACGCACCAGTGTTGCCGGAAAACGAGTGCGGGGTCGCGTGTCCCAAGAGGCGGGGAAAGGCGGCTCAAGTGGGAGCTGGTGGTGTGTGATGACGATTCTGGATATTCGGGCCATATAGACAGGTATCAGCAGTATTTTTTGACTGTACACGACACAGGGGGCGACCCCTATCACCTCTCCGGAAGTAACGCAAAACACGCTCTGTACGCTTAACACCCAATAAAAAAAGCCCTCTGAAGAGGGCTTTTTTTTGGAGCGAACGGACACGGATCGAAGTCCGTCACCGGAGCAAGTGGAATTAACCGCCCTTCTTGGCCCGCTTGCCGGGGTTCTTTTTGCTGCGGGTGGAAACGCCGCGCTCCAAGCTCACTTTTTGGCCGCGGCCTGCGCTGCCCAGGGTCATGCCGGGCAGAGGCTTGGGTGCGGGGGTTGCTTTGCGGTCTGCTTCGGTGACGATTGAATTGCCCATGAGATCTTTCCTAGAGGTGAATTTTTGAAACCGTGTATTTGAACACTTTTTTGCCGCGTTTTTGACGCACTCAGGCGCGCAATGCCTTTTTCAGCTCCACACCGATTTCGGGCTTGTGGGCAAAAGGGTCGGTGGGGTTGCGGGACATGAGCACGTCTTCCATACGCACCTGTACGGACGCTATGGATTTGGGGTGGCTGTAAATGTAGAACTGGTTGGCCGCCATGGCGTCAAAGACCATCTTTGCTACGTCAGCGGCACTGACCTTGCCGCTGCCCACGGCCTTGTCGCTCATGGCTTGTCCGATCAACTGGCTCTTGGTGGGCTTGACGCCCGCAGCTTTGAGCTCGTCAGGGCGGTTGCGGTGGCTTTGGCTGATGCCGGTCGGAACAAAGAAGGGGCACAGCACGCTGGCACTGATTTGTTCGGTGACCAAGGCCAGGTCTTGGTACAGGGTCTCGCTCATGCTCACTACGGCATGCTTGCTCACGTTGTAGACGCCCATATTGGGCGCATTGAGCAAACCGGCCATGCTGGCGGTGTTGACGATGTGTCCCTGAAAAGCCGGGTCTTTGGCAGCAGCCTCCAGCATCATGGGGGTAAACACACGAATACCGTGGGCCACGCCCATGAGGTTCACGCCAATCACCCATTCCCAGTCTTGCAAGGTGTTTTCCCAAATCAGGCCGCCCGAGCCCACCCCTGCGTTGTTGAACACAAAGCTGGGCGCGCCAAAGCGCGCCAGGGTGGCAGCGCCCAGTGCCTCCACCTGCTCGGCCTTGGACACGTCCACGCGCATGGCCAGGACGGGCGCACCGGCGGCGGTCATCTCGGTCGCGGCGCGGTCCAGCGCGTCTTGCTGCACGTCGGCCAGCACCAGGTTCATGCCCAGCGCAGCGCCAATGCGCGCGCATTCGAGGCCAAAGCCCGAACCCGCGCCGGTAATTACAGCGGTTTTGTTTTTGAAGTCAGAAATCATGCAAGAGTCTCGGGGAAAAGTGAAAGAAAAAGGTGTCAGGCTTGCAGCGCCCGCAGGGCATAGCCGATGCGAGGGAAATGCACGTGCACGACGCCCGCGCGCGGGTCTTCGCGGCGCAAGGTGTAGCGGGTGCGGGTGGCGGCCAGCAGCACGCCTTCGGTGGGCTCCTGGCCAAAAGTCTCTGCCGAAATGCTGACCGCACTGCCCAAGGGAATTCCATGCTCGTCCTGAAAAGCGGAGTCCGGGGCCAAAGCCAGGGGCTCACTGGCCGCGCACAAGGCGATTGCCTGCTCGGCGCTGAATTTTTCCATGCTGCCGTGGCCCAGCGCGGCCATACGGTCCATCCAGGCCAACACAGAAGGCGTAGCTTTCAGAATATCCGCCATCACCGGCACCACGTGGCGGGTAAACCACAGCGGGTGATAAGCCGCAAAATCGGCCACGCAGGGCGCACTACCGAGCAAAAAGTCCTGGTGGTCCAGCATGTGGGCCAGGCGGCGCAAATACGATTTGTAGCTGGCTGTTGCATCCGCCGGGCGGCTACGCGTCATGCCCGCCGACATGGCGCCCCGGTCGGCGGCAAAGGCTTTGGCGGCCTCGGGAAGCGCATCAGCAAACAGGGCCGCTGCGCCCTTGGGGCCCAGGTTGTAGGCCATCGCCGCCCAAAACAGCGTGGTGTCCGCCCACTGCGCCAGCACCCGCGCCACACCCTTGGACGCTTCGGGATACAAGGTGGGGCTCGGTTGCACGTGGTCCAGCACCTCACAGATCAACGCCGTGTCGCAGTAGATGTCGGCACCGATTTGCAAAAACGGCGTTTTCCGGTAGCCGCCCGTCAGGGCCAGCACATCGGGCTTGGGCAAGATACGCGGCACCACGACCGATTTCCAGGCCAGTGCCTTGTAGCCCAGCACCAGGCGGACTTTTTCTGAAAATGGGGAGCTGGGATAGTGATGAAGAATCAGGTCAGACATGGGCACCTCGTGAATCAATGGTTTGGTAATCGATCAGCATGGCATCGCGCGGCGGATGATGGCCTCAAAGTCCATGCCACTGCCCAGGGTGCCAAAGCTGTAACCCCAGTCGCCACCCAGCCGGGAGTCGCAAAAGGCGCCAAACACGGCATCTGGTGCACTTTGCTGCAGCAGGGCGGCCTGCACGGCAAGCGCCACGTCTTGCGCCAAGCGGCGGGCCTGCACTTCGTTGGCCAGCAGTTCCACACGGGTGGGCAAAGACGCAATCATGCGGTCCAGCGCCGGGTGCGCACCGCGTGCCGGAGCCAGCTCTTGGGCCAGGGCCTGGGCGACATCGCCTTTGCGCAGGGCGCGCAACAGGTCAAGCGCCATGATGTTGCCCGCACCTTCCCAAATCGAGTTCAGCGGCATTTCGCGGTAAATGCGGGCCATGGTGCCCAAACCGCCCTCCTCCACATAGCCGTTACCGCCCATGCATTCCATGGCTTCCTGGCCAAATGCGCTGCCGCGCTTGCAGATCCAGTACTTGGCAATGGGCGTGAGTACGCGCGCCATCAGGCGCTCAAAGCTATCGCCCGATTTGTCAAATGCGCGCGCCAGTCGCATGGACAAGGCGGTGGCCGCTTCACTTTCCAGTGCCAAATCGGCCAGCACGTTGCGCATCAGCGCCTGCTCAATCAGCGGCTTGCCAAAGGCCTGGCGCTGTGCCGTGTGGTGCAGTGCGATGCCGAGGGCCTGGCGCATCAGACCGCTGGTGCCCAAGGCGCAGTCCAGCCGGGTCATTTCTCCCATCTCCAGAATTTGCGGCACGCCACGGCCCTCCACGCCGACCAGCCAAGCGGTAGCGTCCAAAAACTCCACTTCCGAGCTGGCGTTGGCCTTGTTGCCCAGCTTGTCCTTGAGGCGTTGCACACGCAGGCGGTTCAGGCTGCCATCGGGCAGCACGCGGGGCAGAAAAAAGCAGCTCAGCCCGGCCGCTGACTGCGCCAGCACCAAAAAAGCGTCGCACATGGGCGCCGAGAAAAACCACTTGTGGCCCACCAGCCGGAAGCGCTGGCCCCAGGCATCGCTGCCATCGGCGGTGGCTTGCGTGGTGTTGGCCCGCACGTCGGAGCCGCCCTGCTTTTCGGTCATTCCCATGCCCATGGTCAGGGCCGTTTTTTGACTGAAAAGTTTGAGCGCCGGGTCGTAATCGGGGCTGCTCAGGCCCGGTGCCCACGCTTGGTAAATCGCGGCGTTGCTGCGCAGCGCAGGCATGACAGCGTAGGTCATGGAAATCGGGCAGAGGATGGACGGCTCGAGCTCGGTAAACAGGGTGAACGCGGCGGCACGACGCAGGTGCGCGGTGGATGTGCCCGGTGCGGCGTCAAAAAACGAAATCCAGGGACTCCCGTGCAGCCCCGCCTGCATGGCACTCGCCATCAGGGCGTGGTAGCTGGGATGAAACTCGACCTGGTCAATCCGGTTGCCAACCCGGTCGTGGCTGCGCAGTTGCGGCGTGTGCACGTTGGCCAATTGCGCATGGGTTTGCATCTCGGCGCTGCCCAGTTGCGCACCCAGTGTCCGCAAATCGCGCGTGTCCAGGCCGGGCGCATTGAATTTCAGGGCGCTTTGCAGCGCCTGGTTGCCGTCAAACAGGTTGTAGTTCTCCAGGGGCTTGGCCTGGTTGAACACTTCGTGGGTGGCGGCGGCGTCCATTTAGACCAACTTGACCAGCTGTTTGCCGAAGTTTTTGCCTTTGAGCAAGCCCAAAAAGGCTTCGGGCGCATTTTCCAGGCCCTGAGCAATGCTCTCCCGCGCGCGCAATTTGCCGCTGGCCACCAAGCCGCCAAGCTCAGCCAACGCGGCGGGCCAGACTTCCATGTGCTCGCTGACGATAAAGCCTTCAATTTTCAAGCGCTGCATCAGAATCAGGGCGGGATGGGTCAAAGGCAGCGGCGCGCCATCGTAGCCCGCGATCATGCCGCAGACCGCAATGCGGCCAAAGGCGTTCATGCGTGGCAACACGGCGTTCAACACCATGCCACCGACGTTCTCAAAGTAGCCGTCAATCCCCTTGGGGCAGACTGCGGCAATAGCCGCCGACAGGCTGGCGGCGTCAGAATATTGTTTGTAGTCAATACAGGCGTCAAAGCCCAGTTCATCGACAGCATAGCTGCACTTTTCTGCGCCCCCAGCGATGCCCACGGTGTGGCACCCGCGCGCTTTGCTCAAGGCGGCAAATGCGCTGCCTACCGCGCCCGTAGCCGCGCTCACCACCAAGGTATCGCCCGGCTTGGGCGCGATGATGTGCACCAGCCCGTAGTAGGCCGTCACACCAGGCATGCCCACAGCGCCCAAATAAGCGCTCAAAGGCACATGGCGTGTATCCACGGCGCGCAGTGCGCCTGGGATATCGGCCTTGACCACGCTGTACTCCTGCCAGCCCCCCATGCCCACCACTTGCGTACCCACGGGATAGCGCAGATTGCGCGACTCCACCACTTCACCCACGGTGCCCCCTTGCATGGTCTGGCCCAGGGCCTGGGGTTGGGCGTAGCTCTTGGCGTCGTTCATGCGACCGCGCATATAGGGGTCCAGGCTCAAGTAATGGTGGCGCACCAGCACTTCACCCTCGTGTAAATCTGGGGTTTGTGCTGTGACCAGCACAAAATTGCTGGTCTGGGCTTCGCCTTTGGGGCGGTTGTCGAGATGGATTTGGCGATTGACGGGCATGGCTTGTCTCTTTAGGGTGTGCGACCGGGCGGCCGTTTCAGGTATTTGAAGGTGCCCATGGCGCTGGCGCATGCGCGGCCCTGGGCATCGAAAATCGTGGACTGGGTGAACGCCATACTGGCGGTGCGATGCGTTAGCGTACCCCGGGCCAGCAAGGGGCCCTGAGCCGGATGCATAAAACTGGTCTTCATCTCGATCGTGACCACGCCCTGCTCGGGCGAATCGCTGCGCGCCGCGGTGGCCATGGACACGTCCAGCAATGTCATGAGGGCGCCACCATGCGTGACCCCGTACGAATTGAGGTGCTCCGGCTGGGCGGTGTAGGCGATCTCCGACTGGCCCGATGCGAACTGCGTGAGCACAAAGCCGAGGTGCATGACAAAGGGAATGTCCACCCCAAAACCGGCCAACTGCGCCCAGGAGACAGGTGCCGCCTGGGAGGGCGGCGCCGCGACTTCAGCCACCGGTGACCACGCTCACGCCACCGTCCACCGCCAGCCACTGGCCGGTGATGTGCTTGCCGGCGTCAGACGCGTACAGCAGGCACAGGCCTTTGAGGTCTTCGTCGTCACCCAGGCGCTTGAGCGGGGCGTGGGCAGCGAGCTTTTCTTCGCCCATCGCCTTCAAGGTGCCCGCGGTCATCTTGCTGGGGAAAAAGCCCGGGCAGATGGCGTTGACGGTGATGTTGTACTTGCCCCACTCCGCACCCAAGGTGCGGGTGAAGTTGATGACCGCACCCTTGGAGGTGTTGTAGGCAATGGTGTTCATTCCTTCGGGGTTGCCACCCAAGCCGGCAATCGACGCCACATTGATGATGCGGCCCGAGCGGCGGGCGATCATGCTGCGCTTGGCCACGGCTTGGCTGAGCAAAAAGTAACCGCGCACATTGAGGTTCATCACCTTGTCCCAGGCGTCAACGGGGTGGTCTTCGGCGGGTGCGCCCCAGGCGGCACCGGCGTTGTTGACCAAAATGTCGATGTCGCCCAGGCGGTGCAGTGTTTCATCGACCAGGCGGGTGATTTCGCTGTCTTTGGCACAGTCGGCGGCTACCCAACGGGCGTCAATGCCCGCAGCCTGCAACTCGGCCACAGCCTGCTCGAGGTCTTCTGCCTTGCGCGAGGTCACCAGCACACGGGCTCCGGCTTCGCCGAGCGCATGCGCCATTTGCAGACCCAAACCACGGGAGCCACCGGTGACCAGGGCGGTTTTTCCGGTCAAATCAAAAAGCTGCTGGACAGTACGCGTCATGCCAATTCCTTCAATACAAGAGGGGAGAAAAACAAAAACAATTGTGCCGCCAGCAGGCCAGTGACGGCTGTCGCCACAGCGATATGGCGACGAGTGGGCTCGCGCTACTCGCCGTGCAGGCGCGAGCGCACGATCACCAGCGCCACCCCGGTGGCCACCGCCAGCAGCCCGCAGGCCAGCACGGCGTTCAGGCCCCCGTCGGGGTTGGCAGGCATGAAATACGACACCACGCTGGTCAGCAGACCGCCATAAATCAGGATCCAGGTCCAGCGCTCAATGCGCAGCAGGCGTTTGTCGGTGGTGCCGTTGTATTTTTTGAAAAAAGCCATCAGAAAGCGTCCTCAGGGAAAGTTGCACAAGTCATATCCCTCGATTGCACCACAGACAACCAGGCGCCGATCTTGGGCAGCTCATAGTGAAAGAAGAAGCGCGCCGCGCCCAGTCGGCCCACCGTGGCAGCTTGCGCCTGCGCAGCGTCAGCAGCAAGCGTGGTGCACGCTACGTCCAGCCAAATCCAGGCCAGCACGGTGTGACCGAAGGCTTGCATATAGGGCACGGCATTGGCCAGCGCTTCGGTAGGGGCGCCATTGGCCCACGCGGCTTGCGTGGCTGCGCCCACTTTGGAAAGGGCTTGACCCAGCGCCTGTGCATAGGGCGCCAACGCGGCGTGGGGTGTGGCGCGCGCCATGGTGGCTTGCATTCGGGCAGCCAGCAGTTGCATGCCGCGGCCGTTTTCCATCAGAACCTTGCGCCCGAGCAAGTCCATGGCTTGGATGCCGTGCGCACCTTCGTGGATCATGTTGAGGCGGTTGTCGCGCCAGTATTGCTCGACCGGAAAATCCCGCGTGTAACCGTAGCCGCCATGGACCTGGATGGCAAGCGAGTTGGCCTCAAGACACCACTCGCTGGGCCAGCTTTTGGCGATCGGGGTGAGCACTTCGAGCAACAGGCGCGCCTCGTCGGCCGCGACGGCATCGGCGGTGTGTTGTTCGTCCACCAGCCGGGCACAGTACAGCGCCAGGGCCAGCGCACCTTCGCCATAGGACTTTTGGGCCAGCAGCATGCGTTTGACGTCACTGTGCTCAATGATGCGTACTTGGGGTTGCGAGGGGTCTTTGCCACCTGCGCCCATGGGTCTGCCCTGAGGGCGGTTTTTGGCGTATTCCAGGCTGGCGTAATAACCGGCCAGGCCCAGCATGGTGGCGGCAATGCCTACGCCAATACGCGCCTCGTTCATCATGTGGAACATGCAGCGCAGGCCTTCGCCGGGCTTGCCGACCAGGTAGCCCACGGCACCCGGCTGCCCCTGCACGGGATACTTGCCCTCGCCAAAATTAAGCAAGGTATTGGTGGTGCCGCGCCAGCCCAGCTTGTGGTTGAGACCGGCCAGGGCCACGTCATTGCGCACCCCGGTAAGTTGGCCCTGCGGATCCACCAGTTTTTTCGGCACGATGAAGAGTGAAATTCCGCGCGTGCCTGGCACCAAGGCGCCGCTGGCATCGGGAATCTTGGCGAGCACCAAGTGCACGATGTTCTCGGACAGCTCATGCTCGCCGCTGGAGATCCACATCTTGTTGCCCTTGAGCCGGTAGCGCGCGCCCAGAGGCTCGGCTTCAAAATCAGCGCCGTCGGGCACGGCACGGGTCGTGATGTCCGACAGGCTGGAGCCCGCCTGGGGCTCGCTCAGGCACATGGTGCCCGAAAACCGGCCGTTGAACTCATTTTTGGCAAACGCGGTTTTTTGCAACTCCGTGCCGTGCACCATCAGCAAATTGGCGTTGCCGGTGGTGAGCATGCCTGAGCCAATACTGACCGAGGCACACGCAAAAAACGCGTTGGCCGCCGCCTCAACGCTGTAGGGCAACTGCATGCCACCCATCTCAAAATCTTGCGCTGCGCTCAGCATGCCCGACTCAGCGTAGGCCTTGGCGGCGTCGTGTGTGGCCTGGGGCAAGATGACTTTTTCGCCGTCAAAGTGCGGCTCTTCGACGTCCACCAGGCGATTAAAGGGGGCGAATTTTTCGCGGGCGATGCGCTCGCAGGTCTCAAGCACCGCGTCAAAGGTTTCGCGGGAATGGTCGCTAAAGCGCGGGCGCTGGGTCAGCTCGGTGGTGTGGAGCCAGTCGTTGAGCAAAAAATCCAGGGTGGGGCGAAGTTTCATGGTGACAAATCGGGCAGGTTGGGGGTGCACCGCATGCGGCAAACACGCAGCACCAAAGTGCGCAATTACGCCCTAAAACTGCCCCGACCACTGTCACCCAAGCGAATCAACGCCCGACCTTTACTCAAACACCGGCGCACTGGGCTTGGCCACCGCCTTGCCTGCAGCCACCCAGGCGTCATATCCGCCTGCAATCGAGGACACTTTGAGGTAACCCATGGCCTTGAGCTGGACCGCCGCCAGGGCGGCGCGGCCGCTGGTTTTGCAATACAGAACGATCTTGAGATCGCGGGCGGCGAGCTCGGGGCTGGCACTGATCTTGAACTCCAGCAGGCCGCGGGACATGTGCACCGCGCCGGGCAGGTGCCCGGTGGCGTATTCATCGGCCTCGCGCACATCGATCAGCACGTCGGCATTGCGAATCGCGTCTTCGGCCTGGTCGATGGAAATTTCGTGGGTTTGGGCTTTGGCTTGGGCCACCAGGTCGTGCGGGGTTTTCATGGGCATTGTTTCTCTCAAGGGGCGCAAGGGCCAACATCAACGGGGTTTAAGGCGAATCTGGTTGCAGTCGAAGACCTCAATTACAACCGCAATCCCCTGCCCCACGCTCTGGGTTACCGTACAAAAGCCCTCAAATTGTTCCAATACGCGGTCCAGGTGGTCCAGCGACGCCGCCGGAACCCCCAAAGTCAGCACCGCGTGGATTCTCAGCACCCGCAATCGGCCTTCGCCGTTGCGCCCGACCTCGGCCTGAACCTCACAGCGCAGGGGCTCAGGGTTTTGCTTGAACTTGCGCAGCGCAAAGAGCAGCGAATCCGCCAGGCAATTGCCCACCGCGGCCGCCAACAATTGCACCGGCGAAGGCCCTAACCCGCTGCCCAGCGGTGCAGGCTCGTCCGCCAACAGGGGCGGCACGGCGCCACCAAAACTGACATTGAATTGGTAGTCCTGCTGTTGCTGCAGACTCACTTTAACCAGGGTTTCGCTCATGGGGTGGGCCTCGGTTTGCGGCGTGGTTGGTGGTGCTTGGGATGGGCACGCGCGAGCGCGCGCCAAAGGAGTTTTCAGTGTGACTTTTTCTCGACCAGTCGGACGATGCCTAAGGCCTTGAGCACGTATTTTTCGTAGACCGGCTCGGACTCCCCGTTTCGGATCTTGCGCAAAAAGTATTTCTCAAAGGCGATCTTGGCCAGATGCACCCACTTGCCTTTTTTGAACCAGTTGACGTTGCGCGGCGGAATTTGCGGCAGCGCCACAAAGGCCGCGCCGGTATCGCCCATGTCGGCCAGGCAAATGGCATTCCAAGTGCCCTTGGCCTCGGCAGGTTTGCCTGCCAACTCATCGGCGATATTGAGGGCGATGGCACCCACCATGCTCTCAATCATGTAGCCCGTCTTGGGCGTTCCGGTCGCGACGGGCGTCACTTCCACCGGGGGAATGGCGACGCACACGCCTGCCGAGAAGATATTGCGGTACGCCTTGCTGCGCTGAAACTCGTCAATCAGCACAAAGCCCCGCGGGTTGCACAGGCGGGGGACCGCGGCCACCGCGTCCACGCCCTTGAAAGCCGGCAGCATCATGGACAGCTTGAAGTCCAGTTCATGCTCTTTGTACACCTGGCCCAAGTCGTCGAGCTGGGTGACAAACATCCTGCCCTCTTCGACCTTGGTGGTTTTGGCATTGGTGATCCACTTCATGTCGCGATTGCGCATTTCCGACTCGAGCATGGACTTGCTGTCGCCCACCCCACCCAAACCCAAGTGGCCGATGTAGGGCTCGCTGGTGACGTAAGTGATGGGGACTTTGTGGCGCAGCTTGCGCTTGCGCAGGTCGGTGTCCAAAATGAACGCGAACTCGTAAGCCGGACCGAAACAGCTCGCCCCGGGCATTGCACCGATGACCACCGGTCCGGGCTGCTCCAGGAATTTCTCGTAGTCGGCAAAGAATGCCTGCGCATGGTCCACGCTGCAGACCGAGTGGGTAAAGCCGCCACCGCCGGACTCCCATGGCCCGGCGCCGGGCACCTCGCTAAAGGACAGTTTGGGACCGGTGGTGATGACCAAATAGTCGTATTCCAAAGTGTCGCCACCCTCCAGGGTGAGCCGGTTGGCCGCAGCGTCGATCAGGTCCACCGTTTTGGCTATGAAACCGATGCCTTTGCGGGTCAGGCAAGGCTCAATTGCCACCGTAATCTGAGCCCGTTCGCGCCAACCGACCGCCAGCCAGGGGTTGCTGGGCACAAACTGGAAATAGGGAGTGGAATTCACCACGGTCACTTGGTGCTCTTTGCCGAGCAACGCACGAATTTCGTAGGCTGCCGGCATGCCGCCAATACCTGCGCCAACAATTACGATATGAGCCACGGTGCGTCCTTAAAAGCCATACGCCTATTGGGACGCACGATTGGATATGCGGCATTGAGGTGAATCAAGCGGCACGCATGCCAGGTGCACGTACCCCGCATGTCCGGGCTGGGGCGCGGGCTCCTATTCGAGGTAGATCTGGCGCAAGCGCTCCAGCAGCGGGTCGGTCAGGCCCATGCGCTGCTGCAGGTACTGCGCCATTCCTCCATGGTCGGCCTCAATCGTTTGCAAAGAGGCCTGCAAAAAGTCTTCGCGCACGCGCCAAACCACCGCCATCACCTCGGGGCTCAGCAGGGTAAGCCCAGCGCTGGGAGCGCCGTCATGCCGGTACAAGGCATTGGTGAGCAGGTAGTCTTGCAAGATATCGTCCTGGGATACACCCAGCGCGGAAAGCACCAGTGCCGCCGCCAAACCGGTGCGGTCTTTGCCCGCAGTGCAGTGAAACACCAGCGGCCCATCCTGCTCCAAAAGGTGGGTAAAAAGCGCGGCAAAGCGGTCCGAGTTATTGCGGACAAAGCCTTGGTAGGTGACCTGCATGGCGTCCACCGCGTCCTGGGGCCCCATCGGCTGCCCAGATTTCAGCTGCGTGTGCAAGTACTGCACCAGCGAGGGCTCAATCGCGAGAGAGTGACGCTGGGTCCCGGGCCAATCGTAAGACTGTGCAGCGCTTTCGTGGTGGCCCCGAAAGTCAAAGCTGCGGGTGATTTTGAGCTCCTGCAGCTGCGCAAGATCTGGATCGCTCAGATTCGCGAGGTGATCCGAACGGAACAGCCGGCGCCAACGCACCCGGCGACCACCGTGGCCCACGTAGCCGCCCAGATCACGAAAATTACTGGCGCCCTGCAAGGGCAGGTGGCGCGAGGGTGAAGGCATCGGATTCTTTCTTGGCGCTGATAAAAAAATCGGGCGTGGCCAGCCGCAAACGACCAGAACACGCCCGTACCCGACAAATGCCTCGCACCTGCCAGGCGCTATCGGCAGCGTGTCACCACGCCTGCCCGATTACAAGACTTCAAAAATACCGGCTGCGCCCATGCCGCCACCGATACACATGGTGACGCACACGCGCTTGGCGCCACGGCGCTTGCCTTCGATCAGGGCGTGGCCCGTCAGACGCTGGCCGCTCACGCCATAAGGATGGCCGACCGCAATGGCGCCGCCATTGACGTTCAGCAGTTCCGCCGGAATACCGAGCTTGTCACGGCAGTACAGCACTTGAACTGCAAACGCTTCGTTGAGTTCCCACAAATCGATGTCGCTGACTTTGAGGCCCAGGCGTGCCAGCACTTTGGGGATGGCAAACACGGGGCCAATGCCCATTTCGTCTGGCTCGCAACCTGCCACCGCAAAGCCCAAAAAGCGGCCCAGGGGTGTCAGGCCCTTGCGCTCGGCGAGGGTTTCGTTCATCACGACCACCGCGCCGCCGCCGTCCGAGAACTGGCTGGCGTTGCCTGCCGAGATCAGGCCGCCGGGCATGGCAGAGCGCAAACCGTGAATACCCTCAAACGTGGTGCCTTCGCGAATGCCTTCGTCGTTTTTGACGGTCACTTTCTTGGTCATCAGGCCCATGACCTTGTCGGCCACGCCCATGGTGACCGTGATAGGTGCGATTTCGGCTTCGAAAAGACCGGCAGCCAAAGCGGCGGACGCTTTTTGCTGGCTGGCTGCGCCGTACTCGTCCATGGCGTCACGGCCAATGCCATAGCGCTTAGCCACGTTCTCGGCGGTCTGCAGCATGTTCCAGTAAATCTCGGGCTTGTTTTTTGCGAGCCAAGGGTCGGCCAGCATATGCTGGTTCATCTCTTGCTGGACGCAGGAAATGGCCTCGACACCGCCGGCCACATAGACATCGCCCTCGCCCGCAATGATGCGCTGCGATGCGGTGGCGATGGTCTGCAGGCCAGACGAGCAAAAACGGTTGATCGTCATGCCGGATACGGTAATCGGGCATCCCGCGCGCAGAGCGATCTGGCGTGCGATGTTGGCCCCGGTCGCGCCTTCGGGCGTGGCGCATCCCATGATGACGTCGTCCACCTCGGCGGCCTCGATCCCGGCGCGGGCAATGGCGTGCTCGACCGCGTGGCCGCCCAGCGTGGCGCCGTGGGTCATGTTGAAAGAACCTTTCCAGCTCTTGGCCAGAGGGGTGCGGGCGGTAGAAACAATTACGGCTGAAGTCATGGCTATTCCTTAATTAAATGTCTTGCCTTCGGCGGCCAGTCGGGCCAGCAGGGGTGCGGGCTTCCAGAACTCGGCGTCGTCGTGCGGATTTTGGGCGAAACGGTGCATGGCCTGCACGACGTTGAACAAACCCACCTCGTCGGCATACAGCATGGGACCACCCCGGTACGGAGGAAATCCGTAACCAAAGATGTAGCAAATGTCGATATCGCTGGCCTTGTTGGCAATGCCTTCTTCCAGTATGTGCGCACCCTCGTTGACCAAGGCAAACACCAGGCGCTGCACGATTTCTTCGTCTGAAATGGTACGCGGCGTAATGCCTTGCGAAGCACGGTAGTCTTCGATCATCTTGACGACTTCGGCGTTCGGAATGGCGTCGCGTTTGCCGGGCTTGTAGTCGTACCAGCCTGCACCGGTTTTTTGACCAAAGCGGCCTTTTTCACACAACAAATCGGCGGTTTTGCTGTACTTCATGTTGGCGCGCTCGGTGGCGCGGCGCTTGCGGATGGCCCAGCCGATGTCGTTGCCGGCCAAATCGCCCATACGGAAGGGCCCCATGGCCATGCCAAACTTTTCCATGGCTTTATCCACTTGCTCGGGAGTGCAGCCTTCGTCCAGCAAGAAACCACCTTGGCGGCCATATTGCTCAATCATGCGGTTGCCGATAAAGCCGTCGCACACGCCGGACACCACCGCGGTTTTGCGGATCTTCTTGGCCACGGCCATGACGGTCGCCATCACGTCTTTTGCGGTTTTTTCGCCGCGCACCACTTCAAGCAGCTTCATGACGTTGGCCGGGCTGAAGAAATGCAGACCCACCACGTCTTGCGGGCGCTGGGTGAAGGATGCAATTTTGTTCAAGTCCAGCGTGGACGTGTTGGAGGCCAAAATCGCGCCGGGCTTCATGACGCGGTCCAGCTCTTTGAACACGGCTTCTTTGACGCCGATTTCTTCAAACACCGCCTCGATCACCAAGTCTGCGCTACCCAGGTCGTCGTAGCTCAGAGTGGTGGACAACAAGGCCATGCGTTCTTCGTATTTGGCTTGCTTGAGCTTGCCTTTTTTGACTTGGGCTTCGTAGTTGCCGCGCATCGTGGCCAAGCCCCGGTCCAGCGCTTCTTGCTTCATTTCCAGCATCTTGACCGGCACGCCGGCGTTCAGGAAGTTCATGGCAATGCCACCGCCCATGGTGCCGGCTCCGATGATCGCCACGCTCTTGATATCGCGCAGCGGGGTGTCTGCGGGCACGTCCGGGATTTTGGAGGCGGCGCGCTCGCCCAGGAACAGGTGGCGCAGGGCGCGGCTTTCGCTGGTGAGCATCAGGTTCATGAAAATTTCACGTTCCGTGGCCATTCCGGCGTCAAACTTCTGCTTGGTGGCGGCCTCAACGGCGGCCACGCACTTGAGCGGCGCGGGGTAGTTTTTGGCCATGCCGCCGACCATGTTGCGGGCAAACTGAAAGTAACCGTCGCCCAGCGGATGCTTGCAAGGCAACTGGCTAACGATCGGCATGGGGCGCACCGCAGCAATCGAACGGGCAAACGCCAAGGCTTCTTCCGCCAACGACTCTGGCGAAGCCGCGATTTTCTGGAATAGCTGCTGACCTGGCAGCATGGCCAACATTTCAGCCTTGATCGGCTCACCGCTGACAATCATATTGAGTGCAGGCTCGACGCCCAAGGCCCGCGGCAGGCGCTGCGTGCCACCGGCACCAGGAATCAGGCCCAGTTTGACCTCAGGCAGCGCAATGCTGGTGCCTGGAGCCGCAATACGGTAGTGGCAACCCAGCGCCAACTCCAAACCGCCGCCCATGGCCACGGTGTGCATGGCCGCTACGACCGGCTTGGTGGACTTTTCGAGCACCGCAATAACGCTCAGCAGATTAGGCTCCTGGATCGCCTTGGGCGAACCAAACTCGCGAATATCCGCGCCGCCTGAAAAGGCCTTGCCGGCGCCCGTGAGCACGATGGCCACGACGGCGGGGTCGGCCTGCGCCTGCTCCATGCCCTGGGCGATACCCTGGCGGGTGGACAAGCCCAAGCCATTGACCGGCGGATTGTCGAGGGTGATGACGGCAATATCGCCGTGAACCTGGTAGTGGGCAGTCATGCTTTCAATCCTTGAAGTGAACGAACGAAAAAGGGAAAAAATCAGGGTAAATCAAAATAGAACGACCGTTCTTTTTTGCTAAATTGTAGGGGGTTTCTGCCCGTGGTCGGTCTGATTTGTCACCGCTGGGACTGGAAAATCAAACCTCCAGCCATTCTTTGCGCACCCCGCTGTCGGCGCGCAAGGCCTGTGGACTCCCGTCAAAAACGATGCTCCCATGGCCCATCACCAGGCAACGGTCGGAGATTTGCATGGCGATGGTGAGCTTTTGCTCAATCAGCAGCACCGACAGCCCACGCGCGCGCAAGGTCTGCAAGTAGGTCGCCACCAGTTCGACAATTTTGGGCGCCAGGCCTTCGGTCGGTTCGTCAATGATGATCAGGTCAGGGTCGCCCATCAGCGTGCGGCACAGGGTCAGCATCTGTTGCTCGCCGCCAGACAGCACCCCCGCCTCGGTGTGTTCCCGTTCTTTGAGGCGCGGAAAAATTTGGTACATGTCGTCAAAACTCCAGCGCGGCTTTTTGTTGGCGCGCTTTTGTCCCAACAGCAGGTTCTGGTGCACGGTAAGTTTTGGAAAGATGTCGCGGTTCTCAGGAACGTAGCCAACGCCCAAGTTGGCGATTTCGTAGGACTTGCGGCCCTGGATCTGTTGGCCATTCCATAGGACGGAGCCCTGGCTCTCGACCATGCCCATGATCGCCTTGGCCGTGGTCGAGCGCCCTGAGCCGTTGCGCCCGAGCAGCGCGACGATTTCGCCTTCGCCTACCTGAAGGTCAACACCATGCAGGACGTGGCTCTTGCCATAAAACGCGTTGAGTTGAGAAACTTGCAACATACTTAATGTCCTTGACCAGAGTCGCCGGCCTGGGCATCGGCCACCGTGGAGCCCAAATAAGCCTCCTGCACCCGGGCACTGGCGCGCACCGCGTCCGGCTTGTCAAAGGCGATCACTTCACCGTAGACCAGCACCGCAATCCGGTCTGCCAGACCAAACACGACGCCCATGTCGTGCTCTACCGTGAGCAGGGTTTTACCCTCGGTGACTTGCTTGATCAGGGCAATGAAGCGGCTAGTTTCGCTCTTGCTCATGCCAGCCGTTGGCTCGTCCAGCAAGATGACGTTGGCGCCCCCGGCGATGGTGATCCCCACCTCCAGGGCACGTTGCTCGGCATAGGTCAGATTGAGTGCGACGACGTCCCGCTTTTTGTCCAAGCCAATCATTTCCATGAGCGCCTGCGCTCGCGCATTGGCATCGTCCAGATCAACCAAAAACTTCAAAAATGTGTAGCCATAGCCAAGGCTCCAGAGAACACTGCAACGCAAGTTCTCAAAGACGCTGAGTTTGGGAAAAATGTTGGTGATTTGAAAACTGCGTGACAAACCCATGCGGTTGATCTCGAACGGCTTTTTGCCGTTGATCTGCTGGCCATTGAGCACGATCTCGCCGCTGGTGGGCGACATGCGCCCGCTGATCAGGTTAAAGAGCGTGGACTTTCCCGCGCCATTGGGACCAATGATGGCCACACGCTCGCCCTGGTGCACTGCCAGGCTGGCACCACGGATGATCTCGGTCTTGCCAAAACTCTTGCGCACATCGCGCAGTTCCAACGCCAGCGGCGCTTTGTCGGCTTGGGGGGTAAGTGAGGCGCTCATGGTGCGGCTCCTGCGGTGTTGGTTTCTTTTTCGATGGCTTCTTGGGCGGCATCCCAGCGCGCTCCAAAGCGCCGTTGCGCCCAGGAAAACGCCCACGCTCCCAGCGCCAGCACACCCACCAGGCCCAGCCAGGCTTGGGTCGACGTGGTGTCCAGCTCCAGCCCCATAAAGTGCACCGCCGCGCCCATGGCCGCGTTGAGTTGACGGTGGTAGACCATTTCGACCAGCGCGGCCACAGCAACCATCAGCAACAGCGCGGTCATCGCCAACACGCTATAGGCGGGCAGCAACGCGCGCAGCTTGCCGTGGCGGGCGACCCGCAGATTGAGCATGATCAGGCTGGCAATACCGCCAGGCGCGAACATGACCATCACCATAAACACCAGCCCCAGGTACAAAAGCCAAGCTTGGGTGTATTCGCTGAGCAACACAAATGCAAGCACCATCAAGACCGCCCCAATGATGGGCCCGAAGAAGAAGGTGGCGCCGCCCAAAAAGGTAAACAACAGATAAGCACCCGACCGGGCTGCGCCCACCACTTCGGCGTTGACGATCTCAAAGTTGAGAGCGCCCAGCCCGCCCGAAATACCGGCAAAAAAACCGGCAATGATGAATGCCGTGTAGCGCACCCGCTGCGGGTTGTAGCCGATAAATTCCACCCGTTCGGGGTTGTCACGCACCGCGTTCAAGAGCCGTCCCAGCGGAGTTTGGGTAAAGGCATACATCAGCACCACGCACACCAGCGTGTAGACCGCAATCAGGTAGTAGACCTGCTTGGCCGGGCCAAAGGTGATACCCATCACCGCCGGGCCCGACATCCGGTTGCCGGAAATCCCGCCTTCGCCCCCAAAAAACTCCGGCACCATCAGCGACATGGCAAACACCAACTCGGCCAGACCCAAGGTAATCATGGCAAAAGTGGTGCCAGATTTGCGCGTGGTCACATAGCCAAACAGCACGGCAAAGCCCATGCCCGCCAGTCCACCCACCAACGGTACCAGCGACACAGGCAAGGGCATGCCCGCACCGGCGTACATATTGAGGGCGTGGATCGACACAAAAGCACCCAGCCCGGTGTAGACCGCATGGCCAAAGCTGAGCATGCCGCCCTGGCCGAGCAACATGTTGTAGGACAGGCAGGCAATGATGGCAATGCCCATTTGCGAGAGCATGGTCACCGACAAGCCGCTGGTAAACACCTGCGGCGCCGCCAGCAAGATGGCGGCAAAAAGGGCCCAAAGCCACATCGATCCAATGCGAGAGTTCCAACGTTGCATGGTGTTCACCCTTCCCGGTTACCCAAAAGACCCTTGGGCCGGAATATCAAGATCAGCACCAAAAACAGGTACGGCAAGATGGGTGCGACTTGCGACAATTTCATCGTCAGCAAGGTGTTGGCGCTCAGGGACGCCCCCACAGACACGCCCACCTGTTGCAGCGCGCCCAGCAGGGTGTAGTCGAAGGCCACCGCAAAGGTCTGGATCGTGCCAATGAGCAGGGACGCCAGGAATGCGCCCGAGAGCGACCCCATGCCACCCACCACCACCACGACAAAAATAATCGAGCCCACGGTTGCCGCCATGGACGGCTCGGTCAAAAAGGTGCTTCCGCCGATCACACCGGCCAACCCCGCCAGTGCGGCACCCGCCCCAAAGACCAGCATCAGTACACGCGGAACGTTATGCCCCAGTGCCTCCACCGCGTCCGGGTGGGTCAGCGCGGCCTGAATCACCAGACCCACGCGGGTGCGGGTGAGCAGCAGCCAGATCGACACCAGCATGGTCAGTGCCACCACCACCATGAAGGCGCGTGTGGCGGGGAAAGGCGAACACACGACCCGGACCGCGGGATCGGCGGCATTGCACATCTCAGCGTTGGCGGCGCCCCAAACCATGCGAAGACCCGAGACGGCATCATTGATAAGCGTAAACGCGGGGCCTTGCAGGGCGGTCGGCGGTTTAAATTCAATGGCAATGCGTCCCCAGATCAGTTGCACCAGTTCCAGCACCACATAAGTCAGCCCAAAGGTGATGAGCAGCTCGGGGACATGACCAAACTTGTGAACCCGGCGAAGGCAATAGCGCTCAAACACCGCGCCCAGCGCACCGACCAACAGGGGCGCGACCACCAAGGCCGGCCAGAAACCCAGCACTTGCGACACGGAGTAACCCAAATAGGCGCCAAGCATGTAAAAGCTGGCATGCGCGAAATTGAGCACGCCCATCATGCTGAAAATAAGCGTCAGCCCCGAGCTCAGCATGAACAGCAACAAGCCGTAGCTGATGCCATTCAGCGTCGAAATAATTAGAAACTCCATA
This sequence comes from Rhodoferax sp., assembly GCA_029866205.1. Lineage (GTDB taxonomy): Bacteria > Pseudomonadota > Gammaproteobacteria > Burkholderiales > Burkholderiaceae_C > Allorhodoferax. The sequence goes on from JARWZT010000022.1 coordinate 97,232, forward strand.
CCCTGCCCGCTCCCAACACTGCTTTCACCAAAACAAAAGAGCCCGCTGCGGCACCCCGCGCCACGGGCTCTTGGCGATTAACGCCGGCGTTTAGCCAGGCCGCTTCATCTGGCAGCTTGTGGGCGTGCTGGAGACGTAGTTGGGGTACTCCTTGACCGGTACCAGCGTCATGCCCGTGTTCTCGGGGTTGTAGGGGTACTTTTTGTCGGCCTTTTGCCACACGGTCATGTACAGCGGCTGCTGCAGCTGGTGGTCGAGGTTGCGCATTTGCACTTCGCCGTTAAAGCTCTTGACCGAAATGCCTTCCAGGGCGGCCGCAACCTTGACGGGGTCAGTCGACTTGGCCTTGGCCATGGCCGCTCCCACGGTTTCAAAAATGCGGATCGTAGAGCCGGTGTAGAAATCGTCGTTGTACTTGGCCTTGAACTCGTTCATCCACTTGTCCATCTGACCACCCATGTTGTAGTGGCTGTAGGCGATCTGGTAGACCCGGCCTGCGCCATTGGTACCGAGCGCCGTCGGGGTGCCGGTCACACCCGCATAGTAGGTAAAGAACTTGCCGTTGTAGCCGTTTTCATTGGCGGCCTTGACCAACAGAGACAGGTCCGAGCCCCAATTGCCGGTAATCACGGTGTCAGCGCCTGCGGCCTTGATCTTGGCGATGTAGGGCGCGAAGTCACGCACCTGAGCCAGCGGATGCAGGTCTTCACCCACGATCTGAATATCGGGGCGCTTGCGGGCCAACGTTTCTTTGGCATATTTGGCCACTTGCACGCCGTGCGAGTAGTTCTGGCCCAGGATATAGACCTTTTTGATGTCGGGTTGGTCCACCATGAAGCTCGACATGGCCTCCATCTTCATGGACGTGTCTGCGTCGAATCGGAAGTGCCAGTAGCTGCACTTGCTGTTGGTGAGGTCGGGGTCGACCGCCGAGTCATTGAGGTAAATCACCTCTTTTCCAGGGTTGCGTTCGTTGTGTTTGGCCACCGCATCGCTCAGCGCCAGCGCCACCGAGGAGCCATTGCCCTGGATGATGTAGCGCACGCCCTGGTCGATAGCCGCTTTGAGGGCGTTCAGGCTCTCGGTCGGGCTCAGCTTGTTGTCCATACCAATCACCTCAAAATTCACGCCGGCGGGGTTGCCCTTGCCGCTGAATTTTTCCGCGAAGAATTGGTAGCCCTTTAGCTGGCTCACGCCCACAGGACCGAGCAGACCGGTCAACGGGTCAATGCGAACCATTTTGACGGTCTCGCCCTTTTGGGCGAAGGCGCCGCCGGCGGCCAAAACGAGCACGGCGGCCGCAGTAAATTTCAATGCAAATGACATGGGGAAGCTCCTAAATTGGGACCCCCAAAGACTACAAGACAAAGCAGGCCGCAGTACCGCGGGTTCACCCTAGGAAAGTCACCTGCGAGATAGATAGTCGGCGGTAGCTGGGCAGAAGCTGCACCACTGCGGTGCAATTAGACGCCGGGCAGCTTGTAGTCGCGCAGGGTCTCGCGCAATTTGGTCTTCTGCATCTTGCCCGTGCCACCCAAAGGAATGGCATCGATAAACACCACGTCATCCGGTATTTGCCACTTGGCCGTCCGGCCCTCGTAAAAGGCCAGCAATTCTTCACGGCTCACTTCGGCACCCGGTTTTTTGACCACCACCACCACAGGACGTTCATCCCACTTGGGGTGTTTCATGCCGATGCATGCGGCCATTGCCACTGCAGGGTGAGCCATGGCAATATTTTCCACCTCTATCGAGCTGATCCACTCGCCACCCGACTTGATCACGTCTTTGCTCCGATCAGTAATCTGCATATAGCCATCCGGATCGATCGTGGCCACGTCACCGGTGGGGAACCAGCCGTCCACCAAGGGCGAACCGCCTTCACCTTTGTAGTACTCGGCGATCACCCAAGGACCCTTGACCAGCAAGTCGCCGTAGGCCTTGCCATCCCAGGGCAACTCAGCGCCGGCATCATCGACAATTTTCATGTCCACGCCATAGAGCGCACGTCCTTGCTTGAGGCGCACCGCCATTTTTTCGCCAGTATCCAGCTCCATGTGGCGGTTCTTTAGAGTGCAGACTGTTCCCAGAGGCGACATTTCGGTCATCCCCCAGGCGTGCAAGACCTCGACGCCATAAACATCATTGAAGGCCGTGATCATGGCCGGCGGGCAGGCAGACCCGCCTATCACGGTGCGTTTGAGCGTCGAAAACCGCAAATCGCCGTGCTGCATGTGGCCCAGCATCATTTGCCAGACCGTGGGCACGCCCGCCGCAAAGGTGACCTTTTCAGCCTCAATCAGTTCAAAAATCGATTTCCCATCCATAGCCGGACCAGGAAACACCATCTTGGCACCCGTCATGGCGGCCGCATACGGCAGGCCCCACGCGTTCACGTGGAACATGGGCACCACCGGCAGCACGCTGTCGCGTGCGCTCATGTTCAGGGCATCGGGCAAAGCGCCGGCCCACGCGTGCAGGATCGTGGACCGGTGGCTGTACAGTGCCGCCTTCGGGTTCCCCGTGGTCCCGCTGGTGTAGCACATGCTCGACGCTGAATTTTCGTCAAAGCTAGGCCAGCTGTACTGCTCGGCATGCGGCGCTATCCAAGCTTCGTAGCTCTGTAGTCCGGGGATGCCAGAGTCTGTGGGCAGTTTGTCAGCATCGCATAGGGCAATGAAATGCTTGATGGTGGTGCACCGCGCATGCACCGCCTTGACGATCGGCAAAAACGTCATGTCAAAACACAAGACCTGGTCTTCGGAGTGGTTGGCAATCCACACAATCTGATCAGGATGCAAACGGGGGTTGAGCGTATGCAGCACACGCCCCGATCCGCTCACCCCGAAATACAACTCCAGGTGGCGATAGCCATTCCAGGCCAACGTTGCCACCCGGTCGCCGAAGCCGAGTTTCATCTGGTCCAAGGCATTGGCCGCTTTGCGGGAACGCCGGGCAATATCTCGGTAAGTGCAGCGGTGTATATCGCCCTCCACGCGGCGCGAAACGATCTCGCCTTCATGGTGGTGGCGATCTGCAAACTCAATCAAGGACGAAATGAGTAACTGCTGACTTTGCATCAACCCGAGCATAGAAAATCCTCTGCAAAAAACCGCCGCCAAGAGTGGCGCTTGAACCCCAAGAATCGCGGATATTACCCCTACCGTCGGCGCGCCCTTTTGGTGCAACGCAGCATTTCCTGCATTCCGCAAGGCGATTCCGAGATACCGGAAAATGCGTCCCATGCTGCAAGCCACCACCCCAACCCTGCCCAACCCTGCCCCTGGCCCAAGCGCGCACGATGGGGCGGGGCCGTGGACCCAAGGGTTCGCCGCGCTGGGCCCCGACTTCACCAGCCCGGTAGGCCCCTCGCCGCTTCCTGCGCCCTATTGGGTCGGTCGCAATGACGCACTGGCAGCGCAGCTCGGTCTGCCGTTGGACTGGTCGAGCTCCGGCGCACTGCTCGAAACCTTGACGGGCAACCAGTGGCCTGAAGGCGGCCAGCAAACCGCGAGCGTTTATAGCGGTCACCAATTCGGTGTCTGGGCCGGCCAATTGGGCGACGGTCGGGCCTGTTCTCTGGGTGAACTTGCAGGCCAAGAGGTACAACTCAAAGGAGCTGGCCCCACCCCCTATTCCCGCCGAGGCGATGGCCGTGCCGTCTTGCGCAGCTCCATCCGCGAATTTTTATGCAGCGAGGCCATGCACGCCTTGGGTATTCCCAGCACACGCGCACTGTGTGTGACCGGGTCCGATGCGCCGGTATGGCGGGAGGAACGTGAAACTGCGGCGGTTGTGACACGGGTGGCGCCAAGTTTTGTCCGCTTTGGCCACTTCGAGCACTTCTCGCACTCCGGCCAACACGCGCAATTGCGCACGCTCGCCGACTATGTGATTGACCACTTCTACCCCGCATGCCGCACTGCTGAGGGCGCTGACCAGCCCTACGTGGCACTGCTGGAAGCCATCGCCGGACGCACCGCGGAGTTGGTGGCGCACTGGCAATCGGTGGGCTTTTGTCACGGCGTCTTGAACACCGACAACATGAGCATTTTGGGCCTGACGCTGGACTACGGTCCCTTCCAATTTTTGGACGGATACCAGCCCGACCACATTTGCAACCACTCCGACACCCAGGGCCGCTACGCTTTTTACAAGCAACCCAATGTGGCCTACTGGAATTTGTTTTGCCTTGGCCAGGCCCTGATGCCGCTGATTGGTGAACAGGAGCCCGCCATAGCCGCCCTGGAAACGTTCAAGTACCGTTACCCGAAGGCCTTGGCCGCCCGCATGGCCAACAAGCTCGGCTTCGCGGACCCGCACGAAAACCAGCGCACCCTGACCGAATCCGTGCTTAAGCTGTTGGCACAAGAACAGGTCGACTTCACGATTTTTTGGCGCCGTCTGAGCCACTGGGCGGCGCAGATGGATACTGCTGACACCGCCGTCGCCGACCTTTTTTTGGACCGCGAAGCGGCGACCACTTGGCTGGCGGACTTTCGGGCGCTGCACTCTGCTTCAGGCACCCCGGGTGGTGCCGCCGTGTCCACCCGCATGCTGCGTACCAATCCCAAATACGTGCTGCGCAACCACTTGGGTGAACTCGCCATACGCGCTGCCAAAAACAAAGACTTTTCCGTTTTGCATCAATTGCAAACCGTGCTGTCCGATCCCTGTGCGGAGCACCCGGAGCACGACTCGTGGGCGGGATTTGCCCCAGACTGGGCCGCGAGCATCGAGATCAGCTGCAGTTCATAACGCATTATTTTTTATCAGAAAGCCACTCCCATGATCACCAAAACCGATGCCGAATGGCGCGACCTGCTGCAGGCCAAAGGGGCAGAGCCCCAGGCTTTTGACGTTACCCGGCACGAATCCACCGAGCGCGCGTTTACCGGGCGCTGGGAGTCCAACAAGCAAAAAGGCACTTACAGCTGCATCTGCTGCGACCAAGCCCTGTTTTCGTCGGATACCAAGTACGACTCGGGCACCGGTTGGCCCAGCTACTTTGCACCGATCGCACCCAGTGCGGTCGGCACCAAAGTGGACGGCATGTTGTGGATGAAACGCACCGAGGTCCATTGCTCCGGCTGCAACGCCCATCTGGGCCACGTGTTTGAGGACGGCCCCGCACCCACGGGCTTGCGTTACTGCATGAATTCGGCCTCGCTACACTTCACGCCAGCATGAAGCCATTTATCGACTTTTTCCCCATACTTCTGTTTTTTGGTGCGTACAAGCTCTACGACATCTATACCGCCACCGCAGTCCTGATGGCTGCCACCGTGCTGCAGACGGCCTATGTCTACCAGACGCAAAAGCGTCTGGAAATCATGCAAAAAGTCACCTTGGTGCTGGTGCTGGGCTTTGGCGCACTGACACTCGGTCTGCATGACGAACGCTTCATCAAATGGAAACCCACGGTGCTGTACGGCGCCATGGCGCTGGGTTTGGCGTTTGCTTTTTGGGTTTCACGCAAAAACGTCGTCCGATTGCTCTTGGGCCAGCAAATGGAACTGCCCGACCGCGTCTGGCATCGCCTGAACCTGGTCTGGGTGGGGTACTGCGCCTTTATGGCGACCATCAACGGCTACGTGGCCGCTTTTTACAGCACCGAGGATTGGGTCAACTTCAAGCTCTGGGGTTACGCGTTTCCGCTGATTTTCATCATCGGACAGGGTCTGTATATCGCGCCGCACGTCAAGCTCAAGGCAGCCGATGAAGACACCCACGGTCCGGGGTCTGCGCCATGACGTCCGCTTCAGCACCGACCGCAGAAAATCTGCATGCGCGGCTGCAACATCGGCTGGCGGCCACGGCTCTGCAAGTCATCGATGAAAGCCATCAGCATGCGGGCCATGTCGGAGCCAATGACAGCGGCGTTGGCACGCACTTCCGGGTGCGCATTGCCTCCCCCCTGTTTGCTGGCAAATCACGGGTGGCGTGCCACCGCCTTGTGTATGATGCCGTGCAAGATTTTATTGACCAAGGCCTGCACGCGCTGGCCATTGAGACCGAAAATACCCCATCTGCACTGCCCTGAGCAGTTCGAGCCACTTGGCGAATCCCGCCGGACCCTTCCAACCCACCGCACCCCACAGGAAACCGAATGAAAAAGCACGTACTACTCGCCACCGCAGCCGCCGTGTTGCTAACTCTTGCCGGATCGGCCATGGCTCAAAACATTGCCATCGTCAACGGCAAGGCTGTTCCCACCGCGCGCATGGAGGCATTGGCCCAGCAAGTGGCCAAATCGGGACGCCCGGTCACGCCGGAAATGCAGGGCCAGCTGAAAGAAGAAATTGTGGCCCGCGAAATTTTTGCGCAGGCAGCACAGGCATTGGGTCTGGACGCCACGGACGACTTCAGGACCCAGATCGAACTGATGCGTCAGTCGCTCCTGATTCGCGAGCTGTTTTCAAGCTACCAGGCCAAGAACCCGGTGACGGACGCTGAAATCAAGGCCGAGTACGACAAATTTGCCGCCGCCAACAGTGGCCAAGAATACAAGGCGCGTCACATCTTGGTGGAAAAAGAAGACCAGGCCAAGGCCATCATCGCCCAGCTCAAAAAAGGTGGTAAGTTTGACGAAATCGCCAAGAAGTCATCCAAAGACCCTGGCTCTGGCGCCAAAGGCGGAGAGCTGGATTGGGCCAGCCCCAGCAGCTATGTCAAAGAATTTTCGGACGCTCTGGTGGGCCTGACCAAAGGCAAAACCACAGAAGCGCCGGTGAAAAGCCAATTTGGCTTTCATATCATTCGTCTGGACGACGTGCGTGAAGCGCCCCTGCCCAAGATGGAAGAAGTCAAACCCCAAATCGCGCAGCAGCTGATGCAGCAAAAAATGGGCAAATACCAAGAAGAACTGCGCAGCAAAGCCAAAGTCGAATAAGACGGCTCTTACCTGCGGTCTGGCGCGCCGCCCCTCAGGCGCGCCCCCACAACCACAAGCCCGCCAACAATACGGGCTGGTGCAGCATGTAGTAACTCAGGCTCCAGCGCCCCAAAAAAGCCAGGGGCCGCAGGCCTGATGGAAGGGATCTCCCAGGTGTTGCGCGCGCTGCCAATCGGCGCAAATACCACTGCATGGAAGCCACTCCCCACCACACCACAGCCATCCAGGGCAGCAGCGGCACATAGTCTTCGGTGATCGGCTTGACACTGATCAGTCCAATCCAATTGAGCAATCGGGCGTTGAATGTCGGGTCCAGCCAGCCAGCCGCCCACGCCCAAGGTGCCACAAAATGGAGGCCCAGCACCAATGCACCCATCGGCCACAGCCAGAGGCCGCAGCCCGCAGTCAGGCGTGCCACCAGCAGCATCAGGGCCATGCCGTGCAAAACACCAAAATAAATGAAGCTTTTGGGGAACATCAGTACGGAACCCAAGGTAACCAGCGCCGCGCAACCCACAATTTGCGCCCAGCGACGCCCAAAGCGTCGCCAGCTCTGGCCCTGCGCCACGGCAATCGCCTGGCCGGCACCGGCGCAAAACAAGAACAAACTCAGAATGCAGGTACGCTGCCAGGTCCAGACCGGATCGCGGTAAAAGTTGGCCTGCAAAAGGCCTGCGTTGCTCAAATCAAAGCAAAAATGAAAGCCGGTCATCCAGACCATGGCTGCACCCCGAAGCGCGTCGACCGTGTCCAGGCGCCCCGGTTTCATGGCCTGCGCCGGGTCAGCCAACCCACTTGCGGGCGTTGCGCCACAGTTCCATCCACGGGCTGTGGGCATTGGGGTCTTGCTGGGCCCGGTCAAACCAACTCATCTGGATGTTGCGGAACACACGCTCAGGGTGCGGCATCATGGCGGTAAACCGGCCATCGGGCGTGGTCACCGCGGTCAGGCCACCAGGGCTGCCATTGGGGTTGAAAGGGTAGGCTTCGGTCGCCGCGCCCCGGTTGTCCACAAAACGCATGGCCGCAATCGCCTGCGCCGCATCCCCCCGGTGGGCAAAATTGGCAAAGCCTTCGCCATGGGCCACCGCGATCGGCAACCGTGCACCGGCCATGCCCTGCAGAAATACCGAGGGCGACTGCAACACTTCGACCATGGACACTCGGGCCTCAAAACGTTCGCTCTGGTTGGTGGTGAAGCGTGGCCAGGCTTGCGCACCAGGAATGATGTCCGCCAGTTCGGCAAACATCTGGCAGCCGTTGCACACCCCCAGCCCAAAGGTATCGCTGCGGCCAAAGAACGCCTGGAACTCGGCGGCCAAGGCGGTATTGAAGGTAATGGAGCGTGCCCAGCCGATCCCCGCGCCCAGCGTATCGCCGTAACTGAAGCCGCCACACGCCACCACACCCGCGAAATCAGCCAACTTGGCGCGACCGCTCTGCAAATCGGTCATGTGGACGTCATAGGCTTCAAAACCCGCCTCGGTAAACGCATAGGCCATCTCCATATAGGAGTTCACGCCCTGCTCTCGCAACACCGCCACCTTGGGCCGGCTCAGCAGCAGCGCCGGGGCCACCGGACTCGGGCGCCAGCTATCAGGCAAATGGACATGCAGGCCGGGGTCGGCCAGCGCGCCGGCGCCCGCATGCTCGGCGTCCGCACAAACCGGGTTGTCCCGCAATTGGCAGATTTTCCAGCTCACGCTGTCCCACACCTGGTGCAGGTCGTGTAACGGTGCGCTGAAAATGGATTTGGCATCGCGCCAAATTTGAAGCGTGGGTCCAGCGCCACTGTCGGCGGGTCCGGCGGGCCGCGTTTTGCCCACCACATGGCTGTGCTTGGACAGCCCGTGGGTGCGCAAGGTTTGCATGACGGCATTGCGGTCTTCGGTGCGAACCTGCAGCACCACACCAAGTTCCTCGTTGAACAGGGCTTTGAGCGTGAGCTCGTCGCGCCGGGCACTCACTTGGCCCGCCCAGTTCTTACTGTCGCCCACGTCCATGCGGCTGTCGGACACGCCATCGCCTTCCAATACCAGCATGTCCACATTCAAAGACACGCCCACGCGGCCCGCGAAGGCCATCTCAGCCACAGCCGCCAGCAGACCGCCGTCGCTGCGGTCGTGGTACGCCAGGATTTTTCCGTCCGCGCGCAAGGCGTTGACCGCCTGCACCAGCGCCACCAAGTCTTGCGGCTGGTCCAGATCGGGAACCTGGTCACCCACCTGATGGAGGGTTTGGGCCAAGATGCCCGTGGCCATGCGGTTTTTTCCGTGGCCCAGGTCGACCAGCACCAGGGTGGTGTCCAGTGTGGCGTCAAGTTGCGGGGTGAGCGTGGCGCGAACATCCCCCAGCGTGGCAAAGGCCGTCACGATGAGCGATACCGGCGAGGTGACCTTTTTGGCGACACCGGCGTCCGTCCACTGGGTACGCATCGACAACGAGTCTTTGCCCACCGGGATGGACACGCCCAGCGCCGGGCACAACTCAAGGCCCACCGCTTTCACGGTGGCGTACAGGGCAGCATCTTCGCCCGGCTCGCCGCAAGCGGCCATCCAATTGGCAGAGAGCTTGACGCGGGGCAACTCGATCGGTGCCGCCAGCAAATTGGTAATCGCCTCGGCCACCGCCATCCGGCCGGAGGCGGGCGCGTCCACCGCCGCCATCGGCGTGCGTTCACCCATGGCCATGGCCTCGCCACCAAAGCCGCGGTAGTCGGCCAGTGTGACGGCACAGTCGGCCACTGGCACCTGCCAGGGCCCGACCATCTGGTCGCGGTGGGTGAGTCCACCCACCGTGCGGTCGCCGATGGTGATCAGGAAGCGTTTGGACGCCACGGTCGGGTGCGAAAGCACGTCGATCACCGCCTGTTGCAGACTCACACCGGTCAAGTCCAGCGGTGCAAAGCTGCGCTCCACGGCTTTGACGTCACGGTGCATCTTGGGCGGTTTGCCCAACAGGACGTTCATGGGCATGTTCACCGGAACCCCCACGCCCCCCGAGGGGGCCTTCGCAGCTTGGGACGGCCCGTTGCCGCTCAGGCCTTCGTCGGCCAGCACCAATTGACGCTCTTCAGTCGCAACGCCCACCACGGCAAACGGGCAGCGCTCGCGTTCGCACAAGGCGGTAAAAAGTGCCAGTGACTCGGGTGCGATGGCCAGTACGTAGCGCTCCTGGCTCTCGTTGCACCAAATTTCCTTGGGCGCCAAACCACTTTCCTCGAGGGGAACCGCGCGCAAATCAAAGCGTGCACCCCGGCCTGCGTCGTTGGTCAGCTCAGGGAAGGCATTGGACAAGCCGCCGGCTCCCACATCATGAATCGCCAAAATAGGATTGCCCTGCCCACCGGCACCGGCGTTCTGGCCCAAGATCCAGCACTGGTTGATCACCTCTTGGGCGCGGCGCTCCATCTCGGGATTGCCACGCTGTACCGAGTCAAAGTCCAGGTCGGCGGCATTGGCCCCGGTAGCCATGGAGCTTGCGGCACTTCCCCCCATGCCGATGCGCATTCCAGGGCCGCCCAACTGAATCAGCAGGCTGCCCGCGGGAAATTCAATTTTTTGGGTTTGGCTGGCGTCAATGACGCCCAGGCCGCCGGCAATCATGATGGGCTTGTGGTAGCCACGCTGCACCGTATCGGCACTGCTGCTCACACTTTGCTCGTACTCCCGAAAGTAACCCAACAAATTGGGGCGCCCAAATTCGTTGTTGAATGCAGCGCCTCCCAGCGGGCCCTCAATCATGATCTGCAAAGGACTGGCGATGTGATCGGGCTTGCCGTAATGGGCAGCCGCCTGCGGATGCATGGGAGCTTGCCCCCAATTGATGGTGGAGACGGTGAAACCCGTCAGACCCGCCTTGGGCTTGGAGCCGCGCCCGGTCGCGCCCTCGTCACGGATTTCACCGCCTGCGCCGGTGGATGCGCCAGGGAATGGCGATATGGCGGTGGGGTGGTTATGGGTTTCCACCTTCATCAGGATGTGCTGCGTCGCCTCCGACTTTTGGTAACGGGGCGATTGAACGCTTTGGTTTTCGGTGGCAGCCGAGGCGGCAAAGCGCTCCACTTCGCCCCCTTCCATCACGGAGGCGTTGTCCGAGTACGCAACCAGCATGTGCTGCGGGTGGGTTTGGTGGGTATGGCGGATCATGCCAAACATGCTGTGGGGCTGGGCCACACCGTCGACCGTAAATTCAGCGTTAAAGATCTTGTGGCGGCAATGCTCACTGTTGGCTTGCGCAAACATCATCAACTCCACGTCGGTGGGATTGCGCTGCAGGTCCGTAAAAGCACGCACCAGGTAGTCAATTTCGTCGTCCGCCAGCGCCAGGCCGAAGCGCACATTGGCCGCCAGCAGCGCGGCACGACCGCCACCCAGCACGTCGCAGGTGTCCAGCGGAGCAGCCGGCAAGGTGCCAAACAGCGCCTGCGCCTGGGCGCGGTCGGTGAATACACTCTCGGTCATGCGGTCGTGCAGCAAGGCCGCGCAGGCCTGAAGCTGGGCATCCGACAGACTGGCTTTTGACAACAAACCGCTTTTGAGCGTGAGCCGGTACTCCACCATGCGCTCCACGCGCTTGACCGCCAGGCCACAGTTGTGGGCGATGTCGGTGGCTTTGGAGGCCCAGGGAGACAAGGTGCCCAAGCGGGGCGACACCAGCAACAGCGTGCCCTCGTGGCCCCCGGTGTAGGGTTCTCCGTACTGCAAAAGGGCGCCCAGTGGTGCGCTCAAGGCGGCGTCTGGCGCGCCTTCGGTGGCCACCCAATGCACGAACCGGCCCGAAATCCCAGTGATCTTGTCGTGAACTCCCTGCAAAGCGGTCAACAGAGAAGCGGCGCGGAAGCGGCTGAGCGCGTTGCCGCCATCGAAGGTGGAGAGGTGCAGGGTCACAGGGAGGCTTTGGTGGAGGGGTGGGAACAGCGGCCAATTTTAGCGACCGCCAGGCGGCGGGGCCCCAGGGTCCAAACCTTGGGATAATCGGCCCATGACTATCACTTACAAAGACGCCCAAGGCATTGCCGGCATGCGCATTGCGGGCCGACTCGCCTCCGAAGTTCTGGATTACCTGACCCCTTTTGTCGTCCCGGGCGTGACCACCAACACCTTGGACAAGCTGGCCCATGACTACATCGTCAATGTGCAAGGCGGCATTCCGGCGCCCCTGAACTACACCGGCGGAGGCAAGATCCCCTACCCCAAGTCGATCTGCACCTCGGTCAACCACCAGGTTTGTCACGGCATTCCCAACGACAAGTCCCTGAAGAAGGGTGACGTGGTGAACATTGACGTCACCGTCATCAAGGACAGCTGGCATGGCGACACCAGCCGCATGTTCTTTGTGGGCGAGGCGTCGATTGCCGCCAAGCGCTTGGCCAGCATCACGTACGAGGCCATGTGGCACGGCATCAAAATGGTCAGGCCTGGCATCCACTTGGGTGATATCGGCCACGCCATTCAGCGGTTTGCGGAGGGGCACGGCTTTAGCGTGGTGCGCGAATTTTGCGGCCATGGCATTGGACAGGTGTTCCATGAAGAGCCGCAAGTGCTGCACTACGGCCGCCCGGGCACCCTCGAAAAACTGGTCGAAGGCATGACTTTCACGATCGAACCCATGATCAATGCCGGACGCAAGGAAATCAAGGAAGGCCCGGAAAAGGACGGCTGGACCATCGTGACCCAGGACCGTTCGCTGTCGGCCCAGTGGGAGCACACCGTGCTGGTCACCCCCAATGGTTATGAGGTGTTGACGCTGTCTTCGGGCAGCCCCGCCATTCCTGCTTTTGTGAGTGCCCAGACGGCCTGAGGCCGCTCGGCACCCAGCACGCATGTCCGACTTGCCAGCGCTGCGCAGCGCCTACCGCGCGCAAAAAGCACAGATCCTGCTGCGACTGCAAGCGCCCGGCTTTACGCCCCGCGGCATCCACAAGGTGTTGCGCCAGCTGTCCGGCCTGGCGGACCAATTGCTAACCAACTTGTGGCGGCAAGCCGGCCTGGGGGCCCCTTGCGCCTTGCTCGCTGTGGGCGGCTACGGCCGCGCAGAGTTATTTCCCTACTCGGACGTCGACGTTTTGGTTCTGCTTCCCGATGGCAGCCAAGACGACCCCGCACTGTCCCAATGCGTGGAGCGTTTTATTGGCAGTTGCTGGGACGCCGGGCTGGAGATTGGCTCTAGCGTTCGCACACTGCATGACTGCGTTACCGAAGCCAGCAAAGACGTCACGGTGCAAACCGCCCTGCTCGAATGCCGGCTGGTGACTGGCGATGCCCGTCTGATGGCGCAGTTCAGGACCGCTTTTTTTGAGGCTTTGGACCCCCAGGCCTTTTTCATCGCCAAAACGCTGGAATTGCGGCAACGCCACACCAAGTTCGAGGACACGCCTTATTCGCTGGAGCCCAATTGCAAGGAGTCGCCGGGAGGAATTCGCGATTTGCAAGCGATTTTGTGGGTGGCCAAGGCCGCTCGCCTGGGCCAGACCTGGACCGATCTGGCCGAAGGGGGCCTGGCCACGGCCTTTGAAGTACAACAAATCCAGCGCAATGAATCGCTGCTATTTTTGATTCGGGCACGCCTGCACGCCATTGCCAAGCGGCGCGAAGACCGTTTGGTGTTTGACCTGCAAACCCCGGTGGCCGAGTCATTTGGCTACGTTGCCACCAACAGTGGCACCTCCGGTACGCGCACGATGGTGCGCGCCAGCGAAGCGTTGATGAAGCGCTACTACTGGGCGGCCAAGGCGGTCACCCAGCTCAACCTGATTTTGCTGATGAACATCGAGGAGCGGCTCAACCCCTCCACCCACGCGCTGCGCCCCATCAACGAACGCTTTAACGACAAGGCGGGCATGCTGGACGTGGCCAGCGATGACCTGTACCAGCGCCAGCCCCACGCGATTCTGGAAACCTTTTTGCTCTACCAAACAACGGTGGGGGTCAAGGGTCTGTCTGCGCGCACCCTGCGCGCGCTCTACAACGCGCGCGGCCTCATGGACAGTGGTTTTCGCAGCGATCCGGCCAACCGCGCCATGTTCATGCGCATCCTGATGCAGCCCGGCGGAATCACCCATGCGATGCGCCTGATGAACCAGACCTCGGTGCTGGGGCGGTATTTGTGGGTGTTCCGGCGCATCGTCGGGCAAATGCAGCACGACTTGTTTCACGTCTACACCGTAGACCAGCACATCCTGACGGTGCTTCGCAATGTGCGGCGCTTTTTCATCGTCGAGCACGCGCACGAATACCCGTTTTGCTCGCAACTGGCCTCGGGCTGGGACAACCCGTGGCTCCTGTACGTAGCGGCACTTTTTCATGACATTGCCAAGGGGCGTGGCGGCGACCACTCCGAGCTGGGTTGCCTGGAGGCCCGGCGCTTTTGCAAGCAGCACGGCATCAACGCAGAAGACACCGCACTGATCGAATTTCTGGTGGCCGAACACCTCACCATGAGCCGGATTGCACAAAAGTCCGACCTGAGTGACAGCACCGTCATCGCCAAATTTGCGCAGCGCGTGGGCAACGAGCGAAACCTCACCGCCCTGTACTTGCTCACGGTGGCGGATATCCGCGGCACGTCGCCCAAAGTTTGGAACGCCTGGAAGGGCAAACTGCTGGAAGACCTGTACCGCTACACCATGCGCGTGCTGGGTGGCCGGGCGCCCGACGCGGACGCCGAAGTCGAAAGCCGAAAACGTGAAGCCCTGGTCACCCTGGCGCTGTATGCCCTCCCTTTTGAGGCGCACAAGCCACTGTGGGCCACGCTGGACGTAAGTTACTTCATGCGCCACGACGCCGCCGACATCGCCTGGCACACCAAGCAGTTGTCGCGCCACGTGCAAACCACGGTACCCGTGGTGCGCGCGCGTCGCTCGACGATTGGCGAAGGCCTGCAGGTGGTGGTCTACACGCCTGACCAACCCGACCTGTTTGCCCGGATTTGCGGCTATTTTGACCAAGCCTCTTTCAGCATCGTGGATGCGCGGATTCACACCACACAAACCGGCTATGCGCTCGACACCTTTGAGGTGGTCACCTCCGCCGGTATGGAAGAACACTACCAGGCGCTGACCAGCATGCTGGAAACCGAACTGGCATTGACGATTGCCACCGCCGGACCCTTGCCCCATCCGTCCAAGGGCCGGGTATCGCGCCGGGTCAAGAGCTTTCCGATTGCACCGCGTGTGACCGTGCGCCCGGACGAAAAGGCGCAAAACTGGCTGCTCAACATTTCGGCCAGCGACCGCCCTGGCCTGCTGTATTCCATTGCGCTGGTGTTGGCGCGCCACCAGGTTGCGGTGCATTTGGCCAAAGTAGCCACGCTGGGTGAGCGGGTGGATGACACCTTTTTGGTCCATGGTGCGCAGCTGCAGCACAACAAAACCCAGATTGCGATTGAAACTGAGCTTCTGGACGCGCTGGCCTCCTGACACAATAGCTGCGCCCGACCGCGATGCGGCAAATTAAAACGATGGAGACAAGCATGCAAAAAAACACCACGACCACAACCACGCCGACCCTGAGCCGCCGCCGCCTGCTGGCCGCAGGTGCTGCGCTCAGCGCCAGCGCATTGCCCCTACGCGCGCAAACCAAAATGGTTTTACGCATTTCGAGCCCCGCCGTCGCTGAAGACTGGCATGCCAAGATGTGGACTGTTTTCAAGGACGCCCTCGAAAAAAGTGCACCCGGCGAGTTCGATGTCCAGATCAACCTGAATGCCTCCTTGTTCAAACAAGGCGCCGAATCTGCCGCCATGGCGCGTGGCAACCTCGAATTGACCACCCTGTCATCGTTTGACCTGGCCAAGTTTGTGCCTGCGTTTTCGGTGTTCACGGCGGGCTACATGGTGCGCGACCCGGCGCAGCAGCAAAAGATTTTCCAGGGCCCGATCGGCGCTGAGCTGTTCAAGCTGGTTTCCGAAAAAATGGACGTCACCCCGCTGGCCACCGCCTACCTGGGCACGCGCCAGCTCAATCTGCGCGAGGTGCGCAACGTCAAAACCCCCGCCGACCTCAAAGGCGTGAAGCTGCGCATGCCCGGCTCCAAAGAGTGGCTGTTCTTGGGTGAGGCGCTGGGGGCCACTGCAACCCCGCTGGCCTTTGGCGAGGTGTACTTGGGGCTAAAAACTGGCACGATCGACGGCCAGGACAACCCCCTGCCCTCGGTGCGCGCCGCCAAGTTTTACGAAGTGACCAAGCAAATCGTGCTGACCAGCCATTTGGTCGACAGTCTGTTTATCGCCATTTCCAACAAAAGCCTGGTGGCCATGTCACCCGCCCAGCGGCAAAAAGTAAGCGCCGCTGCGCAGGCCGCAGCCGCCTACAACAACGAAAACCGGATCAAGGAAGAAGCCCAAATCGTCGAGTTTTTTCGCAAGGAAGGCTTGCAGATCACCACACCTGACTTGGACGCCTTCCACAAATCGGTGCAGCAGACTTACCAAAACTCCGACTATGCCAAGGCCTGGCCGGCCGGACTGGTGGAGCGTATCAACGCCGTGCGCTAAGTCGCCAGTTGCCACTGCCTGCTGCCGCCCGACCGCATGCCTGCGACACCACCGAGAGTGCGATTGCCCTGGGTCGCCCGACTGGCCCACCTCTGGCGCGCCACCACCCGCACCGTTTCGGGTCTTTTGTTTCTGGCCCTGTTTGGCGTGTTTATCGTCCAGATCGCCGCCCGCTTCGGCTTTGACAAGCCCCTGCCCTGGACCGATGAGGCAGCCGTCATCGTGTACCTGTGGGTGATTTTGTGGACGGCGGCCTGGGTGGTGCCCGAACGCGAACACGTGGTGTTTGACCTGGTCTGGAACAGTGTGAATGTGCGCACCCGACAAGCCATGCGGATTGCCGGCAACCTGTTGGTCGGAGGCTTGGCCGGCATGGCACTGCCCGCAAGCTGGGACTACGTGCATTTCATGGGCCGCGAGGGCTCGCCGGTGCTGGGGGTTTCTTTCATGTGGATTTACCTGCCTTTTGTCATGCTGCTGGTGGCCATGGTGCTGCGCAGTCTGTGGGCCGTAGTGCAAGCCATGCAAGGGCGCGGCCTGGAAGCCGAGCTGCACCTGTGAGCTGCGCGCCATGAGCTTCGGAATGGGCACCTTGGTGGGCGTGCTGGTGGTCGCCGTGCTGCTGCGCATGCCGATTGGCTTTGGCATGCTGGCCGCAGGTATTGCCTATCTGGTGGCCACGCACCAAGACCTAGGTCTGGTGGCCGAGCAGGTCAGTAACGGCCTGTACAACAGCTATGTGCTGCTGGCGGTACCGCTCTTTGTGTTCGCCGCCAACCTGATGAACGCGGGCACGGTCAGCGAGCGCATATTTGATTTTTGCCGGATTCTGGTGGGCCCCATGCGTGGTGGCCTGGCGCAGGTGGATATTTTGGTGAGTGTGATTTTCTCGGGTATGAGTGGCAGCGCCATTGCCGACGCCGCCGGCCCGGGGCTGGTCACCATCCGGCAAATGCTGAAAAAACCTGAATATTCGCGCGGCTTTGCCGGCGCGGTGGTTGTGGCCAGCGCCACGCTCGGGCCCATCATTCCGCCGTCCATTCCGATGGTGATTTATGCCCTGGTCTCGGGCACCTCGGTGGGCGCATTGTTTTTGGGCGGTGTGGTGCCGGGTTTTTTGATGGCGGCTTTGATGATGCTGGTGGTGCACTGGATTGCGGTGCGGCGCAATATGCCGCGCGAGGCGCCCGTGCCACGCTCTGAATGGGCGGCTCTGGCGTTTCGGGGCGCCCTGCCCTTGTCCATGCCTATCGTTTTGCTGGGCGGCATTTACTCGGGCGCCTTCACCCCTACCGAGGCGGCCGCGGTAGCCGCGTTGCACGCGCTGATTTTGTCGACCGTGGTGTTTCGGGCACTCAACTGGCGTGGCTTTTGGGCCGTGGTGCTGGAATCGGCACGCGGCAGCGCAGTCATCACGCTGATTTTGGCGGGCTCGTTCATGCTCAATTACGCCCTGACCGCCGAGGGCGTGCCCCAATCCATGGCGCAGTGGGTGTCTGGCATGCAGCTGTCACAAATCCAATTTCTGCTCCTGGTGAACCTGCTGTTTCTGGTGCTGGGCTGCTTTTTGGATGTGTCGGTGCTGCTGCTGGTGTTTGTGCCCATGCTGCTGCCTGCGGCCACGCTGCTTGGGGTGGATCTGGTGCACTTTGGCGTGTTGGTCGTGCTCAACATGATGATCGGCCTGATCCACCCGCCGTTTGGCATGCTGCTGTTTGTCACCAAGGCCCTGACCGGAATCCCGATTGGCGAGATGATGCGCGAGGGCTGGCCCTTTTTGCTGATGCTGCTGGCGCTGCTGTTGGCGATGACGTTTTTCCCGCAAATCGTGCTCTGGCTGCCGCAGACCATGGGCTACGGCGGGCGCTAGTCGGCAAGTCCGCGAGTCAGCGCCCGGCGGGGTGGCTATTTCGGCTGTAAAGCGGCGTGGATACGCCGTGTCATGCGCCAGACGCCCCACAGCACCAGCGGCATCAGGGCACCCGTGGCGATATCGGGGTTGACCGGCAGACCCGCAAACTTCAGGGCCTTGGCGCCGTAGTACAGCAGGCTGACCACGTAGTAGGAGATGGCCGCGATCGACAGCCCTTCCACCGTGGTTTGCAGGCGCAGCTGCATTTCCTGGCCGCGGGTTAGTTTTTCCAGCAGTTGCTGATTTTGCAGCTCGGTTGCAATATCAACCCGGGTGCGCAGCAACGCGCTGGTGCGCGACACCCGCTCCGACAGCGTGGCCAGGCGCTGTGAGGTAGCCGCCACCGTCGCCATGGCGGGTGACAGTCGGCGCTGCATGAACTCACCAATGGTCTGGGTGCCAGGCACCACCTTCTCGCGCAGCTCCGCAATGCGCTGGCCGACCAACGTGTAGTAGGCCTGGGTGGCAGAAAAACGGTAACTGTGCTCGGCGATCGCGCGCTCCACGCGCGCCGCCAACGCCACCAGATCGTCCAGCAAGTCCTGGTCCGAGGCCGACTTGTTCTCAAGGCGCGCCGTGGTGCCCGCCAGCGTGCTCTCGGCCTGCGCCAGCATGGCGCTGAGTTCTTTGGCCACCGGCAAGCCGCGCAAGGCCATCAGGCGATAGGTTTCGATCTCCAGCAGGCGCTGCGAAATCCGCCCCGCGCGCGCCGGGCTGGTGCCCAGCGGCGCCACCACCAGCATGCGCTCAAAGCCGTCATCGCCAATCCTGAATTCGGTGAACGCGCACGAGTGTCCGTTGCCCAGCATGGAGGCGACCACCTGCGCGCCGCCCAGCCAGTGACGCGCCTGTTCCATCAGGGCGCTTGGGTGCGCCAAATCACCGTGCACCATGGCCAGTGCCACGGCTGCCACCGTCGGACCGGGAATACGGCGCAGCCAATCGGGCGGCAGGGCGAGCTGCGTCCCAAGATCGGCGGCGCTGTGCATCACGTCCGACGAGGGCAAAGGCTGCACGATCGAGTAGCGGGTGAACTCGGTGTGGCGCTCCCACTTGACGGTGTAGCCATCCAAACGCAAGCGCAAGAAGTTGTCTGCCAGACTGTCCTGGGAAAGTTCGCCCTGGCCGGGCAATCGCCGCAAATGCTCCCACTCCTGCTGGCGAGAAATTCCGGTGTTCAGCACCGCCACAAAAACCACCAGCGCAGGCAACTGCAAGCTGGCCGGTGGGCGGGCATGGACTTCGTTGTGCAGCTGGGCGCGCAGCACATCGTCGGGCGGAAGCAAGGCGTGAGGGTGGGCAATGGGCTGCATGCGGATTATTTTGCCGCAGTTGACGTACCAGTCCCCAAGAATTTGCGCCACCGCACATTGCCCTGGCTCCCGCACTGAATTTTGTTGGCACGATTCATGTGTAGAGAGCAGGCAATTGTCAGTGTTTCGACACCCGGAAGCGGGGCAGCGCAAAGGTGCGTTGCAAGACGGGCACCGCGATTTTCAGCAGATGACGCTGCCCGGTATCGGGCAGATCCATGGAGGAGCAGCCATCATGGCCAATGACTTCGAAATCAAGGCTCTGGACCGGGACCGGGGCGCAAGCGCTCACCAGCACGGTGCCGACGAACGCCAGCATCGGCGCGAACAACGCCTGCGCGCACTGCTGTCAGCGTTGCAAGCGGGGCCCATTGACGCCGCACGCATGGCCTTTACCGCCTTGGTGTCGCACGACCTGGAGCTCGCCCACCACCCCAGCCTGGCCCGGATCGGCTCGGCTTTGCAAAGCAGCAATCTGGTAGCCGCATTGCGCGCCGCCCAAGAAATGCAAATGGGTCCGGCGCCAGCTTTCAAGCACGCCACCATGCAGTTGCGCGTGAGCGACCCCACCCACGCCAAGCCGCCTGAGCACAAGGGATTTATCGGTGGCCTGACCGGTCGCCTGTTTGACCTGTCCGCCTGAAGACGGAGCCGCGCCGCCCGCACAAGGACAGCTTGTGGCTGCGCCTTGCAAACCCACGCCCATCAGGCCTATACCAAAGACGGTTACAAACGAGGATTGCCACTCCGGCCTGACACCCCCATCCTCCCATGGAACGTATCCCCCTTTTTCCTTTGTCGTCTGGCGTTTTTCCGGACGGCGTACTGCAACTGCAGATTTTTGAGGTGCGCTACCTCGACCTGATCCGGCGTTGCTACCGTGAAAAAACCCCTTTTGGTATCGCATGGTTGGCGCAAGGCAATGAAGTGGCGGTGCCTAGACAAGTACCCCGCCTGCACGCCGTGGGCACCCTGGTCACCGTCGAAGAATTGGAAACGGTACAGGCCGCACTTTTGCGGGTGCGCTGCGTGGGCGGACGGCGTTTTGCCCTCGGCGCAACCGAGGCCGGGCCCTTTGGCGTCTGGTTTGGAGAAGTCAACTATTTGCCCGACGACCTACCCGTGCCGATTCCCAGTGCACTGCAGCACATGGCCAATCAGCTTGGACGGGGCATCGCCCAAGCCCAGGCAGACCGTTTGCTGGACCAATTGCCCCTGCAAGCGCCCTACCGGCTTGACGAGTGCGGCTGGGTCGCCAACCGCTGGGCCGAACTGCTGCCGCTGACCGTGGACGAAAAACTAACGCTATTGGCAGAGGTGGATCCGCAGGTGCGACTGGCCGAGGTGGCGCAGTACATGGGCGCGGGAACGGGAACGGCCGCGGGCGACTGAAGAGTAGAAAGATTGCCCGCATGCGCCGGTAGGCTTTGGCATCACTGCCGAGCGTTTGATGCAGTCTAAAACCGCCTCCCCTTTGGCGTGCGGCAACCCGCCCGACTGCGCCAGACCGCGCCAATATTTTTACAGCGCCACGTGCAGTCTTTTCAAAGCGATACGGGGCCCGTTGCTTGTAGCATGGTGGGGCTGATTTTTCTAAGCTTTGCCCCTTGACTGGCGCCAAGGCGCGCCCTTTGCTTTATGTCCGTTTCTCCCCGTCTACCCCACCTCGGGCACCGCGTGGTCCGCGTAACCCTGCTGCGCTTGAGCCTGTCGATGCTGTGTGCCGGTGCGGTCTGCGCGCAGGGCGTCGCGGCGCTGCAACCGGTACCCCCACACCAGT
This sequence comes from Rhodoferax sp., assembly GCA_029866205.1. GTDB lineage: Bacteria > Pseudomonadota > Gammaproteobacteria > Burkholderiales > Burkholderiaceae_C > Allorhodoferax. Next base: position 118,627 of record JARWZT010000022.1, read on the forward strand.
GGAACGCCCCGATGGCCCGCCACCTGCTGGAACGCGCAGGCTTTGGTGGCACGCCCGCGGACGTCGATCAACTGGCGCGCATGACGCCCACGCAGGCGGTGCAACACTTGGTTCGCTACCAGCGCACGCCCGACGTCTACACGCCGTTTGAGCCCTCGTCCATCCACGATCCTGGCCTTGAGCCCTTTGCGCCTTCGCGGCCAGCCGCCACGGACATGGCCCGTGCCACCGGAGAAGCGCTGGGTGTCCAGGTCAAGCCCACCGGCAACCGACCGGCGCAGCAAGTGGCCGATCGCTACCTCTACTGGTTGCGTGCCTCCCGCCTGGAGACGCAGCGGCTGGGCTACTGGTGGGCCAACCGCATGTTGACGACGCCACGCCCCTTGCAGGAAAAGCTGACGCTGTTTTGGCACGGTCACTTCGCGACCAGCGAAGAAAAGGTACGTGACGTGCGCAAGATGCAGATTCAAAACGAGACCTTGCGCCAGCACGCCAACGGCAAGTTCCGCGACCTGATGCTGGCCGTAGCCCAGGATCCCGCCATGTTGGTTTACTTGGACGCCGCGGTCAATGTCAAAGGCGCACCCAACGAAAACTTTGCCCGTGAAGTGATGGAGCTCTTCACCATGGGAGTAGGCCACTACGGCGAGAGCGACATCAAGGAAGCCGCGCGCGCTTTTACAGGCTGGAACTACCAAGGCTTGTCGTTTGCCATTACCCCCGCGCTGCATGACGACGGCAACAAGTCACTTTTGGGGCAGACGGGCAATCTGGATGGAGAGCAGGTCATAGACCTGCTGCTGGCCCAGCCGGCGACGGCAGATTTCATTGCAGCCAAGTTGTACCGGTTTTTTGTTCGTGAAACGCTGACGCCCGAGCTTCAGCAGGCGTGGGGTCGGGTGCTCCGCGAATCGGGCTACGACGTTTCTGCGTTCATGGAGAGGCTGCTGCTTTCGCAGGATTTTTACAGCGAAGCCACACGCGCTACCCGCATCAAGCCGCCGGTGGAGTTGCTCATTTCCAGCTACAAGAAAATGGAACTGAAGTCCGTCCCGGGCATTCCGGATTTCAACGACCAGACCGATTTGCTGGGCCAAAAGCTGTTTTTCCCGCCCAACGTGGCGGGCTGGGCTCAGGGACGCAGCTGGATTACGCCAGGGCTGCTGTTGGCGCGTAGCAACGTGATGTACGACACCTTGTTTCCGTCGATCGACTTCATCCCCACGGACCGCGTTCCGGGCAGCATCTACCAGATCATTCCGGTGGCTGACAAACTGGCGCGCGGCATGGATGTCGGCGCCGCTACCCAGGCAGAAAGCAAAGCGGCCAGGGGCGAGCGCCAACAAACGCTGGCAGTCACTCGCGAAGAAGAGTTCAACACCCGCCTGGCCAGCTACAACGCCTGGCGTAAAGCCATTGAAAAAGTGCGTCCCCTGCCGCGCTACACCGCCCAGCTCAATCTTTCGCAATGGATGCGCGATGCCCGTTGCAGCACCACGGCGCAGGCGGTAGACCACCTGTTGCAGCGATTTGTCTCCGTGCCCGTGGCAAATCCGCTGAAGCAACAACTGGATGCCCTGCTCACTGAGGAGCTAGGCACCCCGGATCTACGGCGTGCGGACAGCTATATGGAAGACGCTCTGCGCAACCTCCTGCATGTGATTCTTTCCCTTCCCGCTTACCAGTTGGGATAAAGCATGAAACTCCACGACATTTCGCGCCGTTGCTTGCTCCAGGGCATGGGCGCCACCTGCCTCAGCGCGGCCTTTTCTGCACACGCCACCTCCGCCAAGTCCACTGACGAGCGTATTTTGGTGGTGCTCGAACTCACCGGTGCCAACGACGGCTTCAACACGCTGGTGCCCTACGGGAACGACCACTACTACCGGCTGCGACCGCGCTTGGGTCTAACGGCAAAGACGCTGCGCAAAATTGACGATATGCACGGTTTCAACCCCAGCATGGCTGGTTTTGAGCGTCTTTACAAAGACGGACAGCTGGCAGTGGTGCACGGCTGTGGCTATGACAATCCTTCCTATTCGCATTTCACGTCGGCGGGCTACTGGCACACCGGCGCGCCCAACAGCGGTGAGCCCTATGGATGGCTGGGCCGCTTGGCCGACGCCATTGACCCGGCCCTGACGCCCAATTTTCTGGTCGGTGTCGGCGAGCGCCAATCGCTGTCTGTGCACGCAGCGCGCCATGTGCCTGTAGTTTTCGACGACCCTGAGCACTTTGACCGCAAGGGCCTCTACCAGAGTCGGCGCTTGCTGGAGCAAGGCGGTGGCCCAGGCCCGGGTGCCAGCAACGCCTCGTTGGCCTATCTGGAAGAGGTGGCGCAAAGCGCGCGCCAGGCCTCGCAACAAGTCCGCCAAGCGTGGAGCAACTACCAGTCAACCGCGGACTATGGACTGATTTCGATGGATCTGCCCAAAGTGGCCGCCATGGTCGCGGCAGGTCTGCCGGCGCGCATCTACCATACCGCCTACCGCCACAATGCCTTTGACACCCATGTGCACCAAGGCGAGACGCACCAGCGACTGCTGGGCTATGTTTCGCAAAGTATCAGCGGTTTCATGCAAGACATGCAGCGTATCGGACGCGCCAAGGATGTCGTTGTGATGGTCTATTCAGAGTTTGGGCGCCGTCCTGCAGAAAACACCAGCCTGGGTACCGACCATGGCACGGCTAACCACATGTACCTGGTGGGTCCCTCCGTGCGGGGCGGCCAGTATGGGCAGGCGCTTGATTGGACGACGCTCAATGCCGATGGCAACCTGTCGCACACCGTGGACTTTCGCCGCGTCTACGCCAGCGTAGCCCAAGATTGGCTGGGCGCCGACAGCACGCGGCTCTTGCGCGGTCGCTTTGAAACCTTACCGCTGTTTTCCGTCTGAAGCCTGCGCTTGTCCGATTTTCCCGGCCGCGGCGTCCAGATCTTTCAAAAATGCCATCTTCTCGGCGATCTTGACCTCCAGCCCGCGCGGCACGGGTTGGTACCAGGTGGGCTCTTTCATGCCGTCGGGCAGGTAGCTTTCTCCAGCGGCATAGGCGTGGGGTTCATCATGGGCGTAGCGGTACTCGTGGCCGTAGCCCAGCTCTTTCATGAGTTTGGTCGGAGCGTTGCGCAGGTGCACCGGCACTTCGCGGCTTTTGTCGGTTTTGACGAAGGCGCGCGCCTTGTTGTACGCGTTGTAGCCGGCGTTGCTTTTGGCAGCCACCGCCAGATAAACAACCGCTTGGCCCAGCGCCAGTTCACCTTCGGGTGAGCCCAGGCGCTCAAAGGTGAGCGCGGCATCGTTGGCGATCTGCATGGCACGCGGGTCGGCCAGGCCAATGTCTTCCCAAGCCATGCGCACAATGCGGCGCGACAGGTATTTGGGGTCCGCACCGCCATCCAGCATGCGGCACAGCCAGTACAGCGCCGCATCGGGGCTGGAGCCGCGCACCGACTTGTGCAAGGCAGAAATCTGGTCGTAAAAATTGTCGCCGCCCTTGTCAAAGCGCTTGGCGTTGATGGCCAGGGCGTTTTCGATAAAGGTGGCGTCGATGTGCCGGATCCCGGCCGCACCCGCCGCCGTGTTGCATTGCTCCAGCAGGTTGAGCAGGCGCCGGGCATCACCGTCGGCGTAGCCCACCAGGGTCGCAATGGCCCGCTCGTCGAACTCCAAATGTCCCAGCACCTTGTCTTGGGCCCGTGCCAACAGCAGGCGCAGTTCGTCTTCGGTGAGCGACTTGAGCACATAGACCTGCGCCCGCGACAAGAGCGCGGAATTGACTTCAAACGACGGGTTTTCGGTGGTGGCACCAATCAGCGTGACCAGGCCCGACTCGGCATAGGGCAACAGCGCGTCTTGCTGGGACTTGTTGAAGCGGTGGATCTCATCCACAAACAAAATCGTGTGCTGGCCCTGCGCCAGATTGGCCTGGGCCTGCTCCATGGCTGCGCGAATATCTTTGACGCCCGAGAACACCGCCGATAGGGCGATGAACTGGCAGTCAAAACTTTGCGCGGTCAAACGTGCCAAGGTGGTTTTACCCACCCCCGGCGGGCCCCACAAAATCATCGAATGCGGCTTGCCCGAGGCAAAGGCAAGCTGAAGCGGCTTGCCCGGGCCCAGCAAGTCGCTCTGACCGATCACCTCGGCCAGGGTATGCGGGCGCAGCGCCTCCGCCAGCGGCGGCGTGGGTTGGGATGCGAAAAGGTCGGACATATCGGCCTGCCGCGTGCCCTATTGCCGCACCACATCCACCCCCGCCGGAGGTTTGAACGCGAAGCTGCTGGCGTCCAGCGCGGCGTTGGGCTCAAAGGCAGTGAACCGCAGAACCGAGCGCTGCCCGAAGCTGTCCAATATCTCCAGCGTGGCCAGCATGCCCCCTTTGAATCCCACGCGCACGCTGTGCAGGCTGCCGTCTTTGGTGCGCGGTTTGGCTTGCAGCCATTCCTGGCCATCGGCGGCGGGCGCATCGCTGAGCTCATATTCCGCCTGCAGGGCCTTGAAGTCAGGCGCCGCGGCAATCAGGGCGGCCGGGGTCGAACCCAGCGCCGCAGCCTGATTGCGCGCGGTCACCTGGGCCAGATCCACGTCGTAAAGCCACAGGGTTTGGCCGTCCGCCACGATGCTTTGCTCAAAGGGCTTTTTGTAGACAAACTTGAACCGGTTGGGCCGGGCGAATTCAAAGCTGCCGCTTGACACTTTGGCACGCACCACTTGGCCGTCTTTGGCTGGGGCGCTCACGGTTTGGGTGAAACTGGCGCGGCCACTTTTGACGTTTTTGACAAAAGCGTCCAGGCTCTCCATACCGCCGGCCTGCGACCCACTGGCCGCCAGCGCGAACAGTCCGCCCCAAGCCGCTTTTTGCCAAAAAAATGCCATACGCATCATTCGGCGCGCGCCGGCACCAATATTTCGCGCTGTCCACTGCCGCTCATGGAGCTGACCAGTCCGGCTTTTTCCATGTCTTCGACCAGCCGCGCAGCGCGGTTGTAGCCAATTTTCAGGTGCCGCTGCACCAATGAAATGCTGGCCTTTCGGTTTTTCAGTACCACTTCCACGGCCTGGTCGTACAGCGCGTCTTTTTCGCCGCCCACGTCGCCAAAGGTGCCATCACCATCGTCGCCGTCCGCAGTGCCGCCCTCCAACAGGCCTTCCACGTAATTGGGCTCGCCGCCCTGCTCTTTCAGGTATTTCACGACGCGGTGCACTTCTTCGTCGCTCACAAAGGCACCGTGCACGCGAATCGGCAGGCCCGTGCCGCTGGGCATGTACAACATGTCACCCATGCCCAACAGCGCCTCGGCGCCCATTTGGTCCAGGATAGTGCGGCTGTCGATCTTGCTGCTCACCTGAAACGCAATACGGGTCGGGATATTGGCCTTGATCAGGCCGGTAATCACATCCACGCTGGGACGCTGGGTGGCCAAAATCAAATGGATGCCAGCCGCGCGGGCTTTTTGTGCAAGACGGGCGATGAGTTCTTCGATTTTCTTGCCGACCACCATCATCAAATCGGCCAGCTCGTCGATCACGACCACGATGTGCGGCAGGCGCTGCAATGGCTCGGGGTCTTCGGGCGTCAGGCTGAACGGGTTGTAAATGAAGGTGCCGTTGGCTGTGGCCTCGTCCAGTTTGGCGTTAAAGCCCGCCAGATTGCGCACGCCCATCTTGCTCATCAGTTTGTAGCGCTTCTCCATCTCGGCCACACACCAGTTCAGGCCGTGGGCGGCTTGGCGCATGTCGGTCACCACGGGTGCCAGCAGGTGCGGGATACCTTCGTAGACGCTCATCTCCAACATCTTGGGGTCGATCATCAGCAGCCGCACATCACGCGCCTCGGCCTTGTACAAAAGGCTCAAAATCATGGCGTTAATTCCCACCGACTTGCCTGAACCGGTGGTACCGGCCACCAGCACGTGGGGCATTTTGGCCAGGTCGGCCACGATCGGGTTGCCAATGATGTCCTTGCCCAATCCCATGGTGAGCAGCGATTTGGCGTCGTGGTAGACCTGCGAGCCCAATATCTCGGACAGGCGAATCGACTGGCGCTTGGCGTTGGGCAGCTCCAACGCCATGTAGTTTTTGCCGGGGATTGTCTCCACCACCCGGATGGACACCAGGCTGAGCGAGCGCGCCAGGTCCTTGGCCAGACCGACAATTTGCGAACCTTTGACTCCGGTGGCCGGCTCAATCTCGTAACGGGTAATCACCGGGCCGGGCTGGGCCAGTACCACCCGTACTTCCACACCAAAATCCTTGAGCTTTTTCTCAATCATGCGGCTGGTCATCTCCAGCGTCTCGCTGGACACGGTTTCCTGGCGCAGCAGCGCCTCGTCCAACAAGGCCACCTGCGGCAACTTGCTGTCGGGCATTTCCGAAAACAGGGGTTTTTGCCTCTCTTTGGCCACCCGCGTACTGGGCGGCACTTCCACTGCCGCCGGCTCGATGACCACACGGGGCTCTGGCGTCACCAGAATCACGGGCGCGGTGTCGGCAAGGTCACCGGGCGCCACCTCCATCAGAGGCTCGGTGAAAAGCACTTCGCGCTCGCGGACCGCTTTTTGACCCAATTCGATGTCCTGGGCAATTTCACGACGCGCTTGCAACGACTCCCAGCGCCCATCAATCCAGGCGCCCACGCGTTCTGCCGCGCGCAGCCACGAGAAACCAAAGGCCCAACCCGCGCCCAACAGCCCCAAAGCCACCGCGATCAGCCCAGAGCCCGAAAATCCCAGCAAGCGCACGCTGCTTGCACCGAGCAAATACCCGACGATGCCGCCGCTGTGGCCCGGCATGTGGGGCTCCAAACGGTACAAACGGGTCCATTCCAGCGTGGCACTGGCGCACAGCAGCACCACCAAGCCGATCCAGAACAACACCTGGCGGTAGGACCGGGGGGCCGGCTCGGGGATATCGGTGTCCGCGGCAGCCGGTGTACCCCAGCGCTGAGAAACCAGAGAAACCCAGGCGCGTACCGCCACCGCCAGCAGCCACCAGGCCGAATACCCCAACAAGAAATAAGCCAAGTCCGCCAGCACGGCGCCCGCGCGCCCGGCATGGTTCAAGGGCGCGGATCCGGTACCCGAAGTGGTCCAAGCCGCATCTTGGGCAGAGTAGCTGCCCAAGGCCAGCAGGGCGAAAGCGATGACCAGGAAGCCACCAAGAATCGCAAATTCAGCGGCAAATCGGGCCCAACCGCTGGGCACGGGGGGCGGTTCGTAGGGTTTGGAGTGGAGGGTGTGCAGCGAATAGGTCATGTCGTAAGGTGCAACGGCTTGTGGGCATAACCACGTGTCCGATGGGGTTGAAGCTTACCGCACACAAGACCCCAAGGCCCCGAGACCACGGGCGACGTTGAGGCACTGCAGTCACCTGGGCGCAAAATGGATGAACAAGGGTTCTTAAAATAGCGCGATTGGCTGATTGGCGGGCCTGTACACCTGCGGCCTGAGAGGCGCCGGCAGCACCGCTGACCACCCCGGACACCTGGCGTCCGAACCACACGATCACTTCCACTTTCATTTTTCAAAGGTTTTTATGTCCAAAACGCAACATGCACGCGTCCTGATTCTGGGTTCCGGCCCGGCCGGCTACACCGCGGCCGTGTACGCCGCACGCGCCAATCTGAACCCTGTGCTGGTCACTGGCATGGCCCAAGGCGGCCAACTCATGACCACCACCGAAGTCGACAACTGGCCTGCCGACGTCCATGGCGTGCAAGGCCCGGAGCTGATGCAACGTTTTCTGGAGCACGCCGAGCGCTTCAAAACCCAGATCATTTTTGACCACGTCAACAAGGTGGACCTGAGCAAGCGCCCCTTCACCCTGCAGGGCGACGACACCACCTACACCGCCGACGCCCTGATATTGGCCACCGGCGCTTCCGCCAAGTACCTGGGTTTGCCCTCAGAGACGGCCTTTATGGGACGCGGCGTGTCAGGCTGCGCCACCTGTGATGGCTTTTTTTACCGCGACCAGGTGTGCTGCGTGGTCGGCGGCGGCAACACAGCCGTGGAAGAAGCGCTGTACCTGTCCAACATTGCCAGCAAGGTCTACCTGGTGCACCGCCGCGACAAGTTCAAGGCGGAGCCCATCCTAGTGGACAAGCTGATGGAAAAAGTGGCTGCAGGCAAGATTGAACTCAAAACCTTCCAGACCCTGGAAGAAGTGCTGGGCGACGCCAGCGGCGTCACCGGTATCCGTCTGAAAAGCACCACCACCGGTGCCCTGGAAGACATCACACTGCAAGGCTGCTTTATCGCCATCGGCCATGCACCCAATACCGACATATTTCAGGGCCAGCTGGCCATGGAGAACGGCTACATCGTCACCCAGGGCGGCCTCAAGGGCTTTGCCACCCAGACCAGCGTGCCCGGCGTGTTTGCCGCTGGCGACGTACAAGACCACGTGTACCGGCAGGCCATCACCAGCGCCGGCACCGGTTGCATGGCGGCACTGGACGCACAGCGGTTTTTGGAACAGGAGTAAGCGTAAGCGCCAATTGGCCCGCACCCGGCGCGTAAGGCGTCGGGAGGGGGCTCAGTCCAGCTTGAAGTTGAAATCCTGCGTGGCCAGCACTTCAGGCCCGTCCGCCACGCATTTGTACTGCGCGATCGCGTTTTTGACCGCGGTGTGGAACACGCGTGGACCCGACAGGATGATGACTTCCTGCACCACGCCGTTCCTGATCAGAATCTGCGCCTTGACCACCCCTTCGGTGCCGTCCTGTATGGCACGGCGCGGCATCTCGGGTAAAGCTTGGGTCGGGCACACCACGCCGATGGCGGCGCGCTTGGGGCCAGCGACCACCGGCGCGGGTGCTGGTGCGGCAGGTGCGGGTGGCGCAGGGGGCGCAGGCGGCGCAATCACAGTCGGTGCGGGCGGCGGACTGGGTGTTGCCACGATCGCCGGAGCCGTGCTTATCACCGGCGGGGCCACATCCGGCGGCGGTACAAAGGGCGGCGGGGGTGCCTGCACTTTGGGCACCTCTTTGAGTATCTCTTTGGGTGGCTCCACCTTCTTAGGCGGTGGCGGGGGTGGAATGATCACCTCCTGAATCACCACCGCCTCCAACGGCTTTTTGACCAACTCCAAGCCCTTGCGCGCCATGCCCGAGACCAGCGCGTAGCCAATCAGCACATGCAGCACCACCACAATGACGATGCCTTTGACCCGGCTGCTGGGGTCCTGCGTGCCGTAGCTTGAAGGCGTAACAGCGGCGTTCATTGGACAAACTGCTCCGCGCCAATCACAGCAATCTTGGTCAGGCCCACGCGCTTGCTGCTGGAGAGCACATTGGCAAACACCGCGTAGCGCGCGTCCTTGTTGGGACGGATGTGCACCTCGGCTTGGCTGTTTTGCTGGCTGATGGCCTTCATTTTCTCGTCCAACTCTTCGGCCGTGACAGGGACTCCCTGCCAAAAGACCACGCTTTGGGCGTCAATGTCGATCTGGATTTTTTCGGGCTTGACCTGGTTGGTGGGTGGTGTGCCCACCGGCATTTCCAGGCTGACCGAGTGCAGCTGGATGGGGATGGTGATGATCAGCATGACCAGGAGCACCAGCATCACGTCGATCAGCGGCGTGGTGTTGATGTCCATCATCACCTCGGGCTCGTCGGAGCCGCTGCTGTTACCTAGGTTGATGGCCATGGGGAATTACGGATTTCGTTGGGGGTGGACCGGCAGAGCTCAGTTCAGCGCCGGGGGCTCGGTGATGAAGGCGACTTTGACGATGCCCGCGCGCTGGCAGGCCAGCAGCACCTTGCCTACGCCCTCGTAGCGTGCGGCCATGTCGCCACGTACCTGTACTTCGGGCTGGGGCTTCTGGGCTGCAACTTTCTTAAGTTTTTCAACCAGGGTGTCTACGCTGTCGATGCGGCTGTCATACCAAAACACCTTGCTGTCCTTGTCCACCGAGATGATGATGTTCTCGGGCTTGGTCTCGCGCACTTCTACCCGTTCCTTGGGCAGCACCACGGGGATGGAGGTGGTGACCACGGGAATGGTGATCAGGAAGATGATGAGCAGCACCAGCATCACGTCCACCAAAGGCGTGGTGTTGATGGCCGACATGACGGCGTCTTCGCCGTCGGCGCTCGGGCCTACTTGCATGGACATGGTGGCTTTGCTGGGTGAAAAGCCGGGGCTTTACGCTTTGATGGTGCCCAGCACCACGGCGTGCAGGTCGCTGCCAAAGGCGCGTACCTCGTCCATCACCGCTTTGTTGCGCCGCACCAGCCAGTTGTAGGCCAGCACCGCAGGCACGGCCACGGCCAGGCCGATGGCGGTCATGATCAGCGCCTCGCCCACGGGGCCGGCCACCTTATCAATAGACGCTTGGCCCGAAATGCCGATGGCGGTGAGTGCGTGGTAGATACCCCACACCGTGCCAAACAGGCCGACGAAGGGAGAAATCGAGCCCACGGTGGCCAAAAATGCCAGCCCGCCTTGGGCATTGCTGTTGATACGGTCCACCGCGCGCTGTATGCCCATGGCCAGCCAGTCATTGACCGGAATGTGGCCCATCAGGCCGTCGTGCTTTTGGATGGCATTGGATGCGGCATCGGCCAAAAAGCGAAACGGGCTGTCCGACTCCAACGCCTGGGTGCCTTCGGCCACGGTTTTGGCGCTCCAAAAGGCCTGGGCGGCGCGGGCTTGTTTGGCCATCTTGGCTTGCTCAAGCAGTTTGACCACCAGGATGTACCAGCTTCCCGCGCTCATGATGAGCAAGAGGATGAGCACGGTCTTGGCCACCAGGTCGGAGCCGCTCCAAAGGGCTTCTAGGCCGTAGGGGTTGGTGTTGGCTTCAGCCACGGTGGCGGCGACAGTGGGCGCGCTGGCCGCTACTGTTTGGGCCACGGCTGGCAGCGCGCAAGCCGCCAAGACACCAAGCGCCAGTTGAAATCCCAAAAAAACGCTTTTTGAACTGACCATGCCCATTTTTCTCATCCTGTGAACGCCAACGATCCGGCGCACTTTATCAGAGCACCCCCTCCCGGCGCAGGGCCTGAACGCCGCCCCAGCCCGGCCCGCGCACCCGGACGTAAAATTTGCTTTTGCCCCCAACCCAGAACACCGACCATGTCCGACAAAATCATTCCCATCACCCCCATCAATCGCCGCAGCGCCAACATCACTGAGGGCAAATCACGCGCCCCCAACCGGTCCATGTACTACGCGATGGGCTACGAGGAATCGGACTTCAAAAAACCCATGGTGGGCGTGGCCAACGGCTACAGCACGATTACCCCTTGCAACAGCGGCCTGCAAAAGCTGGCCGACGCCGCCATTGCGGGCATTGAAGAAGCCGGTGGCAACGCCCAGGTATTTGGCACACCGACCATCTCGGACGGCATGGCCATGGGCACCGAGGGCATGAAGTACAGCCTGGTCAGCCGCGAGGTGATCTCGGACTGCATTGAGACCTGCGTGCAAGGCCAGTGGATGGACGGCGTGGTGGTGGTCGGCGGCTGCGACAAAAACATGCCCGGCGGCATGATGGGCATGCTGCGCGCCAATGTGCCAGCGATTTACGTCTACGGAGGCACCATCCTGCCAGGCCGCTACCAAGGTCAAGACCTCAATATCGTGAGCGTGTTTGAAGCGGTGGGGCAAAACGCCGCAGGCAATTTGAGCGACCATGACTTGCTCGAGATTGAGCGCCGCGCCATTCCCGGCCCCGGTTCGTGCGGTGGCATGTACACGGCCAACACCATGTCCAGTGCGTTTGAAGCGCTGGGCATGTCGCTGGCCTATTCGAGCACCATGGCCAACCCGCACGACGAGAAAATGAATTCGGCAAAAGAATCGGCCAAAGTGCTGATCGAAGCCATCAAAAAAGACCTCAAGCCGCGCGACATCGTCACCCGCAAATCGATTGAAAACGCTGTGGCCGTGATCATGGCGACCGGCGGCTCCACCAACGCGGTGCTGCACTTCTTGGCCATTGCCCACGCCGCCGAGGTGGAATGGACGATTGACGACTTTGAGCGCGTGCGCGTCAAAACCCCCGTCCTGTGCGATTTGAAGCCCAGCGGCAAGTACCTCGCGGTGGATTTGCACCAAGCCGGTGGCATCCCTCAGGTCATGAAAACCCTGCTGGCCGCAGGCCTGCTACACGGCGACTGCATCACCATTACCGGCCAGACGATTGCCGAAGTACTCAAAGACGTGCCCGATGTGCCGCGGGCCGACCAGGACGTGATTCGCCCGATCGACAAACCCATGTACGCCCAGGGTCACTTGGCCATCCTCAAGGGTAATTTGTCGCCCGAAGGCGCCGTGGCCAAGATCACCGGCCTGAAAAAGCCGGTCATGACTGGCCCCGCCCGGGTGTTTGAAGACGAACAATCGGCGCTCAAGGCGATTTTGGCGGGCAGCATCGTGGCCGGAGACGTCATGGTGTTGCGCTACCTGGGCCCCAAAGGCGGCCCTGGCATGCCCGAAATGCTGGCGCCCACGGGTGCCCTGATCGGAGCAGGCTTGGGCGAAAGCGTGGGCCTGATCACCGACGGCCGTTTCTCGGGTGGCACCTGGGGCATGGTGGTTGGCCATGTGGCGCCCGAGGCCGCTGCCGGGGGCACGATTGCGCTCATCCACGAAGGCGACTCGATCACCATCGACGCGCATCAACTGCTGCTGGAGCTCAACGTGGACGCCGCCGAAATCGCCAAGCGCCGCGCCGCCTGGACCGCGCCCGCGCCCCGCTACACCCGCGGCGTGCAAGCCAAGTTTGCTTTTAACGCATCCACCGCCAGCAAAGGCGCGGTGCTGGACAACTACTAATTTGACGTCCGCGATGCGAGTCTTCGCGCCGTTTGCCGCCTTGTGCGGCATGCTAATGCTCGGGCCGCAAGCCTGGGCAGATGCGGCGTCCGAGGCGGCGTTTGCCAAGTCCAAAAACTGCCTGGCCTGCCATGCGATAGACAAAAAGGTGGTGGGCCCGGCCTTCAAGGCGGTGGCCGACAAATACCGCCAGGACCCCGCCGCTCTTGAGCGCCTGGCACTGAAGGTACGCCAAGGCGGCAATGGTGCCTGGGGCGTGGTGTACATGCCCGCCAACGCCCAGTTGTCGCCTGAAGAATCAAAGCGCCTGGTAACCTGGGTGTTGGGCTTGAAATAGTCCCTCGCGCACACAAAAATGCCAGCCCGGTTTGCACCGGCTGGCATTTTTTTTAGGCCCGCGGCCCCCTTCGAGGCTGCGGGATTTGGCGCTTAGGCTGCGAAATTGGCTTGCGCAAATTCCCAGTTCACCAGCTTGTCGAGGAAGGTTTCCACGAACTTGGGGCGCATATTGCGGTAGTCGATGTAGTAGGCGTGTTCCCACACGTCTACGGTCAAGAGCGCTTTGTCGGCGGTGGTCAGCGGGGTGCCAGCGGCACCCATGTTGACGATGTCCACCGATCCATCCGCCTTCTTGACGAGCCAGGTCCAGCCCGAACCAAAGTTGCCCACCGCCGATTTGACGAAGGCTTCTTTGAATGCCGCGTAGCTGCCCCACTTGGCGTTGATGGCCGCAGCCAGTGCGCCAGCAGGCTCGCCGCCACCTTGGGGCTTCATGCAGTTCCAGAAAAAGGTGTGGTTCCAGATCTGTGCGGAGTTGTTGTAAATGCCGCCGCTCGATTTTTTGATGATCTCTTCGAGTGCCATGGCCTCAAATTCCGTGCCTTTTTGCAGGTTGTTGAGGTTGACCACATACGCGTTGTGGTGCTTGCCGTGGTGAAACTCCAGGGTTTCCTGGGAATAGGCAGGGGCCAGTGCGTCAATGGCATAAGGGAGTGCGGGCAGAGTGTGTTCCATGGATTCCTCGGGGTTGGACAGGTTGAAAATCGGCAATTGTAGAAACTAATTGGTGACCACGGATTGCACTTCAAGAGCAGCCGTACCGTCGGCAAGGGTGGCCGTGACCACCTGACCCGGGTGCATTTGCCCCGCCTGGGTGAGCGCCTGGCCCTGCGCATTGGTCAGCCAAGCGTAGCCACGGGCCAGCACCAGACGCGGATCAAGCAAGCCCAGGCGCAGCTCCAGCGAAGCGAGGCGGTGCGTTTGCGCCTGCAGACTGCGCTGCGCGGCCACGGACAGCGCTGCTTGCGTCCGCTGCAGGGCGACGGCACGGGCTTGCAAACGCTGGGGCAGCGCATGGGCCATGCGCTGGGCGCTAGCAGCCAGCGCCAGCTGCCGACCGGCCAGCCCAGCGGATGGCCGCCCCAGGCGCGAAGTGGCCAGGTCGAGCGCCTGCGCCCGGCGGTCCAGCAAGCGGTAGGCGGCAGTCTGCAAACGGTCTTGCAGCTGGGCCGCAGCGTCCAATGCTTCTTGACGCGCCGGGGCACAAAGCTCGGCCGCAGCGGTGGGCGTCGGAGCGCGCAGATCGGCCACAAAGTCGGCGATGGTGAAGTCGGTTTCGTGACCAATACCGGCCACCACGGGGACCGGACTGTCAAACAGGGTGCGCGCCAGCGTTTCGTCGTTGAAAGACCACAGGTCTTCCAGGGCGCCGCCGCCACGCACCAGCAAAATCACGTCAATCGGTACGGCATCGGTGCCGGGAGCGTCGGGCCCCGGCAGCGCGAGCGCATAAAGCTGCTGCAGCGCCCGGCTGATCTCGGCGGCAGCGCCCACTCCCTGCACACTGGCTGGCGCCAAGACCACCGGGATATGGGGCACACGGCGTTGCAAGGCGGTGACCACATCGTGCAGGGCCGCAGCCCCCAAGGACGTGACCAAACCAATGCCACGCACCCGGCGCGGCAAAGGGCGCTTGTGCGCAGGGTCAAACAGGCCTTGGCTTTCAAGCTTGGCCTTGAGCAGCAAAAACTGCTCAAACAAGGTGCCCTCGCCTGCCCGCGCCATGCTTTCCACCACCAGTTGAAGCTCGCCACGCGGCTCGTAGACGCCCAAACGGCCCGACACCTCCACGCGTTGGCCGTCACGCGGGGCAAAGTCGAGCCCGATGGCAGCCCGCTTGAACATGGCGCAGCGGATCTGGCCGCTCTCGTCCTTGAGTGAAAAATAGCAGTGGCCGCTGGCCGCGCGCACAAAACCGCTGATTTCACCGGCCACACGCACCGGGTTGAAGCGCGCGTCCAGCGCATCCGCAATGGCGTGGCACAGAGCGCCCACACTCCAAACGCGGGGCGGAGTGCGGGTAAGGGGCGGGGCGGTGGAAGTCGGGGTGACGTCTGGCATCAGGGACAGGGGAAAACGGTAAAAACGCGAAAAACAGAGGAAGCGAGGCGCTGCGCCACCAGCCAGGAATGCACAGACCAGAGGGCAAACAATCCCGGATAATGCCCGAGTCTTCAATAGCAACAGGGAGCGTCGACTTGTTTTCCATCATACAAGCTGCTGGATGGCCGATTTGGCCGCTGATCGCCAGTTCGGTGCTGGCCCTGGCCATCGTTATTGAGCGTTTCGTCAGCCTGGCCGAAGCCAAGATTGCGCCACCCGGATTGGCCAAAGCCGTCCTGGCGGCGACCCAGAAACGCATTCCGGCGTCGGCCTCGGTGGCAAACCTGGAAAGCGGCTCGCTGCAGGGTCAAGTCCTGGGCAGCGCACTGAATGCGCTCAATGAACAACCCACGCTGAGCGAAGACGACCTGCGCGCCGTGGTGCAGAGCGCCGGTCGGGCGGCAGCGCAACGCCTGGACGCACACCTCAGTGCTTTGGCCACCGTGGCATCGGCCGCGCCGCTCATGGGATTGTTGGGCACGGTCATTGGAATGATCGAGATTTTTGGGGCCCAGGGCCCGACGGGCGGTACCGGCAACCCGGCCCAGTTGGCCCAGGGCATCTCCATGGCGCTCTACAACACGGCTTTTGGCCTGCTGGTGGCGATACCAGCGCTGGTCTTTTGGCGCTACTTTCGGGCCCGGGTTGATGGCTATCTGGTAACGCTGGAAACCAGTGCCGATCAGTTGATCCGCCACCTGCGCAACTGCGGGCACCTCAAGCCATGAGCCTGCGATTTGGCGCGACCCGGCGCGACGAGCCGGAAATCAACCTGATCCCGTTCATCGACGTGCTCTTGGTGGTTCTTATTTTCTTGATGCTGTCCACCAGCTACAGCAAATACAGCCAGCTAAAAATCAACCTGCCAACCGCCAACGCCGAGGCTCCCCAGCAGTTTCCGCGTGAGGTGCATATCGGCGTGAATGCCACGGGCGACTACAGCGTGGCAAACCAAGCGCTGCAAGGCCGGGGTCTGCGTGCGCTGACAACCGCCTTGCGGGCCAGCGCCCAAGGTGGCGGCCCGCAGGTGCTCATCGTCAGCGCCGACGCGGCCGCCAGCCACCAGACCGTCATGACGGCAGTTGAAGCTGCGCGTCTGGTGGGGATCACCCAGGTCACATTCGCCCTGCAAAGCCCGGTACCGGGCAGCGAGTGAGCGCCATGGGCGTCACGCTGGCTGGCGCCTTGATGCGCGCTTGGACCCACAGGGGGCCGTTGGCATGGCTGCTTCTGCCGGTGTCCGTGCTCTATGGCGCCCTCGCCGCTGTGCGCCGGCAGTTGTACCGGTGGAGAATCATCCCGAGTCGCCCGGTAAACGCGTGTGTGATCGTCGTTGGCAATGTGGTGGCGGGCGGCGCCGGCAAAACGCCCACGGTCATCGCCTTGGTGCGCCATCTGCAAACCCTGGGTTACCGCGTGGGCGTGGTTTCACGCGGGTTTGGACGCCAAAGCGAGGTGTGCCGAGCCGTTGATGCTGAGGCGACCGCGCAAGAGGTCGGTGACGAGCCCCTGTTGATTCAGCGCAGCACGGGCGCACCGGTTTTCGTGGGGCGCGACCGGTCGCAGGCGGCCCGCGCGCTGCTGGCCTGTCAACCCCAAATCGAAGTGATTGTTTGCGACGACGGCCTGCAGCATTACGGTCTTTGCCGGGACCTGGATATTTGCGTGTTCGACGACCGGGGCTGCGGCAATGGTTGGCTGCTGCCGGCGGGCCCGTTGCGGGAACCGTGGCCGCGCCGGGGCGTAGAGGCCGCAGGGCAAAGTGCCGCGCGACTGTTGGTGCTCAAAACCAGTGGAGCCGCAACGGTGGGGCAATTCAGCGCCCAACGCGCGTTGTCGCCAGTGGCCAAAGACCGCCACGGCGCCATCACCCCCTTGGCGGCATTGAATACACCCGGACAGCGACCCGTATTGGCCGTGGCCGGAATTGCCCGTCCCGAGGTTTTTTTCACGATGCTGCGTGAATCGGGCGTGGTGCTGGCCAAAACACAGCCACTGCCCGACCACCATGACTTTCGCCCCGTTGATGCCACATCCTGGAGCGGGTACCAAGTGGTGTGCACCGAAAAGGATGCGCCCAAGCTCTGGTCCGTGGTACCCGACGCCCTCTCGGTTGCCCTGGAGCAAACCATCGAACCCGCATTTTTGGCGGCGGTCGAACAGCACATTGCCGCCGGTCGCGCACGCCCAATAGCCAGCCGTTTATCATCACCCCATGGACACTAAGTTGCTTTCTTTGCTGGTATGCCCGGTTACCAAAGGCCCCCTGGAATGGAGCGCGGACCGGCAGGAACTGTGGTCGCGCAGCGCCCGACTGGCCTACCCGGTTCGCGACGGCATTCCGATTCTGTTGGAGAACGAGGCTCGCTCGCTGAGCGACGCAGAGCTGGGGCTGTGAGCGCTGCCGACATGCGCTACACGGTGCTGATACCGGCGCGACTCGCCTCCACACGTTTGCCGAACAAGCCATTGGCCGACATTGGCGGCCTGCCCATGGTGGTGCGCGTGGCACAACGGGTGTCGACAGGTGTGGCCCCTGGAACCCGTATCGTGGTGGCGGGCGACAGTGCGGCCATCTTGCAGGCCTGCGCCCAGCACGGAATTGAAGCAGTTTTAACCCGGCAGGACCATCCCTCAGGCAGCGACCGTTTAGCGGAAGCCTGCCACCTGCTCGGCCTGCACCCCGATGACATCGTGGTCAATGTACAGGGCGACGAGCCACTGATTGACCCGGCTTTGGTGACTGCTGTGGCCCAGGTCCTGCAAAATTCCGCCACCGCCAGCATGGGAACGGCGGCCTGCGCGATCGGCGCCGTCGACGAATTCTTGAACCCCAATGTGGTCAAGGTGGTGCTGGATTCGGCCTCACACGCGCTGTATTTCAGCCGCGCTCCGATTCCCTGGTGGCGCGATGCGCCTGCAAGCGAGCCGTCTGTATTGCCACACCCTGCCCCGCTTCGCCACATTGGCATTTATTCCTATCGGGTGGGGTTTCTGCGGCAATTTCCGAGCTTGACGCCCGCGCCACTGGAAACGCTGGAGGCACTGGAACAACTCCGCGCGCTCTGGCACGGCCACCGGATTGCGGTGCATATCGCGGCTGCCGCCCCAGGGGCCGGCGTCGACACGCCCGAAGATCTGGAACGCGTGCGTGCATGGGTCGCACAACAAGGCGCGCGCTAAGCCCGTCAAGGCAGCACAACAGGCCAGACTTTTGCCGCGTGCGCTGTAAGGCTGGCGCGGGTTCCTGCATGCTATTCTCCAATGACAACAATGCGTCTTACCGGAGACACCACCCCAGAGGGTGCGTAAGCGCAAACGAGATTCCATTTCTAATTGAGGTTCGCAATGAAACTGATTCTTCTAGGAGCTCCGGGCGCAGGCAAGGGCACGCAGGCCACCTTTATCTGCCAAAAGTACGGCATCCCCCAAATTTCGACGGGTGACATGTTGCGCGCCGCCGTCAAAGCCGGCACGCCGCTGGGGCTGGAAGCCAAGTCCATCATGGATTCCGGCGGTTTGGTCAGTGACGCACTCATCATCAACCTGGTCAAGGAGCGCCTCACGCAAGCCGATTGCGCCAACGGTTTCCTGTTCGACGGCTTTCCCCGCACCATTCCCCAAGCCGATGCCATGAAGGCTGCTGGCGTCGAACTCGACTACGTCATCGAAATCGACGTACCCTTTGAATCGATCATCGAGCGCATGGGCGGACGCCGTTCGCACCCCGCTTCGGGCCGCACTTACCACGTCAAATTCAACCCCCCCAAGGTGGAAGGCGTGGACGACGTGACGGGCGAGCCGCTGATCCAGCGCGAAGACGACAAAGAAGCCACCGTCAAAAACCGCCTGGCGGTCTACAGCGCGCAAACCCGCCCCTTGGTCAAGTACTACTCCGACTGGGCGCAGCAAGAGCCGGGCAAAGCGCCCAAGTACCGCGCTGTCGCTGGCGTGGGCGATGTGGACACGATTACCGCCAGCGTATTCGCTGCGCTGGAAAGCTAAACCCCAAAGCAGCCATGCCGCTGGAAAAAAAGCCCGCTCTACGGAAGTAGCTCGGGCTTTTCTGCTTTTGCGGGCGATGCGGATACGCTGCTCAACCGTCCAGTGGCACAGCGGCACGCTGGCCCTGGACTGCAAAGAATGCCGCCTCTTTCCAGGCCGCCGGCAGTTCAACCTGTCCCTCGGTCAATCGCGCCCGCCCGCTCGCCTGACCCCGCACCATTTGTCCCTCGAAGCGATTGGGCAAAGGCGAAGGCGATAGCGCAAAGGCATCTGCCGCCGCGTAGACACAAATAAACAGGCCCCGCGGCGCTGTTGAGCGATTGGGGTCTGAGCCGTGCATCAGTTTGGTGTGCATCAGGCACACGCTACCGGGCTTTTGTTCCAGCGGAATTGAGCGTGACTCATAGTGCTTGGCTGCCGCCTCGTCCACCTGCCCGGTAAAGGCGCCGTCCTGCCAAAGGCTGATCTGCCCGCCGAGATGCGAGCCCGGCACCACCCGCAGCGGCCCGTTGGCCAGATCCACCGGATCCAGTGCGACCAAGGCTGTTACCAAACTGTCATTGGTATGGGGCGTAAACGAAAAATCCTGGTGGTAGCCCACCCGGGTGGCCGTACCTGGCCGCTTGAGGTTGATCTTGGAGTGGTGGACCTTGACGTTGGGCCCGATCAGACTGGCGACCGCGTCAACCATGGGCGAATCGAGCAAAACCTGCGCATAGGCCTCTGAGATTTCTGCCGGGTTGTTGATGCGGCGCAGGCGGGGGTCGTCCGCGCAGTGGCCGGCTTCGCAGTCAAAACGGGCGCGCCCGTCAGCCGTAGTGCCCCAGTTTCCGGTGTGGCTTCGGCTTTCCTGGACCCAGGCATCCAGGTCGTGGCGCAGCGCCGCCAAGGCTGCTGGCGAGACTGCATCCTCAATCAGGAGGTAGCCCTCGGCGTTGAACCGGGCAATCTCACCAGCACGCAAATGGACCATGGCGCGAACTCCTTAGGCACGAAAAAAAGGCATTCGGCACCACCTAAACCGGTGCGCCGAATGCCTGAGACTAATCGATCCAAGGGCTGGCCTGTGTCGCCAAGCCCCAAAGCAAATCAATAGGCCTTGCCGAGCTGGTCCAGAATGGCTGGATTTTCCAGGGTGGACACGTCTTGGGTCACCGCCTCCCCTTTGGCCAACGAACGCAACAGGCGACGCATGATCTTGCCGGAGCGGGTCTTGGGCAGGTTTTCACCAAAACGGATGTCCTTGGGCTTGGCGATCGGCCCAATTTCTTTAGCCACCCAGTCGCGCAGTTCTTTGGCAATCACCTTGGCTTCGTCGTCCGTAGGACGCGAACGCTTCAAGACCACAAAGGCGCAAATGGCCTCGCCGGTCAGGTCGTCGGGGCGACCCACCACGGCCGCTTCGGCCACCAAATCGGTCTTCGAGACCAGCGCCGATTCGATTTCCATGGTGCCCATGCGGTGACCCGAAACGTTCAGCACATCGTCGATACGTCCGGTGATGCGGAAGTAACCCCGGTCGGCGCTGCGCACCGCGCCGTCGCCAGCCAGGTACATCGTGCCACCCATTTCCTCGGGAAAGTAGCTTTTCTTGAAGCGCTCGGGGTCATTCCAAATCGTGCGGATCATGGAAGGCCAAGGGCGTTTGACCACCAGAATGCCGCCCGTTCCATTGGGAATGTCGTGGCCCATCTCGTCCACGATGGCCGCCATGATGCCGGGCAGGGGCAAAGTGCAGCTACCGGGAACCAGGGGTGTGGCACCGGGCAGGGGCGTCATCATGTGGCCGCCGGTTTCGGTTTGCCAGAAGGTGTCCACGATCGGGCATTTCTCATGGCCAATATTTTTGTAGTACCACATCCAGGCTTCGGGATTGATGGGTTCGCCCACCGAGCCCAGAATGCGCAGGCTGCTCAGGTCAGAGCGGTCGGGATGCACTGCGGCGTCGCTTTCAGCGGCCTTGATCAACGAACGGATGGCGGTGGGGGCGGTGTAGAAAATGGAGCACTTGTGGCGCTCAATCATCTGCCAGAAGCGTCCGGCGTTGGGGAAGGTCGGCACGCCTTCAAAAATGATCTGCGTGGCGCCTGCCGCCAAAGGCCCGTAGGCCACATAGGTGTGGCCCGTGATCCAGCCGATATCGGCGGTGCACCAGAACACGTCATTGGGCTTGAGGTCAAAAGTCCAGTCCATGGTCAACTTGGCCCACAACAGGTAGCCGCCAGTGGAGTGCTGCACGCCCTTGGGTTTGCCGGTGGAGCCCGAGGTGTAAAGGATGAACAGCGGATGCTCTGCGCCCACAGGTACGGGCGCGCACACGGTGCTGTGCCCTTCGATGGCCTGGGCAAAAGTCTTGTCACGGCCGGCCACCATGTTGCAGGCACTGGCGGTGCGCTGGTAAACGTACACGGTCTTGATCGACTCGCAGCCGCCCATCGCAATGCCCTCGTCCACGATGGCCTTGAGGGGCAGTTCCTTGCCACCGCGCATCTGGAAGTTGGAAGTGATGACCGCTACCGCTCCAGCGTCAATGATCCGCTCCTGCAAGGCCTTGGCCGAGAAGCCGCCGAACACCACGCTGTGGGTCGCGCCGATACGGGCGCAAGCCTGCATGGCAATCACGCCCTCCAGGGTCATGGGCATGTAAATCAATACCCGGTCACCCTTTTGGATACCGTCGGCTTTGAGCGCGTTGGCAAACTGGCTGACACGCGAGAGCAGCTCGCGGTAGGTGGTTTTGGTCACGGCGCCATCGTCGGCTTCGAAGATGACGGCAGTCTTGTTCTCATTGGGGGTGCCCATGTGCTTGTCCAGGCAGTTGGCCGAGGCATTGAGTTCGCCATCATCAAACCACTTGTAGAACGGTGCGTTGGATTCGTCCAGGGTGCGGGTAAATGGTTTGTTCCAAACCACGTTGTCGCGCGCCAATTGCGCCCAAAATCCTTCGAAATCGTCTTCAGCGGCTTTGCACAGGGCGTTGTAGCCGTCCATGCCAGAAATGCGGGCGGATTTGACCATCGCATCACTGGGGTGAAAAACGCGGTTTTCGACCAAAACGGACTGAATGGCAGAGGATGGGGAACTCATGGACTTGTCTCCTAGTTATGCATAAAAACTGGGCGCAATGGTCGGGGCACGCACTTACATGCCACTGACTGGGCCCGAAGTTTCATTTTGGGGTTCATCAAACCCACGGGCAGGGTTACAAAAATGCGCCAGCGCACGCGGGAACAGCGTCAGTTTGCTGTGGGAAGGCTTGGTTAAACTCATCCGCTTGTCGCCCATTCAGCCCTCAGAATCAACCGTACCCATGACCACCATTGCCCAAGAAGACCTGATCGAATCGGTTGCCGCCGCCCTGCAGTACATCAGCTACTACCACCCCGCCGACTACATCGCGCACCTCGCCCGCGCCTACGAGCGTGAGCAAAGTCCGGCGGCCAAGGACGCCATCGCGCAAATCCTGACCAACAGCAAGATGAGCGCCACCGGCCACCGGCCGATTTGCCAGGACACCGGCATCGTGAACGTGTTCCTGAAAGTGGGCATGGATGTGCGCTGGGGTGGCTTCACTGGCAGCCTGGACGATGCCATCAATGAAGGCGTGCGCCGCGGGTACAACCACCCCGACAACACCTTGCGCGCCAGCGTGGTGGCCGACCCCGAATTCCTGCGTAAAAATACCAAGGACAACACGCCAGCCGTGATATTCACCGAGATCGTGCCTGGCAACACGGTTGAAGTGACGGTCGCCGCAAAAGGTGGTGGTTCGGAGAACAAGAGCAAGATGATCATGCTCAACCCTGGCGATTCGGTGGTCGATTGGGTGCTCAAAACGGTGCCCACCATGGGCGCCGGTTGGTGCCCTCCGGGCATGCTGGGTATCGGCATCGGCGGCACGGCAGAAAAAGCGGTACTCATGGCCAAGGAAAGTCTGATGGACGACCTGGACATGTATGAACTGCAGGCCAAGTCTTCCAGTGGCGCCGCGCTCACGCAAACCGAGCAATTGCGTCTGGAACTGTTTGAAAAGGTCAACGCCCTGGGCATTGGCGCCCAAGGCCTGGGTGGCCTGACGACCGTGCTGGACGTCAAGATCAAGATGTACCCCACCCATGCCGCGAGCAAGCCGGTCGCCATGATCCCCAACTGCGCCGCCACCCGCCATGCCCACTTTGTGATGGACGGCAGTGGTCCGGTCTACCTGACCCCGCCCTCGCTGGATTTGTGGCCCGCCGTCAACTGGGCACCCGACTACGTCAAGAGCACGCGCGTCGACCTGAACACCCTCACCAAGGCGGATGTCGCGAGCTGGAAACCCGGTCAAACCTTGCTGCTCAACGGCAAGATGCTGACCGGCCGCGACGCCGCCCACAAACGCATCCAAACCATGCTTGCAAAAGGTGAAGCACTCCCCGTGGACTTCACCAACCGGGTGATTTATTACGTCGGACCGGTCGACCCGGTCGGCGACGAAGCCGTCGGTCCGGCGGGCCCCACCACCGCAACCCGGATGGATGGTTTCACCGAAATGATGCTGGCCCAGACCGGCCTGATTTCGATGGTCGGCAAGGCTGAGCGCGGGCCAGTCGCCATTGAATCCATCAAAAAGCACCAAAGCGCCTACCTCATGGCGGTGGGTGGTGCTGCCTATCTGGTGAGCAAAGCCATCAAACACGCCAAGGTCGTGGGCTTTGCCGACCTCGGCATGGAAGCGATTTACGAGTTTGATGTGGTGGACATGCCGGTCACCGTGGCCGTCGACTCGGGCGGAACCAGTGCCCACATCACAGGCCCCGCGGAATGGCAAAAGAAGATTGCCACGGGCGAGTTCAAAAACATCGGCATCAAGTCGGCCTGAGCACGGTTCGCGCAACAGACCCCATGCCAGCGATCGGCGTTTTTGACAGCGGCGTGGGGGGCCTGAGTGTGTTGCGGGCGCTGCGACAAGCTCTGCCCCACGAACGATTTGTCTACGTGGCCGATGCGGGATATGCACCCTATGGGGAGCGCGATGTTGCCCATGTGCTGGCCCGCGCCTCAGCGATTGGCCACTACCTGGTGGAAGTGCATCACGTCAAAGCGCTGGTCGTCGCCTGCAACACCGCTACCGCCGCGGCCATTGCCACCCTGCGCGCCACCTACCCGCTGCTGCCCATCGTGGGCGTAGAGCCTGCCCTCAAACCTGCGGCCGCCCAAAGCCGCACCGGCGTCGTCGGCGTGCTGGCCACACTCAGTACGCTGGCAAGCGAAAAATTCCAGACCCTGCTGAAAGCCCAAAGCTCCGCCGTGCGGTTTGTTCTGCAAGCCTGCGATGGTCTGGCGGCTGCGATTGAGCGCGCTGACCCAGCGCAGATTGATGCCTTGTGCCGCCGCTACACCGCCGCCCTGGGGCCCGTCGGAAGCGCACCGGGCTGCATTGACACCGTGGTCTTGGGTTGCACCCATTACCCTTTTGTATCGGACGTGCTACAGGGCTTGCTGGGGCCGGAGGTAACACTGTTAGACGCCGGGTGGCCTGTGGCGCAGCGTACGGCACAGCTGTTGGGTTCACTGAACGCGAGTGTGAATCGGCCTGACTCTGGCTTGGACGCCTCGCCACTACTTGAACTTTGGACAACGGGCGAGCCGGACGCCCTCCAAGTCGCAGCCAGACAGTGGATTAAAAGCGATGTCTTGGCACACAAGGCACTGATCGAGTGAACCAGCGTCCATAAAAGCCAAGCCCATCGCTCTTGGGCTATTGGTCTTACACCACCACCAAGAAGTCGGCATAAACCGGCGCCTTGGTCCCGGTGAGCTCTACCGTAGCAACCCACACTGACGCGCCACTGCCCGAACCATCGGCGGCGTAGTACAGCTTGTCAGTCGCCGTGTCGTAAAGCAAGTAGTCGTCCGCGTCTTTGGCCACCACCGCACTGACTTTGGTGCTGGTGGCACCCACCACCAAGTTCCCGGTCTTGATCGCACTACCAGCAGCAGTGCCCAAGAATTTGGTGAACACGTCGTCCAGCAATATCTTGTCGGTGCCGGCCCTTTTCACCAGCTTCTGCCCTCGTAGCTTTATGTACCGCTGCTAGAACACCACATCTTGTTGATTGGATGAGCAAGCGGTGCGGCCTGTTGACAGTGCACAGTGCAGGCCGTAACCAGGGCGGCGCCGATGCTCGTGCCGAACCTGAGGCCGGGGGCAATGTGGCGCAGATCTATGCCGGGCTGATCAAGCGGGGGCCTGCGCTAGTGCGGGATTCCGGCTACTTGTAATCAGCCAGCAGGCTGTCGATCAATTCGTTCGTGACGGTCATTTTTTTGCATTTCCATTGGAGTGCAGAAGGGCCCTGCTAATCGACCATTTACACAAAAGTTCTTACGTCCCCGCCCATGGGTTGATCACGTCCAAACCCATGTCAGCAAAATCTTTTCCATTGCGAGTCACCATGCTCAAGCCATGCTGCGCGGCGGTTGCGCCCAAAAGACTGTCAATCGCGGGTAGTGGACGGCCGGCGGCTGCCACCAATCGACCCCAACGCTCAGCAACCTGTGCGTCAACCGGCAGGATGCGCCCAACAAAAAACGCGGGTAAATCAGATTCCAGCCAATCGTTGAGAGCCAGGCGTCGCTTGGAGTCGGCTACACCTTCAATTCCTTTGCGCAATTCACCCAATGTCAGCACACTTAAATACAGTGTGGACGGCGGCCTGTGCGCAAACCACTCAACCACTGATGCTTCTGGAGACTTGCGACGAAGCTCAGACAAGACATTGGTGTCGAGCAAATAGCTCAAAGCGACACCTCCCGCGTCACGCTGGTGTTTCGCTCTAGGTCGATGTCCTGCGAGCCATACAGTGGGGAGCGCTGCATGAACTCAACCAGTGAGAATTCGTTACCGGACAGCCGCTCAAACATGGCGCGTGAGACCACGACCGCTACTGACTGACCGTGCAGGGTGATGTTTTGTGGCCCCTCGCTCTCAGCGCACTTGACGACTTCCGATAAGCGGGCTTTGGCCTCTTGCATCTGCCATGCGTGCATATTGAACCTCTTTTACTAAAATCTGACTATACAGGTCAGAATGTATCATGGGCGGGCAAAGTACACAAAGCGTCGTGGCTTTTGCATAAATTTCTGCATGCCAGAGTCATCATGCGCAAGCCTAGAGCTCAGCAGAGTCTCGAACGTCTGGACCATCGATTGGCTGGTAACTAGTCTTCGCTTGCGACACCACCCTCCCCCGCACCTCCCAAATTAGATACGACTCAGCACGTCATGATTATTGTTAAAACTCAACCGCCTCGGGGCGATACGCCAACGGCCCATTTCAGCAGCTTCAACCCTCGCGACTTTATGTCGCGCGACTAGAGCACCACATCTGGTTGATTGGATTCGAAAACAGGCCCAGCTTGTCTGATGTCACCGTTGGAGATACCCAAGCGTTCTTCGAGACTACGAATGCAATCATTGCCGTTCTAGAAAATCGTTAACTTGGTGCGCTTCTGTCGATAGATACCATGACCCTAAGCGCAAACTCAACTCGTCAGCACTAAACCACCACCAAGAAGTCGGTATAAACCGGCGCCTTGGTCCCAGTGAGCTCCACCGTAGCGACCCACACCGACGCACCCGCGCCCGAACCATCGGCGTCGTAGTACAGCTTGTCAGTCGTCGTGTCGTACAGCAAATAGTCGTCCGCGTCTTTTGCCACCACCGCACTGACTTTGGTGCCGGTGGTACCCACCACCAAGTTCCCGGTCTTGATCGCACTACCAGCAGCAGTGCCCAAGAATTTGGTGAACACGTCGTCGTCCAGCAATATCTTGTCGGTGCCGCTCGCAAAGTCTTTGAAGACGTCCACGTTGCTCACACCCAGTGC
>JARWZT010000024.1 GCA_029866205.1 Rhodoferax sp.
GAGATGGTGATGCCTGGTGACAACGTGTCGATCACGGTCAAGCTGATCAACCCCATTGCGATGGAAGAAGGCTTGCGCTTCGCCATTCGTGAGGGTGGTCGCACCGTGGGTGCCGGCGTGGTTGCGAAAATCATCGCGTAAGTCATCGGAGCCGAAAGGCGGGTCAAATCAGTTTTGGTCTGCCTTCGGTCAGCGAATCGAAGGGGTATAGCTCAATTGGCAGAGCGTCGGTCTCCAAAACCGAAGGTTGTAGGTTCGATTCCTACTGCCCCTGCCACCCGGCGGGTCGAGTAGGGTGGCTTTCAGGCCCGCTACGATGTAGCGGGCTTCAGCGTCTTAAGGGCACGCAAACCGTTTGAGTAACACAGCGAAATAATCGAAACCATGGCCACACCACAAGTACAAACGATCAACACTGCAGCGGACAAAGCGAAATTGGCTGCTGCAGGCGGTTTGGTGTTGGCCGCGCTGGCAGCGTATTTCTTGCTGTCGAAGCAGGGTGCTTTGATTCAGTGGTTGGTTTTTTTGCTCGGAATGGCGGCGGCCGTCGGCGTGTTTTTGGTCTCTGAGTCGGGCAAGCAACTCGTCGCGTTTGGGCGGGATGCCTGGCGTGAGGTGCGTAAGGTGGTTTGGCCAACCCGTAAGGAGGCCACCCAGATTACGGCGTACGTTTTTGGCTTCGTGCTGATCATGGCGATGTTTTTGTGGCTCACCGACAAAACCCTTGAGTGGCTTTTTTACGATTTGATTCTGGGGTGGAAAAAATGATGTCCGAAGATCTATCTGTCACGCCGGCTGAGTCCGCCTTGGCACCCGCAGCCAACCCGGATCTGCGTTGGTATGTGGTGCACGCCTATTCCGGTATGGAGAAGGCGGTCGAGCGCAATATTGTCGAGCGAATTCAGCGCGCTGGCATGCAAGACAAATTCGGTCGTATTTTGGTGCCGATGGAAGAAGTCGTTGAAATCAAAAACGGCCAGAAAAAGACGACCGAACGAAAATTTTTCCCGGGTTACGTGCTGGTTGAAATGATCATGGGTGATGACACCTGGCATTTGGTGAAGCACACCAACAAGGTGACTGGCTTTGTGGGCGGTGCAAAAAACCGTCCTGCGCCCATTTCGCAAGCCGAAGTCGAGAAAATCGTCAATCAGATGCAAGAAGGCACTGACAAACCTCGCCACAAAATTGAATTCATGGTGGGTGAGTTCGTGCGTATCAAAGACGGCCCCTTTACCGACTTCAATGGTTCGGTGGAAGACGTCAATTACGAAAAGAGCAAGGTGCGTGTCTCGGTGACGATTTTTGGTCGCTCGACGCCGGTCGAGCTGGAGTTCTCGCAGATCGAGAAGACCTGATTATTTTGACGGGTTAAGCGCCCGTCTGCAGTTCACGTTTTTCCGACGCGGCGTGAATGGTGGTTGAAGTCGATACCCCGGGGAGCTCAGGGCTGCGTTTTGCAGGTCCAAGGCGTTATTACCCGTAAGGAGAAATCATGGCGAAAAAAATCGTCGGTTTTATCAAGCTGCAAGTGCCAGCCGGTAAGGCCAACCCATCCCCCCCCATCGGCCCTGCATTGGGTCAACGTGGTTTGAACATCATGGAGTTCTGCAAGGCGTTCAACGCGCAGACCCAAGGTGTTGAGCCAGGTCTGCCTTTGCCTGTGGTGATCACGGCTTTTGCCGACAAGAGCTTTACCTTCATCATCAAGACGCCGCCAGCGACTGTTTTGATCAAGAAGGCTATCAAGCTGGACAAGGGTTCTGCCCGTCCGCACAGCGATAAGGTGGGCAAGATTACTCGCGCTCAGCTCGAAGAGATCGCCAAGACCAAGATGAAAGACATGACCGCTGCCGATCTGGATGCAGCTGTTCGTACCATTGCTGGCTCTGCCCGGTCCATGGGCGTGAATGTGGAGGGCGTGTAAATGTCCAAACTGACTAAAAAACAAAAAGCCCAGCAAGGCAAGATCGTTGCCACCAAGCTGTACCCCTTTGGGGATGCGCTGGCACTGGTCAAAGAATTTGCCAATGCCAAGTTCGACGAGTCGATCGACGTCGCTGTGCAGCTCGGTGTGGACGCCAAGAAGTCGGACCAAGTGGTGCGTGGCGCGGTCGTGTTGCCTAACGGCACCGGC
This sequence comes from Rhodoferax sp., assembly GCA_029866205.1. Taxonomy (GTDB): domain Bacteria; phylum Pseudomonadota; class Gammaproteobacteria; order Burkholderiales; family Burkholderiaceae_C; genus Allorhodoferax. The sequence goes on from JARWZT010000024.1 coordinate 2,138, forward strand.
AAAACCACCCGCGTTGCGGTGTTCGCCCAAGGCGCCAAGGCGGATGAAGCCCGTGCCGCTGGTGCTGACATCGTCGGCATGGACGACCTGGCTGCCATGGTCAAGGCTGGTGATATGCCCTTCGATATCGTGATTGCCGCTCCTGACGCAATGCGCGTTGTGGGTACCTTGGGTCAGATCCTCGGACCACGCGGTTTGATGCCTAACCCCAAGGTTGGCACCGTCACTCCCGACGTGGCTACTGCGGTTCGCAATGCCAAAGCTGGTCAGGTGCAATACCGTGTTGACAAGGCGGGCATCATCCACTCGACGATTGGTCGTCGCTCGTTCGACTCCGACAAGCTCCAAGGTAACTTGGCCGCCCTGATCGAAGCCCTGAACAAGTCGAAGCCTGCGTCGAGCAAGGGTGTGTATTTGCGCAAGGTTGCGGTGTCGTCCACCATGGGTGTGGGCGTGCGCGTGGATCTGCAAACGATTTCGGGTTAAGCCGGAAATCAGTGAATTTGGGTGCTTTGAGAGAAGCGCCCGATGTGGTGGGTCTGTGGTGGCAATTTGGTGCCACAGAGCCATCCAAGACCGTTGGTGTGTGGCTTGACTGCACTTAATCAGTGAAAACCAACGCAGATGGCGACCCCGCTGCAGACGGATAGAAATCCTTCCTCAGTTGGTCGCTGCAATGTGGAGCGTGAGCGACGAAATTCGCAAAGCGCATGTAAAGGAGTAAACCTTGAGTCTTAATCGCAGTGAGAAAGAAGCGGTCATATCTGATGTGACCAGCCTCGCCGCAAAAGCTCAAACGCTCGTGATCGCGGAATACCGCGGCATCACGGTTGCTGACATGACCAAGTTGCGCACTACCGCGCGCAACAGTGGGGTGACGTTGAGTGTGTTGAAAAACACCTTGGCCCGCCGCGCTGTTGCCGGTAGCGGCTTTGAAGTCGTGTCCGACCAGATGACCGGTCCCCTGATCTATAGCTTTTCTGTCGACGCAGTGGCAGCCGCGAAAGTGGTTGCCGAGTTCGCGAAGACCAACGACAAGTTGGTGATTCGTGCTGGTGCGTACGGTGGCAAGGCTCTGGACGCGAACGGCGTGAAGCAATTGGCAAGCATCCCTTCGAAAGAAGTGTTGTTGGCGCAGTTGCTGGGCTTGATGCAATCCCCCATTTCGCGTACAGCCCGTGTGCTGGCCGCCTTGGCGGAACAGCGTGGCGCGGGTGCAGCAGAAGAAGCTGCACCAGCCGAAGCAGTGGCGGCGTAAGCCCCTCTGTTGTAGTAACCAATATTGATAGGAAATAAAAATGGCATTCGATAAAGACGCATTTTTGACCGCGCTGGACAGCATGACGGTCATGGAACTCAACGACCTGGTGAAAGCCATCGAAGAGAAATTTGGCGTGAGCGCTGCCGCTATGTCGGCACCTGCTGCTGGTGGCGGTGCTGCTGCTGCCGTGGCTGAAGAGCAGACCGAATTCAACGTGATGTTGACCGAAGTCGGTGCGAACAAGGTCTCGGTGATTAAAGCTGTGCGTGAAATCACGGGTCTGGGCCTCAAAGAAGCCAAAGATCTGGTGGACGCCGCTCCTAAGGCAGTTAAAGAAGGCATGGCCAAGGCCGATGCTGAAGCTGCAAAGAAGAAGCTCGAAGAAGCCGGCGCCAAAGTCGACCTCAAGTAAATTGGTTTGGGGCTACCGCGCGAGCGCATTGCGCCACGCGCGCTACGCCCCTTCCCCGATTTACGGAAGCTGGTTTTCGAACCAGTTTTTTTGTGTTTGCAGAGCACACCTGAAAGCAGTGTCCCAAGTGCCACGTTTTCAAGTGTCTTCTGACCCCGACTGCAGAAGATGCCTTGGTTCGGGTTGCGTGCAATGCGCAACCGTCCGCCAATGGTTGGTAGTGGCCAATCACCAAGAACAGACACACAGTCACCTAGGACCCCCAGGAATCCTCAGCCTTTGCCCGGAGATCTAATGGCTTATACATACACAGAACGCAAGCGAATTCGCAAAAACTTCGGTAACCGCGATAGCGTGCTCGAGATACCTTACCTGCTGCAAATGCAAAAAGACGCGTACATCGCGTTCCTGCAAGCAGACGTCGCGCCCAAAAAGCGTACCCAAGAGGGTCTGCAGGCAGCATTTGAAGCGGCCTTCCCCATCGTCTCGCACAATGGTTTTGTCGAGATGAAGTACCTCGAGTACAACTTGGCCAAGCCTGGTTTTGACGTGCGTGAGTGCCAGACACGGGGACTGACCTTTGCATCCGCCGTACGCGCAAAAGTGCAATTGATCATTTATGACCGCGAGTCTTCCACCAGCCAGAACAAAGTGGTCAAGGAAGTGAAAGAGCAAGAGGTCTACATGGGCGAAGTGCCTTTGATGACAGGCAAAGGCTCCTTCATCATCAACGGCACGGAGCGCGTGATCGTGTCGCAGCTGCACCGTTCACCGGGCGTGTTTTTTGAACACGACAAGGGCAAGACCCACAGTTCCGGTAAGTTGCTGTTTTCGGCGCGCATCATCCCTTACCGCGGTTCTTGGCTCGATTTTGAGTTTGACCCCAAAGATTTGCTCTACTTCCGCGTCGACCGTCGCCGCAAGATGCCCGTCACGATTTTGCTCAAGGCCATTGGCCTGAACAATGAGTCGATCCTGGCCAACTTCTTTGTCAATGACAACTTCCGCCTGATGGACAGTGGCGCACAAATGGAGTTTGTGGCCGAGCGTCTGCGCGGTGAAGTGGCCCGCTTTGACCTGACCGACAAAGAGGGCAAAGTGGTGGTGGCTAAAGACAAACGTGTTACTGCACGCCACACCCGGGAACTGGAGCAGTCCGGTACCACGCACATCAGCGTGCCCGAAGACTTCCTGATTGGTCGCGTGGTCGCACGCAACATCGTCGAAGCCGACACCGGTGAGATCGTGGCCAAGGCCAACGAAGAGCTGACCGAAGCCTTGCTGAAAAAGCTGCGTTCTTCCGGCATCAACGAATTGGCGTGCATCTACACCAATGAGTTGGACCAAGGCGCCTACATTTCGCAAACGCTTCGTACCGACGAGACGGTGGACGAGTTTGCGGCCCGCGTGGCCATCTACCGCATGATGCGCCCTGGCGAGCCGCCAACCGAAGACGCAGTGCAAGCGCTGTTCCAGCGCCTGTTCTACAACCCCGATACCTACGACCTTTCGCGCGTGGGCCGCATGAAGTTCAACGCCAAAATGGGCCGTGCCGAGTCGACCGGTCCGATGGTGCTGACCAACGAAGACATCTTGTCTGTGGTCAAGATCCTGGTGGACTTGCGCAATGGCCGCGGTGATGTCGATGATATTGACCACTTGGGCAACCGTCGCGTGCGTTGCGTGGGCGAACTGGCCGAGAACCAGTACCGCACCGGTTTGGCACGGATCGAGAAAGCCGTGAAAGAGCGTTTGGGACAGGCCGAGCAAGAGCCGCTCATGCCCCACGACCTGATCAACAGCAAGCCGATTTCTGCCGCGCTTAAAGAGTTCTTTGGTGCGTCTCAGCTGTCCCAGTTCATGGACCAGACCAATCCGCTGTCTGAGATCACCCACAAGCGCCGTGTTTCGGCCCTTGGCCCGGGCGGTTTGACGCGTGAGCGTGCTGGTTTTGAAGTCCGTGACGTGCACGTGACCCACTACGGTCGCGTGTGCCCTATTGAGACACCTGAAGGTCCAAACATTGGTCTGATCAACTCCCTGGCGCTGTATGCCCGCCTGAACGAGTACGGTTTTATCGAAACCCCGTACCGCCGCGTGGTGGACAGCAAAGTCACGATGGAAATTGACTACCTGTCTGCTATCGAAGAAGGCAAGTACGTGATTGCCCAGGCCAATGCGGCTCTGGACAAAGACGGTGTCTTGACAGGCGAATTGGTATCGGCGCGTGAAAAGGGTGAATCGATTCTGTGCGGCGCTGAGCGCGTGCAGTACATGGACGTTTCCCCCGCACAGATCGTGTCGGTCGCCGCGTCGCTCGTGCCCTTCCTGGAGCACGATGACGCGAACCGCGCACTGATGGGTGCCAACATGCAGCGCCAGGCTGTGCCTGTGTTGCGTCCTGAAAAAGCCTTTGTCGGTACCGGTATTGAGCGCGTTTCCGCGGTCGACTCCGGCACGGTGGTGACCGCCACCCGTGGCGGTATCGTGGACTATGTGGACGCTACCCGGGTAGTGATTCGCGTGAACGATGCTGAAGCGCAAGCTGGCGAAGTGGGCGTGGACATCTATAACCTGATCAAGTACCAGCGTTCCAACCAGAACACCAACATCCACCAGCGACCCATCGTCAAGAAGGGCGACAAGCTCGACCGCGGCGACGTGATTGCCGACGGCGCATCGACCGACCTGGGCGAACTCGCCCTGGGCCAGAACATGCTGGTGGCCTTCATGCCTTGGAACGGCTACAACTTCGAAGACTCGATTTTGATCAGCGAGCGCGTGGTCGCAGAAGACCGCTACACCTCGATCCACATCGAAGAACTCGTGGTTATGGCGCGTGACACCAAGCTGGGCGCGGAAGAAATCACCCGTGATATTCCCAACCTGAGCGAGCAGCAGCTCAACCGCCTGGACGAGTCCGGCATCATCTATGTGGGCGCTGAAGTCCTGCCCGGCGACACGCTGGTCGGCAAGGTCACACCCAAAGGTGAAACCACACTCACACCAGAAGAAAAGCTCCTGCGCGCCATCTTCGGCGAAAAGGCCAGCGATGTGAAAGACACCTCGCTGCGCGTGGACCAGGGCAGCTCTGGCACCGTCATCGACGTGCAGGTGTTCACCCGCGAAGGCATCACCCGCGACAAGCGCGCCCAGCAGATCATTGACGACGAGTTGAAGCGTTTCCGCCTTGACTTGAACGACCAGATCCGCATTGTGGAAGCTGACGCCTTTGACCGTATCGCCAAGCTGCTCGACGGCAAGGCCGCCAACGGTGGCCCGCAAAAGCTGGCCAAGGGCACCAAGATCGACCGCGCTTACCTTGACTCGGTGGAGAAATTCCACTGGTTCGACATCCGCCCGGCCGACGACGCAGTGGCTTCGCAACTGGAAAGCATCAAGGCATCGCTGGAGCAAACCCGCCACAGCTTTGACCTGTCTTTTGAAGAGAAGCGCAAGAAGCTCACCCAAGGCGATGAGTTGCCCGCAGGCGTGCTCAAGATGGTCAAGGTCTACATTGCAGTCAAGCGCCGCTTGCAGCCCGGTGACAAGATGGCGGGTCGCCATGGAAACAAGGGTGTGGTCTCCAAGATCGTTCCGGTCGAGGATATGCCTTACATGGCCGACGGCACCCCTTGCGACATCGTGCTCAACCCCTTGGGCGTGCCTTCACGGATGAACGTCGGGCAGGTGCTTGAAGTGCATTTGGGCTGGGCCGCTAAAGGCCTGGGCCAGCGCATTGGCGATATGTTGCAGGCAGAGACCAAGATGGCCGAAATGCGCCAGTTCATGGAATCGATCTACAACGGTTCAGGTCGCAAGGAAGACCTGGCTGCCCTGAGCGATGACCAGATCCTGGAAATGGCGTCCAACCTGCAAGGCGGCGCAACTTTTGCCACTCCCGTGTTTGACGGCGCATCCGAAGAAGAGATTCGCGGCATGCTCAAGCTGGCCTACCCGGATGATGTGGCCAAGGCCAAGGGCCTGACCGCGGCGCGTACCCAAGCGAACCTTTTTGACGGTCGCACTGGCGAGGCCTTTGAGCGTCCCACCACCGTGGGTTACATGCACGTCCTGAAGCTCCACCATTTGGTTGACGACAAGATGCATGCGCGTTCCACCGGGCCGTACAGCTTGGTGACGCAGCAACCGCTGGGTGGTAAAGCACAGTTCGGTGGCCAGCGTTTTGGTGAGATGGAAGTGTGGGCTTTGGAGGCCTATGGCGCGTCCTATGTCTTGCAGGAAATGCTGACGGTCAAGTCCGATGACGTGCAAGGCCGTACCAAGGTGTACGAGAGCATCGTCAAGGGCGAGCACTCCATCGAGGCTGGCATGCCGGAATCGTTCAATGTGTTGGTCAAGGAAATCCGTTCCCTGGGCCTGGACATTGAGCTCGAGCGCTCCTGAGGTTTTGCGGGGCAGACTGCAGCGCGGTCTGCCCTCAACTGATTAATAAGGAATTTCCATGAAATCATTACTCGACCTGTTTAAGCAGTTCACGCCGGATGAGCACTTTGATGCCATCAAAATCGGCATGGCGTCGCCCGAGAAAATTCGCTCGTGGTCTTTTGGCGAAGTCAAAAAGCCTGAGACCATCAACTACCGCACCTTCAAGCCCGAGCGTGATGGTCTGTTTTGCGCCAAGATTTTTGGCCCCATCAAAGACTATGAATGCCTGTGCGGCAAGTACAAACGCCTCAAGCACCGTGGCGTGATTTGCGAGAAGTGCGGCGTTGAAGTGACCCAGACCAAGGTGCGTCGCGAGCGCATGGGCCATATTGATCTGGCCGCGCCTTGCGCCCATATCTGGTTCCTCAAATCCCTTCCGAGCCGTTTGGGCCTGGTGCTGGACATGACACTGCGCGACATTGAGCGCGTGCTTTACTTTGAAGCTTACGTGGTGACCGATCCCGGCATGACGCCGTTGAAGAAATTCAGCATCATGACCGAAGACGATTTCGATGCCAAGTTCAAAGAATACGGCGACGAATTCCAGGCCAAGATGGGTGCTGAGGGCATCAAGGACTTGCTGCAAAGCATCGACATCGAAGGTTCGATCGAGCGTCTGCGCAACGACCTGACCGGTTCCGAGCTCAAGATCAAGAAGAACTCCAAGCGCCTCAAAGTGCTCGAAGCCTTCAAGAAATCAGGCATCAAGCCCGAGTGGATGGTGCTCGAGGTGCTGCCGGTCTTGCCGCCGGATTTGCGTCCGCTGGTTCCCCTGGACGGTGGCCGTTTCGCCACTTCCGACCTGAACGATCTGTACCGCCGCGTTATTAACCGCAACAGCCGTCTGCGCCGTTTGCTCGAACTCAAGGCGCCCGAGATCATTGCGCGCAACGAAAAGCGCATGCTGCAAGAGTCGGTGGACTCCCTGCTCGACAACGGCCGCCGTGGCAAAGCCATGACGGGCGCCAACAAGCGTGCCCTCAAGTCGCTGGCCGACATGATCAAAGGCAAGTCGGGCCGTTTCCGCCAGAACTTGCTGGGCAAGCGCGTGGACTATTCGGGTCGCTCGGTTATTACCGTGGGCCCAACCCTCAAGCTGCACCAGTGCGGTCTGCCAAAACTGATGGCCTTGGAATTGTTCAAGCCCTTCATCTTTGCGCGCCTGGAAGCCATGGGCATTGCCACCACCATCAAGGCGGCCAAGAAGGAAGTCGAATCCGGCACGCCCGTGGTGTGGGACATCCTGGAAGAGGTGATCAAAGAGCACCCCATCATGCTCAACCGCGCGCCTACGCTGCACCGCTTGGGTATCCAGGCTTTCGAGCCCATCCTGATTGAAGGCAAAGCCATTCAACTGCATCCACTCGTCTGCTCGGCTTTCAATGCCGACTTCGACGGTGACCAGATGGCGGTTCACGTACCTTTGTCGGTGGAAGCGCAAATGGAAGCCCGCACGCTGATGCTGGCCTCCAACAACGTCTTGTTCCCGGCCAACGGCGAACCCTCGATCGTTCCGTCGCAAGACGTGGTGCTGGGTCTGTACTACACGACCCGTGAGCGCATCAATGGCAAGGGTGAGGGCCTGATCTTTTCCGACACCGGTGAGGTGCAGCGCGCGTTTGACGCGGGCGAGGTGGAACTCAATTCCCGCATCAACGTGCGTCTGACCGAGTACACCAAAGACAAGGAAACCGGCGAATTTGTGCCCAGCACCAAGCTGTGGGAAACCACCGCCGGACGCGCACTCCTGTCTGAAATTCTGCCCAAGGGATTGCCCTTCTCGAACCTGAACAAGGCGCTCAAGAAGAAGGAAATTTCCAAGCTGATTAACGTGTCTTTCCGCAAGTGCGGCTTGAAAGAGACCGTTGTGTTTGCCGACAAGTTGTTGCAAGCCGGTTTCCGTCTGGCGACCAAGGCAGGTATCTCGATCTGTATCGACGACATGCTGGTCCCCGTGGAGAAGCACGCCATCATCAGCCGCGCCCAAACCGAAGTCAAAGAGATCGAGAAGCAATATGTTTCCGGTCTGGTGACCTCTGGCGAGCGCTACAACAAGGTGGTGGATATCTGGGGCAAGTCGGGTGACGAAGTGTCCAAGGTCATGATGGCCAAGCTCTCCAAGGAGCAGGTGATTGACCGCCACGGCAACGAAGTGACGCAAGAGTCCTTCAACTCCATCTACATGATGGCCGACTCGGGTGCGCGCGGCTCTGCTGCCCAGATTCGCCAGGTCGCCGGTATGCGTGGATTGATGGCCAAGCCCGATGGCTCCATCATTGAGACACCCATTACCGCCAACTTCCGTGAAGGCCTGAACGTGTTGGAGTACTTCATCTCCACGCACGGTGCGCGTAAAGGTCTGGCCGACACGGCGCTCAAAACCGCCAACTCGGGTTACCTGACACGCCGCTTGGTGGACGTGACGCAAGACTTGGTCGTAACCGAGCAAGATTGCGGTACCCACAACGGTTACCTGATGCGCGCTATTGTCGAAGGCGGTGAGGTGATCGAGTCCCTGCGTGACCGCGTGCTGGGCCGTACCGTGGCCGAAGACGTGTTGCATCCCGAAACACGTGCGGTGGTGGCTCCAGCGGGCACCATGCTCGACGAAGACGCCATTGAGGAACTTGAAACCTACGGTGTGGACGAAGTCAAGGTGCGTACCGCCTTGACCTGCGAAACCCGCTTTGGTATCTGCGCCAAGTGCTACGGCCGCGATTTGGGCCGTGGCGGCCTGATCAACCACGGCGAAGCAGTGGGCGTGATTGCCGCACAGTCGATCGGCGAGCCCGGCACCCAGCTGACCATGCGTACCTTCCACATCGGTGGTGCCGCATCGCGCGCTGCCATCGCCTCCAGCGTGGAAGCCAAGTCCAGCGGCAACATTGGCTTCAACGCCACGATGCGCTATGTGACCAACAGCAAGGCTGAACTGGTGGTGATTTCCCGCTCCGGCGAGATCGTGATCCAGGACGAGCATGGCCGCGAGCGTGAGCGCCACAAGGTGCCGTATGGCGCGGTGCTCAGTGTCAAGGCCGACCAAGCGGTCAAGGCTGGTGCGATTTTGGCGAACTGGGATCCGTTGACCCGCCCCATCATTACCGAGTTCGCTGGCAAGGCGCATTTCGAGAACGTGGAAGAAGGTCTGACCGTAGCCCGCCAGGTGGACGAAGTCACTGGTCTGTCGACGCTGGTGGTCATTGACCCCAAGCGCCGCGGTTCGGCCAAGATCGTGCGTCCCCAGGTCAAACTGATCGACGCGGCTGGCAAAGAAGTCAAGATCCCCGGCACCGACCACGCTGTGACCATTGGCTTCCCGGTGGGTGCGCTGGTGCAAGTGCGTGACGGTCAGGACGTGGGTCCTGGCGAAGTGCTGGCCCGTATCCCTATCGAAGGTCAGAAGACCCGCGACATTACCGGCGGTTTGCCGCGCGTGGCCGAGTTGTTCGAAGCCCGCTCTCCCAAAGACAAGGGCGTGTTGGCGGAAGCCACCGGTACCATTTCTTTCGGCAAGGAAACCAAGGGCAAAGTGCGCTTGCAGATCACCGACCCCGAGGGCAAAGTCTGGGAAGAACTCGTCCCCAAGGAAAAGAACATCCTGGTGCACGAAGGCCAGGTGGTCAACAAGGGCGAGAGCGTGGTGGACGGCCCGGCCGACCCGCAAGACATCTTGCGTTTGCTGGGTTCCGAAGAGCTGGCCCGCTACATCGTGGACGAAGTCCAGGACGTGTACCGCTTGCAAGGCGTGAAGATCAACGACAAGCACATTGAAGTGATTGTTCGCCAGATGCTGCGCCGTGTGGTGGTCGAGGCCGCAGGTGACTCCGGCTACATCAATGGCGAACAGGTCGAGCGCTCCGAGATGCTCAATACCAACGACGCCCTGCGCGCCGAAGGCAAGATCCCGGCGGTGTTCACCAACTTGTTGCTGGGTATCACCAAAGCGTCCCTGTCCACCGACAGCTTCATCAGCGCGGCTTCCTTCCAGGAAACCACCCGCGTGCTGACCGAGGCCGCCATCATGGGCAAACGTGACGAACTGCGTGGTCTGAAAGAGAACGTCATTGTGGGTCGTTTGATTCCTGCAGGTACCGGTATGGCGTACCACGAAGCACGCCAGGTGCGTGAGCAGATGGACGACTCCGAGCGTCGCGCGATTGCCGAGGCGGATGCCGCCGAACTGGCCGCGGGCAGCGAGTCGGACGAGGTCTCCTCGGAAGAGGGCGCCGCAGCCGAATAAGCGAGGCTTGGCGCCTGGCTGCCGTACCCCGGGCTTATCTCTGGTAAGCCCGGGGTATTTTTTTAGGAGTTTGCAAATGAACCTCGCGATGCTTTGGATCGTGGGCGCACTCGCGCTGTTCTGGGCCGTGGGCCTGCACAACCGATTGATGCGCTTGCGCGCCGCGGTGTTTGAGGCTTGCGCTGGCTTTGAGCGTTCGATGCAAGCCTTGATCGCTGTGGCCCGGGATGCGGTGCCGGGTAGCGATGCGCCTTCGCCCATTGGCGCTGCGTTGTTGGAGTCGGCCACTGCGCTGGAGACCGGCCTCAAAACCCAGAAAAATCCGCGACGCGCACGCCTCGCCTCTGAGGCGCCAGGCGACTTGGGTCTGCAGTGGGCGCGGCTCCAGCAAGCCTGGCTTGCCTATGCCGTCACCGCCGAAGGCGTCAGTGACCCGGCAAGCTTGCAGGCACTGCGCGCCCGTTGGGACGCGGCTGACGCGCAGGGCCCGCTGGCGCGAACGTTGGCCAACCAAGCGATTGCCGAATATGAGGCGGCCATTCAGCAGGCGCCTGCCGCCTGGGTGGCCGGTACGATGGGCTTTCATCCGGTACCTCCACTATGATGAATCCATGAGTACTGCCCTGGAATCGATCCCGTTGTGGCGCCAGCTTCAAGCCACCGCTGCCGTGATCGGCGCCGTGCGCAACGGCAGCTCTGGCACAGCCGCGGTGGAAGCCGTGGCCGCGCCGCTGCGCCCGGGCGTGCAGGCGCTGGCCTTTCATGTCTGGCGCAATCTGGGCCGCGCCGAGGCCTTGCGCAGCCGCCTGGTCAGCCGCATGCCCGCGCCTGCCACCGACGCGCTCTTGTGCGTGGCACTGGCCCTGGCCTGGAACGAAGAGACCGCGCCCTACGACGCCTTCACCCTGGTTAACCAGGCGGTCGAAGCACTTAAACGGAATTTTTCAACCGCGCCCCACGCCAATTTTGTCAACGCCTGCTTGCGTCGTTTCTTGCGCGAGCGCGCGGCACTGGTGGCCGCCACCGACCGCGACCCCGAGGCGCTGTGGAACCACCCGCGCTGGTGGGTCGAGCGCCTGCAGCGCGAGCATCCCCAGCACTGGCAATCGATTCTGACCCTGGCCAACACCCACCCGCCCATGACGCTGCGCGTCAATGTGCGACAAAACAGCCCCGCCAACTATCTGGCGCAGTTGCACGCCGCAGGCATTGCTGCAAGCGCCGGCGACGCTGCCGTGGTGTATCTGGACCAGGCGGTGCCTGTCACCCAGTTGCCCGGCTTTGCCCAGGGCGCGGTGTCGGTGCAAGACGCTGCCGCCCAGGTGGCTGCGCCCCTGCTGCTGCAAGGCTTGGGGCCCCAGCCTCGCGTGCTGGACGCCTGCGCAGCGCCCGGTGGCAAGACCGCGCATCTGCTGGAAGCTTCTGATGCGCAGGTGCTGGCGATTGAGCTTGATGACCGACGCATGCAGCGCGTTGGGCAAACCTTGGAACGCCTGGGCTTGCGGGCCCAGCTGCGTACGGCAGACGCCGCCCGTCCGCAAGACTGGTGGGATGGCGCGCCTTTTGACGGCATCTTGCTGGATGCGCCCTGCACCGCGTCGGGCATCGTGCGCCGGCACCCGGATGTGCGCTGGCTGCGCCGCGAAACGGACATCGCGCAGCTGGCAAAGTTGCAGCAGCAGCTGATCGAGGCGCTTTGGCCTTTGCTGCGCCCGGGCGGACGCATGGTGTATTGCACTTGTTCGGTTTTCGTGGCTGAGGGCGCGCAACAGATACAGAAATTTGTGGCCCGTCACGCCGAGGCGCACTGGTTGCCATCCCCGGGCCACCTGTTGCCCGGTGCCGACCAAAGCGTGAACAAGGTGGGAGACAATCCGCCCCATGACCATGACGGCTTCTTCTACGCCTTGCTGGAAAAACGCAGTGCTTGAGCGCTGGGTGCGCACCTTGCGCCTTGTCATTTGGCTGTTCGCCCTGCCCTTGGCGCAAGCGCAAAACGCGGTCGACCTGCAGCAGCTGCGCGCCGACCGCACCGCCAACGAAGTTTTGGTGTCCGCCAGCGTGGGTTTTGAGTTGCCCGGCGTTGTGGAAGATGCCCTCATGAAGGGCATTCCGCTGTTTTTCATGCTCGAGGCAGACCTCCTGCAAGAACGCTGGTATTGGTCGGATAAAAAAGTGGCGGGTGTGCAGCGTCAGCTGCGACTGGCGTACCAACCCCTGACCCGACGCTGGCGTGTCAGCGCCACGGCGGCACCCGGCGGTGACAGTTCCCAGGGCCTGGCCTTGAGCCAAAACTTTGACAGCCTGGCGGAGGCCATGGCCACGATCAAGCAGATTTCGCGATGGAAAGTGGGTGAGTTGGGGGATTCTGAAGGCACCAAGTACCGGGTCGAATTTCGTTTTCGCTTGGACTTGGGGCAACTGCCACGCCCCTTCCAGATTGGTGCAATAGGCCAATCGGAATGGGATATTCAGGCCAGCGGCCGGGTGCCATTGCGTTCTGAGGGCGGCAAATGAGTGTCTCCAGCGTAAAGCCGCCCCGGGGCATGGATCCCGATGTCTCGGCGGGGCGCGGTCTGCGCCAAGCCATTGCCATCGGTGCGGCCCTGATGGTGGCGATTGGCCTGGTCCTGTTGTACCTGCTGACCCAGGCGACCAACAACCGCGAGATGTACGAGGAAAACTATGCCCGCCTGTTCACGCTGAATGTGGTGGTGGCGGGATCCCTGTTGCTGGCGATTGTGTGGGTCGGTGTGCGCCTGTACCAACGCGTTCGCCAGGGGCGCTTTGGCAGCCGCTTGCTGGTAAAAATCGCCACCATTTTTGCCCTGGTCGGGGTGGCGCCGGGCTTGCTGATTTATGTGGTGTCCTACCAATTCGTGTCGCGCTCGATTGAGACCTGGTTTGACGTCAAGGTGGAAGGTGCATTGGAGGCTGGTTTGAACTTGGGTCGCGTCACGCTCGATACCCTGTCCAATGACCTGGCCAACAAGGCGCGAATTGCCGCAACCCAACTGTCGGACAGCACGGACACTGTTCCTGATGTGGTGCTCGCGCGGGTGATGGAGCAGTTGGGTGCCACCGAGGCCACGGTCTGGAGCTCTGGAGGGAAGCTGCTGGCCAGCGTGGGGCCAATTGGCTTTCAGCTCAGCCCGGACAAACCCAGCGGAAGCCAGTTTCGCACCGCGCGGGCAGAGCGTTCCCTGGCCTGGGTCGAGGGCCTGGAAGAGGGCGGGGCGGGCAAGCTGGGCAATCCACGCATCAAAGCCCTCGTGCCCATCGCCAGCGCCAGTGTGGGTTTGGCCGCAGAGCAGCGGTATTTGCTGGTGCAGCGGACTTTGCCTGCCAATTTTGTCGCCAACGCCTTGGCGGTTGAACGCGCCAACCGTGAATACCAGGAGCGTGCACTGGCGCGCGAGGGCCTCAAGCGCATGTACATCGGCACCCTGACCCTGAGCCTTTTTCTGGCGGTGTTTGGTGCCATATTGCTGGCGGTGATTCTGGGGAACCAGATCGCACGGCCCCTGTTGGTCCTGACGGAAGGGGTGAGCCAGGTGGCTGCGGGTGACCTGACGCCCAAGTTGGCCATGCAGGGCAATGACGAGCTGGGTGGATTGACGCGCGCTTTTGCCTCCATGACCCAACAGCTTGCGGACGCCCGCCACACGGTACAGCGCAGCATGTCGCAGGTGGACTCGGCGCGCGCGCATTTGCAAACCATCCTGGACAACCTGACATCGGGCGTGCTGGTGCTGAACGCAGATGGCACCGTGCGTTCTGCCAATCCTGGGGCGGCGCGCATCCTGAAGTTGCCATTGGACAGTTTTCGTGGCGCGAACTTGCGCCATCTGGCCGGCTTGGACGTCTTTGCGGTGGGCGTACAGCAGCAATTCGCCGAATTTTTGAGCCGTCGCCTGGAGCAACCCAATGACCATTGGCAACAGTCTTTTGAGCTCGGCGTGGTCAATGACAGCATGGCCAGCGGCGCTGATCGGTCGCAGACCCTGATTGCGCGCGGTGCCATATTGCCGGACCGCAGTCGCCTGCTGGTGTTTGACGACATCTCGGACATCGTCTCCGCACAACGCGCCCAGGCTTGGGGCGAAGTGGCACGCCGTTTGGCCCACGAGATCAAGAATCCGCTCACACCAATACAGCTCTCGGCCGAGCGCCTGGAGATGAAACTTGGCGGCAAGTTGCAGGCGCCAGAGCAGGCGGTACTGACGAAATCCGTGAAAACCATCGTGGACCAGGTCGATGCCATGAAGCGCCTGGTCAACGACTTCCGTGATTACGCACGCTTGCCCGCGGCCGTGCTCGAACCCGTGGATCTGAATGGGCTGGTGCTCGATGTGATGCATTTGTACGAGGCCTCGGTGGTGCCCATTCAGCTGGAGTTGGATCCGCAGATTCCGCGCGTGATGGGAGACGCTGAGCAGTTGCGCCAGGTTCTGCATAACCTGTTGCAAAACGCCCAAGACGCGACAGAACAATTCATGGCTGCGGGGCAGGCGCCCCTCTCTGCCAAAACCGATTTCAGCATGGTGCTGCGCACCCAGTTGCTGCCGAACTCCGGCCGGGTGCGCCTGTCGGTGCTGGACCATGGAGGCGGCTTTCCCGAGAACATTCTCAAGCGCGCGTTTGAACCCTATGTCACCACCAAACAACGGGGTACGGGACTCGGTTTGGCGGTGGTGAAAAAGATCGCCGACGACCATGCCTCCCGCATTGAAATCAGCAACCGGGTACAGGACGCAAAAGTCTTCGGCGCCCAAGTCTCGCTATCATTGGCGAGCGCAGAAAAGACCCCTCATTCGACAGACGCTTCACTGGATCGCGCATAAATCATGGCAAATATTTTGGTGGTTGACGATGAACACGGCATACGCGATTTGCTGTGGGAAATTCTCAATGACGAGGGGCACTCGGTAGAGTTGGCGGAAAACGCGGCGCAGGCGCGTGCGGCCCGATTGCGCGAGCGCCCGGATCTGGTCTTGCTGGATATCTGGATGCCTGATACCGACGGTGTGACGCTGCTCAAGGAGTGGGCATCCACCGGTGCCCTGACCATGCCTGTGATCATGATGAGCGGGCATGCCACGATCGAAACTGCGGTCGAGGCGACCAAGATTGGTGCGCTGGCGTTTCTTGAAAAGCCCGTGACCCTCCAAAAGCTGCTCAAGGCCGTGGAACAGGGCCTGATGCGCAATAGTGGGGCCCCGGTTCGCGCGATGCCCGTCTCGCAAGGTCCTGTTGCGGTGGCTGGTGGTGCGTTCGTGGCGACCGAAGTGCCTGTGGCATCGCAGGTGCTCAATGCCCTGCAGTCTTTTGACCTGGATCGCCCGCTGCGCGATGCACGCGACACGTTTGAGCGTGCCTATTTCGAATACCAGCTGGGCAAGGAATCGGGCTCAATGACCCGTGTCGCTGAAAAAACCGGCTTGGAGCGCACCCATCTTTACCGCAAGCTCAAGCAACTCGGCGTCGATGTGACCCGCACCAAACGGGGCGCCTGACAACGGGGTCCCGCGCGGGCGGGGCAGCGCTCAGTCCCGGTTGTGCAGCAGCGCTCCATCGCGCTCTGCAGCACCTGCGCGCACCAGCTGCGCGATCCAGTCTTCCACCAGTGCCTGCAATTGGCTGCTGGCATTGAAGGAATGGGCCATCTGCAGGAGGTAGGGCGTGGCGATTGCCCAATCGGTCAGCGCGGCCACGGTCGTCGTTTGCAGTTCGAGTAATTTGAATTTCAGCAATACTTTGGCGGCATAGTTGCGGTGGCGCTCGGGCTGGCGCTGAAAGTATTCCAGGCGCGTGCGCGCCGTGTGCAGCGCGCCAGCCAGGTCTGCAAAGGGTTTCCCATGGCCCGGAATCACACAGCCAGGTTCCAGAGAGGCAATCAGGTCCAGCGTCGCGCCCACCGCGTCAAACGCATCCTCACCTTCGAGCTCGGGAAACACCACGCCAAAGCCGTTTTCCCAGAGCGCATCTGCCGAGATCAGCACGCGCGATGCTGGCGCGAAAAGCACCACCGAATGCGGGTCGTGCCCCGGTGCACCGTGCACCTGCCATTCTTCGCCACCCAGTTGCAGCGCGCTGCCCGGCATGAGCAGCCCGTCAAAACCAAACGGCGGACAGTTCTGTCCGGTGGCGTCAAAGGTCAGCTCCGAGGCCGACCAGGGCCGCACCGCAGACGACTGGCCCGGCGGAATCAGGGTTTGCAAATGCGGGTAGGCCGCTTGCAGGGCCGCATTGCCGCCGCAATGGTCACTATGCAAATGGGTATTGAGCAACAGGTCCAACGGGCGGTCTGCCAGCACGGACTGAACCAAGCCCACAGTTTGTGCGCTGTGGATGCAGTAGCCACTGTCGATCAGCGCCGCATGGTGGAGGTCGCTGACAAGAATATTGTTGGATGAAAGCCAACCCCGTTGAAACACCTGCACCGAGGCGGGCAATGAAACGCAGGAACTGGCTTGTGGCATGGTGTGAAGAGGTAGCAGGGAAAAAACGGGCTTGGTAGGGAGTCTATGCCGAGGCCGAACCCTGACTTGGATAAATAACGGCCCTGATTTACGCTGCACTGCAGCAAAAACTAGGGAAAACCCTTATAGTGCATCCATGCATCGACTTCTCGACTATTTTTCCCTGCTGTGGACTGCGGTGACGGGGCTGTTGCCTTGGGCCCACGCCGAGGCGGTTGTGCGCGGGCCAGAGGCGCGACCCTTAAAGGCGCTATTGGTGCCCATTCGCACGCTGCGGCCCCGCCACCGGGCCGCCGTTTTGGCGCATTTGCTTGAGCTGTCGCCGGCAGATCGCTATATGCGCTTTGGCTACGCTGCGCAAAATGCGCTCATAGAAAGCTATGTCGATGGCCTCAACTTTGACCGCGACCAGGTATTTGGTGTTTTCAACCGGCGACTGCGCTTGATCGCGGTGGCGCACCTTGCCTATGCACAAGAGCCACAGACGGACCGGTGTGCCGAATTTGGTGTTTCCGTATTGCCGGCTTACCGAGGCAAGGGTTTGGGTGCCAAGCTGTTTGCACGGGCGCAATTGCATGCGCAAAACGACGGGATTTCACTGCTGTTCATTCACGCCCTCAGCGAAAACGGCGCCATGCTCAAGATTGCCCGTAAGGCGGGTGCCACCGTGCAACGTTTTGGCTCGGAGTCTGATGCTTATTTGCAGTTGCCTTCGCCTACATTGCAATCGCACATGAATGAGGCCGTTGATGCGCAAATCGCCGACACCGACTACTGCCTGAAGGTCCAGGCGCAGCAGTTTTGGGGCATTTTGGCGGGCATCCAGGAAGTGCGTCAGCAGATCCGGGAGTCGCAGGGCAAATCTTCTTCCTGAGATCGGCCGCGCGTCCCTTGGGGTAGCGCTTCACAATGGGCTATCCTAGAGGCTTCGCAAAAACGGCGCCATTGCCCCACGTCTGTGTCAGACCCTCATCCCGCGCACCCCGCTGAAAAAGAAGACAAGCGCACCTTTCTTCAACGCTTGGCCGAATTTATCCACCCCGGCCCCGACTCGGCAGACGAGCTGATCGAAACGCTGGCCGAGGCGGAAGACAACAAAATTATTGGCGCCCAATCGCGCGCCATGCTTGAAGGTGTGATCCGGATGGCCGACATGACGGCCGGCGACGTGATGGTTGCAGCCACCCGGATGGACCTGATCAACATCCAGTCCTCCATGGACGAGTTGATGCACACCATCATCGACACCGCACACTCGCGCTTTCCGGTGTACGAGGGTGAGCGTGAGAACATCATCGGCACCCTGATGGCCAAAGACCTGCTCAAGCTGCAGCGCGCCCCTGAACTCAATATCCGTGCCCTGTTGCGACCGGCGGTGTTTGTGCCGGAGACCAAGGGCCTGAACGATTTGTTGCGCGACTTTCGGGGTACCCGCAACCACCTGGCCATCGTGATCGATGAGTTTGGCCGGGTTGCCGGCCTGATCACCATTGAGGATGTGCTGGAACAGATCGTCGGGGAAATTGAGGACGAATTCGACATCGAAGACGACGACGGTGATATTTTTGCATTGCCCGATGGCGGCTATCGAGTGAATGGCGCCGCTCCCATTGAGCGCATCGCAACCGCGTTCAACGTGGACTTGCGCACGCGCGAAGACGCCGACGACTTTGACACCATTGGTGGACTGGTGGCCCATGAAATGGGCCATGTTCCCAAGCGCGGCGAGCGCCATGCGTTGGCGGGGCTGGAGTTTGTGGTGTTGCACACCAAGGGCGGCGCGGTGCGCTGGTTCAAAGTTTCGCCCGTGGCACCCACGTGATTGGGGGCCGCAGCGCCGTTCAAGGCGCGCAGGCCTTGTATTCAGGGCGTGTAACGGTGGTGCTGGCGGGGGTGCTGCACGCGGTCAGCACCGCCTGGCCTTTTGATTTTGGTTTTTCCCGGGGTCAAACCTCTTGGCTCTTGCAGTTGGCCGCCATGGCGCTGTTGGGCTGGGTACTGTTGCGCGCCCGCAATGCCCGCGAGGCTTTTGCGGCGGGTTGGTGCTTTGGCACTGCCGCCCTGGCGTCCACTTTTTGGTGGCTGTTTGTCGCCATGCACACCTACGGTGGCTTGGCCGCGCCGCTGGCGGTACTGGCCGTGCTGCTGCTGGCCGCCTTGTTGGCCTTGTATTTTGGCGCGGCGTGTGGGCTGTGGTGGCGGCTGACCCAGCGGCATTCGGCGCAAGCGGCCCTGTTGTTTGGCGTGCTGTGGATGATGGGCGAAATGGCGCGGGGCACTTGGCTGACTGGCTTTGGCTGGGGTGCGGGTGGCTATGCACACCTGGATGGACCGCTGGCCTTTTACGCGCCCTGGGTCGGTGTCTACGGGATCACGGGCTTGGCGGCAGGCCTGTCCTTGGGTGCGGCGCAAATGGTGGCTGCGCTGGCAGGCGTTCGCCCAGTCGCTGACATCAGTGCCCGGGTGCGTGCACGCGCCGGATTGCTAGGGCTTGAGCCTCAGTCAAGCCCGCGCTTCACGTGGGGGGTCATGGCCCTGCTCATTGCACTGCCGCTGGCCGCACCCACCCGTTGGAACGATTGGACGCACAGCAGTGGCAGCCTGTCCGTCACGCTGCTGCAAGGCAATATTGCGCAGAACGAAAAATTTGAGGTGGGCACCGGTGTCGCGCGCGCACTTGTCTGGTACCAGACCGAATTGCTGGGGGCCCGTACGGCGTTGGTGGTGGCCCCGGAGACAGCGCTTCCAGTGCTACCGCAGCAGCTGCCCGAGGGCTATTGGGAGTCACTGCGTGCGGCCATGGACGCGACTGGTCGTGCCGCCGTGATTGGTATTCCGCTGGGGGAGGAAACCCAAGGCTATAGCAATTCAGTGCTCGGACTGGTGGGTGGAGTGGGGCGGGTGCTGCGCTACGACAAACACCATTTGGTCCCGTTTGGCGAATTTATCCCCCCCTTTTTCCGGTGGTTTACCGCTTTGATGCACATCCCCTTGGGTGATTTCAACCGGGGTGGGTTGGGGCAAGCCTCGTTTGCGGTGCAGGGTCAGCGCCTGGCGCCCAATATTTGTTACGAAGATTTGTTTGGTGAGGAGCTGGCGGCACGTTTTATGGACGATGCTTTGGCGCCGACCATTTTTGTCAACGTCAGCAACCTGGGCTGGTTTGGCGACACCGTGGCAATGGACCAACATTTGGCCATCTCGCGCATGCGGGCGCTTGAATTTCAGCGACCTTTTGTGCGCGCTACCAACACCGGTGCGACCGCGATTCTGGACCATCAGGGGCAGGTCAGCGCATCCCTGGCGCGACTAAAGGCTGGCGCCTTGGTTGGAGAGGTGCAAGGACGCGAGGGCATCACGCCCTTTGCCCGATGGGCCGCCCGATTTGGCCTGTGGCCGCTGTGGCTGTTGGGCTCGGCGGTGGTGGTTTGGGCGAGACGTGGTCGCGCCTGAGTATGCGCGCAGCCTTAGGCCGCCGTCTGCCCCATGCGCACCAGGCGTCCGGGCCTGGCCTCGGTAATGTGTCCCAGTAGCTGCACCTGTTCACCTGCCACCCAGGTCGCCACATAGCCCCTGGCACCTTGCAGCAGACGTTTGCCACCCGCCGGCAGGTCACGCACCAGCGCGGGTAGTGGAAGGCCCAATTGCGCAGGGTCAATGGCGTTCAGGTCGGCACGCATGCCGGGGGCAATCACGCCGCGGTCTTGCAGGCCAAGGTAGCGCGCGTTGCGCCGCGTCATCATTTCAACCGCCTGTTGCAGCGGCATATTTTGGGTGCCTTCCTGTGCGACCCAGTGGCTCAGCATGAAGGTGCTGAAGCTGGCATCGCACACGGTGCCCACGTGGGCGCCGGCATCGCTCAGGCCGCTCAGTGCCCGGGGGTGTTCCAACATTTCGCGGACCGTGGCCAGCGAACCGTCGTTGTAATTGAAGATGGGAAAGTAGATCAAACCCTCGCCGCCACCCGCACACAGGTAGTCGTAGATTGCCTCCAGCGCCGAGGTGCCCTGCTGGCGCGCCCGCACGTAAAAGCTTTGCATCACTGATGGTGCGTAGTCGGGCTGCTGCGCCAGCGCAAACATACGCCCGCTGATGCGCTCAATCTGGCCCAGCAAGATATCCACCAAGGGTGGCACCGCGCTTCCGTCCCCGGCCAGCGGCTCCGATGGTTGCGCCAGGATGCGCGCCTTGCGTTCAGGCTCTCGCAGGGCGGCGGCGCGCTCGGCCAGCGGCAGATGCGCCACTTCTTTGTATCCCGGAAATCCCATAAAGGGATGAAAACTGGCCTCAAAGCCGGTAATCACACCAATGCCGCGCGCTGCTGTCTGCAAGTACAGCGGCAAGCCAGCCGCCACGGCGGCCTCTACGCGCGTCTGGATTTGGCGGAACTGTTCACCGCCGGGGTCGCGTTGCAGCCAGGTCAGGGAAAGCGGCCGCGCACTGGAGCGTGCCAGCGCTTCCACCAAGTCAAATTCGGCGTCAAACTGGCCTGGCCCCTGGAGCAAGTTGTAGTCACTCACCACCTGCACCACTCCATGGTCCAGGCCCGCAAAGGCCTGCGCAAGTCCGGTGAGCTCTTGCAGGCTGGCATTGGCCGCAGGGGTGTCTTTGCCCTCGGCCGTGCGGTGGTTGTCGCTGCGTCCGGTGCTCAGGCCCGCCGCCCCGGCTTTGAGCGCTTCCCGCAGCAAGGCGCGCATGTCGTCAATGTCGGCAGGCGTTGCGGCGGTGTGGGCCAGTGCGCGTTCGCCCATCACATACATGCGCAGTGGGTCGTGCGGCACCTGTACCAGGTAGTCCAGGCTGCGTGGCGTAGCGGCCAAGGCGTCCATGTACTGCGGAAAACTCTCCCAGTTCCAGCGAATCCCCTCGTGCAGGGCCGCGCCAGGAATGTCTTCTACGCCTTCCATCAGTTTGACGAGGTCGTCTTCATGGCCCGGGCGCACCGGCGCAAAGCCCACGCCGCAGTTGCCCATGACCACGGTGGTTACACCGTGGTAGATGCTGGGGGTAAAGCAGTCGTCCCAGGTGGCCTGCCCGTCATAGTGGGTGTGGATGTCAATAAAACCCGGGGTGATCCACAGACCCTGGGCCTGCAGTGTTTGCCGGGCGGGCGTGGTGATGTCGCCCACTTCCACGATGTGCCCATCGCGCACGCCCACATCGGCCACACGCGGCGCAGCACCGGTGCCGTCGACCACGGTGCCGCCCTTAATCAGCCAGTCGAGCATCTTTGCGTCTCCAAATCAGTGCCAGCGTCATGCCGCTGATGATGTGCCATATGCCCCACAGGCTGGCCAGAGTGACCATTCCCAGGTCGCTGTTGAATTGCAGGGCAATGATTCCCAACGCCAGGCCCGAGTTCTGCATGCCGCCCTCAATCACCACAGCGCGGCGGTCGCGCTCGCTCACCCGCATCACCCAGGCGGTCATCCAGCCAAAGGCCAGGCCACTGGCGTTGTGCAAGAACACAATCAACAGCAGGGGCAAAAGTCCCAGCGTGAGCAACTGGCGTTCCTTGATCAGGCCGGCCACGATAAACAGTACCAGCGCGCCCACCGCAAAGTTGCCCAGCGGCTTGCGGATGCGCTCCGTGAGCGTGGGCAGGCGGTGCGAGGCGGCCAGTCCCAGCGCCATGGGCACCGCCAACAACAGTAACAGGCTCCACCAGATACCGGCTGGGTCAATCGCCAGCGTTTGCAGCCAAGCGGCGGTGTTGGGGTTGGTCGCCACCATCCAGCTGAAGTTAAACGGTGTGGCAAACAGCGCAATCACGCTGGCCACCGCTGAGATGCTGACCGACAGCGCCGTATTGCCCCGGCCAAAGTGCGTGACCACGTTGCTCAGGCTGCCACCGGGGCAGGCCGCTACCAAAATCATGGCGGCCTCAATGTTGGAGGGTAAGTCGAGTGCCATCGTGGCCAGCCAGGTCCCCACCGGCAACCAGACGAACTGCGGAATCAGGCCACAAATCACCGCCTTGGGTGCCTGCGCCACGCGGCGAAAGTCGTCCACGCGCAATTCCAGCGCCACTGAAAACACCATGGTCGCCAGGACCAGACCCAAAACCAGTTGTTGTATGCCCATCGATTCCTCCGAGGGGAAAAGGATAGCCGAGCCAATGGCCTCTAAAATCAAGGGTTTACGCGCACAGCGGCGACTTTGTCGCCCCGGCAAGGACCGATGCGCGGCACCTCAGACTTCCCGCCCATGAAGACATTCCAGCAAATCATCTTGACGCTCCAGTCCTATTGGGACGCCCAGGGCTGCGCCCTTTTACAGCCTTACGACATGGAAGTGGGTGCCGGCACCTCGCACACAGCGACTTTTTTGCGCGCCATTGGCCCTGAGCCCTGGAGGGCCGCTTACGTGCAACCGAGCCGCCGCCCCAAAGACGGCCGCTATGGCGAAAACCCCAACCGTCTTCAGCACTACTACCAATACCAGGTGGTGATGAAGCCAGCGCCGGCCAATATCCTGGACCTGTACTTGGGTTCGCTAGAGGCGCTGGGCTTCGATCTGAAGCAAAACGACATCCGCTTTGTGGAAGACGATTGGGAAAACCCCACCTTGGGCGCCTGGGGCCTGGGTTGGGAAGTTTGGCTCAATGGCATGGAGGTGACGCAATTCACCTATTTCCAGCAGGTCGGCGGCATTGACTGCAAGCCCGTCACCGGCGAGATTACCTACGGCCTGGAGCGACTGGCCATGTATTTGCAAGGCGTGGACAACGTCTATGACCTGGTGTGGACCGACACCGGCGCCGCATCGCATGCCGACGGCGAGCGTGGGGGCAAGATTTTTTACGGCGACGTCTACAAACAAAACGAGGTGGAGCAGTCCACCTACAACTTTGAGCACAGCGACACCGACTTTTTGTTCACCGCATTTACCGCGCACGAAAAGCAGGCCAAGCATTTGATTGAAGTGGCGCTGGCGCTGCCGGCCTACGAGCAGGTCCTCAAGGCGGCACACAGCTTCAACCTGCTGGATGCGCGTGGAGCCATCAGCGTGACCGAGCGTGCTGCCTTTATGGGCCGCATCCGCAATCTGTCGCGTGGCGTGGCCCAGTGCTACCTTGAAAGCCGCGAGCGCCTGGGCTTTCCCATGGCGCCGCGAGAGTGGATTGCGCAATTGCCCAAAAAAGCCGCTCAGGCATAAAGGCAGGAACCCCGAACATGACTACCCAGAATCTGCTTGTTGAATTGTTGGTGGAAGAGCTGCCGCCAAAGGCACTCAAGAAACTTGGCGATGCGTTTGCCAGCGTGCTGGCCGACAGCCTGAAAGCCCAAGGCCTGGCCGGTGCCAACGCAACGGTGTCCGACTTTGCCTCGCCCCGCCGCTTGGCGGTGCAGGTGAGCGCCGTGAGCGCACAGGCCGCAGACAAAGCCGTTTCACAAAAGCTGATGCCGGTGGCGGTGGGCCTGGACGGCTCTGGCAACGCGACGCCCGCCTTGTTGAAAAAGTTGCAAGCCTTGGGCGCTGATGCGTCTGTGGTGCCCAGCCTGAAGCGCGCCATGGACGGCAAGGCCGAAGCCCTGTTTTTTGAGAGCACGGTGCGCGGCGCCACTTTGGCCGAAGGTTTGCAAAAAGCGCTGACCGAGGCGATTGCCAAGCTGCCCATCCCCAAAGTCATGAGCTACCAGTTGGAGCGCGACTGTGAGCTGCCGGGGTGGAGTACGGTGAGCTTTGTGCGTCCTGCCCATGGGCTGGTGGCTTTGCATGGCAGCACCGTGGTATCCGTCACGGCGCTGGGTCTGACGGCGGGGAGCACGACACAGGGCCACCGCTTTGAGGCGGCGAAGGCACCCGTGGTGCTGGCCCACGCCGATGACTACGCCGCCACGCTGGCCCGCGATGGTGCGGTGATCGCGAGCTTTGATGCGCGCCGTGCGGAGATCGCACGCCAGTTGCAGGCAGCAGCGACCGCGCTGGGTGCCCAAGCCGTGGACGACGAGGTGCTGTTGGACGAGGTGACTGCGCTGGTGGAACGCCCCAACGTGCTGACTTGCAGCTTTGAGCCGGTCTTTTTGCAAGTACCCCAAGAGTGCCTGATTCTGACCATGAAGGCGAACCAAAAATACTTTCCGCTACTCGATGCCGCAGGCAAGCTGAGCAACCGGTTTCTGATCGTCAGCAACATCAGCCCGGCGGACCCCCGCGCCGTGATTGGCGGCAACGAGCGCGTGGTGCGCCCGCGCCTGGCGGATGCCCAGTTTTTCTATGACCAGGACCGCAAAAAGTCGCTGGAGTCGCGTGTCGAGGGCCTCTCCAAGGTCGTGTACCACAACAAACTTGGCAGCCAGGGCGAGCGCATGGAGCGGGTCTGCGCCATTGCCCGTGCCATCGGCCAGCAGCTCGGTGGCGACGCGCTGGCCGACCAGGCCGCGCAGGCGGCGCGCCTGGCCAAGACCGATTTGCTGACCGATATGGTGGGTGAATTTCCTGAGCTGCAAGGCACTATGGGCGGCTACTACGCGCGCCATGACGGCCTGAGCGATGCGATCGCCGACGCCATTGAAGACCACTATAAACCCCGATTTGCCGGTGACAGTCTGCCGCGCAACGAGGTGGGCCTGGTGGTCGCGCTGGCCGACAAGCTGGAGACGCTGGTGGGCATGTTCGGCATTGGCAACTTGCCTACCGGCGACAAAGATCCGTTTGCGCTGCGTCGCCACGCGCTGGGCTTGATTCGGATGCTGACCGAGCGCGACTTGGCGCTCGACGTGACCGCTACCCTGCACAGTGCGGTGCCGGTGTTTGGCGCGCTGGTGGTGGATCCGACCGCAGCTCTGGCCGATTTCATCTACGACCGCTTGGCGGGCAACCTGCGTGAGCAAGGCTACAGTGCCCAGGAAGTAGACGCGGTGTTGGCCTTGCGCCCCCAAAGGTTGGGCGATGTGGGCAAACGCTTGCTGGCGGTGCGCGCTTTTGCCGCCCTGCCGGAGAGCCCTGCCTTGGCAGCCGCCAACAAACGTATTGGCAACATCCTGAAAAAAACCGATGCGGTGGACGCCCACGTCAGCACCCTGCTGCTGCAGGAAGTGGCCGAAAAAGACCTCTTTACTGCCATGCAAACCGTGCTGCCGCAGGCCAACGCGCTGTTCGAGGCGGGCGACTACACCGCCAGCCTGAAAGCTTTGGCCGCCTTGCGTGCGCCGGTCGACGCGTTTTTTGATGGCGTCATGGTCAATGCCGAAGCCCTCGATCTGCGTCTGAACCGCCTGGGCTTGTTGCAAAGCCTGCATGTCGCCATGAACCGCGTGGCTGACCTGTCCAAGCTGGCGGCCTAGGCTTATCCATGGGCCAAACCATGAAACTTTGCATCCTGGACCGCGACGGCACCATCAATGAAGACCGCGACGACTTCGTCAAGTCGGCCGCAGAGTGGCAGCCCATGCCGGGCGCGCTGGAGGCCATTGCCCGTATCAACCACGCCGGTTGGCACGTGGTGATTGCCAGCAACCAGTCGGGCCTGGGCCGGGGGCTTTTTGATGTGGTGGCGCTCAACGCCATCCACGCCAAGATGCACCGCATGCTGGCGGCGGTGGGTGGCCGGGTGGACGCCGTGTTTTATTGTCCGCACGCGCCTGAAGAGGCCTGCACTTGCCGCAAGCCTGCACCAGGTTTGTTCACGCAGATTGCCGAACGCTATGGCGTGGCGTTGACAGGCATGCCCGCGGTGGGAGATTCAGCGCGTGATCTGGTCGCCGCACAAGCCGTGGGCTGCATGCCGCACGCGGTACTGACCGGCAAAGCGGCGGGTTACCGTGACCAGCCGCTGCCCAGTAGCTATCCGGCGCACACCGTGGTGCACGCCGATTTGGCGGCGTTTGCCGACTACCTGGTCGCCCAGGCCTAGGGCAGACGGCTCGTCCGTACGGCTCCCTTCCCACCTACAAGGCCATCCGCCATGCCGTTGATACGCTCAGTTTTGCACATGCTCTGGATGGTGGTGACGGTGATTCCCTGGGCCATCGTGCTGTTGATCGTGTCGATCTTTGTGCGCGGTGACCGCTTGTGGGCCGTGGCAGCGGGCTGGCTGCGCTGTGCCATTTGGGGGGCACGCGTGATTTTGGGCATTCGGGTCCGCGTGAGCGGTATGGAGCACTTGCCATTGGGCAAGAACAGCGGAGCGATTTTGTTGGTCAAACACCAGTCCACGCTGGAGACGTTTTTACTGCCCGCATTAATGCCGCATCCACTGGCTTTTGTTTTCAAGAAAGAGCTGCTGTACGTGCCGTTTTTTGGCTGGTCCATGGCGCGGCTGGACATGATTCACATTGACCGCAGCCTGCGCGCCCGTGCCTTTGCCAAGGTGGTATCGCAGGGTAAAGAACTGCTGGCGCGTGGCGTCTGGGTCATCATGTTCCCGGAAGGTACGCGTATTGCCCGCGGTGAGCGCGGCGAATACAAATCGGGCGGCACGCGCTTGGCGATTCAGACCGGCGCGCCGGTGTTTCCGATCGCTGTGAGTTCGGCCAAATGCTGGCCTCGCAAGGCCTTTGTCAAATATCCCGGCGTGGTGGACGTGTCGATTGGCCCGGCCATTTCTGGCGAAGGCCGCCGGCCTGAAGAAATGATGCGCGAGGTCGAAGCGTGGATCGAGACTGAAATGCACCGGCTCGACCCCGAGGCCTACGCGGTGACCTGATCGCGTGTGCCATGCACCCGCTGCTGCGCTACACGCTGGATTTGTTTGGGGCTGCTCCAGCGCCTGAGCCTGAGCCCAAGCTGCGCGAGCGCAAGCCCAGTCCCAAAAAAGCGAAGGTGCCCAAGCGGCCGGAATCCCCAGCGTCGGTACCCGTGTCAGGCCCGGACGTGGCGCAGTTTGCCCACCCCCAAGCCAGCCGCCACTTGCAGCTGGAGGGTGTTCTGGTGGCTTATGCCTTGGCACGCGGCCAGCGCCGCACCATCGGCATGGTGGTCGGGCCCGAAGGCCTGAGCGTGCGCGCGCCGCGCTGGACCCCGCTGCACGAAATCGACGCCGCCCTGCAAGAAAAAGCGGCTTGGATTGTGCGCAAGCTGCAAGAAACCCAGGTGCGCCGCAGCCAGCAAATCGAGCGCCAAATCGTGTGGGAGCACGGCGCGGTCTTTCCATTTTTGGGACAGACCCTGTGCGTGCAACTGGCCGGCTCCGCTGGCGCGGTGCGCTTGGGCGATATGCCCTTGGACGCAGGGCCAGGCGCTGTACGCCCGCTGGTTTTGCCGCTGCCCGCCACGGCCAGTGCCACACAAATCCGTGCTGCGGTGCGGGCATGGCTGCTGCAACAGGCCGAGCACATATTTGTGCAGCGCCTGAATCACTTTGCGCCCCGCTTGCAAGTGCGCTGGAAACAGCTGGCCTTGAGTAACGCTGCGACCCGCTGGGGCAGTGCGCGCAGCGACGGCAGCATTCGCCTGAACTGGCGCTTGGTGCATTTTGAGTTGCCGGTGCTGGACTATGTGGTGGCGCACGAGCTCAGCCACCTGCGCGTCATGAACCACAGCCCGCGCTTTTGGGACACGGTGCGCAGCGTGGTACCCGATTACCCAGCCCTGCGCGCGCGGCTCAAAGACGACAGCGTGCCGCGCTGGTAGTCGCGCGATAACTAAGGCTTTTTTCAGGCCACCGCGCTAAAGCGGTACACCCCGTCCTCACCCATGCGGCGGCGCAGCTGTCCTTCAAACCAGAGCAGGTGCAAATGCGCCACGGCTTCGCCCATGGCAAAAGTCATTTGGTGCAAATCGAGCTCTCGCTTGAACATGACGGGAATGATGTCGCGCGCGCTGCAGGGTTGCGCGCTGCAGGCGTGCATGACTTCGGCCAAGCGGTCCCGGTGGTGGTCGTGCAATTGGCCGATGCGCGTGTGCAGGCCGGTGAATGGTTTGCCGTGGGCCGGCAGCGTGAGCGTGTTCTCAGGCAAGACGCGGAATTTGTCGATCGAGTCCAAAAACTGCCGCAGCGCATTGGCTTCGGGCTCCTGCTCGTAAACGCTGACATTGGTGGAGATGCGCGGCAGCATCATGTCGCCACCAATCAGCACCTGCAGTTCGTCGCAGTAAAGCGCCATGTGCTCGGGCGCATGGCCATACCCGCTGATACAGCGCCAGCTGCGGCCGCCAATTTGCAGTAATTTGCCGTCCATCAGGCGGCAGTAGCTCTCGGGCATGGACGGCACCAAGGACGGAAAGTAGTTGGTGCGGGCGCGGATTTTGGCAACCGATTCGGCGTCGTTCAGGCCATGCTGGGCAAAGTAGGCGGCCGAGCGTTCGCCGCCAAATCCGTTATCGCCCAGACAAGCCATGCGCGCCACCTGGTAGTCGGTGGCGCTGATCCACAGGGCCACGTTCCAACGCTGGCACAGCCAGTGCGCCAGACCGATGTGGTCGGGATGCATGTGGGTGGCGATCACCCGCAAAATGGGCAGGCCTTCGAGCTCGTTGGCAAAAATCGCTTCCCACTGGGCCTTGGATTCGTCGCGGCTGATGCAGCAGTCCACCACGCTCCATCCCTCAACGGCGCCGCTTTCACCCTCCAGGGTATCGCGCAGCAGCCACAGGTTGATGTGGTTGAGCGCAAACGGCAACGCCATGCGAATCCACTTGATGCCGGGGGCAACCTCGATGCAGTGGCCTTGTTCTGGCAAGGTGTCGCCCAGGGGGTAGTGGAGTTGCTGTTCGAGTGCGTTCATCGGTGATTTTTATGCTTCATAATTGACGTTTACGTAAACGTCAATTGCGACGATTGTAGTCAGCGCACTTGCTGGCCCCTGTCGCCTTGGTTTGCACTTTTTTTGTGGGTTTTATCTGAACGCTTCGGACCATGGCATGAGCACCACTTTCAGTATTGGCGACCTGGCGCGCGAGTTTGATCTGACCACGCGCGCCATCCGGTTTTACGAAGATCTGGGGCTTTTGCAGCCCGAGCGCACCGGCCCGTTGGGGCGCAATCGCGTTTACAGCGTGCGTGACCGCACGCGCCTCAAGCTCACGCTGCGCGCCAAGCGCCTGGGTTTGAGCCTGACCGAGGCCAAGGACATCATTGAGACTTACGACAGTCCGCGCGACACCGGCATGCAGCTGACCAAGTTTTTGGCGGTGCTCGATGTGCACCGCGCGCGCATTGAGGCCCAAATGGCGGACCTGCAGGCCAACCTGGACGAAATCAAAGTGCACCAGCGCGAAGCGCGCGCCTTGCTTGCCAAAGCCCAAGGCCCCACCGCTAAACCCAAAAAAGCGCCCGCCGCTGTCACCGTCGATGTCTTCTAAAACTGCAGCCCCCACCACCGATGCGCTCTGGCAGCGCGTGCACGGTAGTTTGAGCCGTCAAGGCATGATGGTGCATTTGCAGGCGCGCCTGCTGCGCGTGGAGCCGGGTTTGGTGGAAATCGCGCTGCCATATTCAGACCGCGTGACCCAGCAGCAAAACGGCTTTCATGGCGGCGCCATGGGCGCACTGGCGGACATTGCGGGCGGCTACGCGGCCCTGACGGTGCTTGCCGACGGGCTGGAGGTGACTACGGTGGAATACAAGATCAACTTTTTGGCCGCCTTTCAGGGCGGTGAGTTGCGCGCGATTGGGCGGGTGGTGCGTGCCGGACGGCGCATCATTGTCACCACCGCCGACGTGGTGCACGTGGCGCCTGACGGAACGCAAAGCCCCTGCGCCGTGATGCAGCAAACCCTGACCTCGGTACCCGCCACCGCCTGAACGCGGCTTTGTGCCCGCCTTCCGCCTTCACTTATCCACTTTCCCGTTTACTGGAGTTTCCCCATGAACAACTTGCCTGGCCTGGACTTTCAACTGGGTGACGACGTCGATGCCCTGCGCGATGCGGTGCGTGAATTCGCCCAAGGTGAAATCGCCCCCCGCGCCGCCGAGATCGACAAGAGCGACCAATTCCCCATGGACTTGTGGCGCAAGATGGGCAGTCTTGGCGTGCTGGGCATTACGGTGGGTGAGGAGTACGGTGGCGCCAACATGGGTTACCTGGCGCACATGGTGGCCATGGAAGAAATCTCGCGCGCCAGTGCCAGCGTGGGTCTGAGCTATGGCGCGCACAGCAACCTGTGCGTCAACCAGATCAAACGCAACGGCAACGAGGCCCAGCGCGCCAAATACCTGCCCAAACTCATCAGTGGCGAACACGTGGGCGCACTGGCCATGAGCGAGCCGGGTGCTGGCAGCGATGTGCTGAGCATGAAGCTGCGCGCCGAAGACAAAGGCGGCTACTACCTGCTGAACGGCAGCAAGATGTGGATCACCAATGGCCCGGATGCCGACACGCTGGTGGTTTACGCCAAGAGCGAACCTGAATTGGGCGCGCGCGGTGTCACCGCCTTTTTGATCGAAAAAGGCATGCCCGGTTTCTCGGTGGCGCAAAAGCTCGACAAGCTCGGCATGCGCGGCAGCCACACCGGCGAGTTGGTGTTTCACAACGTTGAAGTGCCGATGGCCAACGTGCTGGGCGGGTTGAACCAGGGCGCCAAGGTGCTGATGAGCGGGCTGGACTATGAGCGCGCGGTCCTCAGCGGCGGACCGCTGGGCATCATGCAGGCGGTGATGGACAACGTGGTCCCCTACATCCACGACCGCAAACAATTTGGCCAGAGCATCGGCGAGTTTCAGCTGATCCAGGGCAAGGTGGCCGACATGTACACCGTGCTGCAGGCCGGACGATCGTTTGCCTACACGGTGGCCAAAAACCTCGACGCCCTAGGGTCCGAGCACGTGCGCCGGGTCCGCAAGGACTGCGCCAGCGTGATTTTGTGGACCGCCGAGAAAGCGACCTGGATGGCGGGTGAAGGCGTACAGATTTTTGGCGGCAACGGCTACATCAATGAGTACCCGCTCGGGCGTCTGTGGCGCGATGCCAAGCTGTATGAAATTGGCGCGGGCACCAGTGAAATCCGGCGCATGCTGATCGGCCGCGAGCTGTTTGCGGAAACCATGTAGGGCTTTTTTGACGGCTGCGAAAATCTGGAACATGACTACCTCAATCAGCGATCTCTTTGCCCATAACCGCGCCTGGGCTGCGCAAATGGAGGCCGAGCGCCCCGGCTTCTTCACCAGCCTGGTCCAGCAGCAAACGCCCAAGTACATGTGGATCGGTTGCTCCGACAGCCGGGTGCCAGCCAACCAGATTACCGGGCTCGAGCCTGGCGAGGTGTTTGTGCACCGCAATGTGGCCAATGTGGTGGTGCACTCCGACCTGAATGCACTCTCCACCATCCAATTTGCAGTCGAGCGCCTCAAAGTCAAGCACGTCATGGTGGTCGGCCACTATGGCTGTTCGGGCGTGCGTGCGGCTTTGGAGGGCGCGCGCATTGGGCTGGCGGACAACTGGCTGCGCCATATTCAGGACGTGCGCGACCGGCATCGCAATTTGCTGGACGTGATTGCCGAGGACCAGCGCTGCGACGCCTTGGTGGAGCTCAATGTGGTGGAGCAGATCATCAATGTGGCGCAAAGCACGGTCTTGCAAGATGCATGGCTGCGCGGCCAGGACGTCACGCTGCACGGCTGGGTCTATGGCATCAACGACGGTTTGCTCAAGGACCTCAAAATGGGCCTGACCGGTAACGACGGCATCGAGATGATTTACCGCGCAGCCCTGGCCGATATTGGCCAAAGGCAGCGCTAGGAGCGCCTACCCATGTTTCCCACCCGCTTGGATTCTTCGGTTGCCTACGACATCGCCAAGGCGATGATGGATGGGTTTAACCGCCATTACCGCCTGTTTCGTACGGAGTCAGCGCGTGCCAAGCACCGTTTCGAGACGGCAGATTGGCACGGCCAGCAGCGCGCGCAGCGCGAACGGATCGAGTTTTACGACCTGCGGGTGCTGGAGTGTTCCAACCGCTTGGAGCGCGAGTACAAGGCCGACGACCAGCCCATGGACGTCTGGCAACAGGTCAAGTTGCACTACATCGGCTTGCTGGTGGACCACCACCAACCCGAGTTGGCCGAAACGTTTTTCAACTCGGTGACGACCAAGATATTGCACCGCGCCTATTTTCAGAACGACTTTATCTTTGTGCGCCCCGCGGTCAGCACGGAGTACATTGAAGACACCGACGCCGAGGCACGCCCGACCTACCGCTCCTACTACCCGAGCCTGGACCGTATGGCCGAGGTGCTGGTGCAGCTGGTGAAAGACTTTGACCTGCGCCTGGGCTTTGAAGACCTGCCGCGTGACACCGCGTGGGTGGCCAGCGCCATTTTGCAGCGCCTGGGCGACGCCAAGTTGCGGGCAAATTTTCAGATTCAGGTGCTGTCCGGCTTGTTTTTCCGCAACAAGGGCTGCTACATCGTCGGCAAGCTGATCAACGGCTTCAACGAGTTTCCTTTTGCGCTGCCTGTCTTGCACAACAAAAAAGGGAGCCTGGTCATAGACGCCGCCTTGTTTGGCGAGGACGATCTGCTGATGTTGTTCAGCTTTGCCCGCGCCTATTTCATGGTGGACATGGAAGTGCCCTCCGCCTACGTGCAGTTTTTGCGCAGCATGATGCCGCGCAAGCCGCGCAATGAGATTTACAACGCGCTGGGTCTGGCAAAACAGGGCAAGACGCTGTTTTACCGCGACTTTTTGCACCACCTGCGCCACTCGAGTGACAAGTTCCGCATTGCACCGGGCATCAAGGGCATGGTGATGCTGGTGTTTGACCTGCCCAGTTTTCCTTATGTGTTCAAAGTCATCAAAGACTTTTATCCGCCGCCCAAAGACACTTCGCGCGAGCAGATCAAGGGCAAATACCTGCTGGTCAAGCAGCACGACCGCGTGGGCCGTATGGCCGACACGTTGGAATACAGCGAAGTGGGTTTCCCGCGCGATCGCTTTGACGATGAGCTGATTGCCGAAATCGAAAAATTTGCCCCCAGCCAGTTGGAAATCAGTGACCGCGATGGCGACGGCACACTAGAGGTGATCCTCAAGCACGTCTATATCGAGCGCCGCATGATTCCGCTCAACATTTACCTGCAAGAGGCTTTTGACGCCGGTGGCGCCAACCCGGCGGATAGCTCGGTGGTAGCCGAGCGCGCGCGGGAGCAAATTGAGCGTGGCGTCGTGGAGTACGGCAACGCCATCAAAGACCTGGTGGCGGCCAATATTTTTCCAGGCGACATGCTTTGGAAAAACTTTGGCATCACCCGCCACGGCAAGGTGGTTTTTTACGATTACGACGAGATCGAATACATCACCGACTGCAACTTTCGGCGGGTACCCGCGCCGCGCAACGAAGAAGACGAAATGTCGGGCGAGACTTGGTACTCGGTCGGGCCCAAAGACGTGTTCCCTGAGACATTTGGCCCGTTTTTGTTGGGCAATCCCGCAGTGCGTTCGGTGTTCATGAAGCACCACGCCGACCTGCTCGATGCCTCCTTTTGGCAGGGCCACAAAGACCGCATCGCCCAAGGCCATGTGCACGACGTCTTTCCTTATGACCGCGAAAAACGGTTTCCCCGCGCCTGAGGGCGCCCCATTTTCAGGAGTAATTTGCCATGCAAGACCCCATCGTTATCGTCAGCGCCGCCCGCACGCCCATGGGCGCGTTTCAGGGTGATTTTTCCAGCCTGGCCGCCCACGACCTGGGCGGTGCCGCCATTAAGGCCGCTATGGAGCGTGCGGGCGTGGCGCCAGAGCAAGTCAATGAGGTGCTGTTTGGCAACTGCCTGATGGCCGGCCAGGGCCAGGCCCCGGCGCGCCAGGCGGCGTTCAAGGGCGGTTTGCCCATCAGCGCGGGTGCCGTCACGCTGTCCAAAATGTGTGGCTCGGGCATGCGCGCCGCCATGTTTGCGCACGACATGCTGGCCGCGGGCAGTGCCGACGTGCTGGTGGCCGGTGGCATGGAAAGCATGACCAACGCCCCCTATTTGTTGCCCAAGGCGCGCGGGGGCTACCGCATCGGCCACGACCGTATTTTTGACCACATGATGCTCGACGGACTGGAAGACGCCTACGAAGCCGGCCGCTCCATGGGCACGTTTGGCGAAGACTGCGCCGCCAAATACGGCTTTACCCGTGCGCAGCAAGACGCATTTGCCACTACCAGCGTGCAGCGCGCCCAGGCCGCCACCCAGTCAGGCGCATTTGCGGCCGAGATCACGCCCGTCACCGTCAAAACCCGTGCAGGCGAGAGCGTGATTTCCATTGACGAGGGCCCCGGCAAGGTCAAGCTCGACAAGATCCCTACGCTGAAAGCAGCGTTCAAAAAAGACGGCACCATCACGGCGGCCAGCAGCTCCAGCATCAACGACGGCGCCGCCGCCTTGGTGATGATGCGCGCGTCCACCGCCGCCAAACTGGGCTGCAAGCCCTTGGCCAAAATCGTCAGCCACGCCGTGCACGCGCAAGAGCCCAACTGGTTTGCCACCGCCCCCGTGGGCGCGGTGAACAAGGCGCTGGCCAAAGCCGGCTGGGCGGTGAAAGACGTGGACTTGTGGGAAATCAACGAGGCCTTTGCCGTCGTGCCCATGGCGCTGATGACCGAACTTGCTATCCCCCACGACATCGTGAACGTCAACGGCGGCGCCTGCGCGCTGGGCCACCCGATTGGTGCGTCGGGCGCCCGCATCATGGTCACGCTGATCCATGCGCTCAAGGCGCGCGGCCTGAGCAAAGGCCTGGCCACTTTGTGCATTGGCGGGGGCGAGGCTACGGCGGTGGCGCTGGAAATTTTGTAAACCACGCCCGCTCTCCGCGTCTCTCTTTACCCTCTGTTGACCGCTAGGCTCTCATGCTTCTGACTCCCGACCAAGAATCCGTACGCGACGCGGTGCGCGCTTTTGCCCAGGCCGAGTTGTGGCCGCATGCGGCGCGCTGGGACAAGGAACACACTTTTCCCAAAGACGTGCACAAGGGCCTGGCCGCGCTGGGCGCTTATGGCATTTGCGTGCCTGAAGAGTTTGGCGGCGCGCAGATGGACTATTTGACGCTGGCCGTGGTGCTGGAAGAAATTGCCGCAGGCGACGGCGGCACAAGCACAGTGATCAGTGTGACCAACTGCCCGGTCAACGCCATCTTGCTGCGCTACGGCAACGCGGCGCAAAAGAAGCAGTGGCTCACGCCGCTGGCCCAGGGCGAGATGCTGGGCGCGTTTTGCCTGACCGAGCCGCACGTGGGCTCGGACGCTTCCAGCCTGCGCACCACTGCGGTACGCGAGGGCGATGAATACGTCATCAATGGGGTCAAGCAGTTCATCACCAGTGGCAAAAACGGCGATGTGGCGATTGTGGTGGCGGTGACCGACAAGGGCGCCGGCAAGCGCGGCATGAGCGCCTTTTTGGTTCCGACCAAGGCGCCGGGCTACGTGGTGGCGCGCCTCGAAGACAAGCTGGGCCAGCATTCGAGCGACACGGCTCAAATCAACTTTGACAACTGCCGCATCCCGGCTGAGAACCTGATTGGCAAAGAAGGCGAGGGCTACGGCATCGCTCTGGGTGGTTTGGAAGGCGGACGCATCGGCATTGCGGCGCAAAGCGTAGGTATGGCGCGCAGCGCGTTGGAAGTGGCTATTGCCTATTCCAAAGACCGCCAAAGTTTTGGCCAACCGATCTTCAACCACCAGGCGGTGGGTTTCCGACTGGCCGACTGCGCTACGCAGCTCGAGGCGGCCCGCCAGCTCATCTGGCACGCCGCCGCCCTGCGCGACGCCGGGCGCCCCTGCCTGAAAGAAGCCGCCATGGCCAAGCTGTTTGCCAGCGAGATGGCCGAAAAAGTTTGCAGCGCCGCCATCCAGACCCTGGGTGGCTACGGCTATGTGAGCGACTTTCCCGCAGAGCGCATTTACCGCGACGTGCGCGTATGCCAAATCTACGAAGGCACCAGCGACGTGCAGAAGATCATCATCCAGCGGGCGCTTTAGAGCGCGCTGAGCAAAAGTCCGCGCCGGATATCATCGGCGTCCCTGATACCCAAGCGCACCCGGAGAACCCAGCATTAACGCCCTTGCTGTCACCGCAATCACCGACCTGGTCCTTGCCAGTGAGGCGCTGTTCCTTGCTGGCATGTTGATGCAAATGCCCAAAGAGCGAATGTCTGCCGCTTGGCACTGGAGCTTTGCAATGGTGTTCCTTGGCCTCGCGGGTCTGTTGGGGGGCATTGACCACGGCTTTGTCGAGCCCGCTGGCCTCTCTCGCGTCGTCATCCAACGCGCCAACTGGCTTGTGCTCGGCGCAATGACACTCTGCGTGGTATTCACCATTGCAGCCCAATTCTTCCGGGGACGCACCTCCCGCCTGATACAGGCAGCCGGTATCGCGCAGTTCCTTCTCTTCATTGCCGCCGTGCTCCTGGCCAACTCGTTCATCGTCGTCATCGTCAACTATGCGCCAGTGATGGCGTGGTTTCTGATCATGAACCTGTCCCGTCGCAAGCAGGGCGAGGGATCTTGGCCGATGATTGCTGGCACATTGGTGCTGTTTTTGGCTTCGGCCGTGCAAGCGCTGGGGATTGACACCTTGACGCCGCTTGACCACAACGGTCTGTACCACGTCATCTCGATGCCTGGGGTCTTGCTGCTGTTCCTTGGAGGCCGCGCCCTCCAGACCCGCCGGGCTGCGTAGGCACCGCAAGTGCCGCGTGTGCGTCGCGCCTGACGCCGCGCTCAACACCCGACGCGCCGCGTTAGCCTCACATTCGGCAAGATATTTGACACGCCGCATGACGCTCACTCTGATCCAAATCCAATCTTAGACGGTGTCGATTAAGGCGGGTGAAGTCCAAGCGGCAGGTCTCAAAAACCACGTAGCTCTTGCCGAACCGTTGGAAAATCTAAGACCGTTGCTCGGCTAAAGTAAGGTGATCGGCAGACAACTCCATGGAGAAAACGCGCATGACTGAACACCCCATCGCAACCTGGCATCGCATGGTGCACGAGCGCAGCCCGATCGGCCTGGAGGCGCTGCTCGACGAGAACGCCGTCTTCCTTTCGCCCGTCGTGCATGCGCCGCAAGTCGGCCGCAAGGTCACCGCCAAGTACCTGTTCGCCGCCTTTCAGGTTTTCATCAACCCGACGTTTCACTACGTCCGCGAGATCATGGGCCCCAACGATGCGATGCTGGAGTTCGAGACCGAGATTGACGGCATATTGGTCAACGGCGTGGACATCATCCAGTGGAACGAGGCGGGCAAGATTGTTGAATTCAAGGTGATGCTTCGCCCACTCAAAGCAGTCAATCTCATCCACCAAATGATGGGCGCCATGCTGCAGGCGGGCCAAGCGCGGGGCAACGGATCGGCTGCCTGAGCCCGTTGGCCGCTCATCGACCCCTAAACCATGGCCTCAGACCTTCAAACCATTGAGTTCATCGTGGACCAAAGTCTGTTGGGTTCTCGGTTGTCCTACAGGCGCATGTTCGGCGAGTACGCGCTGTACCTGAACACCAAAGTCGTGGCCTTGGTCTGCAACAACCGGCTGTTCCTGAAGCCGACCGACGCTGGCAGGGCGCTGCTTGGCGCGCCCACGGAGGCCCCGCCGTATCCAGGTGCCAAGAACTATTTCGTTCTCGAGGAAACGCTTGAAGACCCGCAACTTTTGCGCCGGGCGTTCGAAGTGACTGAAGCAGTCCTGCCGTTCCCCAAGCCCAAGCCTCTTGCCAAGAAGAAGGCTGCCACTGCGAAAAAGCTATCCTCTCATGCTTGATTTCGTCAGAACCCCGTAGCAAAGGAACCCCCCATGCCCATCACCAAAGGATTTCGCCAGCTCGTGGACGAGGCTAACGCCCAGATCACCACCTACAGCGTGGCGCAGGTGTTGGCCCGTCTGAATGATCCGAAGGTGCAGCTGGTCGATATTCGCGACATGCGTGAGCTGGAGCGCGAAGGCACGATCGACGGCGCGGTGCTGGCGCCGCGGGGCATGCTGGAGTTTTGGGTAGACCCGGCCTCGCCGTATTTCAAGCCGGTGTTTGGCGACGAGGGCAAAGAATTTATCTTGTTTTGTGCTGCCAGTTGGCGCAGCGCGCTGGCGGCCAAAGCCCTGCAAGACATGGGTATGACCAATGTGGCCCATATCGACGGCGGCTTTGCCCAATGGGTCAAAGACGGCGCACCCACCCTGACGCTCGAGCAGCAAAAAGCCAAGCGCCACGCCAAGGCATGAGGCACTTGGCACCTACGCAACCTTGCCCGTGTGGCGGTGTGGTTTGGGGCGGAGTGTCCGCACCCACTGTCAAAACTGGGCGCAATGTAACGAGCAAAGTAAATGGCAAAGGCGGGCCAGTGCTGACTTACGGCCAGTGCTGTGGCCGCTGGTTGGAGGCAGATGCCAGCCAAGGCCCTTCTGCCCCGGACGCCCAGCACTTGATGCGCTCGCGCTACACCGCCTTTGTGCTGGAGCGCGAAGCCTATTTGCTGGCCACCTGGCAGGCCAGCCGTCGCCCCGGGCAGATTGAATTTGAGCCAGGGGTGAAGTGGCTGGGACTAGAAGTGCGCGACGTCCGCGTAAGCGGCGCGGACACGGCTGAGGTGGAGTTCGTCGCCCGCCAAAGACCAACGAGTGGCCCTGCCACGCGCCTGCATGAGCGTAGCCGCTTTGTGCTGGAAGCTGGGCTGTGGTTGTACCTGGATGGTGTGCAGCTTTGATTTAGCGTGAGCCAGGTTTTACAGGTCAAAATTTACAGGTCAAAAAGCAAGACTGAGTGCGTCAAGTTGCCAGATCGGCGCTAGCCCCGCGCCCCAAGTGACGGAGGCGCTGCCTTTGGTCTTCAGCCACTCAAAGGAGTAGCTCAAACGCCAATTTTCTTGGCCCATCATTTGAACCATCACTCCGGGCAGCAGCAAGTCAGCCCGGTAGGACAACATGGGCACAAAGTCATTCTCCACGCCAAAGGCTCCCAGACTCGCGCCATGCCACGCAATGGGCGTAACGTTGACTTCGGTAATTTTCGGAAGCGATAACTTGGTGTTTTGTTGGCCATACCGACCCGAAACGCTAGGTATCGCGCTGAGATTCAGCGCGCCATTGTCTGTGTGCACGTTGTAGTCCCGAAAGCTGTAGTGCAGCCCTTGACCGGATATTTCAGAGGCAAAGTTTTTGACACTGAGGTCAAATTTGACGTATTCGCCTCTGTATTGCGTGTTTAGATCTACAGACCACCCTGGGTCAAAACGGATGGATTGTTCCTGAACCGTAAAGCCGTAAGTGCGCATGCCGTAGCGGTTGATTTGTCCCACAGCATTTGCGCTGGTGGCGGTGGTGATCAGGTCGCCCCTACCGTTGGTTTCAGAGTAATTTTTCAAAAATACCAGCTGGGGCGAGACGCTAACGGTCCACGATGGCGCAAACTGGTGCTCAAGGCTGGTTCCTAGGGTGTCAAAGTCAAAAGTTCTAACGGTCCCGAATAGCGGAAAGTTTGAAGTCTGAGTGGGTTTGACCGCGGTGTTTGGCTGGGCCGCCAGCGCGAGTACATTGCTGTTGCCCCGATATTCCCCCAACAAGCGGTGCTCTATCCAAAAAGCCTGTCCCGCGAGGTCAAGCGAAGCCCGAAGACGCGCGTCGTCGAGCATGACAACCCGAGAGGGGCGCTCGGTTAGGTTTTGTTGCGCCCAGTAATCCGCAGACAGACCACCGCTCGAAAAAAGCGTGTCATGTTGGTAGAGCAGTGTCTGCGCGGATGCGTTGACGCCAATGGCAGTAAAAAAAATGGCCGCAAGGCGGCCATTTGAAGTGCACTTCATCATCAATCAATACAGCGAAATCTCTTGTCCGTTTACATAGATCACATTGTTGATGATTTCGCCAATTTGGGTGCTGCCCTGCATCAATGGTCCTGAAAATGAATTGGTTAGATCCAGTTGGGCCGTGAAATCACCGGACGAACTGGTAATGATCGTCTTGCTTCCTGGCACCAAATCCCAGTACCAGCCAGCCGGGAAACTTGAGGGTGCACTCGAGCTGCCGAGGGGGTACCAAGTGATCATTCGCTCAATAAACTGTTGGTTCTGCACCAATGTAACAAAATTAGTGCTACCCGCTGTGATTCTAAGGTTGACTGATCGTTTATTTAGTTCAGTCGCAGACGGAGTCTGGGTCGACCTAATAACAGTACCCCCCACCAA
The DNA here is from genome assembly GCA_029866205.1 of Rhodoferax sp. Taxonomy (GTDB): domain Bacteria; phylum Pseudomonadota; class Gammaproteobacteria; order Burkholderiales; family Burkholderiaceae_C; genus Allorhodoferax. Next base: position 43,023 of record JARWZT010000024.1, read on the forward strand.
TGTTAAGGTCGTTTCAACATTATCTTTGGGGAGATTGGTCAGGGAGTAATTGAGTGAAGGTTCATAACTGCTGTAGTCTCTGTTTAGGGACATAATTCCAGTAATAATTTCGGTATTTCCGAGCTTGCCGGAAAAACTAAATTTAATAGAGGTAAGTTGCACCTGCTGACTTGCGGTGCCATTTACTCTTTGCCCAGTAGCGATAAGGCTTCCAGATAGCTTGTCACCACCTGAGGAATTTAAATCCAAATCCCCTGATAAAGTCACATTAGTGATTGTTTTGCTGGCAATGGAAAAAATTGCCGAACCATTATTTATATTTACCGCGACATATTTACTTTGATCATTGTTATCGTACAGCTTGGCGGTGAGATTGATTGTGCCAGCACAGTCGATACAACTAGACTCGTTGCCGCTTGGATGGAGTAATAAAGAAACTTTTAGGGTCGAGTCGGAAACTTTCTTTTGAGTGATATTTTCGACATTGACAAGGATCCGCTTTGCATCTACTGCAATTTCTACACTGTTGTTTGCCTGATCATAAATCCAAACAATCGTCCCGCTTGTTTTAAAATTCCGACCATTCAATACTGAGTTAAATTGGTAGCCATATTCTCCGGTGCTATTTGCGACGTAGGTCACTGCACTTGGACCTGATGTATTCGAACAAACTATACTAGAGTCGTTAGTCTTGCAACCCTTGAATGCGGTAGCAAAATCGTTGCCTGAATAATCTGCAACGGCATTCAGCGTTTTGGTTCGTTGCGTAAAATCATCAGCAGCAGTTTTTATTGTTGTTTCCGTTAATTTAAACCCATCTCGCATGGATTTAATAAACGTCGATAAACTGTCCTGTGCCGCAATAACAACTGGGTCGATTGCGTCAGTCATTTGGACAGCGTTAGGTAGTGTCGCTTTGACGGTGTTCACAAAGGTGTTGTTAACCGTTTTGGCCTTGTCAATAACCCTTTGGTTAACTGTCATTTGCTCGGCGGCATCTGCGAAGGTCGCTTTGTTCGAACTGTCCACCTTTATTTTTGATGCGTTGTTGATGCGGCTGATGGCACAGGTCATACCCGTTGCGTCTGCACTACAAGAACCTGCAGTGTCTTTCCCAGATTGGACAACCCCAGCCGATAAAGTGGTGAGCGCCTTCTCGCTGTCTGTGGGGTTAGCGTCGTTGGCATTGACACCACGCGTGGTAAACGGGTTGACGCCAGTGGGTAGGGTGGCGCGAATCGCCCCTTTGGCGGCATCAAAAACGGATGAGCTCAGTGCAACCGCATTTCCACTGCTGTCTTTGGCGGTCAGCGCAGCGTTTACTGCTGCTTCGGTATAGACGTTGGCATGAACCGTGGCGTTCGCCGTCAACGAGGAAACGCCAGTACGAATTACCAGGCTGCTCGGCGCATCAACCGATTGAAAACCTCCCGAGGCCGTGTCGATGAGGGTCTCATCCAACATTTTGGTGCCACTGGTTGAGGTGATTTCAATCACCACCGGCTTGGCAGAGGGGGGCAGGCTCAAGGTGTATTTCCCGCTTGCATCCGTTTTTACGGATTCGCCAAGCGGTGACTTCGCATTGCTGGAGTCATAGACGTAGGCTTGAACCAGAGCGCCAGAAAGCAAGCCCTTGGACGCGGTGCCATCAACCGTCAAGTTGGTCGATCCCCCGCCAACGCCGCCTCCGCCGCCTCCACAAGCTGCAAGTGCTAAAGCAAGGCTCAGTGCGTTCAAGCGCAGTAATTTGTTCATAGAAAGGCTTTAAGTTAATTTTCGATATTGTCTTGGATTGTATATTTATCAATCCAAAAGTAAACTAATTGTTGACTGCCGGCAATCAGACCTTTTGCCTAAAGGCCTGCGGCGTCTGCCCCGTCCAGCCCTTAAATGCACGGATGAAACTCTTCTCGTTGTTAAAGCCCGCCAGCGCTGCAATCTGCTTGACCGGTCTATGGCTGCGCTGGAGTTGCGCCACGGCCACGTCGCGGCGCACGGCGTCCTTGAGTTGCTGCAAGGAGGCGCCTTCCTCCTTGAGCTGGCGGTGCAGGGTGCGCGCCGACAGGTTCAGCCAGTGCGCCAGGTCGTCGGCGTTGCGGCAGTGTTCCGGGTGCTGGGCCAGGGCTTGGCGCACTTTTTCCACCAACAGCCGGTCGCGCCGGTAGGGGCGCACCATGAGCAGCAGGGCGCGCTGCAGCATGTGTTGTAGCGCTGCGTCGTCGCGGCGCACGGGCAGCTCCAAGTAGCGTGCGTCAAACAGCAAGCGGTGCTCCGGAGCGCTGAAGCGCGTCGGGCCGTCAAACAGCACCTGGTAACTGGCCTGGTGGGCCGGGGCGGTAAAGCGCAGCTCGGTGCCTTGCAGCGGAATGCGCGAATCTGTCAGCCAGCAGGCCACGCCCAAGGCATTGCGCAACACCGACACCACGCAAAACTCTTGCAACTCACCCAGACTGCGCACTTCGTTGAGCTCCAGGCAGGCGATGCCCTCGTGTTCACTCAGGCTGAGGGCAATGTCGTCGGTCAGCAGGCCGTGGTGGCGGCACCAACGTTGCAGCGCCACGCGCAGTGTGGGGGCGCTCAGCGAGGCACGCACCAGCATGCCGTAGCTGCCCCAAGGCAGGCGCCGGCTGAACCAGCCCAGGCCTTCGTCGTCGAGCTCCTGCATGGCCAGACCTGATACCCATTCCATTTGCATGGCGGTAATACGCGCATGCGGCTGGGTCAATAACTGCGGCTCGATTTGTGCCTTGGCCAACGCGGCGCTGGCGTCCATGCCGCGCAGGGCATAGGCCGCTACGATGGCTTGCACAAAGGCGATTGGCGTTGCGGCTTGGCCCTGCGCAGGCGTGGGGCTGTAGCTAAGAGGAGGCGTGGAAGAACGCAGGAGCGGCGGCATGGCAGCGGTCATTGTCGCGTAAAAGCTGGCACGATTTGCACCCTTTGTGGCGCACTGGTGCATTCCCCCACGCTATGCTGGCGACAAATTTGAAAAAAGGTTGCCCTATGTCCGCTTTGCAAAGCCAGCTCAACCCCCGTTCCGCCGACTTCCAGGCCAACGCCGCAGCCATGCGCGCGCTGGTCGATGACTTGCGCCTCCATCTGGAAAAGGTGGCCTTGGGCGGTGGCGAGACGGCGCGTGCCAAGCACACGGCCCGCGGTAAATTGCTGCCGCGTGAGCGGGTGCAAATGCTGCTGGACCCGGGCACGCCGTTTTTGGAACTCGCGCCTCTGGCTGCGCTCAACCTGTACCACAACGACGCGCCGAGCGCCGGTCTGATTGCCGGCATTGGTCGGGTCAGCGGCGTGGACTGCATGATTGTTTGCAACGACGCCACGGTCAAGGGCGGCACTTACTACCCGATGACGGTCAAAAAGCACTTGCGCGCACAAGAGGTGGCGCAGCAAAACAACCTGACCTGCATTTACCTGGTGGACTCGGGCGGCGCCAATCTGCCGAATCAAGACGAGGTGTTCCCCGACCGCGACCATTTCGGCCGCATCTTCTACAACCAGGCGAACATGAGCGCGCAAGGCATCGCGCAAATTGCGGTGGTGATGGGCAGTTGCACCGCAGGTGGCGCCTATGTGCCGGCCATGAGCGACGAGACCATCATCGTAAAAAACCAGGGCACGATCTTTTTGGGCGGCCCCCCGCTGGTCAAGGCTGCCACAGGTGAAGTGGTGAGCGCCGAAGACTTGGGCGGCGGCGATGTGCACACGCGCCTCTCCGGCGTGGCCGACCACCTGGCGCAAAACGACTTGCATGCGCTGGCGCTGGCACGGGAAGCCGTAGCGCACCTCAACCACCACAAGGCCGCGCCTGCGGCCGCTACTCGGCCCACGCCGCCGCAGTTTGCGGCCGAAGAGCTGTACGGCGTGATTCCTACCGACACGCGCAAGCCTTTTGACGTGCGCGAGATCATCGCCCGCATCGTGGACGGCAGCGAGTTTCACGAGTTCAAGCCGCGCTTTGGCGCCACGCTGGTCTGCGGTTTTGCGCACATCGAGGGCATGGCCGTGGGCATCATCGCCAACAACGGCATTTTGTTCAGCGAATCGGCCTTGAAGGGTGCGCACTTTATCGAGCTTTGCTGCCAGCGCAAGATTGCCTTGGTGTTTTTGCAAAACATCACCGGCTTTATGGTCGGGCGCAAATACGAGAACGAAGGCATTGCCCGCAACGGTGCCAAGATGGTCACGGCTGTGGCCTGCGCGGCGGTGCCCAAATTCACCATCATCATTGGCGGCAGCTTTGGCGCGGGCAACTACGGCATGTGCGGGCGCGCTTACAGCCCGCGTTTTTTGTGGATGTGGCCCAACGCGCGCATCAGCGTCATGGGCGGCGAACAGGCCGCCAGCGTTTTGGCTACTGTCAAGCGCGATGGTCTGGAAGCCAAGGGCGGCAGCTGGAGCGCCGACGAGGAAGCCGCCTTCAAAGCTCCGATCAAAGCCCAGTACGAAACCCAAGGCCACCCCTACTTCGCCACCGCCCGCCTGTGGGACGACGGCATCATCGACCCCGCCGACACCCGCCGTGTGCTGGCGCTGGGCCTGAGCGCCGCGCTCAACGCGCCGGTGGTTGACACAAAATTTGGCATTTTCCGGATGTAGAGCGGGGCGAAGTGTGAAAGTCTTTTTTGCATTTTTTCTGGCGCTGCACCTGTGCAGTACCGCTTGGGCACAGGAGGAAAAGCCTGGCTCGGCGCCGGAAATACTGGCCAAAGACCTTCGCGAGGAGGTGCTGCGCACCCAGGCTACGGTCAAAGACATGTTTGGCCGACAAGAGACCATGCCGCTGCCGATCACTGTGTACCGCCCTGAAGGCGATGGGCCTTTCCCTTTGGTGGTGTTCAACCATGGCCGGGCGACGGAAGCCAAGCGCGGTAGCCAAGGGCGTTACCGACCAGAGACCCTGGCGCGCTATCTGGTGGCCAAGGGTTTTGTGGTGCTGGTGCCCAATCGCATTGGGTACTGGGAGACTTTTGGCAGTTTTGATCCGGAATATTTCGGCTGCAAGAGCATTGAGGCGGCCTCTATTGCGGCATCTGAGCAAGTACTGGTCGCTGTGGAATATGCACGTAGCTTGCCCTATGTCGACGCCACGCGCTGGATAGTGGCTGGCCAATCGCTGGGCGGCTTGACCACCGTGGCCACCGTAGGGCGAGCACCGCAGGGCTTGATGGGCGGCATCAATTTTTCTGGAGGCCATGGCGGCAATCCTGAAACCAGTCCAGGTGCCCCCTGTAACCCCCGCGCGATTGCCTTTTATTGGGGAACCATTGCAAAAAAGGCCAATGTGCCCATGCTGTGGTTGTACTGGGAAAACGACAAATACTGGGGCCCGGACATTCCCAAGACATGGCACAAGGCTTGGATAGATGGCGGCGGACAAGCAATATTTTCTGGCTTTGGTCCCTCGGGAAGCAATGGACACTCGGGCCTGACTGAAGACATGGACCATTGGTTGCCCGTGGTGGACGAGTTTCTTGTTCGCTTGGGTTTTGAAAAGTCTGCCATCGTCAAGCCACCCCAGCCGACAAGTTTTGCGGCCATTGACGCGGTGTATGCCGTGCCTGTCAGGCCATCCAACAAAGCCGCTTACGCCAAGTTTCTGGAGTTGGCCTTGCCCCGTGCCTTCGCGGTGAGCAGCAAAGGTGGGTTTGGATATGCCCGCGGCGACTATGCCGTCGGTCGTGCCCTGGGTAACTGTCAGCGCAACGGCAACCCCTGCGCCTTGTATGCGGTAGACGCAGACGTGGTCTGGAACTCCCGCTAGCCATTGCCCCCCACACTCAACAACGAGAAATCACCATGTTCACCAAAATTCTCATCGCCAACCGGGGCGAAATCGCATGTCGGGTAGCGGCTACTGCCGCCCGTTTGGGCATTCGGACCGTGGCTGTGTATTCGGACGCCGACGCCCGCGCCCGCCATGTGCAGCTGTGCGACCAGGCGGTGCATATTGGCGCCAGTGCACCCAAGGACAGTTATTTGCGCTGGCAGGCGATCATTGACGCTGCGCTGGCCACGGGCGCGCATGCGATCCATCCAGGCTATGGTTTTTTGAGCGAAAACGACGCCTTTGCCCAGGCCTGCGCCGATGCGGGGCTGGCCTTTATTGGCCCGTCGCCCAGCGCTATCCGCGCCATGGGTCTCAAGGCCGAGTCCAAGCAGCTGATGGAGCGCGCGGGCGTGCCGCTGGTGCCCGGCTACCACGGTGCCGACCAAGACCCGGCGCTCTTGCAGCGCGAGGCCGACCGCATTGGCTACCCGGTGCTGATCAAAGCCAGCGCGGGCGGCGGCGGCAAGGGCATGCGGATTGTGGAAGACACCGGGACCTTTGCCGCCGCCCTGGCCAGCTGCCAGCGCGAGGCAGTGAGCAGCTTTGGCAACGGCGCGGTGCTGATTGAAAAATACGTGCAGCGCCCGCGCCATATTGAAATCCAGGTGTTTGGTGACACCCAGGGCAATTACGTTTACCTGTTTGAGCGCGATTGCTCGGTACAACGCCGCCATCAAAAGGTGTTGGAAGAAGCGCCCGCTCCCGGCATGACCGAGGCCTTGCGCGCGCAAATGGGCGCTGCCGCCGTGGCAGCAGCGCGTGCGGTTAACTACGTGGGCGCGGGCACGGTGGAATTTATTGTGGAGCAGGCGAGCTACGACCGGCCTGAGGCCATGACCTTCTACTTTATGGAGATGAACACCCGCTTGCAGGTGGAACATCCCGTCACGGAAGCCATCACTGGACTTGACCTCGTGGAGTGGCAATTGCGCGTGGCCAGCGGCGAGCCGCTGCCCTTGCGCCAGGAAGAGTTACAGATCACCGGCCACGCGATTGAGGCGCGCATTTGCGCAGAAACGCCAGACAAGCAGTTCTTGCCTGCCACCGGCACCCTGGGTGTGTATGCCTTGCCCGCACACCGCAGTTTTGCCCGTGCCGACTATGGCGTGCGGGTGGACTCGGGGGTGCGCGAGGGCGACACCATTAGCCCCTACTACGACTCCATGGTCGCCAAGCTGATCGTGCACGGACGCACCCGCGCCGAGGCGCTGGCCCGTATGGACGCTGCGCTGGCGCAGACCCACATCGTGGGCTTGAACACCAATGTGCAGTTTTTGCGCCATGTGGTGGCCAGCGACGCGTTTGCGCAAGCCCGGCTGGACACGGCGCTGATCGCGCGTGAGGCCGCCTCGTTGTTTGAGCAAGAAAAAGTGGGACTGGCCTGGGCCGGGGCGGCACTGGTGGCGGACACCTTGCACCACGAAAGTGCGACGGCTGCGGCGCCTGGCGGCTGGAAAGACCCTTGGGCCGCACGCGATGCGTGGCAGTCGCACGCCGCACCGGTGCGCACCTTTGCGCTGGAGTTTGCAGGTGCGACCCATACCGCTACCTTGCGACTGGCGCGCGACGGCACCGCGCAGCTGGAGTGCGGCGGTGTCCATGCCAAGCTGAACTACACGGTGCAAGCCGATGGCTCCATGGACATGGAGTGGGGCATCGAACGTCAGCGTCTGCGGGTCTACCGCCAGGGCGAGACCGCCCATGTTTTTATGGCCCACGGCGCTACACAGATCGTGGCGGTGGATGCGCTGGCGCACGCCGCGGTGGCGCAGACCGATACGGGCCGCCTGACCGCACCCATGCCGGGGAAATTGCTTTCCTTTGCGGTCAAGGCGGGTGACACGGTACGCCGGGGCCAGCCGCTGGCGGTGATGGATGCGATGAAAATGGAGCACACCATTAGCGCGCCCGCGGACGGTACCGTGCAAGAACTGCTCTACGCCCCCGGGGACCAGGTGGCTGAGGGCGCCGAACTATTGCGCCTCGCGGTGGCAGTGGCGGCCTGACGCCGCTGGCTCTTCTGAACTGAACCCAATGCCCATGCGCATCACCTTTTGCTGTACTGACACCAAGCCTGAACCCTGGTTGCAAGGCTTGCAAGCCGCGCTCCCGCAGGCGGAAGTGAGTCTCTGGCACCGCGGCGCCGAGCCTGCGGACTACGCCGTGGTCTGGGCTCCGCCGCAGGCCTTGTTTGACGAGCAGCCGCAGCTCAAGGCGGCGTTCAATATTGGTGCCGGAGTGGATGCTTTGCTGTCGCTGCAAGTGGGCGCCCATACCCAACTGGTGCGCCTGGACGACGCGGGCATGTCAGTGCAAATGGCCGAATATGTTTGCCACGCGCTGATTCGCCACACCCGTGAATTCGACGCCTACGAGGCCGATACCGGCGCGGGCATCTGGTCGTTTCGCAAGCCGCTGGCGCGCGCAGATTTTCCGGTGGGAATTTTGGGCTTGGGCGTGCTGGGCGCCCGGGTGGCGCAGGCGGTGGCGCAGTTTGAGTTTCCCGTTTTGGGCTGGAGCCGCAGTCCCAAACAGCTTGGCGGAGTGCAATGCTTTAGCGGACCGCAAGCGCTGGACCGCTTTCTCGCGGGCACCCGCGTGCTGGTCAATTTGCTGCCGCTGACCCCTGAAACTGAAAACATCCTCAACCGCAGCACCCTGTCGCAGCTGCAAAGTGGCGCCTATCTGATCAATGTGGCCCGGGGCCGCCATTTGGTGGAAGACGACCTGCTGGCGCTGCTGGACACTGGCCACATGGCGGGTGCCACGCTGGATGTGTTTCGCACCGAGCCCTTGCCCGCAGGCCACCCGTTCTGGACGCATCCGCGCATTACCGTGACACCGCACACCTCGGCGCGCACCTTGCGCAGTGAAAGCATTGCGCAAATCGTGGGCAAAATCCAGGCGCTGGAGCGGGGTGAGCCGGTCGCTGGGGTGGTGGATCTGGCCCGCGGCTACTGACCCTGCGCTTGCCTTGAAGGTTGCCGCAGCTACCTGTCCTTTTGTTCGCCCTAACGTCTATTTCGAGGTCTTTCCATGTCCATCCCCTCCCACGTCAGCATCCTCGAAGTCGGCCCGCGTGACGGTCTGCAAAATGAAAAACAGCCGGTGCCCGCCGCGGTCAAGGTGGAACTGGTGCACCGCCTGCAAGAAGCCGGGTTTACGCAAATTGAAGTTACCAGCTTTGTAAGCCCCAAATGGGTGCCGCAAATGGCCGACAACGCCGAGGTGATGGCCGGTATCACGCGCAAGCCAGGTGTGCGCTATTCGGTGCTTACGCCCAATATGCAGGGGCTGGAGGCGGCCCTAGTGAGCCAGCCTGATGAGGTGGTGGTGTTTGGCGCCGCCAGCGAGGCGTTTAGCCAGAAGAACATCAACTGCAGCATCCAAGAAAGCATGGAACGCTTTCGCCCGGTGGTGGCTGCCGCCTTGGCCCAAGGCGTGGCAGTGCGCGGCGCCATTTCTTGTGCGCTGGGTTGCCCGTACGAGGGCGAGATTGCGCCCGAGCGGGTGGCGCTGGTGGCGCAGCTGATGCGCGAGATGGGCGTGCAGCACATCGGCGTGGCCGACACCATTGGCGTGGGCACGCCGCGTAAAGTGCAAGCGGCACTGCAAGCTGCGCTGCGCCACTATCCGCTCGAGGCGGTGTCTGGCCATTTTCATGACACTTATGGCCAGGCCTTGGCGAACACCTTGGCAGCGCTGGAGCTGGGTATTGCCAGTTTTGACACTTCGGTGGCGGGCTTGGGCGGTTGTCCGTATGCCAAGGGCGCCACCGGCAATGTCGCCACCGAAGACGTGGTGTTTATGCTGCAAGGCATGGGCATTGACACCGGCATTGACCTTGAGAAGCTGCTGGACGCCAGTGCTTTCATCAGCGACTATTTGCAGCGTGTGCCAAACTCGCGCGCTGCCAAAGCCCTTTTGACCCGCCGCAATGCCACCTGATTCCCCTTCGTCCTCAAGTCCGCGCGCCGAGCGCTCGCTGCGCCGATCCAAGCCGGACCCTGCGACCCGCTATCAGCGGCTACTGGCCGCGCGCTTGCCCGACGCACTGGCGACCGTTTACGCACCGCCCTCGCCCTGTATTTCGGTGTGTCAGATGGACGCGCAAACCGGCTGGTGTTTGGGTTGTTTGCGCAGTATTGAAGAAATTGGCGCCTGGTCCAGCAACACCGACCAGGACAAGCGCGCCGTCTGGCAGCGCATTGGCGAGCGACTGGAGTTTTTGAAATGAAGCACATCACCTTTTTTCTGGACTTTCTCTCGCCCTATTCCTACTTGGCGTTTGACGCATTGCCCAAGGCGCTGGAAGGTTTGAGTTACTCGGTGCGCTACCAACCGGTGTTTTTGGGCGGCTTGCTGAAAGCCAAGCAACAAATGGGACCGGCCGAAATTCCGATGAAACGCGAATGGCTTTACCGCCAATGCCAATGGCTTGCGCAGTCCCAAGGCCTGCGGCTTGATTTGCCATCGGCCCATCCCTTCAATCCACTGGGTTTGCTGCGTCTGGCGGTGGCCAGTGACGCCCAAGGCAACCCAAACCGCTACGTTTGCGAAACCCTGTTTCGCCACGTCTGGCAGGGCGGCCAGGACGCCGCAGACGCCCAGCGCCTGCAAGCCCTGACGGCCGATTTAGCCCCTGCGCGTGACCCCAACAGTGACGTGGTGCGCGACCAGCTCAAGGCCCACACCGATGACGCCATCGCCCAAGGCGTATTTGGCGTACCCAGCTACGCCGTGGACGGCAAGGTCTTTTGGGGCTTGGACGCGCTGCCCATGTTGCGCAGTTACCTCCAAGGTGATGCCTGGTTTACCCAAGAGAACTGGGAAAGCGCTGCGCACCTTCCGTCCGGCATACCAGCCCGCAAGCCCTGAGCCTCAGGCCACAGCGCCCATTTCAACTGCCCAAACGGGCCCCGTCTTCCTTATTTCATGACTCTGCATACCTGGTGGCTGTTTTTTGCCATGACCTTTGTGGTGTCTGCTACCCCCGGCCCCAACATGTTGCTGGTCATGAGCACCAGCGCCCGTTTTGGGGTGCGCGCCGCAGTGGCCACCATGGCGGGCTGCATGAGTTCGTTGCTGGTAATGATGGGTGTTTCTGCCGCGGGTGTGGGCGCATTGCTGCATGCGTTTCCCGCCGTTTTTGATGTTTTGCGCGTAGTGGGTGCGCTTTACCTGGCGTATTTGGGTGTGTTGTGCTGGCGTGCACCTGTGCAAGAAGGCGCGCCGGAGGCCGGAATTGCAGCTATTGAACAACACAGTCGGTGGGCGCTCTACCGACGGGGTGCTTTGGTGGCTGCCAGCAACCCCAAGGCGATGCTCTTTGCTGCGGCATTCTTTCCGCAGTTCATTCGCCCGGACAGCGCGCCTCTGGTGCAGTTTGCAGTTCTTCTGGCCACTTTCACGGTGATTGAGGTGTCCTGGTATTTCGTCTATGCGTTCAGTGGCCACAAGCTGTCGCGCTACCTGAAGCGTGCCGCGGTGATGCGCACGTTTAACCGGGTGACTGGCGGCGTGTTTATCGGCTTTGCGGGGCTTATGGCTGTCGTTCGGGACTAGCTGCCGAGGGCTCTGCTGACGCCGGATTTCGCGGCGGCACCCAAAATCGCCCCTTTATTTTTCAAGAATGGCTCGCTATAACCTTGCAGTGACAAGGGAAATTGGCCCATCCATCGAAATATTTTGTAGAAATTGCAATTCAAAATATTTTCAGCGCAGTGCCCAAATCACCGTAAAAAGGGATGGAAAACAAGCCATTTCCCACATTGAGAAAAATATACCAAGGGTTAACGCCAGTGCTGTAAGTTTCCATTCAGAACTCCGCAAGTCTGCGCCAGAGAAATGTCAGAGTACCGTCAGCAGCCGCAACAATAGTGCGCTCCATTCAACAAGTGTGTTGTTGGACATTTCATTAGGAGACACAAACTATGGCAACAGCAGCCCCACGGCCGATGTCTGCGGAAGAGAAGAAAGTTATCTTCGCTTCCTCACTCGGCACCGTTTTTGAGTGGTACGACTTTTATCTGTACGGTTCTTTGGCAGCCATTATTGCCAAGCAGTTTTTCAGCGGTCTGGACGAAGGCTCGGCCTTCATTTTTGCGCTGTTGGCGTTCGCTGCCGGTTTCATCGTACGCCCGTTTGGCGCCCTGGTGTTCGGCCGTTTGGGCGACATGATTGGCCGCAAATACACCTTCCTGGTGACCATCCTGATCATGGGTCTTTCGACCTTCATCGTCGGTATTTTGCCCAACTACGCCTCGATTGGCGTGGCCGCTCCCGTGATCCTGATTGCCTTGCGCATGCTGCAAGGCCTGGCGCTCGGTGGTGAATACGGTGGCGCTGCCACCTATGTGGCTGAACACGCGCCTCACGGCAAGCGTGGCGCCTACACCGCCTGGATCCAGACCACCGCTACCTTGGGCCTGTTCCTGAGCCTGATGGTGATTTTGGGCACCCGTACCGCAATCGGCGAAGAAGCCTTTGCTGACTGGGGCTGGCGCGTTCCTTTTCTTGTGTCTATTTTGTTGTTGGGTATATCGGTGTACATCCGCTTGTCCATGAACGAGTCGCCCGCCTTTACCAAAATGAAGGCTGAAGGCAAGACATCCAAAGCGCCTCTGAGCGAGTCCTTTGGCCAGTGGAAAAACCTGAAGATCGTGATCTTGGCCCTGATCGGCCTGACCGCCGGTCAAGCCGTGGTTTGGTACTCGGGTCAGTTCTATGCCCTGTTCTTCTTGACGCAAGCCCTGAAGGTGGACGGTCCTACCGCCAACATCATGGTGGCGATCTCCCTGATCATCGGTACGCCTTTCTTCATCGTGTTTGGCGCCCTGTCTGACAAGATTGGCCGCAAGCCCATCATCTTGGCTGGCTGCTTCTTGGCGGCTGTGACTTACTTCCCGGTGTTCAATGCCCTGACCAAGGCCGCTAATCCTGATCTGGCTGCTGCCCAAGCCGCTGCCAAGGTCACCGTGACAGCCGACCCTGCAGAATGCTCGTTCCAGTTCAACCCCACCGGTACCAAGAAGTTCACTTCTTCGTGTGATATCGCCAAGCAGAAGCTCGCTTCCGCTTCGGTGAGCTATGACAACGTTGTGGCGCCTGCTGGCACCGCTGCGGTGATCAAAGTGGGTGACATTGAAGTGTTGACGGCCATCACGCCTGAAGACATCGCCACTGCCAAGGCCGACGCCGAGAAGAAACTCGCGGACCTGAACGCCGCCGAGCCCAAAGACGCCAAAGCGATTGCTGCTGCAACCGCACGTGTCAAGGCCCTGAGCGGTGAGAAAACGGCCAAAGACGCGGTTCTGTCGGGCAAGCTGAACGCTGCCCTCAAAACTGCTGGCTACCCCGCCAAGGCGGATATGGCCAAGTTCGACAAAGTGACTGTGGTCATCATCCTTACCTACTTGGTATTGCTGGTCACGATGGTGTACGGTCCTATCGCCGCCATGCTGGTGGAGATGTTCCCCACCCGTATCCGTTACACCTCCATGAGCTTGCCTTACCACATTGGTAACGGTTGGTTCGGTGGTTTGTTGCCTACGACCGCATTTGCGATCGTGGCGCAAACCGGTAATATGTACAACGGTCTGTGGTACCCCATCATCATTGCGGGTGCAACCGTGGTGATTGGTGGCTTGTTCATCAAAGAAACCAAAGACGTGGACATTTACGCCAACGACTAAGGTTGGGACCGATCTGGTCATAGCCCCGGCGCCCCTGCGTCGGGGCTGTTTATCAAGGCTCTCTTCATGGGGGCCTTTTTTTTGAAGGAATTGTGTATGTGGAAAATTGCAGTGGGTTTTGCGGTCTTTGCGGGCTTGGCCCTGTTCATCCTGAGCAAAGGCGGCGACATTGACATGAGTGGTGAGAAGCACGGGGACACTACCCACACTGAGGCGCCCGCGGCGCCTGCATCTGCCGCTGCAGCCAGCAAGTAATGCAGAAGGGCCCCAAGTGGCCCTTTTTTGCAGGTCCGGTTTGCCGGAGATAACAACATGTCTAAAATGAAACCATGTTGTTAATAAAAACAGAAAAAGGCCAGATCGCTTTCAATGCGCGCTCTGGCCTTTTTTCGCCATGCCAGCGTGCTGCGTTCATATTATTTGATGGCCACAAGTTGGTGGCGGACGTTGTGGGCACCATGGCGCCCCTGGGACTCACAGAGGGTGATGTAAGCGCAATGCTGGAGCGCGGATTTTTATCCAGGATGGCTCCAGAGGCGCTGTCCGCACCCGCCAAACGCGATGCCCCCACCGCAACCCTGCGGACCGACCAAGAGCGTTACTTGCTTGCCAAGCCGCTGGCGACACAGATCACCGCGCAGCTCGGAATATGGGGTTTCAGGTTGAATCTGGCCGTGGAGGCGGCGCCAGGTACGCCGGCGCTTTTGCTGCTGCTTCCCAACATTCAGGCTGCCGCCGGCTTAGAAGCCTGTTTTGAATTGGAACGCGCTCTCAAAGGATAATCCGCAACTCCTAGAATGCTCCTCCCCATCTGCAGAGAGCATTCACTATGTCCCAGGGCACTATCCGCATTCGCGGGGCGCGACAGCACAATCTCAAGAACCTCGATCTGGATATTCGCACCGGCGAACTGACGGTAGTCACTGGGCCGAGTGGCTCGGGCAAGTCCAGCCTGGTGTTTGACACGCTGTATGCCGAGGGTCAGCGGCGCTACGTAGAAACCTTTTCTGCCTACGCGCGTCAGTTTCTGGACCGCATGGACAAGCCAGCGGTGGACAAGGTTGAAGGCGTGCCTCCGGCGATTGCCATTGATCAGACCAACCCGGTGCGCTCCAGTCGCAGCACCGTGGGCACGATGACGGAGCTCAACGACCACCTGAAGCTGTTGTTTTCGCGCGCAGGCAGTCTGTTTGACCAAGACACGGCCTTGCCCGTGCAACACGACACGCCTGAGACAATTTACGCCGAACTGCTCCGCCTGGCACAGGCCCAAGGAAATCCCCGCCTGGTTTTGACCTTTCCGGTGGAACTGCCCGCGCAAACCAGCGCCGACGAACTGGCCCAGTGGCTCAGCGCCAGCGGCTTTACCCGGGTCCATGCCGAGCGGGAGGTGACTGCGCAATGGGGGTCAGATTCCAATTTAACGGCGAAATCAAGTGCCAGCAAAGGCAAAAAGACGCCATCTGCTCCGGGTTCGGCGGTGCGCAAGGTGCTGGACGTGGTGGCCGACCGATTTCGCGTGGAAGGCGCCGACAAAGCGCGCGTGCTGGAGGCGATTGAGCTGTCGCTCAAGCGCGGCAGCGGACGGCTCAACGTGTATGTGCTACCGGACGCTGAGGCGGTACCCTCCGCTCCCGCCGACGCAGCGCCCCATTGGCGCTTCTCCACGGGCCTGCATTGCCCAAGCAGTGACCGGCGTTATACGGACCCGATTGCGTCCATGTTTTCTTTCAACTCGGCGGTGGGCGCCTGCGAGGTCTGCCGCGGCTTTGGCCGCGTGGTGGGTGTGGACTATGGCCTGGTGATCCCCAACGACAAGCTCACCCTGCGTGCAGGCGCGATCAAGCCCATGCAAACCCCCGCCTGGCAAGAATGCCAGGATGACCTGATGCGCCATGCCGAGGCCGCAGGCATTCCGCGGGACACGCCTTGGTACAAGCTCACGCCCGTGCAGCAGCACTGGGTGCTCAAAGGCTCGCCCAACTGGAACGGCAAGTGGAACCAGCATTGGTTTGGCGTGGACCGTTTCTTTGAATACCTGGAAACCAAGGCCTACAAGATGCATATCCGGGTGCTCTTGTCCAAGTACCGCAGCTACACCCCCTGCGGAACCTGCGGCGGTGCGCGCCTCAAGACCGAAAGCCTGCTCTGGCGCATTGGCACTCAGGCGCAAGCTGACTCGGTGATGGCCCCAGCCAAACGCTTTTTGCCCCAGGGCGTGAAATGGAACCGCGCACAACTCGAAAGTCTGCCCGGCCTGTGTCTGCACGACATGATGCTGATGCCGCTGGACCGGTTGCGCAAATTTTTTGACCTCTTGCAGGCCGATGGTGCGGCGGTGACCGCCGCGACCCCCTCAGAAGCCGAAGCCAAAACCCTCAAGCTGTTGCTCGAAGAAATCACCACCCGCCTGAAATACCTGTGTGAAGTGGGCATTGGCTACCTCACGCTGGACCGCCAAAGCCGCACGCTCAGCGGCGGCGAAGTGCAGCGCATCAACCTGACGACGGCCTTGGGCACCTCGCTGGTGAACACTTTGTTCGTGCTGGACGAGCCCAGTATCGGGCTGCATCCGCGCGACATGCACCGCATCATCGTGGCCATGCAGCGCCTGCGCGACGCGGGCAACACCCTGGTGGTAGTGGAGCACGACCCGGCGGTGATGCTCGCCGCTGACCGCATGATCGACATGGGCCCTGGCCCTGGCGAAAAAGGCGGGCAGATTGTGTTTGACGGCAGCACCGAAGACCTCAAAAGCGCCGACACGCTCACCGGCGCTTACCTGGGCGGGCGCAAGCAAGTTGGCATGGGCTTCAAGCGCATGGTGGGCATCAACACGCCGCGCCTGGTGTTGGAGGGCGCCACCGAGCACAACCTCAAAGACGTGTCCATCGAGATTCCGTTGCAGCGCCTGGTGTGCATCACCGGCGTGAGCGGCTCGGGCAAATCCACGCTGGTGCAAGACGTGCTGGCCCCGGCGCTGTTGCGCCACTTTGGCAAAGCGACTGAGACCCCCGGCGCCCACCGCCGCCTGCTGGGCGCTGAGCAGCTCAGCGAAGTGGTGTTTGTGGACCAGTCGCCCATTGGCAAAACCGCGCGCTCCAACCCGGCCAGCTTTGTAGGCGCCTGGGACTCGATTCGCGAGCTGTTTGCCCAGGCGCCACTGGCGCGCGAGCGCAGCTACACCGCCAGCAAGTTCAGCTTCAACAGCGGCGACGGTCGCTGCCCCACCTGCGGCGGCTCGGGCTTTGAGCACATTGAGATGCAGTTTTTGAGCGACGTTTACCTGCGCTGCCCCGACTGCGACGGCAAGCGCTACCGCCCTGAAGTTTTGGAAGTGGTGATAGAGCGCCAAACCCCTGGTCCCAACCCAAAAAAATGGGGGTCAGATTCCAATTTATCGCTCAACGTCGCTGATGTGCTCAACCTGACCGTGAGCGAAGCCGCGCAAATTTTCGCCCACGACCGCGACGTGATCCGCGCCCTGCAACCCATCGTGGACGTAGGCCTGGAATACGTCAAGCTCGGCCAGCCCGTGCCCACGCTCTCTGGTGGCGAGGCGCAGCGCCTCAAGCTGGCAGGCTTTTTGGCCGAAGCCGCCAAGGCCAGCAGCGCCAGCCGCCAGGCCCTGGCCCGCCGGGGCACGCTCTTCATGCTCGACGAGCCCACCACCGGCCTGCACTTTGACGACATCGCCAAGCTCATGCGCGCCCTGCGCAAACTGCTCGATGTGGGCCACTCGCTGGTGGTGATCGAACACAACCTCGACGTCATCCGCGCCAGCGACTGGCTGATAGACCTCGGCCCCGAAGGCGGCGACGCCGGCGGCGAAGTGGTGGCCTACGGCACCCCCGAAGACCTGCTGCTGCACCCCACCAGCCACACCGGCAAAGCCCTGCGCGACTACGCCGCTGCCATGGGCGTGGTGCATGAGGTTGCTGAGCCGAGTGCAAAGTATCTGGCGCAAGCTACGGCGGATGGGCTTGCGCCCAGTGCCTCAACCATTCGCTTCGCGACTGCCAAATCGGCCCCAGGCGCAAGCCCATCCACCTCCGAAGGTG
>JARWZT010000014.1 GCA_029866205.1 Rhodoferax sp.
CGCAAGAGGCCGCCGCGCTCAAGACCGCACAAGCGACCGAGACGCAGGCCAAAGAACAAGCCCTTGCGCAGCGCGACCAAGAGACCAAGGCCAAAGCGGAACTTGCAGGCAAGCTCGAAGAAGAGAGCAAAGCACGCGCGGCGCTGCAGCAAGAAAAGGCAGTGCTGCTCCAGGAAAAGACCGCCCTCACGCAAGACAAGGCAGCCCTGGAAAAGGAAAAAGCCGCCCTCACGCAAGAGACAGCGGCGCTCGAACAGCAAAAATCCAAGATCACAAAAGAGGCCGTGACGCTGAAAGAGTCTATTGATCTTCAAACCAAAGAAACTGCTTCAATTCAGTTGCGCTGCCGAGACCTTGAGTCGACCAATTCGGATCTCGAGGCCCGGCAGCAATTGATGCACGAAGAGTTGGTCAAGGCAGAGGCGCAAATTGAGTTGATCAAGGACTTGATCCTTCGAGAGACTGGTTTGTAAGAAGCCTAAGATGCTTACAAGTCTGCGCCAATGGTTTGGCAAATTATTTGGGTTGTCTACAACAGGCGCCCAACAGGTCCTCGTCCATCAAAATTCGAGTCCTGCTGCCGACAGCCAGAGCGCGGTAGAGCGCGTTGATGCCGATGATGGCGGGGATTCACTGGTTCCTTATGACGAATCCCTGCTGGAAAAGGCCCGCACCCAATGGCAGTTTGGGGACTGGCAAAGTCTTGCAGCCATTGAGCGAGATACCTTACAAAACCACCCTGACCGAGCAAAGCTTGCGTTGTTGGTCTCTGCTGGGCATCTGCAGTGGGGCGATGCGTCTCAGGCCATGCAGTTCATGCGGCTGGCAACAGACTGGGGCATAGAAAAAAAACTGCTGGCCCGCATACTCATTGCCGGAACACACAACAGCTTGGCGCGAGCGGCTGCTATCTCGGGCGGCCAGGCGCGTGCGGTTAAACATTTTGAGGCCGCGATTGCAACCGGCACTCCGGGAGCGGATGTGCGCCTCCTGACCCAGGCGCGAATCGATGCGCAAATCAGCCAGCTTCGGCTGTCGGGTTCCAAAAAATGGGGCGAAGAGTTGCCAGTTAACGCGGTTAGTGGGTTGAGCCAGGGTGCTTTACCGCGAGATCTGCCCCCAGGCGTGCGGCAGGCGTGGGTCAATGGCGTTTGGGCAGAACTCACAAAGCTCGACAACGCCGAACTTGCCGACCAGGCTAACCGTGCCGAGCTCGCCCTTTATGCGGCAGCGGGTTACCAACAATTGGACGATGATGAAGGCTTGAAGCGCTGTACCCGGCTCGCCGTGGAGTGGGGCTGTTCAAAACAAAGAGTCAATGCCATGCTGGCTGCCGGAATCCGCAACACATTCGGATTGACAGAAGTATTGGCGGGTCAGTTTGAGAGTGCTGCCAAGAACTTTACTGCTGCGCTGCGTATTGACCACGTAGAGCCCAAGCCACAAGCCATCAAGGCCCGGGTGCGCCGGCAACTTAAATCGCTCAAAAACATTGACGTCGAAAAAACATTTGACGCTGTCTTTCAACATATTCAATATCCACTAGGAGAGTAAATGAGTCCGTTTGAAAAAAAAACCGTTGCAGTGACAGGTTGCTGCGGTACCGTAGGGAGCCAACTGGTCGATCAATTGCTCAATGACTGCAAAGTCGGCGAACTGATCGGTCTGGACAACAATGAGACTGAGCTGTTTTTTCAACAACAACGTCATAAGCACAACAGCAACGCCAAGTTCTTTCTGTCCAGCATCCGCGAACGTGAACGCCTCGTTGAACTGTTTCGGGGCGTGGACATCGTCTTTCATGTGGCCGCTTACAAGCATGTCATCTTGTGCGAGCACTCTCCCTTTGACGCCGTGCAAACCAACATCATCGGCGTGAAGAACGTGATTGAGGCGGCGCAAGACTGTGGCGTAGAGCGCGTCATATTTACGAGCTCTGATAAGGCTGTCAACCCGACAAATGTCATGGGCACCACCAAACTGATGGGTGAGCGCTTGATGACCGCTGCCAACTGCGCTGGCAAGGGACAAAGAACCATCTTTGCATCTACCCGTTTTGGCAACGTACTTGGGTCGCGCGGGTCAGTCATTCCAATTTTTCGGGAGCAAATTCGAAAAGGCGGCCCCGTCACCCTGACCGATCGCAAGATGACGCGCTTCATTATGAGCATCAAGGAAGCGGCAAATCTGGTGATTGATTCCAGCATGCTCGCCAAAGGTGGCGAAGTCTTTGTTACAAAAATGCCAGTCATTCGGATTGAAGATCTGGCGCAAGTCATGATCAACCAACTTGCACCAACCTACGGCCATAAAGCTGAAGACATTGAAATCACCACTATCGGCACCAAAGCGGGTGAAAAGCTCTACGAAGAACTCATGAGCGACGAAGAGACGGGCCGTACCGTCGAATTGCCCAAATATTTTGCGGTCCTGCCGTCTTACCGCAGTTTGTACCGAGAAATTGCGTACGAGTATCCCGAGGTGTTGTCCCGCACGATCAACAACCCGTATCACTCGGCCAATGAACCTGCCCTGACCCAGGCAGAGTTGGCAGAATTTCTGCAACAAAACAATTTGCTTGACGAGTCCAACCCCCAGTCCCACCCCGCCGAGCGTTTTTGGCAATAGTTACTACTTTAAAAAATCATGACACATATACTTATTCTCGGTGGTGATGGCTACCTGGGCTGGCCTACTGCCATGTACTTTTCGAACCGCGGCCATGCGGTTACGGTAGTCGACAACTACTGGCGCCGAAATACATGCAACACCCAAGATGTCGGCATGCTTTACCCGGTGCCGACTCTGCAAGAGCGCGCCAAGATTTGGTTTGAAAAGACTGGCAAGGAAATTAAAGTCGTCATTGGAGACCTGACTGATCCAGAAATCATGCGCGGCCTTTTTGATGGCAGGGTGCGCTATGACTGGGCGGTTAACCCAGAATTTAGCGGGATACCAGAAACGGTAGTGCACTATGCAGAGCAGCCATCGGCACCGTACTCGGTCATGAACTACAAGACTGCCAACTTTACGTTGTCCAACAACCTCCTCGTCACTAACAACCTGATGTTCGCCGTGCGCGATTTTTCGCGTGAAACCCACATTATCAAACTTGGAACTATGGGTGAATATGGCACTCCTAATATTGACATCGAAGAAGGTTGGCTTGAGATTGAGCACAAGGGACGCAAAGGAAAATTCTTGTTTCCACGACAAGCGTCATCGCTCTACCATACCAGCAAAATAATGGACACCGATCTGTTTTGGTTTGGCGTTCGAATGTGGAATCTCCGGGTTACCGATTTGATGCAAGGGCCTGTGTACGGCATGGAAACGGAAGAGTCCGCCATCGACAGCCGGCTAAAGCCCATATTTAACTACGATGAAATTTTTGGCACGGTCGTCAATCGATTCATCGCGCAAGCGGTTGTAGGCTACCCACTCACGGTCTATGGCAAAGGTGGTCAGACGCGTGGTTATCTCAACATCAAAGACACATTGCAATGCGTCCATATGTCAGAAAAAACACCAGCCAAGGCAGGTGAGCTCCGCATTTTTAACCAGATCATGGAAACATTCAGTGTTAATCAACTTGCCGAACTCACCCAAAAAGTGGGTAATGGGATGGGTTTTAACGTCGAAATCAAGAGCCTGGAAAACCCCCGCAAAGAAGCGGAAGAGCACTATTACAACCCGACTTACCAAGGTTTGATCGATTTGGGCGTTCAACCTCACTACCTTACCACCGAGGTGATGACCGGAATGTTCGCACTGGTCGCTGAGCACAAAGAAAACATCCGAAAAGAGGTGATCTTTCGCGGTGTTCGCTGGTAGAGCGCACGCATTTCATTGACAGTTATGTCGAACCAGCAGGCAATTGAACGGTTCACAGAGGCCCGCGAGCACTATATTGCTCGCAGGTTTAATGAGGCCCGCGCCGCCATGCGACGGTACCGCAAAAATGTCCAATACGAAAAATTCACACGTGCTGATCAAAGAGAGAACCACAAGCCTGCAATATCGGTCGTCATTGTTAGCTATGGAACTGGCCTCGGACTCATCGAGTGCTTGGCGACAGTCCTTAAACAGCAGGGGCCACTCTTCGAGATAGTTGTCGTGGACAACGGTAGCAACGAGACAGTTTATGAGCATTTAGGCCGGATGCCTCTTCTTTGGATCTCCCCGCCAATTAACCTGTTGCCGAGCGAAGGTCGCAACGTGGGTGCGTATTTCGCCCAAAGCGATTTGTTGGTTTTTTTGGATGACGACGCATTGATGGAGCCGGGATATTTGATCGCGGCTATAGAGGCCATGGCGGACCCATCGCGCATAGGGCTGCGCGGGCGAATAAAGCCTAAAACTCCTGGCTCAGTGTCGCCACCACATTACGACCTCGGTGAAGTAGCCACGAATTCTGAGTTCAACCTTGAGGGCAATATGGTCATACGTAAGTCTGACTTTGCCACCATCGGTGGATTTGACCCCTTGATGTTTGGACATGAGGGTAAGGCGCTGACGCAACAAGCCAAAATACGATTTTCTCAAAAAAATGTTGTTTACTTACCTGTCCTTGAAGTTAAACATGACTGGGCTGTTGCGGACCGTTTAGATAAAAAGAACTTGCGACAGGCATTGGGACGTGATTATCTCGATTATTTAAGTAAATATCATTTAAATCAAGGCTTATCGGTTGTCATTCGACACCAGGAAAAAGATGAGACGGTAATTAAATTCTTGGATTCACTAATCAACCATTGTGGATTCAAGCCTTTTGAGGTTTTATTAATTCCAAATGATAGCTTAAATGCACTGAAAATCGTTCGTCCTTACCTGTCGCACTTTTCAGTACGTGTGTTACCTTTGAAGACTGTTGAATTCAACGACATATATGATGTGGCTAAATACGCCAATATCATGATTTTTGAATCGCTCGTTTGCGCAGAAGAAGGCATGCTCGAACGTTGGATAAAACATGGGAAAACCGGGCACCAAAATGTGAAATTGGCGTACAAGGAAAAGTTACCAATCTACAGAGATGAGCGATGTGATACTCTAAAACAAAACGAACCTGAGTTAAAAAATAGAAAAAACATAGCTGCCTCCTTAGGAGGCATCAAGAAAATACTTGAGCAAGATACGGATGTTGTCAAACCACGTGTTTTGGATGGCCTAACGCATAGCCTTAGGATTAAGGATGAGGGCAAGATAGAGGTTTATAAATCTCTATCGAAAAATTCAAATTCAACGAAAATAAAAAATCATGAATTCGAATTAAATCGAAAGATCAAAGTTCTAGTTGTTTCGCCTCGACAACTCGGTATATTAGGAACCCCTGGGACGTATCTTTTTGTTGAGGCCCTATCGGAAAAAACTGAATTAGTAGTGCTGTGTGATATCAATGGGCGCCCCACTGATCAAGCACCTAGAGTGCACAATTCGTCTAAAAATATTAATAATATAGAAGTGCCATTTAAGTCTCTCGATGAAAAAGAAATTAAATCTTTAATTGGAGACTTCGAGCCTGAAATCATACATATCATGATTTGGCAGAAGTGGTCGGTCATGGCGCGCCTACTAAAAAAATGCTTTCCAAAATCGAGCGTGGTTCTTGATATAAAAACACCATTGCTTGCCACTGGTCAGTCACGCGAGGAAATTCAAAAGGAAGGTGACGCCAGTCGAAATTTACCAGACTTAATTGTCACACGAGTTTTAGACGAAGAAAAAACATGGATTCCAAAAAATGATGTCCCGGTTTTTGAATATCCGCTCGGTGTGAGCATTGATGGAATTCATGGGGCAACCCCTGACAGTCCGAATAGAAAAATCAAGTGTGTTTACATTGGTTCGATACATCCTAAAAGACAAATTGAAAGACTTTTAGATCTGTGGTCAATGATTCACGCAGGAGGAGATGCAGAATTCCACTTGGATATTTATGGGGCGGGTGGTGATCCTGACGAACTGTGGAAAAGGGTGACCGAACTTGGACTGAGAAAAAAGGTAAAGATATATAATGCGCTACCGCAGGATGAATTATTTTTCGAAATCAAAAAGTATGATTTGGGAATAGCATGGGTGCCCTGGGAAGATTATGAAAAATCTCCTTCATTAAAGTTTTTGGAGTACGGAGCATGCGGTCTCGAAATAGTTGCAACGAATACGTTTGGTCATAAAAGAAATTTGATCGATGGATATCGAGCGCATTTGTTTGAAAATACGCCCGATAGTTTTATGAGCGCTCTTGCAAACGCGCACTCTCATGTTTTAACTAAGAGAGCAAATGACGTAAACTATCGGTTATCTGTTGAACGAGATTGGAGCTTTATAGTAAGTCAATATTTTTTGTATATTTATCGTTGCTTAATAATTGACAGCAATAATGTTGAAAATAATCGCATAAATGTTTCGGAAATCTACGCTGACATATACAGAAGCGGAGTAGACGTTCGGAAGCACCCTTTTGTCGTTCGCCGATTAGAGTACGCTGCGTCTCGCAGGGAGATGTATGAGTATCCATAAGTCAATATGCATCTTCGCTGCCGGTGATTTATTTAATATCGGTGGTCTCCAGCGGTCATACGCACTGCTTACTGGACATTTGGTAAATTCAGGCCACAGGGTGATACTTGTTGGTTGGGAAAAAGACGGGAAGGTGCGACACGATCTTTCTTATTCGTTGGACGATAGAGTAGAGTTGCTTTTGGTTCAGCAATCTCGAACAAAAAAAAATTTTTACAGTATAGCCTCAAAGATTAAAAACGAATCTGTTGACGTGATCCTGATAGTAAATAGTGGGTTCCCCTCTTTATTTCTAAGTATGATCGCTTTGTATTTAGGAATTCCTTACGTGGTTTCGTTACGAGGTAGTTTTGAGTACTGTCTTCGTTACCTGTGGCCGTCTCGATTTGCACTAGACTTGCTTTTTGACGCTGCGGATGCGGCCCATGTTTTGATGCCTTCATACAAAGAGTTTTTTAAAGAGGCTGTCAAAACGAAAATAGCAGTAATTCCAAGTCAAATAGAGTCTGCGTCCTCTTTTGCAAATACATCTATCGCAGATTCAGCAGGGAGATACAATATTATCTACTCTGGAAGATTTTCTTTCGAAAAGCGCGTTCATTTTTTAATTGAATCTTTTGGGAGCATAGCTGCTATCTTTCCACAGTGGGATTTATGGTTAGTTGGCAACGGACCTCTGAAAGAGGATTTAATGGTTCAAGCAGGGGCCCTTGGATTGGGCGGCAGAATTTTATTCAAAGAGGCAAAGAACACTGCTGAAATGTATTCCATTTATCCCAAGGCGCATATCAAAGTACTGCCGTCTGAACAAGAGGGCTGTCCGATGGCTCTGCGAGAGGCGATGGCGCACGGCCTTCCAGTTATCGCATACCAGGAATGCTCTGGGGCAAACGAGATTATTCACAACGGATTCGACGGTTTTCTCATAACAGCAAATCCTAATCATGTGACGGCTTTGACAGAGTCGCTAACTAAACTGATGGAATCTTCGGATTTGCGCTACAACTTGGGATTGGAGGCTATTAAAACGGCGGCTCGATATACGCCAGATCCAATCAACAAAAAGTGGGAAGAGTTGTTGTTGAGTGCTTGCGAATCCAATAATGGTTCTGTGAAAAATATTGACGGAGAAAATGCAATATCCGAATCAAGAAAATTATTGCTGAGGCTTATATCAAACGATGATTTTAGGCCGCCATATCAATTCGATATTAATGAAGTTTTGATGGACAAATTCGCCTTCAATTATGCGGTTAGCTATGGAAGTTCATTGTTTGACGTTAAATTTTATTTGGAAAAATATTTTGACGTTAAAATATCAGGAATGGATCCGCTGCTTCATTACGTGTCTGTGGGCCATAGTTTGAATTACAATCCGTCGCCTATGTTTGATACCTTGAAATATCGTCTATTGTATCTGAGTAATACTGATGATAGTGTCGATCCTCTATCTCATTTTATTTCCATCGGTCGTTTTTGTGGCGCAGTTCTGATTCCTATATCTTCTGACTTGGAGCGTGATGGCAACTCGTCCTTTTCTGCTGACGAGGTATTGAAAAATCTGCAACGTCAGGATGTCGATGTTTTCAATGTAACGCGATTATGATTAAATATTTTTTAATTTCTGGCGGTTGTGGTTTTATCGGATTGTCTGTTGTTGATTATCTATTGACGCACTTTCCCGGTTGCCATATTAGAGTCCTTGATAATTTTCATTCTGGTGCCGCAATCGACCTTGCAGGTGTCTGTTCTTATGAACTTATTTACCCTGGTCATAACTTTACTTCGTCGTCGGGAGTATTTCTGCTTCAGGGTGATATTCGTGATTCGGAGATATGTAATTTTGCAGCCAAGGGTGTGCAGTGTGTGATTCACCTTGCTGCGAATACGGGTGTGGGACCTTCTGTTGAAAATCCGAGGCTGGATCTAGACTGCAATGTCATCGGCACTTTCAACATGTTGGAGGCATCGCGCGGTGCTGGTGTTGATAAATTTATTTTTGCATCTTCTGGGGCGCCTGTTGGAGATATTGTTCCTCCAATACACGAGGAGGTTCCCGCGCATCCGGTTTCTCCTTACGGCGCAAGTAAGTTGGCTGGCGAGGGGTATTGCTCAGCTTACTACAAGACCTTTGGTTTAAATACAGTCTGCTTGCGCTTTGGTAATGTGTACGGTCCACGTTCGTCGAAGAAGTCAAGCGTTGTTGCGAGATTCATTAGGCAAGGTATAGCAGGCGAAACTTGCTACATTTTTGGCGATGGCCTTCAGACGCGTGATTTTATCTATGTCGATGACTTAGTTGGTGCAGTGATCAAGGCCATTGAAAACCCTGTGGGTGGCGAGGTATTTCAGATTGCCACTGGTAAAGAGCACAATGTGGCTGAGGTGGCCGAGATTATTAAAGCCTTGCTGGCCAATCGAGGTATAGATATGAATGTAGAGTACGGCACCGCTCGTCTGGGTGATGTCATGCGTAATTATTCAGATACTTCTAAAGCTTTCCGGATGTTGGGTTGGAAATCTACGATGGATGTTTCAGTTGGTATTGAGAAAACAATCGATTGGTTTCTCTCGGCTTAATTATTTTAATATCCAGATGTCAGTTCGTCGCGCTATTTTGGTTTTCGGTTCTGGTCGTTCCGGAACCTCTTTGTTGATGCAGGTTCTCGCATCCCTTGGCATGCGCCTGTCTATGAATTTGATAGGTCCACATTATGAGAATCAAGATGGGTTTTTTGAGGACGCTCAAATAATTGAGCTTCATAAGAGTCTATTATTAGATATTGGTAGTATGCCATTGCTACCGTTACCCGATGGATGGATTGAATCTCCTTTGTTGTCAACTTACCGAAGCAAAATCGCAGCGCTCGTTGAGGAAAATGTGTCTTTATCTGTGGATGCGGTCTGGGGTCTCAAAGATCCGCGCTTGTCTAGCTTATTGCCGCTCTGGATCCCGATATTCAAGTCGTTATGGGTTGTTCCAAGTTTTGTTTTGGCGGTTAGACGTCCTGAGGATGTGGTTATATCATTGACTCGACAGGCCAAAATTTCGCCAGAGCTGGCTGAGTTGGTTTGGTTGAATAGGACCTGTGATGCGCTGCATAATTCGAGCGCTAACTGCTTCGTTGTGCATTATGAGGATTGGTTTTCTGATCCGATGCCTGTTGCCAAAGACTTGATGACTTATCTGAGTTTAGACCCAGAGTCGAAGCTTGATTTGTCAGGTGCACTGGATGGTGTTATTAAAAGTCGTCTTAATCGTGCGTCGCTTGATGACTATCGTGTGGCTAACCCCTTGGTTTCAAAGCTCTATGCTGCCTTAATCAAGTGTCGCGGATCAAATTTTGATCGTGCAGAACTGATGGTTACTGTCAAGCAATGTCGCCAGGCAATGCATTGCTACAAGGGGTGGTACGACCTGGCCAATGATTCCAATAAAAAGCTTGCGGAGTCGAAGGGAAAATTAGAGAAAGCCAATGCGGACATTGCTAAGTTGAAATCGCTGGAGACGCGCATCCGCGAGTTGGAGCGGGAAAAACTGCAGAGTGAGCAACTGTCGCAGCAAGTGCTCAAACTGCAGTGGCAATTGGACCATTTTTCCTCTCTTGGCTAACATGATTTTTCTTCACATGTTTAACTTGTGTGTGGCGGTGCTAACAATCGCAGAGCGGCATTTAGATGTTTGATTCTGGTGCTGACAACGCTCTTTCTGGCGCGAACTTGGCTATGCGCAAGGGAGATTTCGCGGCTGCCCTAAAGGCCTACGAGTTGTTGCTGTCTCGGGGGCACTCCCAGTCCGCACACATTGCGTTGAATATTGAAATATGCCGTAGTCGGCTTAAGCGCTTGAAGGGTGATGCTCCTGCGTCTGTGAGCCCAGTTGCAGGTGTTGTGGTGCTTGACGCCATTCCGGCTTCATCGCCAAGTTCAAGCTTCGTATCGAAGAGTCCAGTAGCCGTTGTCAAAGCAATTCCTCGTGCTACACCAGCGGCTGACGCGTTGACCGTTTCTCTAACCACCATCGACTCCCGTCTCCCCCACCTTCACCGCGTCATTGAAAGTCTTCACCAGCAAGACGTGCCCCCCAGGGAGATTCGGCTGTACATATCCCGCGAGCCTTACTTGCTGGACAAAGGAATTTCCCCGGACGACCCGCATCTCAAAGAGCTGCAGAAGTTTCCGCTACTTAGAGTCAAGTGGGTTGACAACACGGGCCCTTACCGCAAGATCTTGCCGTTTTTGCAAGAGCACTTCAGTCACCATGTGGCTGCTGATCAGTTGTTTGTTACGGTGGACGACGATACGCTTTATCCGCCCGAGTTCTTGCGCGTGCTGCTAGAAACCTACCAGACGCACGATTGCGTAGTGGCTTTTCGGGGGCGTGCTATGGCACTAGAGGACGCTGAGATTGCCACTTACCCCACCTGGGGCATTGGCCTGGACTACCCCAGCATGAGTAACCTGCCCACCGGCAAAGACGGTGTTTTGTACTCGACCCGTTTTTTCACCCGCGATTTTGTCCGCCTCGATGACGCCATTGCGTTGGCGCCAACGGCAGATGACTTGTGGATCAAGTGGCAATGTGGGCTCAATGGAGTTCCGGCGATCGTACTTAACCCGATCGCCTGCACCTCAGATTACAAAGGGTTCCCGGTAGTGGACTATTCCAAAGAATACCGGGGCAACAGCCTGTATTCCAGCTACAACGCCACCAGTGCCCAGGGAAAAAATGACGATTCGGTGCGTAAGCTTGAGGCCTATGTGAAAGACCTGCTGGGCCAAAGCTTGGCTGAGGTGATTCAGATGGCGCAGCCCGCATGACACAAAACCTCCGGGTCTTGAAAGACGCGACACCCCTTCACGCGGTGGTGGTGATGGAGGGCACCTTGGCGGATGGTGAGTTTGTGGCGCTACTGGCCCAGATTGCCGTTTTGAAGCGCCGGTTCGGCTTGGCGGTGTCGGGTGTGGCGCCCGGAGTGCAAGCCTTGGGGGCGCAGGGTTTGCAGTCGCTGCGCAACTGTTCGGTGTTTGATAACTTGTACTTTTCGGGCGACTCTGCTTGGCTGGTGGCCGACGGTTTGACCGCAGCCCGCCGCACCGGGCACGGCAAACATCTTTTCTTGAGCGCCCGGTCGCTGCTGAATGACCCGGTGCCCAGCCTGCGGGTATTGGTGGAGTTGTTGGGCGCCCCGTACGATGCATTGTGGGTGCCTGGCTTGTCGGCCCTGTATTGCGATCAGTCAGGTCTGGATACGCTGACGCGACCGCGCGCTGCTGAGGCTTGGGCCGGGTGGGCCGCCCGTGCATGGGCTGAGCTGGGTATTCGCGCCAAGTCTCCACACGAATTGGGCTCTCAATGGGTGTTTAAGCCCATCGTGGAGCGTGCGTTGGCCGAGCCAGCGGTTCAATCGCTGGAGCTGTATGTAAGCCGTACGGGTCTGGGTCGATTGGGTGGTTTGGCGCGAATGCGCGAACAAGCCATCGTCTTCGGCAAGCGCGCCTTAAACGAGTTTGGTTTGGTGGTAGCGATTGATAACGGGGCGGAAGAATTTGCCTTGTCCCCAGAGCCTGAGTCTGGCTTGGCAATGCTGTGCGGCTGGACTCTGTTGCCGGGATTGCCCGAAGGCGGGCAAGGCTATTGGGTGGATGTAGTGCCAGCGCCCGTCTGGACCGACCCTTCAGAGGACGCTGGCATCGCAAGCGCGGAAGAGCCAACCCCAATAATGCCCGCCATCCTGAGCTTGCCCCGCCAAATGCTGCAAATGCGTTTGACTCGGGTGCCGCAGGCCCCCAAGGTGGACTCCTTGCGCCTGGTTTTTGTGATGTCCAATTTTGAAAAAGGGCCTCTGATACCCGCGGCGCTGTACGGCGTGGCCATGCAAACCCATGCCAACGTGACCCTGCGCTTTACCGACGATGCCAGCGCAGACGATTCCTTAGCCTACGCACGGCAGTTTGAGCGCCTGCTACCCCAGGGCCAAGATTTTTTTAAGATCCAGATAAATGCGGTCAACCGGGGCACCTATTGGATCCGCAACGAGGCTATTTACCGAGCCCATGATCCTGAGACAGTGTTCTTGATCAACGACTCCGACGACGTTAGCTCCTTGCAACGCGGCACGCTGCAGGCCCGCATGTTGCAGGAGAACCCAAGTCTAAGCGGCTGCTTCATGGACATAGTGCGGATCGACACCGAGCACACGCCACTGCGTTTGGAGTCAGAAGTGGAGCGCTACGGCACCGCTTCTCTGGCTTTTCGAAAGTCACTGGTCGACAAAATTGGCTATTTTGAAAATATCAAGCGCAACGCAGATACTGAATTCATAGAGCGGGTGCGCCTCCTTATGGGCAACGACGCGCTGCAGCGCTACCGCTATCCGTGCCTCTATCAAGTGTTCGACGGTCGCAACCTGACGGCCGACATCTATACGCAGGTGCCGGGCGCCAGTGAAATTCAGGCTGACCACGGCGCGCGTGCATTGCACACCTTGTTGTTCAGGCAGCGTCATCGTTACTTGAAAGCTGAGTCCGCTGCCAGTCAATACCGTTTTCCAGAATCCACCACCCCGCCCGAGTACAAGGCCCTGGGTGCGCACTTCTTGCTGCCTGACTACGGGGCACCAGACGCTATCGCAGTCGTGATGCACGCCAGCGACGGCATCTGCCGCAAAATTGCCGCGCGTGGCGCGCTCGTGGTGCAGCTCACCACCAAAGCAAGCCCATGGGAATCGGGCGTGGTTCGCCTGTACGATGCCCGCGGTGTGGCATTTAGTGCGAACCTCGGCGCTAAATGCATCATTGAGCATTTGCTGCATCGCGTGCGCTTTACGGGCTATCTGCTTTTGGTGCACGATGCAACATCGCTAGATGCCACGGTCCGCCCCGGCGCATTGTTACCCCAGCTGGAGCAGGCCACACTTCAAAGCAAGTCGTTGGCGGACGGCGAACCAATAGAGGTCTCGCCTGACGCGACTGCCGAGACAGCGTTCGAATGGGGTTCAGGTTTGCAAGAAATGGAAAAATGGATGAATACTAAAATGAGCGCAACGGTGCTCTTGCACACCAATACACTGCGCTGAAATCTAGGGGGAGGCAATGAATTTAAATCAAAAAGTAAATCAGCATTTCATTATAAATATTAATGGTGTTGATTATGTGTATGTCTACATTCGAAAGAATGCTTGCTCTGCTTGGAAAAAAGTTTTTGTAGCAGAGTCTGTGCATCATGGAGAAGAAGAAAAAAATCTTCGACCGATTGAATTCATGAACAAGTTTCACCGTGCGGCAACCATGGAAAAAGTGGTCGCGGTGAAAAATAGAATAGTGATTCTGAGGGATCCATTGGTCCGGGTGTATTCAGCATTTATCAATCAGATAGTTATGCGGATGGATAGACAGTATGCGCTTCATAAAGCCGTACAAACTGCCTGCGGCAAGCCGATTGGTAAAATAACTTTCAATGAGTTTGTGGATGAGTATCTGCTGAAAACGGAGGTGGGCCAAATTGATGGTCATTTTCGGCCGCAAAATATGTCATTGCTACCGATTGAATATAACAATACTTGGGATCTGTCAAAATTACATCAAGAAGTCGAAGTTTTAATCGGTAAGGATTTTGCCGATCGGTATTTTTTGGCCAAGGTCAATAGCACGGAGAAGATGAAAAAAATCCCGATGGAAGCTGGCGGATTAACGGTACGCCAAATTTTTAATACTTGGAATAACCGAGAAGTTTTCCCGGATTTTGATTCGCTGATGACCATTGAGTGTCGCGAAAAGCTCTCAAAAATGTACGCAGACGATATTCAGCTATTGAAAAGTCACAATATTTAATTCATCTAAAGACCAGTTTATGAAAATCGTTATTCACATGGGTATGCCGAAAACAGGAAGTACGGCGATTCAGCGGGCTCTCGCAAACTCGAGAGAAGAGTTGATTTCTGCAGGCGTACTTTATCCAAAGAATATCGAGCCTTTTGGAACGCAAGTCAAACATCTATTGTGTAAAACCCTTTTGTGCCAGGGTGATACCGATCAATGGCGAGGGTTTCCTGATGCTGAAGCAAAAATAGAAAAAAATTACGGTAAAGACGTTAATTTTTTTGAGATTTGGCTGGCTGACTTAAAAAGTCAAATTCGTTCTGCTAATCCGCACACTCTGTTGATTTCTGAAGAAAGTTTTTTTGCCGCGTTTTCAAAAAGAAATACGGCAATTCATGTCAATTTACAAAAGCTTCTCTCAGAGTTGGGCGTCACTGCAGATGACTTGGAGCTTGTTGGGTATTTGCGCAGTCCACCAGATTATTATTTGTCTAGCTGCCAGCAGGGATTAAAAGGCAAGTCGACATTGAAGGATATCAGCCGGGCGAACTATTTTCCTGCGTTAAAGCGGATCAGGAAAAAATACAATTCCCAGCACACCATATTTCCGTTCGACCGCAAGCTCTTCCCTGGCGGTGATATCGTAAAGCATTTTTCGAAGCATGTGGCTGGAATAGAAATTGAATCGCAGGGTATGCCAAACGAAACAATTTCGGGACCGGCAATGAGTATTTTGCAAGATTACAGAGCAATTTTCCACCCGGAAAATGGGTCGCGAGGGAATCCTCGTCAAGTGAAGGGATTGATTGAGTCGCTTCGGGAGGCAGGTTTGCGCCTTGGTTTGGACCGACCCTCACTCAAGGCGGAGGTCAAGGCCTTTGTGTGGGAGTCTCTTGGTGAAAATCTGGCTTGGTTAAAGAAAAATTATGCAATAGAGTTTGATCAGTCAAACTCTATTGGGGATATAAATACTGAGTTGAACATTCAGGCATTCAAGCCGACGAAAGTCTCAGATATTCTCGATATTGATGAAGACAAAAAATACCGGCTTCTTCTAGAAGTATTATTTATGCAAGCTTCAGTCGGTAAAAAGAAATCTAAGGCCGAAGCTTGATGGTAGCAATTGCAATCTATCGCGAGCCAAGTCATTGATGCTTTATACCGACGCACTGAAAGGGCTATCTGAGACGCGCCCCTTCAAGCTTGTCCTTTAATTTTTCAATAATTTTAGCCGCACGTGGCGGTGTCAACTTTGCGTATTTCATAGCTTTTTCTACTTCTTGTAGTTCAGAAATACCTTCTTCCTTTCGCCCGCTTTGTATCATCAATCCAACCACCGCGAGTGACGTATAGATTTGAAATTTCGAAATCGGGATTCGGCCTGCTGCTTGTTTAAGCAGTTTAATTTTGTCGTCTACGGTTAGTTTCTTTATCGGATCTTTTTCGAAAAATTCGGTTGGTATTTTTCGGATACATTTGAATACGCCCGAAGAGCCAATGGCTCCGATGAATTCAAAATAGGGTGATAAAAACTCTTGTCGTACCTTGCTGTCGATTGCGTTTTCAAAAAAATAATCTTGTTGAACAATAATCGTTCTATTTGCTACGTAGTGTGGCCCAAGCGCATTGAAGCAGGCCAAGTCGCGTTCATAATTTTTTAACAAGTCATAGAATGCGATTTCAACATCCTCGTTGGTCCGCACCTGCTCAACGATATCGCCGATCCGGAAATCAATGGTGTCGCTATGTTCCTCCAGAAGCTTTTCGAGGAGCGATTGGTAGTTATCACCATCCTTGAAATCGACGGGCCCTATCTTGTCTAAGACACCTGGATTTTGTAGGTATTTATCAAAACCCTTGCTGTTCCACAGTGCGATGTCGTAGGCATGGACTATTTTTTTGGTTTTTATGCCATTTTCCTTTAGGCCTCGACAAAACGCCTCGGTTGACGCGCCTAGGAAAAGACCGGCATCTACGATGATTCCTGTGCCTTGAAAGTGATCGCGAGCCAAATGAAAGAGTAATGCTTTTTCACCGCTGGTCATCATTGAAGGAAATGAGAGCACGGATTCTGGTACATCTGCGGTGGAGATAAGTGTATTTATGTTCACTTCGGTTTAACTCTTTTCACAATTTTTTATTGTTAAATATAAGGATTAGGCAGTTTACAACTGGAAATTGATCTCTAGACCAGTCGCTCAGCCAGTAAAGCGACATTTTTCTCGATCGAAGTCTCATGTGTTTGGAGATGAATGTCCGGGCTCTCGGGCGCCTCAAACGCCGAATCAATCCCCGTAAAGTTCTTGATCTCCCCCCGCCGCGCTTTTTTGTACAAACCCTTGGGGTCGCGCTGCTCACACAGTTCCACGGGCGTATCCACAAAGACTTCAAAAAATTCGTCCGGGGCAAACAGACTGCGCGCAATCGCCCGGTCTGCCCGGTAGGGTGAGATAAAGGTGGTGATCACAATCAGACCTGCGTCGACCATCAACTTGGCCACTTCGGCCACTCGGCGGATGTTTTCGATGCGGTCTTCTTGGGTAAAGCCGAGGTCTTTGTTCAGGCCATGGCGCACGTTGTCGCCGTCGAGCACGTAGGTGCGCCGGCCTTGGGCGTAGAGCTGCTTTTCAAGTGCGTTGGCGATCGTGCTTTTGCCGGAGCCCGACAGGCCGGTAAACCACAGCACGCAGGGTTTTTGCTGGTTCAGCGCCGCGCGGGCAGCCTTGTTGACTTCAAAAAACTGAGGCATGACGTTTTGTGCGCGTCGCAGGGCGTGGTCAATGACGCCGGCCCCCACCGTTTGGTGGCTGATACGGTCAATCAATACAAAGCCACCTGTTGCGCTGTTGTCGGCATAGGCGTCAAACACCAGCGGCTTGTCGGTGGCCAGATTGCACTCGGCTACGACGTTCAAATCCAGCCTTTCAGCAGCCATATGCTCCAGCGTGTTGACGTTGACCAAATGTTTGATTCGCGTCACGCTGGCGTTCACGATTTGGGTGCCGCATTTGAGCCAGTAGCTGCGCCCTGGCGACAAAGACTCGACAGCCATCCAGACGATGTGGGCTTGCAACTGGTCGGCCACGGTGGCCGGTGCTTGGGGGGCGCTGAGCATATCGCCGCGCGACACATCCACTTCCTCGGCCAGCGTGAGTGTGACCGCCTGTCCTGCCACCGCTTGCAGCAAATCACCCGTTTGGGTAACGATGCGCGCCACTTGCACTTCGCGCCCCGAGGGTTGCACACGCACGGTGTCGCCCGCCCGCACCTGACCCGAGGCGATGGTGCCGCAAATACCCCGAAAGTCCTGGTTTGGCCGGTTGATCCATTGCGCTGGCATACGAAATGGCAGCTGGGCCAAACGGTCCTGCAGCAATGGCACTGTTTCCAGGTAGCCCATGAGGGTGCTGCCATGAAACCACGGCATGCGGTGGCTGGGCGTGGTGATGTTGTCGCCTTTGAGGGCCGACATCGGGATCGAAGTGACCATCAGGCCGGGCAACTGGCCCGCAAACGCCAAGTAGCTTTGTTTAATCTCTTCAAAGCGTGCGTGGCTGTAGTCCACCATGTCCATTTTGTTGATGGCCAGCACGACCTGGCGTATGCCCATCAGGTGCACCAGGTAGCTGTGACGCCGGGTTTGGGTCAGCACGCCTTTGCGCGCGTCCACCAGCACCACGGCCACGTCGGCGGTGGATGCGCCGGTCACCATATTGCGGGTGTATTGTTCGTGGCCCGGTGTGTCGGCCACAATAAACTTGCGCTGGTCGGTTGAGAAAAACCGGTAAGCCACGTCGATGGTGATACCTTGCTCGCGCTCGGCAGCCAAACCGTCCACCAGCAGGGCAAAGTCAATTTCCTGGCCTTGGGTGCCGATGCGTTTGCTGTCGGCTTCCAGGGCTTGCAACTGGTCTTCAAAAATCATTTTGCTGTCATACAGCAGGCGCCCAATGAGCGTGCTTTTGCCGTCGTCCACGCTGCCGCAGGTGATAAAGCGCAGCAAGCCCTTGTGCTGGTGCTGGTCTAAATAGGCCTCAATGTCTTGGGCAATCAGGTCGCTGGTGTGTGCCATTTAGAAGTACCCCTCTTGTTTCTTCTTTTCCATCGATGCGGCGCTGTCGTGGTCAATCACCCGGCCCTGGCGCTCAGATGTCGTGGTCAGCAGCATCTCCTGGATGATTTGGGGTAGCGTGTTGGCCGTCGATGCCACCGCGCCCGTGAGGGGGTAGCAGCCCAGAGTGCGAAAGCGCACGTTCTTGAGCAGTGGCACTTCACCCGGGCGCAGCGGCATGCGCTCGTCGTCGACCATGATGAGCGCGCCGTCACGCTCCACCACCGGGCGCTCCTGTGCAAAGTACAGGGGAACGATGGGAATGTTCTCCAGGTAGATGTACTGCCAGATGTCGAGCTCGGTCCAGTTGGAGATCGGAAACACGCGCAGGCTCTCACCCTTGTTTTTGTGGGTGTTGTACAGGTTCCAAAGCTCGGGGCGCTGGTTTTTGGGGTCCCAGCGGTGCTGCGCGCTGCGAAAGGAAAAAATACGTTCCTTGGCGCGTGACTTCTCTTCATCCCGCCGGGCGCCGCCAAAGGCTGCGTCAAACTGGTAGTGGTCCAGCGCCTGCTTGAGGCCCTGGGTTTTCATGATGTCAGTGTGGATTTGCGAGCCGTGGGTGAAGGGATTGATGCCCATAGCCAAGCCTTCGGGGTTTTGATGCACTAGCAGTTTGAAATCGTGCTGCGACTGCATGCGGTCGCGAAAGGCGTACATCTCCCGAAACTTCCAGCCGGTGTCCACGTGCAGTAACGGGAACGGCAGCTTGGCCGGGTAAAAAGCCTTGAGCGCCAGGTGCAGCATGACTGCGCTGTCTTTTCCGATGGAGTAAAGCATCACCGGGTTGTCGCAACTGGCCACCACCTCACGCATGATGTGGATGCTTTCGGCCTCGAGACGCTGCAGGTGCGTCAGCGTGGTCGGATTGAGCGCGGCCTTGCGCAGGGCAGTGTCTGGGGTTGAGGTAGAAATCGTCATGGGGATGCGGTTTTGGGTAAAAAGAGAGGAGGGCGCGAGCGGCGCAGGGGTGCTTAACTGCACCAGATCTTTGTGTTTCTCAAGCCAATCCTGAAACTGAGGGGCAAAGGTCACACCTGCAAAGTTCAACTGCAAGCGAAACCCCGCAGGGAACTGCGCCAACAGTCGCTGGGCAAAATCGCGGAAGTCGGTGTCGGTGGGCGGCTTTGCCAGCACCAGCCAGTGCAGCGCACCGCGCGCGTCACGCGCCCACAGCAGGTGCACGCCTGGCTGACTGGGCGTATGGGTGCCCGCCTGCAAACCAGGGGTCTTGGTTTTGGCGGCGATAGCAGCCGCAGCGAGAGAGTCTGGCAGGGGTAGCCAGCCCCATTGGGCCAGCCGACGCTGCGCGGTGCGTTTGTCGATGTGCGCGCCTTCGTGCTGACCCAGCCAGCGCGCCAGCAAGGCAAAGGTCCACAGGGACTGGGCGTCAAGCCCGAGTTGCGCATGCTCTGGCAGCAGCCCAACCAAGGTCTGGGTAATCGCCGCAGGAGCGACGCTGACCGGGGCGGTCCGCGGTCGGCCCCGACTGCGCCGGTCTACCGCCGCCCAACCGCCGGCTTTGAAGGCGCGGTGCAAGGCGAGCACCGTGGGTGCGCTCAAGCCTACCGCCTGCGCCACAAAAGCGGCTGACTTGCCAGCCTCGCGCAACATCACCGCCTGGCGCTTGGCGTCAGCATTTAGCGGTAACGGAGCATTATGCAAATTAAATCTTTCGGCGTAAAGAATTTTTTGAATTGTACTATTGGGCTTTGTCACACTCTCAAAGGCACCTACCTTGGCACCCACATTGACCCCCGAAGGCCTGGACACGCTGGTCCAACTTGTTGACCAGGCCGGCCAAGCCATCATGGAGATCTACCAGCGCGAAAGCCCCGTGCAGCATCAGACCAAAGGAGATAGCAGCCCCTTGACCGAGGCCGATCTAGCGGCCAACGCCATTTTGGTGGCAGGGCTGAACGCGCATTGGCCCCACATTCCCGTGCTTTCAGAAGAAAGCCTGAACCAATTTGCTCCACAAGAGCAACCGCCCCTGTATTGGGCGGTAGACCCGCTGGACGGAACCAAAGAGTTCATCAAACGCAATGGCGAATTCACCGTCAACGTGGCCTTGGTGGTGCACGGCGAGCCGCAGATTGGCGTGGTGGGCGCCCCGGCGCAGGGCTTGATGTACGTCGGTTGCGCGGGTTCGCAGTGGCAGGGTGCGCCTTTGGCGCGCAAGCGCAATGCCGCGGTCTGGGCAGATATAAGGGTTTCCGGTGCTATGCCCGGTGTCAGCCCAGGTGGCACGACGCCTACCGCTGCCGCGCACCCTGTTCGCGTGGCCATGAGTCGCTCGCATCCATCGCAAGAAATGGCCGCCTGGCTGGAGCCTCTGGGCCCGATCCAGGCGCGCGACGTCGGCAGTTCGCTCAAATTTTGCCTTGTGGCCGAGGGCTCGGTCGATGTCTACCCCCGGCTGGGGCCCACCTGCATTTGGGACACTGCAGCGGGCCATGCCTTGGTGGTGGCGGCTGGCGGACGGGTCTGCGAGATCGACGGCGCTCCTTTGCGCTATGCCACGCCGGCGCAGACCTTGAACCCGTTTTTCGTGGCATGGGGCACCCGCTGATTTTTTTGTAAAGATGCTTGCATTCCTTTGTATTTGTCAATATGATTGACTGTCAACTAAATTGACGGGCAATAAGATTGCTTCTAACTCAGATAAATGCCTGGAGTTTTATGACAAAAAAAAGCTTGCTTAGCAAAGCCCATTCACTATTCAATCGGAAAGACCCCATGAAACAAGAACCACAACTGAAGGCCGCAGAAGCCACCACCCCTGACGCAAAAGCGGAAGCCCGCAAAAAAAGACAAGCAGCCGCTGAATTGCCGATACCAGAGGCGGTTTCCGCCTTGGCGATCAGTGCACTCGCGATTTCGAACGCGGCGGACACGATATTGCGAAAAGCAGACGCCAAATTTGGATTGGCCGACTGGGCAGTGCTCAGCGCGCTTGGCGCACAACCCGAACCTCAACTCTTGGGGAAACTGGGTATGGACCTCGGTGTAACGCGTCAGCGTATTCAAAAGCAAACAGATGAGTTGCAAAAATCCGGTCTGGTAAGCGTGTCTGCCACAGCCGAAGACAAACGCTCGCGCCATGTGGCGCTGACGCCTGCCGGTAAAGAGGCTCTGGCCGCCACAGCCAGTTTGTGGGCCCTGGAAATGGCTAAGACACCGCACCTGGGTGAAATGAAAAGCCAGGCCATGGTGCAGCGCCGTGTGGACCGCATCGCCCATTCGCTCAACCGGACCTTGCGTTCCGACAAAAAAGAAGCAATGGCCGCCAAGAAAGCCGCTAAATCGGCTTCTGAAGCGCCTAAGACCGCAAACTAAGCACGGGTCTAGCTACGGGGCGGCACCATGGGTACCGCCCTGAGCCACTACTTCAGGCCTTTCAGCGCACTTAGTTCCACCGTGGGTACCTTGTTGCTCGAGTAAGTCTCTTGCTTCATCGGGCTCATGCGTTCAACCAACGGGCTGGCAACAAAAGGCACCAGCGCTACGTCAAACTGCGCAACGACTTTCTCGGCTTCAGCCTGGGGTAAGGTGCCCCAAAATCTGGCGTTGGTTTGGTTGCGCGCTTTTGCAAAGAAAGCCGACCCGTGGGTCTGGCCGACAAACCAAAAGTCTTTGTCTGGGTTTTCGGCCATGGCCTGGAGCAGCGCTTCGGTGTCCATGCGCTCTCGCATATTTCCCACAAATCCCACCACCTTGCGTTTTTTGCCTGCTTTGCCCGACTTTTCAGAGCTAGCGCTTGTCGGTTTCGCCGTCTTTTTGGCAGGAACTGCCGCCAGCGCCTGGTTGGGCAAATAGGCAATATTTGAGCGGTCGAACTCTTGGCTGAATGCCTCAATCAGTCCCAGCGAATTGGACACCACGACATCCGACATATCTAGCCACATTTGGTACTGCGCGGTAATCGTCGGCACAAGCTGTGCATTCGCCGGGAACAAACGCTGGTCGTCAACCAGGTCAGTGATGATTTGTTTGGGCTTCATGGCCTTGACCAGTGCCGCGTTGGCGTAGCAGGCCGGCCACAGCACCACCGTGGGCGATGTGATGCCTTGGTCGCTGACCTGCTGCAGTACCCAGCGCAAATAGTCTTGGTTGTTGGCGGGTTTGTCCGAGGGCGTGAGGTAAGTTTTGTAAGTCGTTTTGGGCGTGTCGCAGTGGCCCTGCAGTTTGCCAACCGCTTGGTCGAGCAGCAGGCGGTACTCACTCCCGCTGGTGGCGTCCAGCGTGATGGCGCGTTTGAGCCATTCCTCCAAAGCCAAATGGCTGAGCGGCGTCTCAAATACCAACACTTTTTCCACTGTTGGGTCTTGCTCCCACAAGGCGATCCAACGGTCTGGACGTCGACCGAATAAGCCCAGGTCGTTTTGTTTCCAGAAACAGACGATGTGCTTGCCTTTGACTAAGCCATGCGGCGAAATTTCTTTAGGTGGTTTGGCGACCTTGGCTGGCGCTGGGCGCAAAGGTTTTGCGCTTACTGACTTGGACGCCGTACGTGTGGCCGCGGGCTTGGTCGCCGGTTTTTCAACCAAAGCCGAAGCAGGGGTCCGAGGGGTGCGCGGGGCGCTTTCAGTCACCGGTATTCCTCTCGCTTTTGCCAAAGGTTTGGCTACCGGCTTTGCTTTGGTCGGACGGGGCTTCGCCTTGGACTGAGCGGCCGCAGCCTGCGGCTTGGCGGACACGGTGGCCTTGTTTGCGGCTTGGGGAGCGGTCTTGGACGGTACTTTTGTAGCCATGGTGAACTCTGGGGTTGGGTTGGGCTCAGGGCCGGTATCGGCACAGCCACGAGATAATACCCCTACTCATTGCGTCTCGGAGTCCATCGTTTGCGTGCGTCCCTGCGCATCCTCATTTTCCAGACGTTTGGCCAGCTGCAGGGCAGAAAGCCGGACGGCGGCGCTAGACTCGTGAACAAGCTTTGTGTTCCATTTGTCTGACTTAGCTCATGCTCCGGAGAACTTTTTTATGGCGCCAGCGCCCGCACCAGTCACCGCATTCGTTATTGGGAGTTCATGTACCTTCGACCGG
The DNA here is from genome assembly GCA_029866205.1 of Rhodoferax sp. GTDB lineage: Bacteria > Pseudomonadota > Gammaproteobacteria > Burkholderiales > Burkholderiaceae_C > Allorhodoferax. The sequence goes on from JARWZT010000014.1 coordinate 23,498, forward strand.
ACGAACTCAGCCTTTCGCCTGCGCACTGCGACGGGCTTGGGTGGCATGGCCGCGCGAGCGCCGCGCCATGAATGAGTCCGGCATGGAAGTGCGCCAAGTTCGTTTGGCTGAACTCGACAGCCGAACCCCCATTCACTGCGCCGGCGCAATCATGGTGATGCCCTTTACTGATGTTGTTCAGGCGATGCGTGCAGCCCGTTTGGCGGGCACCCGTGCGGGTGCGCCAGCGCTCTTGCTCGCAGTGCACGACGAGGTGCGGCAGGGATTTATCGCAACGGTCAACCAGGCATTTGCCGCCACCCGTAGCCCGTGGTTTGGTTACATGGCGCAGGATGCCTTCGCCGGACGCGCTTGGCTGGCGCTGGCCCTGCGGGCGATGCAGGCCAGAGGAGCGGGTCTGTTGGGCTTCAATGACGGCAAATGGCAGGGTCAGCTCGCTGCCTTCGGCTTGGCCGAGCGCGCCTGGTCGGAGTCGGTGTACAGCGGTGACTTTTTTCACAGCGCCTACCGAAGCCATTACGCAGATACTGAGCTCACGGTCATTGCCCGCGAGCAAGGCCGCTATGTCTATGAGCCCAACAGCGTGCTGGTGGAAGCCGACTGGGAGAAGGACAGCGCCGGTGTCAATCCTGCCGACCGGGCTTTGTACAAAGCCCGGGCTGCAGCCGGTTTTGACGCCCGGGTGCGCAACCCCCAACTCTTGCAGTTGTTTGGTTGAGATCAGAGACCCCAATGACAGAACGTCCCCAAGACCTGCAGGCCTGGCTGGACCGTGCCGAACGTGCGCTTAATGCGGGCCGATGGACTGAGGCACGCGAGTTGCTGCTGCCTGCCGCGCAGTGGCTGCCCCGGGTGCCACAAGTTCAGCACCACTTGGGGGCTGCGCATTTGGCGCTGGGCCAGCCGCAGCTGGCTTTGGAAAGCGCCCAACGTGCCTTGGCGCTGGCGCCGGCGCAGTGGCAGAGCCAGTTGCTTCAGGGGCGCGCCTGCAAGGCGCTGGGCAAGATGGAGGCTGCAGACGCCTGTTTTGATGCTGTCTTGGACCTCCAGCCGAGCCAAGGCGAGGCCTTGGTGGCCAAGGCTGACCTGGCTATGAATATTTTTGGTCTGCCCCTGCAAGCGATCGATCTGGTGCAACCCCTGTTAAATCATCCGCAGTGCGCGGTGGACGCCGAGTTGACGACCTTGATGGCCAGTCTGTACGACCGCGATATGTCGGCGACTGCGCTGACGCAGCGTGTCAAGCGTTTCTCGGCGCGGCATATGCGCCTGCCGCAACTGGAATTGCCGCCGCTGGCACCACGCAACCCAGCGACGGCGCGCCCGCGTGTGGGCATCATTTCGCCCTTGTTTTGCAACTCGCCGGTGTATTTTCTGACGATTTCCGGTTGGCAGCATGTCGCCAAGGGCTCGGACATCGTCGTATTTAATCGCGGCTACAAGTCCGATTGGGCTAGCGCTGAATTTCGTGCCTTGTCCGCCCAATGGCTGGACGTGCAGGCTCTGCCCGCCGAGTCCCTGGCGCGCGACATCCACGCCCAAGACCTCGACGTGCTCTACGACCTTGGCGGTTGGATGGACCCGATCGCGCTCAAGGCCCTGTCTGTCAAACCCGCGCGCGCTATGTACAAATGGGTGGGCGGTCAAAGCATGACCACCGGCTTGGACAGTTTTGATGGTTGGATCGGTGACCCGTGGCAGTCGCCTTTGCACTTACAGCATTTGTACTCCGAGCCCCTGGTCAATATTCCCGAGGGATACGCCACCTACACTCCACCGGGCTATTTGCCTGTCAAAACTCCATGGTCGCGGCGCAGCCGTACGCCCGTGGTGTTTTCCAATCCGGCAAAACTCTCACGCGCCTTCATGGCCACTTTGCGCCAGACGGTAGGGCCGATTTGCTTTGTGCACCAGCAGTTCCAATACGCCCGAACCCGCGCCAAAGTGGAAGCGGCGCTCGACGGTTCCAAAGCGCGGGCGGAATTCGTCTGCCCGAGCTCGCACAGACAGGCGTTGGAGATATTGGGTGGTTTTCAGACCATGGTGGACACGTTTCCCTATAGCAGCGGTTTAACTGCGCGCGAAGCCCAAGCCATGGGTCTGCAGGTCAAGGTGTTTACCGGCGAACTGTTTTGCGAGCGCCACAGCCTGCACCTGCGCTAGGGGCAGGTTGGGCCGTACGCGTCAGACGGTAACAGCCGCGCGCCCCACCGAAAGGTAATTCCATCCTGCGGCCTGCATCTTGGCGGGCTGGTACAGATTGCGACCATCCACGATGAGTTTGCTCGGCATCCGCAGCTCCATTTCGTCAAAGTCCGGCGCACGGAACTGCTGCCACTCGGTGCAAATCACCAGCGCATCGGCCCCCGCCAGCGCTGCGTATTTGTCGACACTGAGGGTCAGCAGCGGGTGATCAGGATAAATGCGTGCTGTTTCGGTCATCGCCACCGGGTCAAAGGCCTGAACCTTGGCACCCGCTTCCCACAACGCTTCCATGAGCGTGCGACTCGGGGCTTCGCGCATGTCGTCGGTTTTGGGCTTGAACGACAGACCCCAGACTGCAATGGTTTTGCCTTGCAAATTTGTGGGTCCACCAAAGTGGTTTGCCAGCTTGGTAAACAAGGTCGTCTTTTGGCGCTTGTTGACGGCCTCTACCGCATCAAGCAAGGGTGTGTCATAGCCAATTTGTGAGGCTGTGCGGCCCAGCGCCTGTACATCTTTGGGAAAACAGCTGCCGCCGTATCCGCAGCCGGGGTAGATAAAGTGGTAGCCAATGCGCGGGTCAGAGCCGATGCCTTTGCGCACCTGCTCAATGTCCGCACCCAGGCGCTCGGCCAGGTTAGCCACTTCGTTCATGAAGCTGATCTTGGTGGCCAACATGGCATTGGCGGCGTATTTGGTGAGCTCGGCGCTGCGCACATCCATGTGGATGGTGCGGTCATGGTTGCGCATAAAAGGCTCGTACACATCGGCCATCAGCGCCTTGGCGCGCTCGCTGGCACTGCCGATCACGATGCGGTCGGGGTGCAAGAAGTCGTTCACCGCCGCGCCTTCTTTTAAAAATTCGGGGTTTGACACCACATCAAATGCAGGAACATCGCCGGTGCGCTGCGCCAATACGGCACCGATGGCGGCGCTGACCTTGTCGGCCGTGCCCACCGGGACGGTGGACTTGTTGACCACTACCTTGTAATTTGTCATGTGCATAGCAATGGTCTGGGCTACTGCCAGCACGTACTGCAAGTCGGCGCTGCCGTCTTCGTCGGGCGGCGTGCCCACCGCGATGAACTGCACATCGCCGTGCGCCACGGCCTGCGCCGCGTCATTGCTAAAGCGCAGTCGTCCGTCCTTGAAATTGCGATCCACCAGAACGTCCAGACCCGGCTCCCAGATCGGAAGGACGCCCACATTGAGGTTGGCAATCTTGACCGGATCGACGTCCATACAGACCACATCGTGGCCGATTTCTGCCAAACAGGCGCCGCTGACCAAGCCCACATAACCGGTGCCAAAGATCGAAATTTTCATGGTGAAACGAGGGGGAAGATTAAATAAAACGGACCCGACCCAAAGATCGCGCGCTATCGTAAGCGCGGTTTATGACGCTTTAGATTCAAGAGCCGGGGTCGGAATCGTACTTTCGCCACCAAAGCGGCGGTCACGTTGGGCAAACCAAGCGATCGCCTGGTCCAGCGATTGGGGTGTGAACTCGGGCCAAAGCAAATCCGTGAAATAAAGCTCGGTGTAGGCCATTTGCCACAGCATAAAGTTGCTCATGCGCGACTCGCCGCCCGTACGGATCATGAGGTCAGGCGCCGGCACATCGGCCATTTGCAGGTAAGGAGCCAGCGCTGCTTCACTCAGCTTTTCGGCAGACTCGCCCGGATGCGCCGCTTGCCAGGCCTTGACCGCTTGCAACATGTCCCAGCGCCCGCCGTAATTCAGTGCGAGTGTCAGGGTAATTTTTCGGTTGTGGTCGGTGCTGGCCTGGGCGTCACGGATGAGGGCTTGCACTCTTTGGTCAAAGCCGGAGGTGTCGCCAATCACGCGCAGGCGGACTCCCTGCGTGTTCAGGTTGCCGATTTCTTTTTGCAAATACAGCGTGAGCAAGCCCAACAAGCTGTTGACCTCGTCTAAGGGTCGGCGCCAATTTTCAGTGCTGAACGCAAACAGCGTGAGGTGCGAAATGCCCCGCTCCCCACACGCTTGGACAATCGCACGCACCCGGCGCGCTCCGGCGCCATGACCCACGGCCTTGGGCAGACCGCGCGCGCTAGCCCACCGACGGTTGCCGTCCATGATGATGGCCACATGTTGGGGCACTGCGGGACGCGTGGTGTGCGGCAAGAGAATTACCCGTTCGAATTGGAGTTGGGGCTGGAACGCCCCGAAAAACCAGGGGCAACGCATACCTTGCGGGGGATTCTATCGGTTGGGCCTGGCGGACGTCATGCACGCCCCAAGGCGCACGAAAAAGACGGAACTTCGAGACGCTTTCCGTGTTACCGGTAGCGGCGCCCGCTACCATGGAGGCATCTTTCAATTTTTGTGGCGCCGCAACGGCGACGATGGCGACCTTTGTGAGCATTCAAACTGACGACTTTGCCCCTTATCCTGCCAGCGCCCCGGCCACGCGCATGGTGTCTGCCGTGCCGGCCTCGGGTGCCGAAGAAGCAATAGAGCGCGCGCTGCGCCCCAAGCTGCTTGACGACTATGTGGGCCAGGCCAAGGTGCGCGAGCAGTTGGAGATTTTTATTGGTGCGGCCAAAAAGCGGGATGAGGCCCTGGACCACGTGCTGCTCTTCGGGCCGCCTGGCCTGGGCAAGACCACGCTGTCGCACATCATTGCCCACGAGTTGGGCGTCAATTTGCGCCAGACCAGTGGTCCGGTGCTGGAAAAACCCAAAGATCTGGCAGCGCTGCTGACCAATCTGGAGAAAAACGACGTTTTATTTATCGACGAAATTCACCGTCTGTCGCCGGTAGTCGAAGAGATCCTGTACCCCGCCCTCGAAGACTACAAGATCGACATCATGATCGGCGAGGGTCCGGCGGCCCGTTCCATCAAGCTGGATCTGCAGCCCTTTACCCTGGTGGGTGCCACCACGCGCGCCGGCATGCTGACCAACCCGCTGCGCGACCGCTTTGGCATCGTGGCGCGGCTGGAGTTTTATACCTCTGAGGAGCTGCTGCGCATCGTCACCCGCAGTGCCGGGCTGCTCAAGGTGCCGACCGACCCGGAGGGTGGTTTTGAGATTGCCCGGCGTTCACGCGGTACGCCGCGCATTGCCAACCGCCTGCTGCGCCGGGTGCGCGACTACGCCGAGGTCAAAGGTGTGGGCACCATCACCCTGGATATTGCCAACCGCGCGCTGGCCATGCTCGACGTGGACCCGCAAGGCTTCGATCTGATGGACCGCAAGCTCCTTGAGGCGGTGATTCACCGCTTTGACGGCGGACCGGTGGGCTTGGACAATATCGCCGCCAGCATTGGCGAAGAGCGCGAAACCATTGAGGACGTGATCGAGCCCTACCTGATTCAGCAAGGGTATTTGCAGCGCACACCGCGCGGCCGCATCGCCACACTGGCGGCTTACCGGCATTTGGGCGTGACGCCGCCCAGCAATGCGGGCGAGGCACCGGGCGTCTAACTGACTGGGCGAGGGCGCTTAGAGCGTCAGTGGGCTGACGGTGAGCACGGTGGCTGCGGCCAAAGATTGCAAGGCCAGCGTGCTCCACCAGGCCAGTTGCTGTTGCAGGTAGCGCCCCAGGGCCCACAAGCCCAGCGTCATTGCGGCGGCTCCCAGAGCGGCCACCGGCAAGGCCTGTGCATCGACGTTCCACAAATACCAGGCGCCCAATGCGGTGAGCAGCCCGTTTTGCGCCACGGCAAACAATGCCTGGCCAGGCTGCAGCGGTGGCGCATAGGTCCGTACCGCCGCTAGGTCAAAGCTTGGGGTTGGCGGGTGGTCGCTTTGGGCTGCGCTGGCCAGACGGCAGCTGCCGCCCGGAGGCAACCAGCCCGGCGGCTTGAGCCATACCCGCAGTTTGTCCGCCCAACGCGGCGCAGCGCCGGCACGACGCCAGAGTTCGGCGTACACCGCCAGATTGGCCCACACCGGGTCCCAGCTGTTGAGCGGTGTGCGGGTGCCGTAGACGCAGGGTTGGACTTCAGGTGCGAAAGTGCCAAACAACCGGTCCCACAGCACCCAAACACCACCATAGTTGCGGTCCACATAGCCATCGTTGATGGCGTGGTGCACCCGGTGGTTGCTGGGCGAACAAAACACCCGGTCAAACCAGCCCAGCCGACCCACGTGCTCCGTGTGGACCCAAAACTGGTAGAGCAAATCCACCAGCGCCACGATGCCAAACAGCAGTGGCGGCACGCCCAGCACGGCCATGGGCAGATAAAAAACCCAGCCCAAAAGCGCGCCGGTGGAAGTCTGGCGCAGCGCGGTGGACAGGTTGTAGTGCTGACTTTGGTGGTGCGCCACGTGCGCCGCCCAAAACAGCGCCACCTCGTGTCCGGCGCGGTGCAGCCAGTAATAACAAAAATCGTAAATCACCAGCGCCAGGCACCAGCCGTACCAGTGGTTCCAAAGGTCGGCCTGCGGCCACAGGGCCACGCTGTCAAACAGGGCGGCATAGACCGCAATGCCAATGAATTTGCCGAAAACGCCGCTCACCTGGCTCAGCATGCCCATGCTCAGGCTGCTCAGCGTGTCACTCAATCCGTAACTGCTTTTTGCCTGCTGTCCCTGGGCGGTGGCGAGCCGCACATGGCGACGGTCCCACCACAGCTCCAGCGCAATCAGCAGCAAAAAGACCGGAAATGCGAAGACAATGATTTTGGACATGGCCGCATTGTCATGGACAGGTCAGAGCTCGCGCCACTCCCGGCCGCTGGCCTGCAACAAATCCTGCGCCTCTTGGGGGCCCTCCGAGCCCGCCGCGTAATGGGCCAGCGGTGCGCCACCAGCCGCCCAGTACTGTTGCACCGGCTGCACAATGCGCCAGCCCGCCATGACGCTGTCCGAGCGCTGGAACAGGGTGGCGTCGCCAATCATGCAGTCGTAAATCAGGGTTTCGTAGCCGGTGCTGGGCGCGTTCTGGAAATAGTCCTTGTAGTGGAAATCCATGTGCACCTGTCCGATTTCGATCTTGGGCCCCGGGATCTTGGCGCCAAAGGACAGCATCGCGCCCTCGTCCGGTTGCAGCTTGATCACCAAGGCGTTGGGTGTCAGCCCGTCGGTGGCGGTATTGCGAAACAGGGACAGCGGCGGGCGCTTGAACTGAATCACGATCTCGCTTTGGCGCTTGTTCATGGCTTTGCCGGTTCGCAGGTAAAACGGCACACCAGCCCAGCGCCAGTTGTCCACGCCCAGCTTGAGCGCCAGATAGGTTTCGGTTTCGCTGCCTGGGGCCACGCCCGCTTCGCTCACGTAGGCTTTGAGCGGCTGGCCATCGCGCGCACCCGCGGTGTACTGACCGCGCACGCTGTCGGTGGCCGGGTCGACCGGGTGCACACAGTCCAGCACCTTGGTTTTTTCGTTGCGCACCGCATCGGCATCAAACGAAGCGGGCGACTCCATCGCGGTCAGGGCCAGCAGCTGAAACACGTGGTTGGGCACCATGTCGCGCATGGCGCCGGTAGACTCATAAAAGGCAGCGCGCGCTTCCACGCCCACCGTCTCCGCCACGGTAATCTGGACGTGGTCAATGTGCTCGCGGTTCCAGAGCGGCTCAAAAATGCCGTTGGCAAAGCGCATCAGCATGATGTTCTGCACGGTTTCCTTGCCCAGGAAATGGTCCATCCGGTAGATCTGCGACTCGGAGAGGCTGTGGCGCAACTGCGCGTTGAGCGCCTGGGCCGACTCCAGATCGTGGCCAAACGGCTTTTCCACCACCACGCGGCGCCAGCGTTGGGCGGTCTCGGTGACCAGGCCCGCGGCGCCGAGCTGGTCCACGATGCCGCCAAAAAAGCGGGAGCCCACGGCCAGGTAGAACATGACGTTGTCGCTCACGCCATGGCTGGCCTTGAGTTGCGTCAGCCGCTCGCCCAAGGCTGTATACGACGCGGGCGCAGCAAAATCCAGCGGCATGTACACCATGGCCGCGAGCAGGCGCTGCAGATTGGCCTCGTCAATCGCCTGGCTGTAATGCTTGTCCGCGGCAAAGGCGCGGATGGCTGCCTCCACATGGCCACGGAACTGGGCATCGTCCATTTCCACCCGGTCCACGCCCACCAGCGCGAACTGTGCGGGCAGCAAGCCGGTGCGCGCCAGGTTGTAGAGCGCGGGCATCAGGAGCCGCTTGGTCAGGTCGCCACCGGCGCCAAATATCACCATCGTGTTTGAAGGCGCTTGCTCGCCGTGTGGTGTGACAGCGTGTTCTATGTCTTGGGCCATGGAGGGTCCTGTGAAAGTGGGGTCGAGAGCTGGGAGCTGGGAGCTGGGAAATTACAGCGCCCGGACTGGGGGCGTCCGGGCAAGCGGCCGATGCTTATTTTTTGCCGGGTTCCTGGTGGCCGCCAAACTGCTTGCGCATGGCTGAGAGCACCTTTTCGGCAAAGGTGTGTTCCTTGCGCGAGCGAAAGCGGGTGTACAGCGCTGCGGTCAGCACATCGGCGGGGACCGCCTCTTCAATGGCTGCCTGAATCGTCCAGCGCCCTTCGCCGGAGTCTTCGACGTAGCCGGAATAGGATTTGAGTTCGGGGTCTTCGGCCAGCGAAATGGCCGACAGGTCCAGCAACCACGAAGACACCACGCTGCCACGGCGCCAGAGTTCGGTAATGTCGGCCAGGTCGAGGTTGTAGCGGCGATCGGCAGGAATCGACTCTTGGTTCACGCCCTTCAGGATGTCCAAGCCCTCGCCGTAGGCCTGCATCAGGCCGTATTCAATGCCGTTGTGCACCATCTTGACAAAGTGGCCCGAGCCGGCCGGACCGGTGTACAGGTAGCCATGTTCGGCCGTGGATTGGCGGTTTTCGCGGCCTGGGGTTTTCTCGATGGTGCCCATGCCCGGCGCCAGAGTTTTGAAAATAGGCTCCAGATGGTCGAAAGCCGGCTTGTCCCCGCCAATCATCATGCAGTAGCCCCGGTCCAGTCCCCAAACGCCACCGCTGGTGCCGACATCGATGTAGCGGATGCCCTTGGTGGCCATAGCCTGCGCACGGCGCACGTCGTCCTGGTAGTTGGAGTTGCCACCGTCAATGATGGTGTCTCCGGGGGCCAGAAGTTCGCCCAGGCGGGTGACCGTGGCTTCGGTAATGGCGCCTGCCGGCAGCATGACCCACACCGCACGCGGCGTTGGCATCTGTGCCACCAGGTGCGCCATGTCCTGGCTGCCGGTGGCGCCCTCCTGGGCGAGTTGATCCACGCTGGCCGCGTTGGTGTCAAACACCACGCAGCTGTGACCACCGCGCAACAGGCGCCGCACGATGTTTCCGCCCATCCGCCCCAAGCCAATCATTCCAAGCTGCATGGTATTTCCTTTAATTAATTCAATTTCAACGACTCCCGAATATAAGTGCATTAATTTGCACGTTTGCGTCACCGCCGTTACTCGGCAGAGGAGGGGTCTCAGGGGAGAGGTTGTGCCGGGCGCATGTCTCGGCCGGGCAGCGAATTCAGGCGGTGGTTTCGTCCCGGACGCCAGGTTCCAGGTGGCCGCTGTCGGCCCAACCCACCAGGCTCAGTCCTTGGGGTGTCCAGAGCAGGCGGTTGATGGCACAGTTGCCCAACTCCCAGGTGCGCACCGCGTCGACCGCCTGGCCGGTGGCCAGTCGGTAGAGCATGTCGAGCACCCCGCCATGGGCCACCAGTGCAATGTGTTCGCCGGGGTGGTTGGCTGCAATCTGCGCCACGGTTGTGCTCACACGCTTACGCAATTGCAGGGGCGATTCCCCTCCGCTGGGCGCCCAGTCGGGGACGCGCTGGCGCCAGCGCAGCGCGTCTTGGGGCCAACGGGTCTCAATCTCGGCATGGGTACGGCCTTCGAATACGCCGAAGGCCCGTTCGCGCAGTCCCGCGTGCAAAGCCACGGCATGGGGCGCAATGCCCGCGTGTTCTGCAATCGCGAGCGCAGTGTGGTGGGCGCGCGCCAAGTCGCTGGTGTAGATGTGGCCAATACCGCGCTCCGCCAGCGCGGCGCCAAGCTGCTGTGCCTGCCACTGACCCCGGACGTTCAGGCCGATATCGATCTGCCCCTGAATGCGGGTGTCGACATTCCAGGCGGTTTCGCCATGGCGTACGGCGGTAATGCGCACCGGCGCAAGTGCCCCCAGGCTCATGGGCGGTCGGTCAGTCCCTGGGGCCCGACCTCGACCCGAACCGTGGTCGACTGGGGTGCCGGATGGGGGTAGTCGCGCAAGGCCGCACGCAGCACGGCGGGCAAAATGTTGGACGCGTCCGACCACGGGCCAATGTGCTGGGCCTGGCTCTCAAACACCACTTGTTTGGAGCTGGACTCGCGCAGCACGATCTGCACGCTGTAGCGGCTCAAGGGCGGCTCCGTGGCCCAATAATTCATGCCAAAGCCCAAGGGCGGCTGGTGAAAGCCCCAAAACCCACCCAGGCGAATGGGCGAAACCTGCGGGCTGCGCACCATCTGCTCTACCGACCCACTGACTTGTGCCAGGTATTGCGCATCGGTATCACTTTGGGTCAGTCCGACATCGGCCAGTGCGGCGCTGGCCATGGTCTCCAGCCTTTCTTGGGCGCCTTGGGTGTTGATGTCACCGCTTTGCTGCGACGGCAGGCGGTCAAAGCGGTAGGTGGCTGGCGTGGTCGGCGCCACCGTGCCGACAAAGCTGCGCACCTCGCTGTCAACCAGCCGGGTACTGGCACAGGCACCCAGCACCAAGGTCAAACCAACCGCCAAACAGACCCTCAGGGCGCGCATTGCCGTAATCGCCTTACAAGACCCGCAGGGGCAGGCCGGCCACCATGGGCATGGAAAACGACTCGAGGTCAAAGGCCATATCGCCGTCAGGTTCGGCGACACCGGTGGTGCGCACGCCCTCAAAGTCGTGCAGGCCAGTGTCCATCAGGTGCGAGGGAACCACGTTTTGCAGCGCGGTGAACATGCTCTCCACGCGGCCGGGATATTGCTTTTCCCAATCGCGCAGCATGTTGCCGATTTGCTTGCGCTGCAGGTTTTCCTGGCTGCCGCACAAGGTGCAGGGGATGATGGGAAATGCGCGGTGCTCAGCCCAACGCACCAGGTCTTTTTCGACCACATTGGCCAGGGGACGGATCACGATGTGCCCGCCGTCATCGCTGACCAATTTCGGAGGCATGCCTTTGAGCTTGCCGCCGAAAAACATGTTCAGAAAGAAGGTTTGCAAGATGTCGTCTCGGTGGTGGCCCAGTGCGATCTTGGTGACCTTGAGCTCGTCGGCCACCCGGTACAAGATGCCCCGGCGCAGCCTGCTGCACAGGCTGCACATGGTTTTGCCCTCAGGGATTACCTTTTTGACGATGCTGTAGGTGTCTTGCGTCTCAATATGAAAGGGCACGCCCAGCTGCTTCAGGTAGGCCGGCAAGATATGGTCCGGAAAGCCGGGCTGCTTCTGGTCCAGATTGACGGCAATCAGCTCAAAATTGACGGGTGCGCGCTGCTGCATCTTGATCAGCAGGTCGAGCATGGCGTAGCTGTCCTTGCCCCCGGACACGCACACCATCACCCGGTCGCCTTCTTCGATCATGTGGTAGTCCATGATCGCCTGGCCGACCTGGCGGCACAGGCGTTTTTCAAGCTTGTGGTACTCGTGGGCGGCGCGCTGCGCGACTTCTCGCGCATCGGCGCGCACAGGCGCTGGCGTTTTGAGCGGCGCTGGGGCCAAATCGGTGTCAGTCCAAGTTGCGTTCATGGGTGTCTCTATTCAGGTTGGCCACTGTCCGGTTTCAACCCGGATGGCGACTTCGCAATCATCAAAAATTTCAAGCTTCGCGATCTTCACTCGCACACCCAACACACCTGGTAGCTGCATTAATCGATCGGCCAAGATGCCAATCATGCTCTCGAGCAAGTTCACATGTACAGCAGTACATTCATTAATTATGATCTGGCGCACTTTTCTGTAATCCAGCACGTGATTTATGTCATCGTCGCTGGGCTGAAGAGGCTGTGTACCCAGGTTTAACTCGGCGTCCACCTGGATCGGCTGGGGCGCAGTGAGTTCGGACTCCAAGATGCCCAGGTTGGCCTCAAAGCGCAGGCCGGTCAGGGTCAGGGTCTGGGTTCCAGTGGTGCGTTGCTGCATTGAAATACTTTCTTACATCAAAGAGAAATCGCGCTCAAAGCGCATCAGGTGCTGGCCGCCGTCCACCAGCAAGGTCGTGCCGGTAATCGACTGGTTTTCCATCGCAAAGCGCACCGTCGCAGCCACATCGCCCGGCGTGGACGAACGGCCCAGGGGCGACAGCTTGTGCAGCGCGGCGAATTTGTCGTCGCTCAGCATATGGCTGGTGATGGTCAGGCCAGGCGCCACACCCACGACCCGTACCAGCGGGCTCAGTGCCAATGCCAGCATGGTGGTGGCCGCTTCCAGTGCGGCCTTGGACAGGGTGTAACTGAAGAAATCGGGGTTCTGGTTCCAGAGCTTCTGGTCCAGCATATTCACGACCACGCCGCTGCACGGCGCGCCCAGGGCCATTTCGGGCAGGGCGCGATTGCGTTCGTCAATGTGGGTGTGCAGCGACTGCGCCAGCAAAATCGCGGCACCCGTGTTGGCGCGCAAGTGCTTTTCCATGGCGGCAAAGCCAAAGGTGGCGGCGTTGTCGTGCTCAAAGGTAGACGCGCTGTTGACCACCGCGTCCAGGTTGCCAAACTCTTCCACCACACTGGGCAGCAAATGGCGTACCGCCACCTCGTTGCCTAGGTTGGCCCTGAAACTGGCGGCGCCGGGCGCCAGCGCGGAACACTCGGCCACGGTGCGTGCCGCGTCTTCTACGGAGTCGCGGTAGTGCACAGCCACCCGCCAGCCGCTGGCCGCCAAGGCCAGGGCAATCTCACGCCCCAGGCGCTTGGCGCCCCCGGTGACCAACACACTGGGGCAGGCCGGACGGGCGGGAGGCAGGGGCGAGGAGGGCATAAAGGGAGACAATCTGGAATACCACGCGCTGTGCAATGGTGAGAATCACAATGAAGCCCCAGAGTTTAACGAGCCCCCCTTTTCCCGCGCCGGAACCAGTCTGTTCTGGAGCGCCGGTCCAAGCCGATGCACTGACGCAGCACATCGCGCAAGCGGTGCGTGCACAAGGTGGCTGGATCGGGTTTGACACCTTTATGGCGCTGGCGCTCTACACGCCGGGGCTGGGGTATTACACCGGCGACTTGCCCAAGTTTGGCGCCATGCCCGGCGCACCCGGCGCCACGCCAGGCAGTGACTTTGTGACCGCCCCCGAAATCAGCCCCCTGTTTGGTTATGCGCTGGCGCGCCAGGTGGCGCAGGCGCTGCAGGCCACTGGCACGGACGAGGTGTGGGAGTTTGGCGCCGGCACGGGGGCGCTGGCCGAGCAGGTTTTGTCGGCCTTGCGGGAAATGCAGGTGCCGTTGGCGCGTTACACCATTGTGGATTTGTCGGGCTCGCTGCAGGCGCGCCAGCAAAGTCGGCTGGCAGGCTTTGGCGCGCAGGTGCAATGGGCCAGCGCACTGCCCGCGCAAATGCAGGGCGTGGTGCTGGGCAACGAACTGATCGACGCGATGCCGGTGCAGCTGCTGGCCCGCGTGGGGGGCGTTTGGCACGAACGCGGCGTGGCGTGGGCCCAACACCAGGACCAGGACGGGTTTGTCTGGGCCGACCGCCCCACGGCGCTGCGTCCGCCTGCCGAAATTGAGGGTGACCACGATTACCTGACCGAAATCCATCCCCAAAGCGAGGCCTTTGTGCGCACCCTGGCCCAGCACCTGACACGCGGTGCCGTGCTGCTGCTGGACTATGGCTTTCCCGAGGCGGAGTACTACCACCCCCAGCGCCACATGGGCACGGTGATGTGCCACCAGGCGCACCGCAGCGACCCCAATCCGCTGGTGCAAGTGGGCCAGAAAGACATTACCGCCCACGTCAATTTCAGCGCGCTGGCGCTGGCCGCCCAAGACGCGGGCCTGGAGGTGTTGGGCTACACCAACCAGGCGCATTTCCTGATCAATTGCGGTCTGGTGGATCTGATGCAGGCCGCCACGCTGCCCGTGCGCTCGGCAGCGCAACGCCTGATCCTGGAGCACGAGATGGGCGAACTGTTCAAGGTGATTGCGCTGGGCGTAGGCGCGCTCTGGCAGCCCATGGGCTTTGGGCACGGCGACAGAACGCACCGGCTCTGACCGGACACCGGGCGCAGCGCCATGGCGTCAGGATGTACCTGCCTTGTACCCGCCTTGTAACCGCGCGCTAAACCGGCCCGGACTGGCGGCGTTAGCATTGTCGCTCTGGCTGGCAAGCGCTTGCTTGCCGCCCTAAATTTAGGTTTACACACCATGTCTGCTGCACCTTTCATCACTTTTCCCTCCCACATGGCGCCGGTTGCCTGTGTGGACATTGGCGGCACCAAGGTGGCCGTCAGCGTGGCTGACGCCCAAGGCGTGCGCGGCAAGTTGGCCGAACCGACGGCCACGGTGGGCGACCGGGGCGCATTGGCGGCGCAAATCATTCGCATGGTGGCGCAAAGCTGCGCCAGTGCCGGCGTGGCCGTGGCCGACTTGTCGGCGGTGGGTGTGGTGTCTTGCGGGCCATTTGTCATGGCCAACGGCCTGATTGAGTTGGCAGCGCCCAATATTTGCGGAGGCATTGCGGGCAAGGCGCGCGGCCTGCCCAACGACTGGCCTACTGCCTATCTGGAGGCGCCTCTGCGCGCCGCATTTGCCAATGTGCGGGTCGAAAACGATGGCGTGGGTGCGCTGGAGGCCGAACGCCGTTGGGGCGCCTTGCAGGGCATGGACCACTGTGCCTACGTGACCTGGAGCACCGGCATTGGCATGGGCGTGTGTGTGGACGGCCACATCTTGCGGGGTAAAAACGGCAACGCTGGCCACGCCGGTCACAGCTTTGTCAGCGACAACGCCGACGCCCTGTGCGGCTGCGGCAATGTGGGCGATGTGGAAGGCCTGATCGCCGGCAACGCGATTGCGCGGCGTTTTGCGCCGCAGGGCTATGCCGACGCGGCCGCGCTGCTGGCAGCGGCCCGCGCGGGCCAGCCCGACGCGCTGGCGCTGGTGGACGAGCTGTGCCGCGTCATGGGCCGGGCGATTTACAACATGGTGGTTACGCTCGATTTGCAGCGCGTGAGCATGGGCGGCAGCGTGTTCTGGCACCACCGCGATTTTCTGTTGCCCAAGGTAGCGGCCCATGTGCAAGGCAAGCTGACCGCCCTCACCGATGGTTTGGACCTTGTGCCCGCGGGTCTGGGCAACGCGGTGGGCGACTACGCGGCGCTGGCCTTGGTGATGGCGTAGGGCACGCAATAAACGCAGCAACCTAGGGAAAGTCCCAGTAGCCGATGGCGGATAATTAATTAAAAATTAATTAATCCGTACTGGCGTGGTGCCAGTGCGGAGCAAACCTCCTTGCGCAACTTGGATGCGCGGGTACCAACCGATCGGAACAATTTATGTTGAAGCTTTCTCAATTGGCCACCGCAGTGGCTTTGGTGGTCGCAGGCGCGGCGGCAACGGCGGGTGAAGTCGAAGTGCTGCACTACTGGACTTCCGGTGGCGAGGCCAAGTCGGTCGCCGAACTCAAAAAAATCATGCAAGCCAAGGGTCACGCCTGGAAAGACTTTGCAGTCGCTGGCGGCGGCGGTGACAACGCAGCTACCGTGCTCAAAAGCCGCGTAGTCTCGGGCAACCCCCCAGCCGCAGCCCAGATCAAAGGACCTGCCATTCAAGAGTGGGCCTCTGAAGGCGTACTGGCCAATCTGGACGCTACTGCCAAAGCCGAAAAGTGGGACACCTTGCTGCCCGGCGTCGTGGCCAACGTCATGAAATACAAGGGCAACTACGTCGCTGCCCCCGTCAATGTGCACCGCGTCAACTGGATGTGGGCCAATTCCGCTGTGCTGAAAAAAGCCGGCGTGGCTGGCGCTCCCAAGAGCTGGGACGAGTTCTTTGTTGCTGCTGAAAAAGTCAAAAAAGCCGGCCTGATCGCCGTGGCCCACGGTGGCCAAAACTGGCAAGACTTCACCACCTTTGAGTCGGTGGTGTTGGGCGTCGGTGGTGCCAAGTTCTACAGCGACGCGCTGGTCAAGCTGGACCAAAAAGCGCTGACCAGCGACACCATGAAGAAGTCGCTCGAGACCTTCCGCAAGATCAAGGGCTACACCGACGCTGCTGCTCCCGGCCGCGACTGGAACCTTGCCACGGCTATGGTGATCCAAGAGAAAGCCGCTTTCCAGTTCATGGGTGACTGGGCCAAGGGCGAGTTCTCGGCCGCTGGCAAGGTGCCTGGCAAAGACTACATCTGCGCTGCCGCTCCTGGCACGGCCAACGCCTACACCTTCAACGTGGACTCGTTTGCGATGTTCAAGCTGAAAGACGCCGGTGCCCAAAAGGCCCAGGGCGACTTGGCAGCTTCCATCATGGGTACGGAGTTCCAAGAAGTGTTCAACCTGAACAAGGGCTCCATTCCTGTGCGTCTGAACATGGACATGGCCAAGTTTGACGACTGCGCCAAGCTGTCGGCCAAAGACTTCGTGTCCACCGCCAAGTCTGGCGGCCTGGTGCCCTCCGTGGCCCACGGCATGGCAATTGCGCCTGCTGCTGAAGGCGCGATCAAGGACGCTGTGAGCCAGTTCTGGAACGACGACAAGATCTCGGTCGCCGACGGCGTGGCCAACATCGCCAAGGCTGCTGCCACCAAGTAAGCCGCCTGAGTCGCTCAGCCCCGCTGAGCGACTGCTTTACCAGCCCGTCCGATTCTCCCGAAACGGACGGGTTTGTCTTGTGCAGCCCTGACCCGCCGCGTGGCGACAGGGGCCTGCCCAACTCCAAGGCCCGCATGAAATCATTTGAAAACACCTTGCCCAAACTGGTCATCGCGCCGGGCTTTGTGCTGGGCTTTGCCTTTATTTACGGCTTTATGGTCTGGAACGGTATCTTGTCCGTCACAGCCTCGCGCATGCTGCCCAACTACGACGAATTTGTCGGGTTGGATCAATACGTCCGCTTGTGGGACATGGACCGCTGGTGGCTGGCGCTGCGTAACTTGGGCGTCTTTAGCGTGCTCTATGTGGGCGGCTCGATGCTGTTGGGCATGGGTCTGGCGATTTTCTTGGACCAGAAAATCCGCTTTGAAGGCCTGCTGCGCACGATTTACCTCTACCCCATGGCGCTGTCGTTTATTGTGACGGGCACCGCCTGGAAATGGATTTTGAACCCCAGCCTCGGGCTGGAAAAGCTGATGCACGACCTGGGTTGGGCCAGCTTCTCGTTTGACTGGCTGGTGCAAAGCGACACCGCCATTTACTGCGTGGTGATTGCCGGTATCTGGCAATCGGCTGGTTTTGCCATGGCGCTTTCGTTGGCGGGCTTGCGCGGCATTGACGACAGCATCATCAAGGCGGCGCAGATTGACGGTGCCAGCCTGCCGCGCATTTACTGGCGCATCATCTTGCCGATTTTGCGGCCGGTGGTTTTTTCGACCGTGCTGGTGCTGTCGCACCTGTCCATCAAGAGCTTTGACCTGGTGATGGCGCTGACCGCCGGGGGGCCGGGTTATGCGTCTGACGTGCCAGCCACCTTTATGTACGTGATGAGCTTTACCCGCGGCCAGATTGGCCTGGGCGCGGCCAGCGCCACCATGATGCTGGCCACGGTCGCGGCCATTGTGGTGCCCTATTTGTACAGCGAGCTGCGCACCAAGCCGCACGCGCACTGACTTTCAAGTTTTAGGGTCTTGCCATGAATACCTCCCGCTTTTCTCGTGCGCTGATTTACGGCGTCTTGCTCATCGCCGCCTTTTTCTTTTTGGCGCCGCTGTACGTCATGCTGGCCACCTCGTTCAAGGACGCCGCGCAAATCCGCGCCGGCAACCTGCTGAGCCTGCCCACCTCGCTCAACCTGGACAGCTGGCGCCTGGCCTGGGACAGCGCCTGCACCGGCGTGGACTGCCGGGGCCTCAAGCCCTATTTCGTCAACTCGGTGGTGATGGCCGTGCCCGCGGTGCTTATTTCTACCGCCTGGGGCGCCATCAACGGCTATGTGCTGAGCCTGTGGAAGTTCAAGGGCAGCGAGCTGCTCTTTGGCTTTATGTTGTTTGGCGTGTTCATGCCTTTTCAGGTGGTGCTGCTGCCCATGAGCCAGGTGCTGGGTTTTCTGGGGCTTTCCAGCTCGCTGTCGGGTCTGGTGCTGGTGCATTGCATTGCCGGACTGGCGGGTACCACGCTGTTTTTCCGCAACTACTACGCCGCCATTCCACGCGAGCTGGTGAACGCCGCGCGCATGGACGGCGCGGGCTTTTGGCGCATTTTCTGGCGCATCGTGTTGCCCATGTCCACGCCGATTCTGATGGTCACACTGATCTGGCAGTTCACCAATATCTGGAACGATTTTCTGTTTGGCGTGGCCTTTAGCGGCGCCGACAGCAAGCCCATCACCGTGGGCCTGAACAACATGGCCAACACGTCGAGCAGCGTGAAAAGCTACAACGTCGACATGGCAGCCGCCGTGATCGCCGGTTTGCCGACCATGCTCGTGTACGTGCTGGCGGGTCAGTATTTTGTCAAAGGCCTCACGGCCGGCGCAGTCAAAGGATAGAGATATGGCAGCCTCCCTCACCATTTCGGGCATTCGCAAAGCTTTCGGCAAGGGCCCCAGCACCGTTGAAGTGCTCAAACGCATCGACATTGACGTCGCGCCCGGCGAATTTTTGATTCTTGTCGGCCCCTCGGGCTGCGGCAAGTCCACGCTGCTCAACATCATTGCCGGCCTGGAAGACCCCACCGAAGGCGAGCTGCGCATTGGCGGCAAAAACGTGGTGGGCGTGGCCCCCGCGCAGCGCGACATTGCCATGGTGTTTCAGAGCTACGCGCTGTACCCGACCATGAGCGTGGCCGACAACATCGGCTTTGCCCTGGAAATGCGCAAGGTGCCCAAAGAGCAGCGCCAAAAACGCATTGCCGAAGTGGCCGCCATGCTGCAAATCTCGCACCTGCTGGACCGCCGCCCGGCGCAGCTCTCAGGTGGCCAGCGCCAACGCGTGGCCATGGGCCGTGCTTTGGCGCGTGACCCGCAGCTGTTTTTGTTTGACGAGCCGCTGTCCAACCTGGACGCCAAACTGCGCGTGGAAATGCGCGCCGAAATCAAGCGCCTGCACCAGGTCTCAGGCATCACCAGCGTGTACGTGACCCACGACCAGATCGAGGCCATGACGCTGGGCAGCCGCATCGCGGTCATGAAAGACGGCGTGCTGCAGCAAATCGGCACGCCCGACGAGATTTACCGCACACCGGCCAACACCTATGTGGCCAGCTTTATTGGCTCGCCCACCATGAACTTCATCCCCGGCCAGCTGCAGGGCACGGGCGAGGCATCGCGCTTTGTGTTTGCCGGTGGCACGCTGGAGCTGCCCGGCCCGGTGCAAGGCGACGTCAGCCTCGGCCAGCGCCCCGAGCACATCCACCTGAGCGACGACGCGCCCTGGCGCGGCCAGGTGAGTTTGGTCGAGCCCACGGGCGCCGACACCTATGTGGTGGTCAAAACCGAGGTGGGCGCCATCACCGTGCGCGCGCCCGCCAACACCAAGCTGCAAGTGGGGCAGACCATTGGCCTGACGGTGAGCAGCCGGCACAACAACTGGTTTCATTCAACCAGCGGCGTGCGCCTGTAAGCGGTTGCGGGCCTGGGTTGCAGCTGCGTGCTGCGCGCGGGCTTATTTGCGCCGAGGGCAACGGGGTGGACGCTTGCGCGAATGTCCCCCGCCCTTCGGGCTCCTCCTTTATTTCGCTGCACCATCCACTCCATTGCCCTCGGCAACCGGTGGTTTTGGATTAGTGCGACCTTTTGCCTAGGTTTAACGATTTTCTTTTTGCTAAGATGAACCGTTGGTTTCTAACGAAACCGATGGACAAGAAAATTGAAGGGCAAACCCGGTGAAAACCGGCGACGCAAAGCCACCGAACTAAGGCGCTATCCACAGCGCAACGTCAGCGGGGCCGCCAGATTCGACGGACAAGATGGGCTTGTCTGCTCTTTCCTGAAGTTGCTCGTGCAATGGGGAGGTCGAAATGAGGCGAAGAAACATCC
The DNA here is from genome assembly GCA_029866205.1 of Rhodoferax sp. GTDB lineage: Bacteria > Pseudomonadota > Gammaproteobacteria > Burkholderiales > Burkholderiaceae_C > Allorhodoferax. The sequence continues at coordinate 43,739 of JARWZT010000014.1, forward strand.
ACGAAAAATTCAAACTTCTTTGTCAGCTGTTTGCATATGGCAGCGAGCGGCCCATTGCGGGTGGTCGCCGCCTTGACAGGGGCGGTGGTGATGCAGCGGTTGCAGACATCGGAAGGGTAAGTAGCCTAACTACTACCTGCCATGTGCCTGACGCTCGTCTGACGACGAGAATAGCGTTGGGAGGTAATAACTAATGAGACCACCGCTGCACCAACGATTTGTAGACAAAGCACAGGCCGCCATAACTGCGGCAGTTGAAATCTACAACAAGCCTGCCTTCTCCTACAGAGACGAGACTTTCTCCATACTGGCGCTCAATGCATGGGAACTCTTGGCAAAGGCTAAGCTTTTGAAGGATGCTGACAACAATGTTCGAATCATTCGAGTCTACGAATCCCGCGAAACCAAGTCCGGCAAGAAGACCAAGAAGCAGTACTTGCGCGTAAACGCTGCGGGCAACGCCATGACAATTGGCTTCATCCGATCTATAGCGCGGCTGGTGGAAAGCGGCAGTATCCCGGCAGAAGTGGCGCTTAATCTTCGAGCGCTGGTCGACATACGCGACAACTCGGTCCACTACGTCACGCCAAGTGAAAAGCTTGCTCAGCTTGTGCAGGAAGTGGCTGCGGCATCTGTCACAAATTTCGTTTTGTTGGCTAAGCGATGGTTCGCACGCGACTTTTCCCGCATCTTAAATTTAGTGCTTCCGCTATCCTTTGTCGTAGCGCCTGCTGATGCAGCGGCCGTGATTGTTTCCGCTGACGAAGGACGGCTGATACAACACTTGCGCACCCTTGGACGCGAGGCGACTGACTCAGACAGCGACTATTCTGTGGCTGTGAGGCTTCAAGTCAAGCTCGAAAAGAGCAATCTTGATAGTGCCTCGAAGATCTTCTACTCGAAGGACCCTGAAGCGGTGAAGGTCCATCTGACTGACGAGGATCAGTACAAGCGATACCCGTGGACCTACGATGATCTTTGTGGGCGCATGGCGAAGCGCTTCGTGGACTTCAAATCTAACAATCACTTCCACGGGCTGCGCAAGAAACTGGCTGCTGACGCCAGATTCGCAATAGTGCGTTACTTGGATATGGGGAAAAAAACTGGGCTCCGGAAGGTCTACTTCAATCCGAACATCCTGCCGGCCTTCGACGAGTACTACACGAAGAAGGTTTGAGAATTCAAGTTTCAGGTATTGTCGTGAGGCGACAGGGGACCTAGTATGAGTTAAAAGCCACTCGACATTGGCTCAATTCCAACCAAAGATAAGATCATGTAGTCAGCGGTCGCTTGCAGGGTCTGGCAGGACTGTCGGCAGTCAGCCCATCGCAGGCCCAAAGCTAGGTTCGGCCAATGACCGCTATGGCCTCCAATAGTATCCCTCTGCCGAATGCCGCGCTTTGCGCAAGGCAGTGACGAGTTAGCAGTCCCCGCGTTTCCTCAAACGCCGGTAGATATAGTCAACATCGCCCCGAAAATAAATTCAGAGCTTCCATGAACGGACCCCCCAGTTGATCACCCAAATAATCACCCACACCCCACCGTGGGTTTTCGGTCTGTTTTTTCTCTTAATCGCCTTTGGACTTCAACAAACGCGCAGCCGCAACGTCAATGCGGTGCTGGCCTATTTGCTGCCCTTGGGAATGATTGGCTTGTCGCTTTTTGGCATTAACGCAAGCTTTGGCATGGAGCCCGCCCCTGTGGCGTTGTGGGCGATAGGCTTGCTTGTCGTGACCGGTATACGGTTCAGGTACTTTCGGGATGCGCGGGTCGCGTTCACCCGCGCAAGTCGGTCATTTTTTATCCCAGGTAGCTGGATTCCACTTTGTGTGATCGTGGCGATATTTATCACCAAGTATGCGTTTGCCATATTGCGCGCGCTTCATGCGGAGATGGTCGGCACCGACGCCTTCATTGCGGCGTTTAGCCTGGCGTACGGGTGCTACAGCGGGTATTTTTCGTCCAGAGCCGCCAACTTGGTCTACGCAGCCAAAGGCGCCGAATAGGGACGCAGCCCCTCACCCCAACGGCAACACCACCCGCACCACCAGCCCATGCGGCGCCCGGGTGTGGGCCTGCACGCTGCCGCCGTGGCGCTGGGCGATTTCGGCCACGATGGCGAGGCCCAGGCCGCAGCCACCGGGCAGTTCGCTGGCGCGCCAGAAGCGTTCAAACAGGTGGGGCAGGTCGGCGTCTTGTACGCCGGGGCCTTCGTCTTCTACCTCCAGCACGCACTGGCTGTCGCCTGTGGCGCGCACCCGCAGCGTGACGCTGGCACCGCGTGGGCAGTAGCGCAGGGCGTTGTCGATCAGGTTGTTCAGGGCTTCGCGCAGCAGCACGCGGTCGGCGGGTGCCTGCAGGTGGTCTTCGCCTTCAAAGCCCAAGTCGATGCCTGCTGCCAGCGCGCGCGGCGTCCATTCGCGGGCCACTTCGCGCGCCAGTGCGGCCACGTCGATGGGCACCAGTGCCACGTCGGCCTCGGTGCGGGCCAAACTCAGCAGCTGGTTGACCAGGTGCGCGCTGCGCTGGGCGCTTTTGTGGACCTTGGTCAGGCGTTCGTGCAGGGCCTGGGGCTCGGCCTCGGTCAGGGCCAGTTCGGTTTGGCTGATCAGGCCGGCCAGTGGGGTGCGCAGCTGGTGGGCGGCGTCGTTCAAAAAGCGCTTTTCCTGGCTCATGCTGCGCCGCAAGGTGGTGAGCAGCTGGTTGAGCGCCAGCGCCAGCGAGTGCACTTCTTGCGGCGCCTGGGTCAGCTCAATGGGTGAGAGCGAGGCGGCGTTGCGGTTGGCAAGCTGGGCCTCCAGCCGCTCCAGCGGTGCCAGGCCCCGCCGGATGCCCGCGTGCATCAGCACCCCCAGCACCGCGCCCAGCAGCAAGAGTGGAAACAGCACGTCGCGCACCAGCTCTTGGGCAATCGCCTCTTGCACCGCCAGGCTTTTTGCCACCTGCACGCGCATGCGCTGCTCGGTGGGCGCGTCGCCAAACGACAGCTCCAGCGAAGCCACGCGCATGGGCTTGCCGTCGAGCGAAATTTCATACAACACCGGCACGTCGTCGGGCTGCAGCACACCTGCGCCCGCCGGCCCCGGCAGATTGCTGTTGCCCAGCAAAAAGCTACCCGGCGGAGACGACACCGTATAGGCCAGCCGGTCTTTGGGGTCTTGTTCGAGCACGGCCTGGGCCGCTTTGGGAAAGTCCACCAGCAGCCCCGAGCCAATGGGCTTGACCTGGCGCGCCAGCGCGCGTACCGACTGGGTGAGTGACTGGTCAATGGCCTTCTCGGCATAAATCAGCGCCACCCGAAAGGCCAGCACGCCGCCCATCAGCCACAGCACCAGTTGGGGCACCAGCAGCCACCACAGCAGCTGGCGCTTGAGCGAAAAACCGGCGGCCGTATTCAAACCGGTCACGGTGCCTGCAACTCCAGCATGTAGCCCAGGCCGCGCACATTGCGGATGTTCAGGCCGCTGTCTTGCAGCTTGCGGCGCAGGCGGTGCACATACACCTCCAGCGCATTGGAGCCACCGCCCGCCGCGCCTCCTTCGGCCGCCTGCGTTTGCCAGACCGCCAGCACTTCTTCACGGCCCACCACCTGGCCCAGCTGTTTGACCAGCAGGGTCAGCAGCGACCATTCGCGGTGGGTGAGCTCCATCGCCTCGTCACCCAGCCAGGCCATGGGCAGCTGGGCGTCCAGACGCAGCCGATGCGCGGGCGTACCTTCGGTTTGCAGGCTGCCGCCAAAGGCCGGCATGCGCGAGCGCCGCAGCATCGCGCCCAGGCGGGCCAGCAGTTCGGCCATGTCGAAGGGCTTGGTCAGGTAGTCGTCGGCCCCGGCGTTGAGCCCTTGCACCCGGTCGTCAATGTCGTCGCGCGCCGTCAAGATCAGCACGGGCAGGTGGGGCAGGCGCTGGCGGATCCAACGCAGCACCGCAAAGCCGTCCATCGGCACGCCTTGCACGGGCGGCAGGCCCAAGTCCAGCACCACGCCGTCCAGACGCCGGGATTCGAGCAGCGCCTGCGCCTGCGCGCCGTCGCCCGCCGCGTCTACGGTGTGGCCGGCGTGCATGAGTTGCGCGCACAGGCCGTCGCGCAGCAGTTCGTCGTCTTCTACCAGGAGCAAATGGGCCATGGCTTAGTGTGCCTCCATTTTGGTGGGCAACGGCGTGTCGTCCAGTGCCTGCGCGCGGGCACGGGCCACGGCCTGGCCAATGGCCGGTCCGCGCAGTCCGGCACCTACGGCCGCTGTTGCCACCGATTCGGTATCTACGGCTTGCGCCAGTGCCAGCGCCCGCAGCAGGCGCGCACCTTGGGGGTAGGGCGCCTGCGCGAAACCCAGCCGCCCCCGGGCGTCGCATTCGCAGGCTTGCACCACTTGGGCAAAGCGCGCGGGCTTGCGAAAGGCATCGCAACGCTCCAGCAGGCGCACCGTGGCCGCTGCGTCCAAGCTGGCGCTGCGGTGGATGTTGCCGTGTTCGCGCGCCACCACCTCGGCCAACTCGGCGCAGGCATGGGGCACCCGCAGGCGCTGGCACAGCTGCTGGATCAGGCGCACGCTGCGGGCTTCATGGCCAATGTGGCGCGGCCACTCGGAGGGCGGGGTGGTGGCTTTGCCCAGGTCGTGTACCAGACAGGCAAAACGTACCTCAATGGGGGCCTGCGCTTGCGCGGCCGAGTCAATCACCATCATCACGTGCACGCCGGTGTCGATTTCGGGATGGTGTTCGGGCGGTTGGGGAACGCCCCATTGGGCGTCGACCTCGGGCAGCACCACGGCCAGCGCGCCGCAGTCGCGCAGCACTTCAAACATGCGCGACGGCTGGTCTTCCATCAGGCCTTTGGCCAACTCTTGCCAGACCCGCTCGGCCACCAGGTGCGCGGCCTCACCCGACTGCACCATGTGGCGCAGCAGGGCCAGGGTGTCCTCGGCCACCGAAAACGCCGCAAAGCGTGCGGCAAAACGCGCCAGCCGCAAGATGCGCACCGGGTCTTCGCCAAATGCCGGACCGGCGTGGCGCAGCAGGCGCGCGTGCAGGTCGCGCTGGCCGCCACAGGGGTCGACCAGGGTGGCGATGTCGGGCAGATTGCTACCGTCGGGCAAGACCCGCGCGGCCATGGCGTTGATGCTCAGGTCGCGCCGGGCCAAGTCTTCTTCGAGGGTGACCGAGGGGTCGGCGTGGACCTCAAAGCCCCGGTAGCCGCTGCCGCTTTTGCGTTCGGTGCGGGCCAGGGCGTATTCCTCGTGCGTTTGCGGGTGCAAGAACACCGGAAAATCCCGCCCGACCGGCACAAAGCCTTGCGCCACCATGTGTTCGGGGGTGGCGCCCACCACGACCCAGTCGCGGTCTTGCACCGGCAGCCCCAACAAATGGTCGCGCACCGCGCCGCCGACAAGATAGGTTTGCATCCGGGCCTGGGCTGGGCGGGTTAGCGGTGAAGCCGATACGGCTCTTCAAAGTCCAAAAAGTCGTGCTCGGCCAGCGCGCCGTCAATCCAGGCCTTGACGCCGGGCAGGGCGCAGACGCGGTCCACGTAGGCGGTAATCGCATCGGGCACCGGCAGGGCATAGGTTTTGAGGCGCATGCACACCGGCGCGAAATACGCATCGGCAATGCTGAACTCGCCAAACAGCATCGGCCCGCCATGCGCCTGCAGCAAATCGCGCCACATGTGCACCAGGTGCGCCACATCGGCGCGTACGGCGGGTTTGTCGCGCCAGATCAGCGCGCCTTGCTCGGGCAGGTGGGCTTCGATGCTCATGGGGCAGTTGCTGCGCAGGCCCATGAATCCGGAATGCATTTCGGCACAGATGCTGCGTGCGTGGGCCCGCGCGGCGGGGTCGCGTGGCCAGAGGTGTTTGTCGGGAAACATTTCAGCCAAGGTTTCGGCAATCGCCAGCGTGTCCCATACGGCCAGCGCGCCGTCTTGCAGCACCGGCACTTTGCCTGCCGGGCTCAGGTTGGCCAGCGTGTGCTTGAACTGCGAGTCGGGCGTAAAGCCGTCAAAGCGCACCATCACTTCCTCAAACGCGATGCCGGCCTGGGTCATGAGCACCCAGGGCCGCATGGACCAAGATGAGTAGTTTTTGTTGCCGATATATAGCTTGAGCACGGGGAACCTCCTTGTTGAAAACCGGGAAATACGCGCAGGCTTCAGGGCAACTCCAGCCCCTGCTCGGGCGTGGCCGCCTCCAGCGGGCCAACGGTGCCCAAGCGCGACTTGATGGACTGCGGCTGGCCGGTGATCAGCGCGGAGTACAGCGTGGCGTTGGACAGCACTTTTTTGACGTAATCGCGTGTTTCATGGAACGGGATGCTCTCAGCCCATGCCGCCGCCTCCATGGTCGGACCGCCGCTGGCGCCGCGCCAAGTGCGCGGGCGGCTGGGGCCGGCGTTGTATGCGGCTGCAGCCATAGGCATGGAGCCGTTAAAGCTGTCCAACACCAGTTTGAGGTAGCCAGTGCCAATGGCGATGTTGGTGTCGCGCTCGTTGATTTTGGCCGGGGTGAAGTCGGTGAGCCCGATTTTTTTGGCCGTCCATTTGGCGGTGGCAGGCATCACCTGCATAAGGCCAGCGGCGCCCACGCCTGATTTGGCATCCATGATGAAGCGGCTTTCCTGCCGGATCAGGCCGTACACATAGGCCGGGTCGAGCCCGATGCTTTGGGCGCGCGCCACCACGGCTGTCTTAAAGGGCATAGGGAAACGCTGCTCAAAATCCATCACCGCCTTGGTTCGCTCGCTGGTGTTGATGCAGCGGTCCCACACCTCGGCATGGCAGGCCAGATCGGCGGCGGCCAGCAGGCTGCGGTCATCCATGCCGCCCTTGGTGTGCAGGCTGATGCTGTAGTTCCACTCGCGCACACCCTCGGAGCGCAGCCCGATGCGGATGGCGTACAGCGCCCGCTGCAGGCCGGAGTTTTGGCGTGCGGCCTCTTTTTCTTCGGCCGTGGGGGAGGGCGGCCGCGGCGGTACCGTGCTGCGCTGGCCGAGTTCGTCCAAGGCCAATTGCTCATAAAAGCCGCGCAGCCCGGCAATGCCTTGCAGGTCGGCCAGTGCCTGGTTGCGCACTGGCTCGCTGGCGCGCTGCGCCAGCACGGCGCGGGCATGCCAGTAAACCCACACCGGCTCGTTGCGCAGGGTTTGCGGCAGCGAGGCAATCGCCTGTTGCACCTGCGGCCACTGACTGGCCCGCAGTGCGGCGCGCGCGGCCCAGACCACATGGTCTTCGTGCATCTGGTCAAAACGGCCCTTGGCATAAAACCCCAAGGCGGTGGTTTCACCCTTTTGCGCTGCGCGCTTGCCGATCACACCCCAGATCCAACTGCGCTCCTCAGCGGTGAGTTGGGTACGCCAGCGCAGCTTTTCTACCTCGATTGCAGCCTCTTGGGGCTCCAAATAGGCCTGGCGGATCAGCGCCAGCGCCACAAACTCGCGCGTTTGGGGCCGCAGCGCTGTGAGCTTGTCGCTCAAATACTTGCCGGGGTTGAGGTAGATGGCGTTAACGGTTTTGACCCATTTTTCGTTCAGGGCCCCCACGGCTTGGGTAGCCACCCGAAGGCGGTCGTTTTCCATGCCCAAGCGCGCACGCACCCAGGCCACCTGGGGCTGCATTTTTTTGGCGCTGATGAGCGCTTCGGCCACGCCGGCGCAGGCGTCTTCGGCCTCGCGCTGTACCAGCCACAGGTCTTGGACCTGGCGGGACACATCGGCATTGCTGGCGGCCCAGTCGCTCCACAGGCCGTAGCACTGGATACCGCGGTCGTCACCCATGCGGTACTGGGCAAACTGCGGCCTGAAAGTGCTCCAATCGCGGTCGCGTCCGAGCTGCAGCAGCCAGTCGGCGCGCAGTCGGTCTTCTTGGTAGCTGCCGGCATAGCGGGCCAAAAAGCCCTCAATTTCGGACTTGGGCGCCTGGTCCAGGCGGGTGCTGAGCTCCCAGTACGCGGCCCAGGGCTCCAGGGTCGAGCCTTTGGCTGCGGGCAACAGGCTGGACAGGCGCTTTTGGTCGCGCTGCTTGTAGGCTTGCGCCATATCCAGCACCGCTTCGTCGTTGCGAGAGGTGTCAAGGGCCTGGGCGCTGGCCGCGCCCACCAGAAGGCTGAGAGAGAGGCGCCAGACCAAAGCTGCCAAAATGGTTCTATAAAACTGCATAGGCTGATTATGGACAAATCGATGGACCGCAATGCCCAAGACAAACAGGCCCTGCGCAAGCTTTTGTTGCAGCGGCGCCAGGAGCTGCCCGACCGCTTGCACCGCGCCGAGCTGCTGCTGCGGGTGATGCGCATCTGGCTGGTGGGGCGCAGCGACACCACGATTGGTGCCTATTGGCCCATCAAAGGCGAATTTGATCCATTGCCGGCGCTGCACCGCTGGAAAGAGGACGGTGAGCTCAGCGATGCGCCTCAGCGCCGACGCATCGCCTTGCCGGTGATCAACAAGTTGCACAAAACCATGACCTTCCACAGCTGGTACCCCGGTTGCCCGATGGAAGAAGACGCCTACGGCATTCCCAAACCCAAAGACACCGAGCTGGTGGCGCCCAGCCTCTTGTTTGTGCCTTGCGTGGGGTACAGCGCTGGCGGTTACCGCTTGGGCTACGGCGGCGGGTTTTACGACCGCATGTTGGCCAGTTTGCAGTCCAAGCCGTTTACGGTGGGCTTGGCCTTTGGCGTCAATTACGTGCCCGATTTTGAGCCCGAGCCCCACGATGTGCCATTGGATGCGGTGCTGACCGACTACGGCGTGGCCTGGCCGGTGGAGCAATCGGTGCGCGCGCCGCGCTGAAACCTCAGGGGGTCTGCGCCATCAGTGCGCGCACGTCGCCCGCATAGCCTTGTAACGCCGTCACCATGTTTTTGCGCTGTTGTGCCGTGGTCGTGCGGTGCAAGTCGGCCATGGCCTCGCAGGTTTGGGCGACCGCCTGGTCTTTGTAGGCGCGGTAGTTGGCGTCAGGCGAGTGCAAGTAGCCCTTGGCCAGGACAGTGAGTGCCGTCTGCGCGGTGCCGGCATCCGACTGGCGCAGTTGGGTCAGGGTTTGCAGCACTTCTTGCTGCCGGCGCAAGATTTCGCGGTAATGCAGCGGTTGGTCGGTGCCTATGGAGTCCAGATTGCTTTGCAGCTGTCGGAGCTGGGCCGGAGTCAGGGGGCCGTAAAAGTCTTCCAGCCGTTCGCGGATTTTTTGGGTGCGCCTGGACAGGCTGTCCTTGTCGGTGGTGAGCCACTCTTCGCGCCATTTGCGGTTGTTTTTGTCGTAGGTGGTCGCCATGCTCTTGATTTGGCTCGCCTGCAGCGTGGGCGCCACAGCGGCGGCGGTGGGCAAGGCGCGCTCGACCAGCGCTTCCATTCGCAAAACGCTGCTGGCATAAAGAGCGCAGATTTGCCCCGACGAGGGTTGGGGCTGATTCGCCAAGGCTTCGGCGCTTTGCAGCAGCTCGGCCACCAGCGGCAACTCTTGCTGGCGGTGCCAGCGCGCCAGCGTGGCCAGGTCTTTGCGCACCCGTTGGCTTTGCGCCTTGTCAAAGTCGGCAAAGCCGTCCAGCCACCAAAACATCAGTTCTGGAGCGTTGTTGTAGCTCAGGCGCACGGCCGAGCACCCTCCCAGCGCCAGCGCCACACCGAGCAAAAGTGCAGTCGACGCGGTGCTGCGCAGGGCGCGGATAATCGCGCCCAGGCGCCGGGCAGCAGCCCAGGGCGCAAAGTTCAGTTCAAAAGGCATATCCGTGAGTCTATTTCAGCCCCTTGATGCGCGTGCATCGGCCCCTTTCGTAACTGCACCGGTGGATGTGGTCATCATGGCCGCAGGCAAGGGTACGCGCATGAAAAGCCGCCTGCCCAAGGTGCTGCAGCGACTGGCCCATGTGCCCCTGGTGCAGCACGTGCTGGCCACAGCGCAGCAATTGCAGGCGCGCTCAGCGGTGGTCATTACCGGCCACGGTGCGCCGCAGGTGGAGGCGGCACTGGCCGACAAGGGGGGCGGTTTGGCTCTGTCGTTTGTCCGCCAAGAGCCCCAGCTGGGGACTGGCCACGCCGTGCAGCAGGCGGTGCCGGTGCTGGGCGACGATGGGGTGGTGGTGGTGCTGTCTGGCGATGTGCCGCTGACCCAGGCCGACACGCTGCAGAACCTGATTGCCTTGTGCGCCGGCCAGCACTTGGCGCTGCTGACCATTGATCTGGCGGACCCCACCGGCTACGGTCGGGTGGTGCGCGATGGCAACGCCGTGCAGGCGATCGTCGAGCACAAAGACGCCAACGCCGCCCAGCGCGCGATCAACGAGATCTACAGCGGCATCATGGCCGTACCGGCCGCCCTGCTCAAGCGCTGGCTGGCGCGGCTGGACAACAACAACGCCCAGGGCGAGTACTACCTCACCGATATCGTCAAATTTGCCGCCCAGGATGGCGTGGTCGTGCTGGCGCAGAAAACCACCGATGCCCTGCAGGTGGCTGGTATCAACAGCCCGGTGCAACTGGCCGATCTGGAGCGCAGCTTTCAACAGCGGCAGGCGCTGGCGCTGATGGAAGCCGGCGTGCGTCTGGCCGACCCGGCGCGTCTGGACGTGCGTGGCCGGCTGGTGTGCGGCATGGACGTCGAAATTGACGTGAACTGCGTCTTTGAAGGCAATGTGTCACTGGCCGACGGCGTGGTGGTTGGGGCGAATTGCGTACTGGCCAATTGCACGATCGCCGCGGGCGCCGTCATCCACCCTTTTACCCACATTGACGGCGGCGCGCAGGGCGCAAGCGTAGGAGAAGGCGCACTGATCGGCCCCTTTGCCCGTCTGCGGCCCGGTGCGCAGCTGGGCGCGCAAGTGCACATTGGCAATTTTGTGGAGGTCAAAAACTCTACGCTGGCAGACGGTGCCAAGGCGAACCACCTGGCCTATCTGGGAGACGCCACGGTGGGTGAGCGCGTCAACTTTGGCGCGGGCAGCATTACCGCCAACTACGACGGTGCCAACAAGCACCGCACCGTGATTGAGGCCGATGTGCATGTCGGCAGCAACTGTGTGCTCGTCGCCCCGGTCACCCTGGGCGCGGGCGCCACGGTGGGCGGCGGCTCCACCATCACCAAAGACGTGCCGCCCGGCGCGCTGAGCGTGGCACGCGGCAAACAGACCAACCTTGCCAATTACAAGCGACCCGTCAAGGCGCCCAAGTCTTTGGGCTAATTGGCAGCCTGACGCCTTGGGGTGGTGTGCCCTCAGGCCTGCAGATTGAGCGGCACGTGGGTGGTGAACTTGGCGCGCTTGAGGCTGAAAAACGCCTTCACATTGCGCACATTGGCGTCTTGCGTCAGCAGGCGCTGCGTCACCGCCAGGTAGTCGGGCATGTCTCGGGCTTGGATGACGAGCATAAAGTCCGGCCCCGGCGATACACGCCAGCACTGTTGCACCGCACCGTCGGCCACAGCGCGAGCCTCAAATGCGTCCAGGTGCTCGGTGCCTTGGCGGTCCAGCGTCACTTCCACCAGCGCGCTCAAGCCCTGGCCTTGCAGGGCAGCCAGCCGGTCGGCATTAAGCACCGCCACCTGGCGCTCAATCCAGCCCGCATCGGTCAGGCGCTTGACGCGGCGCAGACACGTGGGGGGCGACAGGTGCAATAGTGCTGCCAGCGCTAGATTGCTGCGCGAGGCATCGTGCTGCAAGGCGTCGAGCAGCTTCAGGTCAGTGGAATCAAGTAAATTTTGTTCCATAAAGTAAATTTATTTGGATTTAAGTTCCACGGATAGGAATTGTTGAAATTTTAGGTTAATAAATTAGGATATTTGTCGATTAATTTTTCTGTGGTTTGCCTAAGATTCGGGTCATCACTTTTTGTGGAGTTCTCTTATGTGTGGCATCGTCGGCGCCGTTTCTACCCGCAATATCGTTCCCATCCTGGTGCAAGGCCTGCAGCGGCTCGAATACCGGGGCTACGACTCTTGTGGTGTGGCGGTGCATGCCGCCAGCCTGGGGGAGCCCCAAGGCGGACTGCGCCGCGCGCGCAGTACCGACCGCGTCTCGGAACTGATGACGCAAGTGCAGGCCGACCATATTGAAGGGGGCACCGGCATCGCTCACACCCGCTGGGCGACACACGGGGCACCGGCCGTGCGTAACGCCCACCCCCACTTCAGCCACGGCCCGCAGTCGGCCCAATCTGAACCGGCAGCGCGGGTGTCACTGGTACACAACGGCATCATCGAAAACCACGACGCCCTGCGCTCGGTGCTGCAGCAAAAGGGCTATGTGTTTACCAGCCAGACCGACACCGAGGTGATCGCCCACCTGGTGGACAGCCTGTACCAAGGCGATTTGTTTGAGGCCGTCAAAGCCGCCCTGAACCAATTGCACGGCGCCTACGCGGTGGCCGTGTTCCACAAGGACGAGCCACACCGCGTGGTGGGAGCCCGCGCCGGCTCGCCTTTGATTTTGGGCGTGGGCAAAGACCACAGCGAAACCTTTTTGGCCAGCGATGCCATGGCGTTGGCAGGCGTGACCGATCAGATCGTCTACCTTGAAGAAGGCGATGCGGTCGACATTCAGCTCGGCAAATACTGGATTGAAGACCGCGAGCGCCGCCCCGTGACCCGGCCGGTAAAAACCGTGCACGCCCACAGTGGAGCTGCCGAACTGGGGCCTTACCGGCACTACATGCAAAAAGAGATTTTTGAGCAGCCGCGCGCCATTGCCGACACGCTCGAAGGCATTGAAGGCATCACGCCGGAGCTGTTTGGCGACGGCGCGTTCAGCGTGTTCAAGGCCATCGACCGGGTTCTTATCTTGGCCTGCGGCACCAGCTATTACAGCGGCTGCGTGGCCAAGTACTGGATCGAGGCGATTGCCCAAGTGCCTTGCCAGGTCGAGATTGCCAGCGAATACCGTTACCGCGACTCGGTGCCCGATGCGCGCACGCTGGTGGTGACGCTCAGCCAGTCGGGTGAAACCGCCGACACGCTGGCCGCCCTGCGCCATGCCCAAGGCCTGGGCATGCTGCACACCCTCACGATTTGCAACGTCGCCACCTCGGCCATGGTGCGCGAGTGCAAGCTGGCCTACGTGACCCGCGCAGGCACCGAGATTGGCGTGGCGTCTACCAAGGCTTTTACCACCCAACTCGCCGCCCTGTTTTTACTGACTTTGGCATTGGCGCAAACCAAAGGCCTGCTGAGCGACGCGGACGAGGCTGCACACCTTAAAGCCATGCGCCATCTGCCTGCTGCCCTCCAGGCAGTGCTGGCCCTGGAGCCACAGGTGATTGCCTGGGCGCAAGAATTTGCATCCAAAGAAAACGCACTCTTTCTGGGCCGGGGCACGCACTACCCGATTGCCCTGGAAGGCGCGCTCAAGCTCAAGGAAATCACCTACATCCACGCCGAGGCCTATGCGGCGGGCGAACTCAAACACGGCCCGCTGGCGCTGGTCACCAGTGCCATGCCCGTGGTGACCGTGGCGCCGAACGACACGCTTTTGGAAAAGCTGAAAAGCAATATGCACGAGGTGCGCGCCCGCGGCGGCGTGCTGTACGTGCTGGCCGACGCCGACACCCGCATCGACAGCAGCGAAGGCATCAACGTCATCCGCATGCCCGAACACTACGGCCTGCTCTCACCCATCTTGCACGTGGTACCGCTGCAACTTCTGGCCTACCACACGGCCTGTGCGCGGGGGACTGACGTGGACAAGCCTCGGAATTTGGCGAAGTCGGTGACGGTGGAGTAGGGTGGCTGGGGGTAATTTACTTTCCCCTTCTAACTTGTTTTGCCAACCGTGCGGAGGTCTTTTCGGAGCCGTCAAGGACTGTATAGCCCTGACGCCCTCTCTCAGGTTTTTTGTACCTGATGCCATCCCGAACGATGGGGTACTTCTCGGCTCCCGAGCACTAAGCTGGTGACCGTCATCACTTAAATCAGTTGATTTCCATCTGCGCTGCTTTTCCAGTCTTGATGATGGCGGTGAGAGCATTCATGACTTCCTTTTCTTTTCCTCGAAAACCATGTTCTGTCAATGCTTCACATGCCGGACCTTGAAAGCCAGCACCACCCGATACAGTGACCAACGGCAGGTTGTATTTTTCAGCAATTGACTTAGCGCTCGTATATGTTGTCAACGGACAAGGGTCGCTGTTGTGATGAACGAAAAACTGCGGGATAGATGACCGCTTGTAGTCGAACCCTCCAAGCTCTCGATACGAACCTTTGGCGTACGCGTCCGTAATTGCCGCAGTGTGGACTGCTCCAGCATAACCAGCAGGATTGTGTAAGGGCATAAACGATGAGGAAATCGTCCCCATGCTTGTGCCAACTAACCAAACCTCGGTGATTGATGGGGTACGCTTTTTAACTTCGGCAATTAATTTATCCACATCTTCTTGGCGCTGCTTAGATGCTTGGTAGTAACTAGTGCAGTAGTCACCGCTTTCGGATTGACAGTCGACGATCAGGCTGGCAACGCTTTCATCTACCAAAAATCGACGAGCCCTGATCAGAAAATTCCCCGTTAATTTAGACCCAGTCATAACCCCGTTCTCAACAACAGGCCTAACCACGGATGGCGATCCAGGCAACAGGACCGCAAGTTTTGTTGGATTACTTGAACCTTTTTTTATTGAATAGACACCAACTTGTTTTTTGTTGTCAGAGAGATCGACAGAAATAAGCTCTTCACTCAAGCCCTGCGCATGCCCGGGTACGTTTTGAGCAATTGAAAGAGTAAAGGGAGCAAGAGCGGCAATTGAAACGAATTGCTTGAGATAACGACTAAATTTTTTCATGACAAACTCCATCTGGAAAATTCTTCTATAAATGATAACTTCAGAGCGTAATGATTCAGAAGCCGTAGAGGACGGCTTGTAAGGCACTTCTGGAGATGCGAACGCAGGCGGGGATATGCTTTCGGGGTGGACGCTGGGAAAAAGCTCTGGGGCAGCCAGATAGACTCGGCTGCCCAACATAACTGTCCCGCCACTGTTGAATAAATCAGTCCACGGCTTTTTCAAGCCGGACGCGCATGCCCCCTATTTTTTCTCTCGAACTGCTGGAAATGCTGGGCCTGGGCGCTGCCCTCGGTTTTTTGGGCGGCTTGTTTGGTATCGGGGGCGGCATCATCGTTATTCCGCTGCTGGTGCTGGGCTTTGGTCTGGACCAGGCAGTGGCCCAAGGTACCGCCTTGGTCATGATGGTGCCCAACCTGCTGACCGCGTGGTGGCGCTACAACCAGCGGCACCCCGTCGCCCTGAAGACGGCACTGCAGATCGGTGTGTTGGCCTGCACCACGACCTGGCTGGTGGCCCACCTGGCAACGCGACTGCCCTCAGACCTGATGCGCACGGTATTTGCCCTGTTTCTGTTGTTCGTGGCGCTGCGCATGTTGCGGCAAAAGCCTGCAAGCGGCACCTCTACAGCGGCACGGTCGCGCGATCTGCGCTACATGCCGTTGGTGGGCGTACTGGGTGGCACCAGCATGGGTCTGCTGGGTGTGGGCGGCGGACTGGTCGCCACGCCGGTGCTCACAGGCTGGTTTGGTCAGCGGCAGACCGTGGCGCAAAGCCTTTCGCTGGCGCTGGTGGCGCCAAGCTCCATCATCGCGCTCATGACTTACAGCAGCGCACACCGGGTGGACTGGGCTTTAGGTTTGCCACTGGCTGTGGGCGGCCTGTTCACCGTGTCCGCCGGGGTTGCGCTGGCCCACCGCTTGCCGGAGCAGCGCATGCGTGCCGCGTTTGCGATCATGGTTCTCTGCACGGGCGTTTGGATGTTGGTCAAACCATAGGGGCGACGAAATGCAAGAACACCAGGTCATTGATGGCATTGATGTATTGATCGAGGGCGAGGGCGCGCACACGGTCGTGATGGTGCACGGATGGCCCGACACCTACCGGGTTTGGGACGCCCAGGTGGCGGCGCTGCACGCGCACTACCGCTGTGTGCGATTTACCTTGCCTGGGTTTGACATCAGCAAGCCGCGGCGCGCCTATTCGCTGGACGAGACAGTGTCCACGCTTCTGCACATCGTGGAACAGGTGTCGCCAAACGAAAAGGTCACGCTGCTGCTGCATGACTGGGGCTGCGTTTTTGGCTACCAGTTTTATATGTGCCACCCCGACCGCGTGGCGCGAATGGTTGGTGTTGACATTGGCGACGCTGCTTCAACGCAGTACCAGCAGTCGCTCAGCGTGGCGGCCCAGCTTATGGTGGCCACTTACCAGGGGATTTTGGCCATCGCCTGGAAAATCGGCGGCGCCGTGGGCGACCGGATCACGCGGGGCATGGCCCGCGCGCTCAAGGCGCCGTCAACGCCCCAGTACATCAGCGCAGCCATGAACTTTCCGTACTTCATCTTCTGGACCGGTGCCTATGGGTCTTATAAACACCTGCGGCCGCTGGTGCCCCAGTGTCCCCTGCTGTTCGTCTATGGCACGCGAAAGCCTTTCCTGTTTCACTCTCCGCAATGGGCCCAGGCACTCAACGCCACACCGGGCAGCAAGGCGCTGGCTTTTGACACCGACCACTGGCCGATGGTGCGCCAACCCCAAGCCTTCAACCAAGCATTGCTGCAATGGCTGGACGCGTTGCCGCTCTGAGCGGCCCATTGGCCGTTCAGGCCTCCTTCAAAACCCCCACCAGATACTCCATCAGCACCCCCACCCGGTGCGGTATGTAGCGGTTGCTGGGAAGTACCGCATAAATGCCCAGAGGGGGTGAAACAAATTCGCGCAATATTTCCACGACGTCCTGGCGCTCCAGAAAGGGCGCTGCCAAAAAGTCGGGCTGCAGCGAAATGCCCATGCCCTGCGCGGTGGCCTGCATGAGCGCCACCCCGTTGTTGGCCGTCAGGCGCCCGCGCACGGCGAACTGCTGCACCTGTTCGTCCACCCGATAGGGCCAGCTGGCGGTGTTGGTGGTCATGGAATAGACCAGGCATTCGTGGTGTTGCAGTTGCGCCGGGTGGCTGGGTTGGCCGTGCAGCGCCAGGTAGGCAGGCGCAGCCGTGGTCAACAAGCGGCACTCCCCGAGCTTGCGCACGATGTCGCCAGGCTGCAAGTCGGCCGTAATGCGAACGGCCAGGTCGATGCCTTCTTCAACCAGGTTCGCGCGCTGGTCTGAAAAGGTGAGTAGCAGCTCAATGTGGGCCTGCGCCTGGGCAAAGGCGAGCAAATGGGGCATCAGCCGCTGCAGCCCAAAGCTCAGCGGCAGCGCCAGGCGGATGCGGCCCCGGGGCACTGCCTTTTCTTCGGCCAGGCTGGATTCAGCCACATCGACCAGGTTCAGGATGACGCGGCATTTTTCGAGGTAGGCCGCGCCTGCAGCGGTGAGCGTCAGGCTGCGGGTGCTGCGCGTCATGAGCTTGGCCCCCAGGTGTTTTTCAAGAGCGGCGATTTGGCGTGTCACCGCCGAACGGGCCACCTGCAGCTGGTCGGCCACAGCCGTGAAGCTGCCCGCCTCGGCCACGCGCACAAAGGTTTGCATTGCATCAAGTTTGTTCATTGTTGCTTATTGTGCAACAAGTATTTGTTGATTAGCTACTTTATCTGTGAGCATTGCCGCCCTAAAGTCACCCTACCGAAAGGATCAATACCATGCAAACCCTGCGTAACGTTCTCTTTGTGCCCCACGGTGCCCCCACGTTTGCCCTGCAGCCCGGCGCTGCCGGAGCCGCCATGACGCAGTTGGCGCAATCATTTGCGGCACCGCGCGCCATCGTGGTGGTCAGCCCGCATTGGGAAACCGCCGTTCCCACGGTGGGCACGGGCACGCAGTTGGAGACCATTTACGACTTTGGCGGGTTCGATCCGCGCTTGTACGAACTGCGTTACCCCGCCACTGGCTGCCCCGAGGCGGCCCAGCAGGTGGTGGCGGCTTTGCAGACGCATGGCTTTGCGGTGCAGCAAGACCCCCAGCGCGGCCTGGACCACGGAGCCTGGATTCCATTGCGTCAGATGTTTCCTGAGGCGGATATTCCTGTCGTTCCCTTGTCAGTACAAACCCATCTGGGCCCCGAACACGCCTACCGCATTGGCCAGGCCTTGGCGGACCTGGCCGAGCAGCACTTTTTGATCGTGGGCTCGGGCAATGTCACCCACAACCTGCGTGACTACATGAGCGTGCGCATGGCGGGTGGCCAAACGCCCGACTACGTGCAAAACTTTGCCGACTGGGTGCACCAGCACATGGTGGCTAAAGACGTGCCTGCTTTGCTGAACTACCGCCGGGCCAGTGCCAGCGGGGCACGTGCCCACCCCAGCGAAGACCATCTCTTGCCTCTGTTTACGGCCCTGGGTGCCGCGGGTGCCAGCGCACAGGCCGAGGCCTTTTACCGTGGCGTCAGCGACTACGTGATTGCCATGGACGGCTACGCCTTTCACTAGAAATGAGCACTATGAACCCGCAATACACCTCCACCGCCAAAGGCCTGCACTGGCTTATGGCACCGATGATTCTGGGCCTGCTGACCCTGGGCTTTTATATGGAAGATTTGCCGCTTTCGCCCGAGAAGCTGCAGCTGTACTCTTGGCATAAATGGGCGGGCGTCACCGTGTTTTTGCTGGTTTGGCTGCGTCTGTTCTGGCGCATATCGCACCGGCCACCCGCCTACCCCTTGAGCATGTCGGGCGTACAGCAGGCGCTGGCGCATGCCGGACACGGCTTGCTCTATGCCTTGATGGTGATTATTCCCCTGAGCGGATGGTTGATGAGCTCCGCCAAGGGCGTGCAGACCGTGTGGTTTGGTGTGCTGCCTTTGCCGGATTTATTGGGCCGCGACAAAGAGTTGGGCAAGCAGCTTGCCCAATTGCACTCGGCACTGAATATCGCTCTGTTGCTCTTGATTGGCGGCCATGCGGCAGCGGCGCTGTTCCATCACCTCGTGCACAAAGACGACATCCTGCGCCGCATGCTGCCTGCCCGTACCAACTCAAAAATTTGAAGAAACCACCATGACCCCTATTTTTAAATTCCTCAGCCGCCCCGCACTGGCCCTGACCGCCACCCTGACACTGGCTGCCACCGTTCAGGCCGCGCCTTACCAAGCGGTGCAGCTGGACAAAAGCAAGGTCAGCTTCAGCTACAAGCAAATGGGCGTGGGCATGGACGGGCACTTTGCCAAGTTCACACCCCAGCTCAGTTTTGATCCCGCCAAGCCGGAGCAAACCAAGGCCAGTATTGAGATCGACCTGGCCAGTATCGATACCGGCTCAGGCGAGGCCGACCAAGAGGTGGTGGGTAAATCCTGGTTCAACACCTCGGCCTTTCCCAAAGCGCTGTTTGTGGCCAAGCAGGTCCAGCAGACCGCGCCCAACCAGTATGACGTTCTGGGCACGCTCACCCTCAAGGGCCGTGCCCGAGACGTGAAGTTCACCATGAAGCACAGCCCCCAAGGCAAATCGGGCGTGCTCAGCGGAAGCTTCACTCTGCAACGTGCCGATTACGCCATTGGCGAGGGCATGTGGTCCAAATTCGATGTCGTGGCCAACGACATCCAGGTCAGTTTTCAAATCACCGCTCTCACGGGCAAATAACGTTTTTTTAACAGGAGTATCTTTATGAAATCATTCAAAAAAATCAGCGCCGCTCTGGCCTTGGTCACCTTGGCCGCAGGTTCTGCCCTCGCCGCACCCGTGACTTACACCGTGGACAGTTCGCACACTTTTCCCCGCTTTTCGTATTCGCATTTTGGCTATTCAACCCAGCTCAGCAGCTTTGGCAAGACCACCGGCACCGTGGTGTTTGACGCCCAGGCCAAGACCGGCTCGGTGGACATCGTGATCGACACGACCACCGTCAACACCGGTTTTGCTGACTTCAACGGTCACATTCAGGGCGAAGACTTTTTGGACACGGCCAAGTTTCCTAAGGCCACCTTCAAGTCCACCAAAGTGGTGTTTGAAGGCGACAAGCCCGCGTCCATCGATGGCCAGCTCACCATCAAAGGCGTAACCAAGCCCGTCACCTTGACGGTCACGTCCTTCCAGGCCATGCCCCACCCGATGATGAAAGCCCCGGCTTTGGGTGCCAACGCCTTCGTCAACATCAAGCGCAGCGAATACAACGCAGGCAAATACGCTCCGTACGTGGGCGACGACGTCCGCATTGATATCGCCATTGAAGCCATGGCCAAGTAATCTGGCCTGGGTGAAAAAAAGGGCCCTCTCGGGCCCTTTTTTTACGCGAATGCGTTTTCGGGTTGCAGCCGTGGGTTTCTGGACCGGATGTCGCCGACCGCTTGCGCCGCGATGTCCAGTGAGCGCAGGCGCAGCGTGGTGTCAAACACATCACAGACCACCATTAGCTCATCGGCTCCGGTGGCCAGCGCGAGCTGTTGCAGCCCCGCGCCCACTGTCTCGGGCCCACCCACCACGGCAGCGCCCAAAAAGTCGCCAACCGCTGCGCGCTCTTGCGGGCTGCATTGGGCCATAAAGTGCGCTATCGGCGCTTGAAGCTGGCGCCGGTCGCCACGCAAGATACCCAGCACCCGCTGGTAGACGCTGCTGGCCAAATAGTCCGCTTCGTCATCGGTGGGCGCAGCCACCAGCGGTACGCCGATTGCTACATAGGGTTTTGCCAAATGTTCAGAGGGCTGGAACAACTGGCGGTACAAATCAATGGCCTGGTGCATCAGCCGCGGCGCAAAGTGCGATGCAAACGCATAGGGCAGGCCGCGCTGCGCGGCCAGCTGCGCTGAAAAAAGGCTGGAACCCAGCAGCCAGATGGGGACCTCGGTGCCCGCCCCCGGCATGGCCACAATGCGCTGGCCAGGCTGCGCTGGGGCCAACAAGCGCTGCAGCTCCGCCACATCGCGCGGAAAGTCAGATTCCGTTTCAGGTCGGTCGCGGCGCAGGGCACGCATGGTGGCCGGATCGGTGCCCGGTGCGCGGCCCAAGCCCAGGTCAATGCGGCCAGGGTAGAGCGCCGCCAGCGTGCCAAAGGCCTCGGCAACCACCAGCGGCGCATGGTTGGGCAACATGATGCCGCCCGAACCCACCCGTATGCGCTGCGTCCCACCGGCGAGGTAGCCCACCAGTACCGCCGTGGCGGAGCTGGCAATCCCCTGCATATTGTGGTGCTCGGCCACCCAGTACCGGGCAAAACCCAGCCGCTCGGCGTGTTGCGCGGTCGCAAGCGCCGTGGCCAGTGCCTGCCCGACGCTGGCGCCTTCACGCACGGCCACCAGATCAAGCATGGACAGGGCGAAAGTGGGTTGGTTAGGCATGTTCGGGTCGAGGTGGAGAGTCAATGGCACGAGGGTGGCGCGCGGTTCGCTCAATTATGCGCACCGTTGCCCGCGTCTGGGCTCCCGTCAGGGCATTACTTCTCCCCGACACGCTTTGCTTTACCCAATGGACGCCTTGGGTGGTCACAATGTACGGATGGTGTTTTCGGAGAAGTCATGACCTCAATTCCTCGCTCGACGCCGCCTGAGTCTTCCCGCCCGGCAAGTGTTCCGCCCATCGGCGCCACCGCTGAGCAAGACCGCGCGCAACTTGCGTTGCTGCGCGCCCATCGACGGGCCCATCGCCGTGGCGCCGACGCCAGCCTGCCCTTGTCGGCGTTCGTGGCCGAACACCTGGAGGCTCCGCCCCTGACCCGCGGCCAGCGACTTGCCGACGGCGTCGCGGCGACCATTGGTTCCTGGCGTTTCATCGTGTTGCAAAGCTCGGCTATCGTGGTTTGGATTACCGGCAACGTGCTGTCTGGCGCGAGTGCCTGGGACCCGTACCCCTTCATTCTTCTCAACCTGTTGCTGTCTTTTCAGGCGGCCTACACCGCCCCGGCCATCATGATGAGCCAGAACCGCCAGTCCGAACTCGACCGCCGCCATGCCCAAAGCGACTACGAAATCAATGTCAAAGCCGAGCTGGAAATCGAGCTGCTGCACGAAAAAATCGACATTCTGAAGGAGCAAGAGCTGCTGGCACTCACCCAATCGGTGCGGCAGCTTTCGGTGCAATTGGAGGCGTTGACTAAAAAGCTGGGGTGATCCTTTGGCTCAATTAAATTTTTTGACGGCACTTTGTGTTGACAAAACCATAGCGATAGTTTCAAATTAAACACCTATATTCAAAAAAATGGTGCAATCATGAGTGCTGAAGTTTTAGCGGGTGCAAGCCTTACTTGGGTTGGAGCCTCAGGACACACTTACGGACTGTACAAGTACGCCCAAAGCTGGAACGATGCCAACACCTTTGCCCAGTCCGTGGGGGGCTACTTGGCTAAAGTTGACGATTACAGCGAAAACCTTGAAATCTACACCAGCGTTTCCTCGGCAATGACGACGAGCGACTGGAATTATTACGCTATGGATGGCGGTGGATCGACCTATGTGTGGCTGGGGGCAAGTGACAGTCAAGTCGAGGGAGTCTGGAAATGGACTTATGACAACAGCACATTAAGTACCACGCGCACCGAGTGGGGCAAAGGGTTGATGGGGTCGGAACCGGATAACTATAGTAACCAAGATTATCTTGCGTTGGGACTTGAAAACTGGCCCTATCTGCAGCCAACAGGGCAAGGCCATGGCGATGCAGGGCAATGGAACGACATCAATGGCACCAATTTGTTGTACTTTGTCGTCGAAAAAAATCCGACCGATTCAGTCGCCCCAGTGTTGGAAGCAGTCACGCCGGCGTATGGCGCGCAGGGCGTGTCGGTCACTGCAAATTTTGTGCTGACATTCAATGAGGTCGTTACCGCGGGATCCGGATATTTTGTTGTCAAAAGTGGCGGAGTCACACTCGCCACGATTTCGGTGGCGGACACCAGCCAAGTCTTTTTTAGCGGTGCCACCGTTACCATTAACCCGACTGCAAACCTTGCAGCCAATACAAGTTACTCGGTAGAGGTGGCTTCTGGGGTCGTGAAAGACGCCGCCGGCAACAACTGGGCAGGAAACAGCTCAAGCCCCTACGTTTTCAGCACGGGTTCGTCAACCGACACCATTGCGCCCACGATCAGTTCATTTAGCCCTGCAGATGAGGCGGTTTCGGTGGCCGTCGGTGCCAATATCGTGGTCACTTTTAACGAAGTGGTGCAACGCGGAATTGGGAGCATCGTCCTGAAGACCAGTGCAGGCGTGGTGGTGGCCACCTACGACGCTGCAAGCAGCAGTAATTTGAGCATCTCGGGCAACACGCTGACGATCAACCCCACGGCGGATTTGGCCCTTGGCACAGGATACAAGGTCGAGTTTGCTGCAGGCACTGTTAAGGACCTCGCGGGCAATAGTTACGTTGGCACGACGAGCTATAACTTTACTACTGGCGGCGGCTCGGCAGACACCACGCCGCCAACCGAAATAAATCGGACGACCTATACCAACGCCTTCAAGGTCAACTTCTCTGAACCCATTAAAGTCGTGGGCAACGGCATCTCAATTTATGAATACGACAATGTAAATTACAAAACGATTGGATCTAACTTACTTAAAGAAGTTGCTGTCAACGGTTCCACCTTGGTTGCAATCACAACGCAAACCTTGAGCTCCAGCAAGAATTATCAGCTGTACATTCCCTCGGGCGCATTGTTTGATCTTGCTGGAAATGATTTTTGCTTTGACGTCGACAAGAACATCACTTATCTATCGTACGGTTTACACGGTACACCGTCCTCAACCGCCTTGGACCTGACAGGCATAGGAACCGGTGCCAGTACTACAGACACCGTAGCCCCTACCGTGACCGCTTTCAGCCCTGCCGACGAGGCCAGTGGTGTGGCCGTTGGCGCCAACATCGTTGTCACTTTTAACGAAGCGGTACAACGTGGCAGTGGCAGCATCGCCCTCAAGACCAGCTCTGGCGTTACGGTCGCTACCTACGACGCTGCCACCAGCAGCAATCTGAGTATTTCGGGTAGCACGTTGACGATCAACCCCACGGCGGATTTGGCCCTTGGCACCGGTTACAAGGTAGAGTTTGCTGCAGGCACTGTCAAGGACCTAGCGGGCAACAGCTACGTTGGTACTACGACCTATAACTTCACCACGGGAAACTCGGCAGACACAACGCCACCAAGCTACACGCAATATACGGCGTATACCAACGCATTCAAACTCAGCTTCTCTGAAGCTATAAAGCTTGTCGGGAGTGGAATTTCAATTTATGAGTATGACAATGTAAATTACCAGTCAATTGGGCCAAACTTACTCAAAGAAGTTGTTGTCAATGGCTCGACTTTGATCGCAATACCGACCCAAACTCTCAGTTCCAGCAAGAGCTACCAGCTCACTATTCCCTCCGGCGCCATTTTTGACCTATCAGGCAACGATTTTTGTTTTGATGTCGAAAAAAACGTCACTTACTACTCGCGCGGGTTTTCTAGTTCGCCCTATTCCGGCGCCCTGGACCTGACAGGCATAGGAACCGGCACCACCACGCCAGACACGTTTGCCCCTTACTTGACATCCGCTTTTCCCGGGGATGGCAGCGTTGGCGTGGCCGTGGGTGCAAATTTTGTTGGGACCTTCAGCGAGCCAGTGAAGGCTGGCACAGGGAACATTTTGATCAAGAGTGGCACTACAACGGTTGCCACTATCGCGGTGACGGATACCAGTCAAGTGACCTTCAACGGTTCAACGGTGACGGTCAACCCGACTACCGATTTGGCCTACAACACGCGCTATACCGTTGAATATTCCACCGGTGTGATTAAGGATATGGCTGGCAACAGCTGGGCGTTTGACACAAGCTATCCGTACAACTTCACCACGGAAGCCTATTCCGGAGCAGGGGGACCAAGCCCCTCTTGGATTCGCCTTTTGGGCGGTGCTGGCAGTGAATATGGCAATGCTCTTACCACTGGCATTGACGGTTCTATTTATGTTGCGGGCTCTAGCCCCACGGCATTGGGCGGACAACCAAATAGCGGCGGCTCTGACGCGGTCATCAGTAAATACGACAGCAGTGGGACCAAACTGTGGACCCGTTTGGTCGGCGGCGCAGATGAAGATTTCGGCGCAGCGCTGGAGACGGGGCTAGATGGGTCCATCTATATCGGCGGCGTAACTGCAAACAGCTTGGATGGTCAAACAAATAGTGGTGCCATGGACGCATTTGTCAGCAAATACAGTCCCACAGGGATCAAATTGTGGACACGTCTGGTTGGCGGCACAGGTTACGACGGCGCCGGTGCTTTAACCCTTGGGTTGGATGGATCAATCTACGTCGCCGGAGACGCTGATAACGTCGTGGACGGACAACAATTTAATGGTGTTGTTGACGCATTCATCAGTAAGTACGATGCCAGCGGCAATAAGGCTTGGACGCGACTGGTGGGTGGCACAGCGTTTGAACGTGGCACGGCATTGGCTACGGGCTCGGATGGCTCCATCTACCTTGCCGGCTACACCCAAGGCACGTTTGATAGCCAAACCAACAAAGGGGGGACCGATGCCTATGTCTCCAAATTTGACGCCAACGGCAATCAGTTATGGACGCGATTGATCGGTGGCGCTGGTAGTGACTATGGAAAGGCACTCGCCATAGGACTGGACGGTTCTATTTACCTTGCAGGGGATACGGACGGCAGCATGGGCGGACAGTCCAATAGTGGAAGTTATGACGCATTTGTGACCAAGCTAGACTCCAGTGGCAATACGCTTTGGACGCGATTCGTTGGTGGCACGGGCAATGACGGTGGCGCCGCCATCACCCTTGGGGTGGACGGAGCTATTTACTTGGGAGGCTCCACCAATGGCAGTATCGATGGACAGACGAACAGCGGTAGTTGGGACCCTTTCGTTGCCAAGTTTGACTCCAGTGGCACCAAGGCATGGACGGCAATGGGAGGTTCGGTCAGCGGTGACGGTTGTTATGCGCTTACCACCGGGCTGGATGGAGCCATCTACGCGGCCGGCGAGACGGATGGCGATTTAGGCGGCCAAGTCAATGCAGGTTCATCCGACATCTTCCTTGCCAAGTTTGTGTCGTCAAGCACTGCTGACACCACGGCCCCCGTTTTGAGTGGCATCAGCCCGGTTGATGGTGCCACTGGCGTAGCTGTCAGCGCCAACTGTGTGATGGCATTCAGCGAAGCGGTGAAAGCTGGTTCGGGTAATTTCGTTATCAAGAGTGGTAGCACCACGGTAGCCACCATCGCGGTGACCGATTCCAGCCAAGTCACTTTTAGTGGATTGACAGTCACGATCAACCCCGTGTCGAATCTGGCCTACAACACCAGTTACACCGTGGAACTGGCGACCGGTGTGATTAAGGACATGGCCGGGAACAACTGGGTCGTCGACCCATCCAACCCCTACAACTTCACCACCGGTGCAGTCTCTGACACCATAGCCCCCACCGTCACCGCCTACAGCCCGGCGGACGAGGCAGGCGCTGTGGCCATCAGCGCCAACATCCTGGTCACCTTTAGCGAGGCAGTGCAGCGCGGTACGGGCAGCATCGTCTTGAAGACGGCCGCAGGCGCCGTGATAGCCACCTACGATGCGGCCACCAGCAGCAACCTGAGTATCTCGGGCAACATCCTGACCCTCAACCCCTCGGCGGACTTGGCCTACAGCACCGGTTACAAGGTGGAGTTTGCCTCCGGGGCCATCAAGGACATCGCGGGGAACAGCTACATCGGTGTAAGCGACTACAACTTCACCACGGGCGCCGCACCTGACACCACCGCCCCTACCGTCACCACCTTCAGCCCCGCTGACGATGCCAAGGCCGTGGCCATCGGCGCCAACATCGTGCTCACCTTCAGCGAGGCAGTGCAACGCGGCAGCGGCAATATCATTATCAAAACTGCCGCAGGCGCAGTGATAGCCACCTACGACGCGGCCACCAGCAGCAACCTGAGCATCTCGGGCAACACCCTGACCCTCAATCCCACCTTGGACTTGGACTACAACACCGGCTACAAAGTGGAGTTTGCCTCCGGTGCCGTCAAAGACATGGCGGGTAACAGTTATGTCGGTACAACGACTTACAACTTCAGCACCTCGGGCAGCGTCTTCAATGGAACCAGTGGCAACGACAACCTGATTGGCATCAATATGCCTGACAGTATTTATGGCTTTGCCGGAAACGACACGCTGAACGGAGGCGCAGGCAATGACACCTTGAATGGAGGAGCAGGGTCAGACACCTTTGTGGTCGGTTCTGGCACCGACACCATCAGCGATCTCGGCAATGGTGCAGACATATTGAATGTGTCTGCCGGTGCCACAGCCAACGCCACGATCACCGGTGCCTGGAATGCCAGCGCGGCGACCACCAACAGTGGCGTTGCCAACATCAGCACCAACGGCATGGCCGTGAACCTGGCGGCCGTCACTTCCGGGTCTGCAGGCTTTGGCATCACCAATACGGGTACCGCGACGGCCCTGACCGGATCGGCATTGGCCGACACGCTGATCGGGGGCACGGGCCAAGATACGCTCACGGGAGGCGCAGGCAACGACAGCCTAGATGGCGGCACGGGCGCAGATACTTTGTTGGGTGGGTCGGGTAACGACACCTACGTGGTGAACGATAAGAGTGACGCTGTCTTTGAAACTATCACGGCTGGAGGTACCAAAGACGCAGGAGGCAGCGACACAGTGCTGTCATCGGTGTCCTACACCTTGGGCAATTACGTAGAGAACCTGACGCTCACCGGTCTGAAAGCGATCGATGGCACCGGAAACACCTTGGCCAACACGTTGATGGGTAATTCCGGCGCCAATACGCTCAATGGGGGTACCGGCAGCGATATTTTGTACGGCGGTCTTGGCGCAGATGTACTTTACGGCGGGGCCGACAAAGTCATGGACAGCTTTAACTTTGCTGCGATTGCGGAATCGACCCAAGCCAGCCGCGACAAAGTCTACGATTTCACCAGCGGCATTGACAAGATCGACTTGAGTGGCATTGACGCCAATAGCAAGGTCGCGGGAGACCAGGCGTTTGTCAACACCGGCACCATAGGAACCACGGCCAAGAGTTATTCAATCTGGAGCGAAAAGGTGGGCTCCAATCTGGTGATCTATGCAGACACGGACGGAAAAGCGGCCACCATTGAGTTTCAAATCCAGATCATGGGCGTGACCAAGGTGGCTCTGTCAGACTTCGTGCTTTGATGGTTGGGGTGTTCTTGCGGCTCTAGGCGCTGGTCCCATTAAGATCGCCGCCTATGCACACCACCGCCCTCGTATTGTTCTCCGGAGGCCAGGACTCCACTACCTGCCTGGCGTATGCGCTGTCCAAATACCAGCGGGTCGAAACCGTGGCCTTTGACTATGGACAGCGCCACCACATTGAGCTGGGTGCCCGATTGAATGTGTTGCGCGAAATGCGCGAGCGGTTTCCGGTGTGGGCTGCCAAACTGGGCGATGACCATTTGCTTGACCTCGCCGTTTTGGGGGAGGTGAGCGAGACATCACTCACCCGCGACACTGCAATTGCCATGGAGGCCAGTGGCCTGCCCAACAGCTTTGTGCCGGGACGCAACCTTTTGTTTCTGACGCTGGCTGCCGCGCTGGCCTACCGTCGGGGCCTGCAAGTCATTGTTACGGGTGTCTGTGAGACCGATTTTTCGGGCTACCCGGATTGTCGAGACGACACCATGAAGGCCATGCAACTTGCCCTGTCGCTGGGCATGGACCGGCGCTTTTTGATTGAAACCCCGCTCATGTGGATCGACAAGGCCGCCACCTGGCGTCTTTCGCACGCATTGGGCGAGCAGGCCGACGCCAAGGGGGGTGGCAGTGCCTTGGTCGATCTGATCGTGGAGCACACCCACACCTGCTACCTGGGTGAACGCAGCCAGCGCCACGTTTGGGGCTATGGCTGTGGCACTTGCCCGGCTTGCGAACTGCGCGCCAAAGGCTTTGCTGCATTTAGCGCGGCACGTACAGCCCCTTAAAGCGCTTTCTCGACCACCGCAAAGCGCGCGCCAGCAGGGTCAGGCTGAGGCTCCAGCAGCCAAGTTTTGGTATGAAACCGCGCCACATCGGGGCGGTGGGCGATCGACACCAAGCCGCCTCCGCGCTGCGCCAGCAGGTCGACCAGGCGCTGGTACAGCGTCGTTTCGGTGTCCGGGTCCAGCGCGCTGGTCGCCTCGTCAGCAAACACCCATTGCGGTTGTTTCAAATAGACCCGCGCCAGTGCCAGGCGCTGCTGTTCGCCGCCCGATAGTTTTTGGCCCCACAGGTCAGAGTGGTCCAACTGCAGGGCTAAATCCGGCAGGAGCGCCCATTGCAGCGCCTCCTGTAATTGGCTGTCGCTGTAGCGCGCGGGCAGTTCTGGATAGGCCAGCGCATCGCGCAGCGGCCCGTTCGGAAAATACGGACGCTGCGGGATAAACATGGTGTCCAAGGGGCGCGCTACCGTGCCGCTCGCAAACGGCCAAATCCCTGCCAAGGCCCTGAACAGCGTCGATTTGCCTGCCCCAGACGGACCCCGCAACAGCACACGCTCGCCCGCTTCAGCATGCAAGGCGGTGTGTGCCAGCAGGGCGACGCCGCTGGGCAATGCGACGCGCAGGTCTTGGGTGCGCAAATCGCTGTTTGGTGTGAGGGCCGTGGCTGGGGGAGCGGCTTCCAGTCGTTGCAGGGACGCCTCAAAATGCGTCAAACGGTCGGTCGTGGCACGCCAGCTTGCCAGGTTGGGGTAACTGTCAACAAACCAGCTCAAAGCGCCTTGCACTTGGCCAAAGGCGCTCGAAATCTGCATCAGCTCGCCGAGTTGAATGGCGCCACTGAAAAACCGCGGCGCTGCCACCACGAAGGGAAACACCACCGCCGCCTGTCCAAAAAAACTGGTGAACCAGACCAGATTTTTCTGCGCCCGAATCAGCCGCAGGTAGTTGGCCATCACCTCGCCAAAGCGAGACTCCATCTGGCTGCGCTCTACTGTCTCGCCGCGGTCCAAGGCAATCGATTCACTGTATTCGCGCACCCGAATCATGTGGTGGCGGAAATCAGCCTCAACCCGCTGCTGCGCAAAATTCAGCCCAATCTGGGGTCGTCCAATCAGGTGGGTGAGCCAGCTTCCAGCCGCGCAGTACAGCAGCGCCATCCACACCATAAATCCCGGAATGTTGTATTCCTGCGCACCCACATGAAAGGCAAAGCCACCCGACAGACCCCACAAAATCCCCACAAAACTGGCCAGCGTCACCACGGAGTTAAGCAAGCCCATGCTCAGCCCCAAAGTGAGCGCGGTGAATTGATTGATGTCCTCGGCAATCCGTTGGTCCGGGTTGTCGGGCGTGGCGTCCAGCGCTGGGTCGGCGGCTCCAAAGCGGGCCAATTCCAGGCGGTAAAAGGCCTGACCCGAAAGCCACCGTTGCAAGGTGTGCCGCGTCATCCAGCTGCGCCAGCGCATTTCCAGCAGTTGGGTGAGGTAAAACTTGTAAACCGCGATCACGATGAACGCAAACGCCAGGTAGCTGAAGCGTCCGAGCTGTGTCCAGAAAACAGCCTGATTTTTTTCTTGCAAGGCGTCGTAAAACAGCTTGTTCCAATCGTTGAAAAGCACCGCCATGTAGACCAGGGCCAAATTGAGCGCCACGATGGCCGCCAGCATGGCGCGCGCGCGCCATTTTTCTTCTGAGAAAAAGTAAGGCCATGAAAGCGCCCAAACGCGCCGCACCTGCCGCAGGGCGCGGCTCCACGGGCTGGCCGCCAGAAGTGGGGAAGTGGGTAAGGGAGATTGCATCAAATTCTCATCAATGGGTCGAGTTTGCTGTCCCACACCAGACCGGGGAACAAAGCATCGAGGTCCGCTGCGCTGAGCCCCTGGGTGCGCTGCATTACCTGGGCGAACACTGCCCGAAAATCGTGGTGTACCGGCAAATCGCGCCCCTCGTGCAAGTTGCCCTGTGCCAGTCCGGTCCACTGCCCGTGCCAGCGCCCACCCTGCACTTTGCTGCCCATGAGCCAGAGCGCGTTGCCGTGGCCGTGGTCCGTACCCCGCGTTCCGTTCTCGGCGCTGGTCCGGCCAAACTCGCTGCAGACAACGACCACATCGTTCGCTTGAGAAAAATCTTTGCGAAGCTGCACCAGTGTGGTGGCTAAGCTGGCCAGGTTATTTGACAGCATCCCTGAGGCCGCACCTTGGTTGGCATGCGTGTCCCAGCCACCGGCCGACAAAAAACCCAAGCGCAGGTTGCGGTCCCGGCGCATCAGCGTCCCCAGGTACTGGGCGTCGAGCAGCAGGCCCTTGGCGCTCGGTGCGCCGTTGTTGGCGGCCATCATTTCCTGCCGGTCGCCGGCCATGCTTCCCATCTCGTTCTCACTCAGGATTTGGGCCGTCTGGGCTCGGCTTTCGGCACCCGCGCGAAAGGCTTGTGACAATTCGTCGTTCCCTTGGTACAGGTGGAGCATCGCATCGCGTGTGCGCTCATTACCGAGCGCGCCTTTTTGCGTGGCGGCTTGGCCGCGTGGCACACGCTGCACTGGGGCAGGCCCGGCCAAGATGAAGGGATTGGATTCACCCACCGCCAAGGCGTTGGGCTTCCTTGGTGCCGTGCTTTGGATGCCTGTCTGCGCTATCAGGCTGGCCCACTGGTTCATCCAGCCTTGGGTGCCATTGCTTTTTCGGGGGCTGCCGAGTTCCCAGTGGTGCTGGGCATCAAAGTGGGAGCGTGTTGGATCGGGCGAACCTGCCGCTGGCAGCACCGCTAGCAGTCCCTGTTGCCACAGCGGAAAAAGTGGCGCAAGCGCGGGGTGCAGTGCAAATGTTCCGTCAAGGGCAATGGCGGATTGCGCGCTGCCATCGGGCGCTGCGATGGCGATGTTGGGCCGCAGTTGGTAGTAGCGTGGGTCGGTGTAGGGCACCAACGCGGACAAACCATCGTAAGCGCCGCGCAGAAAGACCACCACCAAACGCCCCTCTTGCGCCCCGGCTTTCCCCGTTTGTGCCCAGCTTGCCGGCGCGGCCCACGCGCTACCGGCAAGCATCAGCTGCGACAACACACTGCGGCGTGAGCGCGGAGGGTCTTGTGTGCCAAAGGTCATGTCTGTGGCCTCCTATTTGTACATAAAGTCTGGGCTGGCCAGCAGCAAACCAGCACGCATACCCGCGGGAGCCTTGGCCAGTGTGGCTTGGGTTTCGGCGCTGATAAACGGCTGCAAAAAATCCAGGGGCGGCGAGCCTTGTGCCAGTCTGATCGCGAAGTCGGCGCGCCTTGTCAGTGCTTCGGGTACCAACCAGGTCGCGGCGTCTGTTTTGTAGCCATCCGGCGTTTGCCAGTTTTGAACCGGTTGGCCCGCAGCGGTCAAAAAGCCGGTTGCCAAGCCCAAGGTGCGACGCTCGTCGTGGAGCGGGATCGCAGCCAATGCGGAACAGGCGTAGTCGAGTGGGGTCTTGAACAGCTGGTGCTCCGGACTCCAGAATTCAGGAGACTCCACCAGCGCGCGCATTAGCAAGCGCAGATCACCCTGGGTGTTTAAGAAGATCTGGCTTAAACCTTGAACCAAACTTGGCGGTGGTTGATCGGCCACAAAAAACTCGGCAAGGCGCTGACACACCCTTTTGGCGGTGCTGGGGTGGCGTGCCAAACGACGCAGGGCGTCTATGCCCTCAGATTCTCCGCTGCCCAAAAGGGGGCCACCATAGGCCTGGCCGAGCAGTGTTTTGGGGCCTGTGTCATGGCCGCGTGAAGAAAACCGAAAGCCTGACGGCTCCTGCTGCCCCAAGGTCCAGCCCGTCAAAATCCGCGCCAACGCGCGAACATCACCTTGCGTATAGCCGCCATCGACGCCTAAGGTGTGCAGTTCCATCAATTCGCGGGCATAGTTTTCATTCAGGCCCCGCGTGCTGCCTTGCAGCCCGGCGGTTCCGGTCGCAACGCTTTGGGCTTGGTCGAGATAAATCAGCATAGCGGGGTGGCGGGCGCTGGCCAGCAGCAAGTCTTCAAATTTCCCCATTGCGTGTGGGCGTATCACGTTCAGCTGGTAGTGGCCGACGTACGCTCCCACCGCATTCTTGCCTGCGTTGACGTTCAGGTGGTTAAACCAAAACTCGCTCATGCGCGCCAGCAAGGGGTTTTCGATATCCGCCCGGCTACAGGCACTCAGTTGCCAGGCCACCGCCTTTTGCCGCTGCTCTCGCGTGAAGTAACGGGCCTCGGCAGGCGTCGAAAAGTCAAAGGGTCGAGGAGCTTTGTCCTGCAATTCGTTGGTCTCGCGGTCTTTGCCGCTTGCGCGCTTACTCGCTCGAATTTCGCGCTCCGCCTTCACACCGTCAAACTGCGTGGGCATGGGTGCGTTGATTGCCTGCAAATCGGAAGGAATTTGGGGTCTTTTCCTGCTGGCGGCCCACGCGGCATCCACCTGCGCCAAAGCCCAGGCTCGAGGCTCCACGCCCTGCATCGACTGCATAAGATCCGGGGTCGGGCCGTAGCCCAGGCGCGACAGTACGCGCCATTGGGCTTCGAGCACTGGGGTGGCAAGTCGGTGCGTACTGCCCAACGTGGCTTGCGCCCCGGCCAAGCAGGGCCACGCTGAGGCTGCCGCTAAAGCGGCAGCACTGCGGACCAAAAAGAGCCGCCGGTTGGGAGTGCGCAGCATTCGGTTGGTCAATGGCAAGGTCATGAACGCTGACTCCTGGGTTGAAAGAGGGCGCTAATTGCGCACGCCGCTGGCCACATGGCCCGAGGGCACATGGCGCGCCGCCGACTCAATATGGCCGGTCTGGTCGTCAAAAAAGAAGTCGGGCTCAAACTCACGCAAAAACGCGCCCTTGTCCAGCCCGCCCAAAAACATGGCCTCGTCGACCTCGATGTTCCAGTCCATCAGGGTGCGAATGGCCCGCTCGTGGGCCGGAGCGCTGCGCGCGGTGACCAGTGCCGTGCGAATGCGCATCTGGGGCTGCGCGGCCTGCTGCAGGGCGTGCAGCGCCACCAGCAGTGGTTTGAACGGGCCGTCGGGCAGGGGCAGGGCGGCTTTATCGTGTTCGTGTTGCTGGAAGGCGTTCAGGCCCTGGTCCTGGAACACGCGCTCGGCCTCGTCACTGAACAGCACGGCGTCACCGTCAAAAGCAATGCGCACTTCGTGCGGGTGCGCGCTGCTGGCATGGGCCGACTGGGGGTACACCTGCGCCGCGGGAACGCCCGCGTCCAGCGCGCTGCGCACATCGCTCAGGTGCGTGCTCAAAAACAGATTGGCTTTGAGTGGCTTGAGGTAACGCCAGGGCGACTCGCCCCGCGTGAACGTACAACGGATGATCGGCAAGGCATAGTGCGCGGCCGAGCGCATCACCCGCAGTCCGCTCACCGGGTCATTGCGCGACAAGATCACCACTTCCACCCGCTGCGTGACCTCGGTGTTGAAGGCCAGCAACTTTTTGACCAGCGAAAACGCCACCCCGGGCTTGGCCGGTGCGTCCAGGCGCTCCAGCTGCAAGCGCATATAGGCGCGGTCATCGCCTTGCTCAAAAAGCTGGTTTTCTTCTTCAAAGTCAAACAGGGCGCGGCTGGAGATTGCCACCACCAGTTTGCCGTCCAGCGTTACAGCCATGGCGGGTTAGCGCTTGGCGCTCTGGGGGGTGGGCGCCGCAGCCGCCGGGGTTTGCAAAAACAGGCGGTAGACCGGGTTGTCGGTTTCCTCCACATAGGGGTAGCCCAACGCCAGCAAAAACTGGGCAAAGGCCTTGTTGTCGGCCTTGGGCACCTGCAGGCCCACCAAAATGCGGCCGTAGTCCGCACCTTGGTTGCGGTAATGAAACAGGCTGATATTCCAGCCCGGGCGCATCAGGCTCAGGAACTTCATCAACGCGCCCGGCCGCTCGGGGAACACAAATCGCAAAATCCGCTCGTCCTGCGCCAGCCCGGAGTGGCCGCCCACCATATGGCGGATGTGTTCTTTGGCCAACTCGTCGTGCGTCAGGTCCAGCGTGGTGAAGCCGTGCTTGCCAAAATTTTTGGCGATCTTGGCCGACTCGCCCCGGCCCTGTGTGGTCAGGCCGACAAACACATGCGCCTGTGCCGAATCGCTCATGCGGTAGTTGAACTCAGTCACATTGCGCGGCCCGCCGGGCAGCTCGCCAATCAGGGCGCAAAAGCGCTTGAAGCTGCCGCGTTCCTCGGGAATCGTCACCGCAAAAAGCGCCTCGCGCTCCTCGCCCACTTCAGCGCGCTCGGCGACAAAGCGCAGGCGGTCAAAGTTCATGTTGGCACCGCACAAAATCGCGGCATAAGTCTGGCCACGGGTTTTGTGCGTGGCGGCGTACTGCTTGATGGCCGCCACCGCCAGCGCACCGGCTGGCTCCACAATGGAGCGGGTGTCCACAAAAATATCCTTGATGGCCGCGCACACCGCATCGGTGTCCACGGTCATGAATTCGTCCACCAGACCACTGGCCACCCGAAAGGTTTCTTCGCCCACCAGCTTGACTGCGGTGCCGTCGGAGAACAGGCCTACATCGGCCAGGGTGACGCGCTTTTTTGCGGTCACCGATTGCATCATGGCGTCCGAGTCGTTCATCTGCACGCCAATCACCTTGACATCCGGGCGCACCGCCTTGATGTAGTTGGCCACTCCGCTCACCAGACCTCCGCCGCCAATGGCGACAAACACCGCGTCCAGCGGGCCAGGGTGCTGGCGCAAGATCTCCATCGCCACCGTGCCTTGGCCGGCAATCACATCGGGGTCGTCAAACGGATGCACAAAGGTCAGCCCTTGTTTTTTCTCCAAGGTCAGGGCGTGGTTGTAGGCGTCGGTATAGCTGTCGCCAAACAGCACCACCTCGCCGCCAAAGCCGCGCACCGCATCAATCTTGACTTGCGGCGTGGTGGTGGGCATCACGATCAGCGCCCGCGCACCCAGACGCCGCGCGCTCAGTGCCACGCCCTGTGCATGGTTGCCTGCGGACGCGCAAATCACGCCTTTTTTAAGCTGCGCCGCGCTCAGGTGCGCCATCTTGTTGTACGCACCGCGCAACTTGAAACTGCGCACCGGTTGCTGGTCCTCGCGCTTGAGCAGTACGGTGTTGTGGATGCGCTGGCTCAGGTTCTGGGCCTGCTCCAACGCGGACTCCTGGGCCACGTCATACACCTTGGCATTCAAGATTTTGATCAGGTAGTCGGCGGGGGACAGGGCGATGGGTTTTGGCGTCAAGGCGTTCAAGGCGCGCTTCTGGGGTACTGCTTTGGGGTTCGTGCTGCGGAATGGTTTGGGTTTTGCGGTAGTCATGGCAGAGGGTCGGAGCTAAGCCGCATGATAATCGCCACCCAGGGCCACGCGGCAGTCGCCAAGCCCATTGCAGGAGTGGAAAATATGGAATGTACAGTCAGTTGGACCGGGAACAGCGGCACCCGCTCAGGCATGGGTTTTTTGGCCGAGACCGGAAGTGGCCACGCGGTCGTGATGGACGGCGCTCCAGACGCTGCCAAGCCGGAAAACGGTGGCCAAAACTTGGCGCCCCGGCCCATGGAGCTGGTATTGGCGGGCACCGGTGGTTGCACCGCTTACGACGTCGTGCTCATCCTCAAGCGGGGCCGCCACGCCGTGCAAGGCTGCAG
Source organism: Rhodoferax sp. (assembly GCA_029866205.1). Taxonomy (GTDB): domain Bacteria; phylum Pseudomonadota; class Gammaproteobacteria; order Burkholderiales; family Burkholderiaceae_C; genus Allorhodoferax. Next base: position 80,156 of record JARWZT010000014.1, read on the forward strand.
CGTCAAACTGAGCTCCGAACGGGCAGAGTCCGACCCCAAAGTTTTCACCAAAATCCACATGCACTTTACCGTGACCGGCAAAGGCATCCCCCCCAGCGCCGTAGAACGCGCCATTGCGATGAGCCACGAAAAATACTGTTCTGCCAGCATCATGCTGGGCAAAACGGCGCAGATTACTACGGGGTTTGAGTTGGTGGAGGGCTGAGACTCCAGCCCAGCACCCATAAAAAAGCCCCCAGGCGTTTCCGCCTGGGGGCTTTTTAGCTTCTTGCTTCTTACACTGGCACAAGGCCAGCGCGGGAATTAGAAGGAGTGGTTCAACGACAAACGGTACTGGTCGTTGGTGCCGCTGGTGCCGGACTGGGTGTCGCTACCAAAAGAGGCGTTCACATTGGTGCGCTTGCTCAGGTCATACTGGGCAGCCACTTGTGTGAAGGAGGCGGTGTCACGCTTGCCGTAGTTCAAACCAAAGGTTGTTGCACCCATGGGCACGGACACGCCAAACATGGTGGCAGCGGCATCTGTGCCATCTTGCTTTCCGCGACGTGCGGCATCCCAGCCCAAACCAACTTTAGCGACGCCGAGGTCGTAGACGGCGCTAAGGTCGGTTGACAGTGTGCGTGGGTTTGTCACGCCGGTCAGGGCTGCGACTGCCTTGGCATTGTCGGAGTAGGTGGACTGGTTGACTTGGGCAACAACTTTCAAGCCATTGGCTGCGTAGGTCGCAGAAGCTGTCCAAGTGGTGGAGCCGGGAACGTTGGCGCCGTCACCTGAAATTGCATCAGCCTTAATCGCTGCAGCGAGCGCAGCTTTGTTGGCGGCGGTAGGCGCGCCGGCATAAGTCACAGCTGCAGCAGTGGCGCCAGCGGATACGGCTTGATTGCTGCCACCTTCAACGTACTTCAAAGAAGCAGAGAAAGCGGAATTAATTGGGATCGTCAGCGAAGCTACGTCGATGGCAGCGCGGCTGATAACTGCGCTAGTCCACTGATCATCAGCCAAGTTGGCTGGTGCAACCAAAGCAGCACCTTGGTTGCCACCCGAACGGGTGTTTGCCAGAGCGAAAGTGTAGGCCGATGTCGACAAAACAACGGACTGGTCCGCACGGGTGAATCCAGCACCACGTTGGGTGTCATTCTCAACTGTGAACGAGCCCGACAGTTTCATGCCCGCGCCCAAATCTTCGCCTGCGGAGATCACGAACGTGTTGTCGGTCATTGCCAGACCTTGCGACGATCCAGACAGATTTTTCTGAGTCGCAGCCGACAGGCTACCGGTGATCGAAACCTGAGCGAAAGAAGTGCCAACTGCTGCGACAGCAGCCAATGCAAAACGGTACAATCATTTTAATTTATGAAAAAAATTGCATTTTCACAACTGAAAAGTAGAAAAATCAATGAAAAACGATACAAAATAAAGTTGGAAAGTAATTTGTATACAACTTTTACACCCTGTTTTTGGTCTTTTCCAGGGATTTTGTACCGATTTTTGTTGCGCAATTTGCAGGGCTACAAAGCTGGTTTTTCAGGCCTAAATAGCAGCCTGCTGGCCGCCCGATGCTGGTTTGGAGCAGGCTCTTCATCTCTACAACTGGCGGGTTTTTCGTCATGAATCCGTTGATCGACCCGTCGCGCGCGGCTGCTAACGATGACGAAGGCGCGGCCAAACGCGAGCGCACCGTGCCGATTCCGGACACGATCACCCGCGTACCCGGCTATCCGGACAAGCTGTGCCTCTACAAAATGGAGGCCAGCAAATACTGGCAGGTGCGCTGCTGGATCGCCGGGCGCACCTACCGGCGCAGCACCAAGACCCAAAATCTGCGCCAAGCGCAGAGCATTGCACGCACCGTTTACGAGGCCTGGCTGGCAGAAAACTACCTGTCCATCCCCGATACGCCGGGCGCAGGCACCGCCAAGGCTCCCAAGGTGGTGCAACCGGGCAAGGTTGTTACCTTTGGCGCCCTGGCAGCACAGTTGTTTGCCAATGAAGAGGCCCGTGTGGGCCGCGGTGAATGGACGATGGGCAGCTTGCAGGTGCTGCGCAACCGCCTGGACTCGTATATCTTGCCGCGCTGGGCCAGCGCTGCGCCCTCGGACATCACCTACCAGAGCCTGCTCGACTTCATCAACTTTATGAGTGACCAGCACTCCACCATCACCATCAGCCAATACCTGGTGGCGGTGCGCAAGGTACTGCGCCACGCGGTGGCCTCGGGCCAGCTTGAGGCCCTGCCGGACTTTCCCAAGGTCAAGGTCCTCACCAAGTCGCGCGGCGCGTTTACGCCCACGGAATACCGTTGCATCATCCGCAAAGCCCGCCATTTGCGCGGTGTCCGCCACCCCGAGAGTGGGGCAGAGATCCGTATCAAATACAAGGTGCGGCTCAAAGAGCAGATCATGCCGCCGGACTTGGCGTGGGCGATCGGTTTCATGGTGCACGGCTTTATTCGTCCCAGCGACCTTAAAACCCTCAAGCACAAGCACGTCGAAGTGGTACGCGGCGACAACACCTACCTGCGCCTGACCCTGCCCGAGACCAAAAGCCACGGCAAACCCATCGTCACCTTGTATTCAGCGGTGCGCATTTATGAGCAAATCGTCAAAAACAACGCGCGGCGCGACCTGGCCAAGCCCGACGACTACCTGTTCATGCCCCAGCTGCGCGACCGCCACTACATGCTGGCCGTGCTGAGCTTTCACCTCAATTGGGTGTTGGGCGTAACCCAACTTAAAGAAGGCGCCCATGGTCAACCACGCAGCATGTACAGTTTTCGCCACTCGGCCATCACCTTCAGGCTGCTTTACGGCCAGGGTATTGACCTGCTGACGCTGGCGCGTAACGCCCGCACCAGCGTGGACGTGATCAACACTTACTACGCCAGCACCGTGACGGGCGAGCAAAACATTGCGCTATTGCAAAGCCGGCGCACCCGCAAAGCCAAGCCCTGACCCTTCGCCCAAGGCTCGGCTGGTGAAGTGCTCTATATGTTGACATGCAGCACGCCAGCCAAGGTGCGCTGGGGCACCTTGGCACTTTTGCAGCTAAACCCGCTGCGCGACGGTCGTCATGACCTTGGCGGCGGCCCGCATCAGGGCTTGTACGGGCGGCGGCACCACGGCAGCACCCGCGGCGCGGGCGGCATCCGCGTGGCGCAGTTCGTCATCGCGCATCTGCGCCACGATGGCGCGCGAGGCGTGGTCCGCGGCCGGCAAGGCCTGCAAATGGCTTTCCAGATGGGCGCCCACCTGCGTCTCGGTCTCCACCACAAAGCCCAAACTGACCGCATCCCCCAGCCGTCCCGCCAGCAAACCCAGCCCAAACGCCCCGGCGTACCACAGCGGATTGAGCAAGGAGGGCCGCGCGCCCAAGTCTTGCAGCCGTTGCGCCGTCCAAGCCAGGTGGTCAGTTTCCTCCACACAAGCGGCGGTGTAATGCGCACGCAACTCCGGGTTGCGGGTAGCCAGAGCCTGCGCGGTGTACAGCGCCTGGGCGCACACCTCGCCCACATGGTTGACGCGCATCAGGCCCGCTGAGCGTTGCTTTTCTGCGTCTGTCAGGGTGGTGGGCGCTTCGGGCAGCGTCTGGCAGGGCCCGGACGCGTGCGGCGTAGCAAACAAAGTACGAAGCGCCGTGTCAGCGGCGGCCATCAGTCGGTCGGTAGAGAATTGCATGCTCCAAGCATACAAGGCAGGCACTTGCACTGCTTGGGAAGTGGGCATGGGCGGGTGCACCTTGCCATTCAAAGCCGCCGAACGGATGGCACCACCAGCCGCCTAAAAACTGGGATTCGCCCACCAAAGCCCCACTTGTGTTGCGCAGTTGCAACGAAATCCGCCGAAAAGAGCCGCCGCAGGTGGCTTTTCTTTGCCAAAGCCCTCCGCGTCTGTTGCAATGCACTCAGCTTCTGAAAACGAAGTTGGTGCTGAAGTTCAATTTTTTGAAATCAGCATCCCTTGATTAACTTTGGAGAATTTTTAAATGAAAAAGACCCTTATTGCATTGGCTGCTGTGGCATCTTTGGCTACTTCTGGCGCTGCTTTCGCTCAAGCCACTATATCAGGCGGTGTTGGTTTTGCTTCGATCAAGAACTTTGCGGGTACCTCGCAAGGTCTGCTGAACACCGGCGCTTGGCTGGATGTGGCAGCGTCTGAAGACCTGGGTGGCGGCATGAAAGTGTCTGCATTCATGGAACTGAACATGGACAGCAGCCGTGCTGCAGCTGGTAGCGCATACAGCGGCGACCGCAACATGACTCTGAGCACCCCCAGCTTCTCGCTGACCCTGGCTAACACCCGTTCGGGCGGCGCTCAGGCGGCTGCTTTGATCGCTCCCGTGAACCTGTGGGACGGCTACTGGGGTGCGGGCGGTGTTATCACGCGCGCGAATGTTGACGCTGCGGTGTTGACCGTTCCCATGGGTGGCGGTTTGACCGTTCAAGGTAAGTACGTTGAGTCCGGCCCAGACTACGCTGCTTCTGCTGGCACCACCACGATGGTTCTGGCTGCGATGTACGCAGCCGGTCCTCTGAAAGTTGCAGCGGGTGTAAACCAGTCCGCCTTCACTCCTGCTACCGCCGCAACTCTGGCTGCTGCAGGCGTCACCTCTCCTCGCACTGTGTCTACCGACCTGAGCGTGATCTATGACGCTGGTGTTGCTAAAGTTGGTCTGGGCTACGATAGCGCACGTCGCGGCAGGCAAGACGGCACCGACGACGCTGCCATCTTGGCTGGTATCACTGTGCCTGCGGGCGCAGCCAGCTTTGGCCTGAACTACGGCAAGCGTGGCAACGGTTCGTTCAACCAAGTCGGCGCACAGTACGACCTGAGCAAGCGTACCAACGTCAATCTGTCGTTCGGCAATGCTGACACCGGCGCTGCCAATGGCCAAACCAACGAGTACTCGTTGTCTTTGAACCACTACTTCTAATTCCCGCGCTGGCCTGGTGCCAGTGTAAGAATCTGAAAAGTGCAAAAGCCCCCAGGTGGAAACACCTGGGGGCTTTTGTTTTGGGCCTCAGGGCTGCGGACGGTTGGGGCAGCGGGCCTTGTTGCAGGTGGCGTACAGACTCAGCGCGTGGTCGGTAATGGTGAAACCCTTGAGTTTGGCCACCGCTTGCTGGCGCAACTCGATTTCAGGGTCATAAAACTCCTCGACCTGGCCGCAATCAAGGCAAACGATGTGGTCGTGGTGCTGGCCCTCATTGAGCTCGTAGACCGACTTGCCGCCCTCAAACTGGCTGCGGTTGAGGATGCTGGCTTGTTCGAACTGGGTCAGCACGCGGTACACGGTGGCCAGGCCGACGTCGGCGCGCTCTTGCAGCAAGATGCGAAACACGTCCTCGGCCGACATGTGGCGCTGCCCGCTGCGCTGGAAAACTTCCAGGATCTTCAGGCGGGGAATCGTGGCTTTTAACCCGGTGCTTTTGAGTTCGTCAATGTTGGTCATGGCGCTACGGTCTCAGGGGGGCGAGGCTACAATGCCACGATCTTACCGCCCCCTATTCTGCCCATGATCCTCTCCTATTCTGTCCGCCGCGCCATGGCTTTTTCGGGTCTTGGGGCCGCCGTGCTGGCGATGTCGGCATGCAGCAGTCTGGACCGTGCAAGCCGCGCAGTACCCGCGGTCGTTACGCCTTACAGCATGGACATTGTGCAGGGCAATGTGGTGACCCGCGAGCAGTTGGCCGCTCTGCAGCTGGGCATGCCGCGCCCCCAGGTACAGGCGATTTTGGGCACGCCATTGCTGGTCAGTGCGTTTCACACGCAGCGCTGGGACTACACCTTTACCCTGAAGCAGCAGGGCGTTGCGCCCCAAGAGCGCCATGTCACCGTATTTTTCAAGGACGACCGGGTCGAACGTATTGAGGCCGATCCGCTGCCGAGCGAGGCCGATTTTGTCGGCAGCTTGCGCAAGCCCAAAGACCTGCCTAAGCCCAAGCCGCTGGAGGCGGCTGCCGACGCGTTGGCCAAATTCCCGGCGCCCGCATCGGCCCCGAGTGCCAGCCCGGCGTTGCCCTTGCCCAGTGCGACCAGTTATCCGCCACTGGAGCCAGCGACCAAATAAACCGGTCACGACAGCGCACAGGCTGCCCCGGGGGCCGTCCGTGTGAGCGATGCCGCAACGCCATACACCACCAAATATGTAAAAAGGGAGCAGGCCCGATGGTTCAGACAACGACAAACACAGCGGCAATTGCTGTAGCCATTGCCGGAGCTTCCGGCCGGATGGGACAGATGCTGGTTGAGGCGGTGCGTGCCGATCCCGCCTTTGCATTGGCGGGTGCCTTGGACGTAGCGGGCAGCACCGCCATTGGCCACGACGCTGGTGCGTATGCCGGGCAGACCACGGGCGTGCACATCACCGCCGACGTGCGGGCGGGCTTGCACCACAGCCAGGTGCTGATCGACTTCACCCGGCCCGAGGGCACCATGGCGCATTTGCAGGCCTGTCTGGCCTTGAATGTCGGCCTGGTGATCGGCACCACCGGATTCTCGGACGCCCAAAAGGCCGAGATTGCCGAGGCCGCAAAGCATATTCCGATCATGATGGCGCCCAATATGAGCGTGGGCGTCAACGTCACCCTGAAGTTGCTGGAAATGGCGGCCCAGGCGCTGGCCACCGGCTACGACATTGAAATTATTGAAGCGCACCACCGCCACAAGGTGGACGCGCCCTCGGGTACGGCCCTCAAAATGGGTGAGGTGATTGCCAGCGCACTTGGGCGCGACCTGAAAGACTGTGCGGTCTATGCCCGCGAAGGCGTCACCGGCGAGCGCGACCCCTCTAGCATCGGCTTTGCGACCATTCGCGGTGGCGATATTGTGGGCGACCACACCGTGCTGTTCGCTGGCACGGGCGAGCGCATCGAGATCAGCCATAAATCGTCAAGCCGTGCCACTTATGCCCAGGGAAGCTTGCGTGCGGTGCGCTTTTTGGCGGGCAAGCGCAGCGGTTTGTTCGACATGTTTGACGTGCTGGGATTGAAATGAACCCGCTGGTCGCTCTGGGCGGTTTGTTTCAGGGCGATGCAGTACACAAGGCGGTGACGCTGCTGTTGCTGCTGATGTCGGTGGGCAGTTGGGTCGTTATTGTCTGGAAAACTTACTTGCTGCGCCGGGCGGTGACTGATGTGGCACGCAGCATTGCCGCGTTTTGGCAAGCGCCCGATCTGGCGCAGGCCGGGCACACCTTGCAGGCGTTTGACCGCAGCGCGCTAGTGAGCCCGCTGCTGCAAGCCAGCCAACGTCAGCTCGCGACCGCCCAGTCGGCGCGGGGCCTGTCCAGCCAGGGCGACGTGGGCGCGCAGTTGACCCGGGTATTGCGCGATGCACTGGCCACTAGTTTGCGCAAGCTGCAGTCGGGCCAGGTCTTGCTGGCCACCGTGGGCTCGGTTGCGCCCTTTGTGGGGTTATTGGGTACGGTCTGGGGCATCTACCATGCGCTCATCACCATGGCCAGTGCCAGTCCGATGACCATCGACAAAATTGCCAGGCCGGTGGGTGAGGCGCTGATCATGACGGCCGCGGGGCTGGTGGTGGCCATTCCGGCGGTGTTGGGCTATAACATTTTTGGGCGCCTCATTGGCCGGATCGAGGCCGATCTGGACGGATTTGCGCGCGACCTGCGCGCGTTGCTGGTGGTGCAACACGGGCAGGGCAGTCAAGCTGCGGGGCCTACGGCCTGGGCGCACACCGCCCTGGACTGAGGCCGCCATGACATTTGGCCGCATGGAACCCACGTCGGGCACGGCCCCCATGGCAGACATCAATATGACGCCGCTGATTGACGTGATGCTGGTGCTCCTGGTGATTTTTATCATCACCGCACCGCTGATGGTGAGCGCCCTCAAAGTGGATTTGCCCCAAGCCAGCGCGCCCGCTGCCCTGGACGCCGCTGGGCCCGCCCTGGCGGTGGTGATAGACAAACAGGGCGGCATCTTCGTACGCGACCAGGCGCTGGAGGGGGTCGCCTTGGAGCAGGCCTTGCGCGCTGCCGCCGTGCAAAACCCGGCGACCGAGGTCCAACTGCGCGCTGACAGCGCGGTGCCCTATGGCCGGGTTGTGGAGTTCATGGCCATGGCCCACCGCGCGGGCTTGAGCCGGGTTGGTTTTGTAACCCAGACCCCCCAATAGCAGCAAAGCAGCGCGGCAGGGTCGCCCGCGCCCACCGCCTAAAATGGGCGCGATTCCCAACAAGTTCCCCCATGCAAGACAAGTACCAACACACCGCCATCGAACAAGCCGCCCGCGACCATTGGGCCCAGCCCCTGTGGAACGGCCACGAGGCCTACCGGGTGACCGAAGACCAGACCAAGCCCAAGTTCTACGCCTGTTCCATGCTGCCTTACCCCAGCGGCAAGTTGCACATGGGCCATGTACGCAACTACACCATCAACGACATGCTCGCGCGCTACCTGCGCATGAAGGGCTACAACGTGCTGATGCCCATGGGCTGGGACGCTTTTGGCCTGCCCGCCGAGAACGCCGCGCTCAAAAATGGCGTTCCTCCGGCCCAATGGACTTTCGACAACATCGCCCACATGAAGCAGCAAATGCTGGCCATGGGCCTGGCGATTGACTGGAGCCGCGAGGTGGCGACCTGCGAGCCGGCGTACTACCAATGGAACCAGTGGTTGTTTTTGAAGATGCTGGAGCGTGGCATCGCCTACCGCAAAACCCAGGTCGTCAACTGGGACCCGGTGGACCAAACCGTGCTGGCCAATGAGCAGGTGATTGACGGGCGCGGCTGGCGCACCGGTGCGCTGGTGGAAAAGCGCGAAATTCCTGGCTACTACCTCAAGATTACCGACTACGCCGAAGAGCTGCTCGACCAGGTCAAAACCGGCTTGCCCGGCTGGCCCGAGCGCGTCAAGCTGATGCAGGAAAACTGGATCGGCAAGAGCGAGGGTGTGCGGTTTGCGTTCCCCCATGGCATCAAGGACGCCGCGGGGGCACTGATTGGCGATGGCCGGATGTACGTGTTTACCACCCGCGTGGACACCATCATGGGCGTGACCTTTTGCGCCGTGGCGCCCGAGCATCCCTTGGCGGCGCACGCTGCAGCCACCCAGCCGGCGCTGGCGGCCTTTATCGAAGAATGCCAAAAGGGCGGCACCACCGAAGCCGAGTTGGCGGTCAAAGAAAAAGAAGGCATGGCCACTGGCCTGTTTGTGAGCCATCCGGTCACCGGCGCGCAAGTGCCGGTGTGGGTGGGCAACTACGTGCTGATGGGCTACGGCGACGGCGCCGTGATGGGTGTGCCTGCGCACGACGAGCGCGACTTCGCGTTTGCACTCAAGTACGCGCTGCCGATCAACCAGGTGGTGGCGGTGAGCAAGGCAGTTGCGTTTGACGCCAGCGTCTGGCAGGACTGGTACGCCGAAAAAGGTGCGGGCGTGGCGGTGAACTCGGGCAAGTACGACGGACTGGCGTTTCAGGCCTGTGTGGACGCCGTCGCCGCAGACCTCGTCGCCCTGGGTCTGGGCGAGAAAAAAACCACCTGGCGCTTGCGCGACTGGGGTGTGAGCCGCCAGCGTTATTGGGGCACGCCGATTCCTATCATTCACTGCGCGGAACACGGTGCGGTGCCGGTGCCTGAAAAAGACCTGCCGGTCGTGCTTCCGCTGGACTGCATTCCTGACGGATCGGGAAATCCGCTGCACAAACACGAAGGTTTTCACGCGGGGGTGACCTGCCCGATTTGCGGCGCGTCAGCGCGGCGCGAGACCGACACCATGGACACCTTTGTCGACTCGAGCTGGTACTACATGCGCTACTGCGACCCGGCCAATGCCCAGGCGATGGTAGGCGCAGGCACGGCGTACTGGATGCGCGACGCCAGCGGCCAGCCCGGTGGCAGTGGCATGGACCAGTACATTGGCGGCATTGAGCACGCGATTTTGCATTTGCTGTATGCCCGTTTCTGGACCAAGGTGATGCGCGACATTGGCCTGGTCACCATCGACGAGCCTTTCACCAAGTTGCTCACGCAGGGCATGGTGCTGAACCATATTTACTCCCGCCGCACCGACAAGGGCGCCAAAGAGTATTTCTGGCCGCAGGACGTGGAGCACGTGTTCGATGAGACCGGCAAGGTGACCGGCGCGCGCCTGATCAAGGCAGTGGGTAACTTGCCCGTGGGCACAGCCATTGACTACGAGGGCGTGGGCACCATGTCCAAGTCCAAGAACAACGGTGTCGATCCGCAAGACCTGATCGAGAAGTACGGTGCCGACACCGCGCGCCTGTACACCATGTTCACCGCGCCGCCCGAGGCCACCCTAGAGTGGAACGACGCGGGCGTGGAAGGCAGCTACCGCTTTTTGCGCCGGGTCTGGAATTTTGGTCACAAGCTCTCCAGCCTGGATCTGGCGGGTGCCCGCGCCGCGCTGGCCGATGCAGGGGGCGTGTTGGGCCTGGCCTTGTCCAAAGAGGCCAAGGCGCTGCGCTTTGAGGTGCACACCGTGCTCAAACAAGTGGACTACGACTACCAGCGCATGCAATACAACACGGTGGTGTCGGGCGCGATGAAGATGATCAACGCGCTGGATGACTTCAAGTCCCACGACGGTGCGACCGACCTCGCTGTTTTGCTGGAAGGCTTTGGCATCTTGCTGCGTTGCCTGTATCCCGCGACCCCGCACCTGGCGCACACCCTGTGGGTGGAGCTGGGTTACCACCAGGCGCACGGCGATTTGCTGGATGCGCCTTGGCCCGAAGTGGACGCCGCCGCCTTGGTGAAGGACGAAATTGAGCTGGTGCTGCAAATCAACGGCAAGCTGCGTGGTTCGGTGGTGGTGCCCTCGGGCGCCTCCAAGGAAACCATTGAGGCGCTAGCGCTGGCCAGCCCCACCCTGATCGCCTTTGCCGCCGGTGCCGCGCCGAAAAAAGTGATTGTGGTGCCCGGGCGCTTGGTGAACGTCGTCCTGTAACGCCCATTACCCCTGACCTGACCATGAAGCGCCCTGTCTTGCCAGTCCCCACTCTTGCCGTCGCGCACCCCCGCGGCGGCCGGCGACGCTGCTTGGCCTTGGGGCTGGCGCTGTGCCTGAGCGCAGTGACGGGATTGCAGGGCTGCGGTTTTGCACTGCGCAGCAGCCAAAATTTCGCCTTTGAGACCGTGGCGGTCACGCCTGAAAAGGCGGGTGGAGTGGCCGCTGAGCTGGCGCGTTACCTGGGTGCGCGCGTGCGTCCCCTCGTTCCTGGCACCGGCGGCTTAGCACCGGAGGCGGTGATTGACATCTTGCAAGAGGCCCGGGAAAAAACGGTGGTCGGCGTCAATGCCTCCGGCCAGGTGCGCGAATTCCAGCTCCGCCTGCGGGTGCGGTTTCGCCTTCGCACGCCTGCCGGGGCCGAACTGATTGCCCCCACGGAAGTGCTCCTGCAGCGCGATATCAGCTTTAACGAGACCGCCGTGTTGGCCAAAGAGGCCGAAGAGGGCCTGCTTTACCGCGACATGCAAACCGACGCGGTGCAGCAGCTGGTGCGTCGCCTGGCGGCTGTCAAAACCCTGGCGCCCTGAGCGCGCAGCCATGCAAATCGCCCCGATGCAGCTCGGCCGCCACCTGGAGCGGGGGCTCAAAAGCCTGTACACCTTGCACGGCGACGAGCCCTTGCTGCAGCTCGAAGCGCTGGACGCCTTGCGCGCCCAAGCCCGTGCCCAAGGTTTTACCGAGCGCAGCGCCCACACCGTGGCGGGTGCGCATTTTGACTGGAGCGAGGTGCTGGCCGCCGTGGGCAGCCTGAGCCTGTTTGCCGACAAGCAGATCATCGAAATCCGTATTCCCAGCGGCAAACCGGGCAAGGAGGGCAGCGCCGCCTTGCAACAGCTTGCCGAACAGGCGCAGGGCAACGACAGCACCTTGACGATCGTGCTCCTGCCTCGGCTGGACAAAGCCACCAAGTCAACCGCGTGGTTCATGGCGCTGGAAAACGGCGGTGTCAGCCTGCAGGTGGAGCCAGTGGAGCGTCAGGCCCTGCCGCAGTGGATTGCCCAACGCCTGAACGCGCAGGGCCAGGTGGTGGCGGCCGGGGTTGAGGGGCAACACACGCTGCAGTTTTTTGCCGATCGGGTCGAGGGCAATTTGTTGGCAGCCCACCAGGAAATTCAAAAACTCGGTCTGCTGTTTCCCGTGACACCGCAAAACGGCGGTGTGCTGAAGCTGGAGCAGGTGGAGAGCGCGGTGCTCAATGTGGCCCGGTACGACGTGTTCAAGCTGTCAGAGGCGGTGCTTGCCGGGCAAGCCCTGCGCGTGCAACGCATGCTCGACGGGCTGCAGGCCGAGGGCGAGGCAGAAGTGCTGGTCCACTACACGCTGGCCGAAGACATCCGTGCGCTCAAACGCGTGAAAGACGCCATGGCCCAAGGCCGGCCCCTGCCCATGGCGCTGCGCGAAAACCGGGTCTGGGGCGCCAAAGAACGCCTGTTTGAGCGCCTATTGCCGCGACTGGGTGAAGAATCCCTGGCCCAATTGCTGCACGCCGCGCAGCAGGTGGACGGCATTGTCAAAGGCCTCAAGCAGCCCGACTGGCCTGCCAACGGCTGGCAAGCCCTGCACCGCTTGGCGCAACAACTCTGCGCGCTGTGCGCAGCCAGTGCCGCTGCCAAGCCGGTGGCGCCGCGCCGCTAGCCCTCGCCCCGGCGGGCACAATGGCGCCCATGTTCCCCACCTCCAATCGGTGAAAATTGCACTATGACCGACACATCCATTGCTGAACTTGCCCAGACCCTGGGCGCCCAGGCCAAGGCCGCCAGTGCGCTGATGGCCAGCGCCTCGACCGCCATGAAAAACCGGGCGCTCGTCCGCCTGGCCGCCTTGTTGCGTGACAACACCGCGGCATTGCAGATTGAAAATGCCAAAGACCTGGACCGTGCCCGTGCGGCGGGTCTGGCTGCACCGCTGGTGGACCGGCTCAAGCTGAGCCCTGCGACCTTGGAAACCTGTGCCCAGGGCTGCGAACAGCTCGCTGCCATGGCCGATGTGATTGGTGAAATCATCGGAATGAAACAGCAACCCAGCGGTATTCGCGTGGGCCAGATGCGGGTGCCGATTGGCGTGTTTGGCATGATTTTCGAGAGCCGTCCCAACGTCACCATTGAAGCGGCCAGCCTGAGCATCAAGAGCGGCAACGCCTGCATTTTGCGCGGCGGCTCCGAAGCTATTGACTCCAATAAGGCGCTGGCGCTGCTGGTGGAGCGGGCGCTCACCGACAGCGGTCTGCCAGCGCACGCGGTGCAGCTGGTCCAAACCACGGACCGTGCTGTGGTGGGGGAGCTCATCACCATGCCGCAGTATGTGGATGTGATCATTCCGCGCGGCGGCAAAGGCCTGATTGAGCGCATCAGCCGCGACGCCAAAGTGCCGGTCATCAAACACCTGGACGGCAACTGCCACACTTATGTGGACGACCCTTGCGACTTGGCGATGGCCGTGACCGTGGCGGACAACGCCAAAACCCAAAAGTACAGCCCGTGCAATGCCAGTGAAAGCCTGCTGGTGGCGCGCGGCGTGGCCGCCGAGTTTTTGCCCAAAATTGGCGCCATTTATGCCGCCAAAGGGGTGGAAATGCGCTGCTGCCCGGAATCCAGAGTGATTTTGGCCGCCGTACCGGGCGCCAATTTGCAAGACGCCAGCGAGCAAGACTGGTTTGAGGAATACCTGGCGCCCATCATCAGCATCAAGCTGGTGGACGGCGTGGAAGCCGCCATTGCGCACATCAACCACTACTCCAGCCACCATACCGACGCCATCCTGACCCGCGACCACATGCACGCCCAGCGTTTTTTGCGCGAGGTGGACTCTGCCAGCGTGATGGTGAACACCAGTACCCGCTTTGCCGATGGTTTCGAGTATGGCCTGGGGGCCGAAATCGGCATTTCCACCGATAAATTCCACGCCCGCGGCCCGGTGGGTATCGAAGGATTGACCTCGCTCAAGTACGTCGTGCTGGGGCAGGGGGAAGTGCGGGGATAGTCGGTGTCCTTGCGGGCGGCGGCACTTGCATTTCTAGAATAAGCCACCAACTCTCCACAGTCAGCTTCCAATCGAGGAACTGGCAATTCACTGATGAAAGCAGTACAGCTATGGTCCCCCACCTCGTCACCGCACTGACTGGCCCCATCAACGAATTGGAGCAACGGGTGCTTGACACCATGCCGGCCATCGAACGCTGGTTTCGGCTGGAATGGATGGAGCACACGCCACCGTTCTACACCTCGGTGGACGTGCGCAACGCAGGGTTCAAGCTCGCGCCGGTCGACACCGACTTCTATCCCAGCGGCTGGAACAACCTCACCCCGGCCATGCTGCCCTTGGCGGTGCAGGCGGCGATGGCGGCGATTGAGAAAATCTGCCCCGAGGCGCGTAACCTGCTGATCATTCCCGAGCACAACACGCGCAACACGTTCTATTTGAGCAATCTGGCGCAGCTGCAGCGCATTTTTCATATGGCGGGGCTGAATGTGCGCATTGGCTCGATCAGCCCGGAGGTGAAAAAGGCAATGGTGATGGAGCTGCCGGGCGGTGACAGCATCACGCTGGAGCCGGTCATCCGCACCAATGGCCGGATTGGGGTGAAAGATTTCGACCCGTGCACGATTTTGCTGAACAACGACCTGCACGCGGGTATTCCTGGCATCTTGGAAGACCTGCACCAGCAGTATTTGCTGCCGCCCCTGCATGCGAGCTGGACCACCCGGCGCAAAAGCATGCATTTCAAATGCTACGAAGAGATCGCCAAGCGTTTTGGCAAGCTGATCGGCATCGACCCCTGGCTCATCAACCCGGTGTTTGACACCTGTGGCGACGTCGACCTGAGCAGTGCTGCCGGCGTAGCCAAACTCACCACAGGGGTCGACGCCTTGCTGGCCAAGATCCGCAAAAAGTACAAGGAATACGGCATCAAGGAAAAACCGTTTGTGGTGGTCAAGGCCAACAACAGCAGCAGCGGCATGGGCCTGATGACGGTGCGCGACAGCAAAGACCTGCCCGATTTGTTGCGCAAGTCGACTGCGGCAAACGCGTCCAAGGGCGTGCTGCAGGAACTGATCCTGCAAGAGGGTGTGTTGACCAACGAGCGGATGAACGATGCGGTGGCCGAACCGGTGGTGTACCTGATGGATCGCTATGTGGTGGGGGGTTTTTACCGGGTGCATGCCGAGCGCGGCGTGGATGAAAACCTGAGCGCACCGGGTTCGAGCTATGTTCCGCTGGCCTTTGGGGGCAGTGCGCGCATACCGCAATTGGGGGTGCGCCCCGGGGCCAGTGACCCCAACCGCTTCTACATGTATGGCGTGATTGGGCGCTTGGCGATGCTGGCGGCGAGTTACGAGCTTGAAGCCACCGACCCGGAAGCCGAGCCCGAGTTCTGAAACCCGCCTACTGGCAAGAGGCTTCTGTCGCGAAGGCGACCTTTGTTGCTGCAATGCAGCAATTAAAGCGGCATTTTTCGCAAAGCTACCGTTTTTTCTTGCGGGCAGAGGCAAAATAGCGCTCCCTTATCGAACGGAAACCGGTGCGTCTTCGCGCCCGGATCATCGCTTGTCTGCTTCAAAATCTTCTCTCTCGGCGCTTACCCTGGGTGCTATTGGTGTGGTGTACGGCGACATTGGCACGAGTGTGCTGTACGCCCTTAAAGAGGTTTTCGGCTCGGGCCACGTGCCGTTTACTCCCGACAATGTGTACGGCATCCTGTCCATGATTTTCTGGACGCTGACGGTCATTGTTTCCCTCAAGTATGTGGTCTTGGTCTTGCGCGCGGACAACGCGGGCGAAGGTGGTCTGATCGCCATGCTGGCGCTGGCCTCCCAAGCCGTCAAAGACCGACCGATGCTGCGGCGCGTACTGCTGAACGTCGGAATTTTTGGAACCTGCCTGTTTTACGGGGACGGCGTCATCACGCCGGCCATCTCGGTGCTGGGCGCGGTGGAAGGCCTGGAAATCATCTCGCCAAAATTTGTGAAGTACGTGGTTCCGATCACCTTGGTGATCCTGTTTTTCCTGTTTTTGGTGCAAAAGCGCGGCACCACGGGTATCGGCAAGTTTTTTGGCCCGATTACCTTGCTGTGGTTTGCGGTTTTGGCCGTGCTGGGCGTGGTGCACATTGCCAGCAACCCGCATATTCTGGTAGCGCTCAACCCGTATTACGCACTGGCTTTCGTCTGGGATAACCCGGGGGTGACCTTTATTCTGCTGGGTGCGGTGGTGCTGTGCGTGACGGGTGCCGAGGCGCTCTACGCCGACCTGGGCCATTTCGGCAAGAAACCGATCCGCCTGGCCTGGTTCAGTGTGGTGATGCCGTCCCTCACCTTGAACTATTTTGGGCAGGGCGCACTGCTGTTGAGCAACCCGGCTGCCGTGAAAAATCCGTTTTACATGATGGCACCCGACTGGGCGCTGCTGCCCCTGGTGGTGCTGGCCACCATGGCCGCCGTGATTGCCTCGCAGGCCTTGATCACCGGTGCGTTCAGCGTGACCAAACAAGTGATTCAGCTGGGCTACCTGCCACGCCTGAACCTCATCCACACCAGTGTGCGCGAGGCGGGGCAAATCTACATCCCCTTTGTCAACTGGGGCTTGTTTGCCGCGATTGTGCTGGCGGTGGTGATGTTCAAGTCTTCGAGCAATCTGGCTGCGGCCTACGGCATTGCAGTGTGCACCGATATGTTGATCACCACGGTCCTGACTTTCTATGTGGTGCGCTACGGCTGGAAATACCCCCTCAGCCTGTGCCTGCTGTCGACCGGGTTCTTTTTTGCGGTGGACTTCCTCTTTTGGGGCTCCAACCTGCTCAAACTGTTGGATGGCGGCTGGTTCCCCTTGGTGATTGGCGCGGTCGTGTTTTTGTTTATGAGTACCTGGAAGGATGGCCGTGCCCTGCTGAACTCCAAACTCAAGGCCGACTCGATGGACTTGTCCGGTTTTCTGGAGGCCGTTTTTGTCAGCCCGCCCACACGCGTGGAAGGTACCGCCGTGTTTTTGACGGCTGCGGTGGGAACCGTGCCCAATGCCTTGCTGCACAACCTCAAACACAACAAGGTGTTGCACGAGACCAATCTTTTTGTCACTGTGCGCAACCACGAAGTGCCCTGGATCGGGCTGGACAAACGCATCGAGATCGAGCGTCTGGGCCACGACTGCTGGCAGGTGCTGATCAACTACGGTTTCAAGAACGATCCCGACGTGCCCAAGGCGCTGCAGCAGCTCAAGGGCCGTGGCGTGTCGCTCGACCCGATGCTGACCAGCTACTTTTTGTCGCGCGATACCGTGGTGCCGACTTTGGGCGAGGGCATGGCGCAGTGGCGCGAAAAGCTGTTTGCCCAAATGCACCACAACGCCAGCAGCGCGGCCGACTTCCTGAACCTGCCCAGCAACTCGGTGGTCGAGTTGGGCTCAAAAATTGAAATCTAGGTCCGGGTGCAGTTTTTCAAAGACCTGAGTTGGTCCAGCTTTACCGCCGGGTTTGTGGCGGTATTGGTGGGATTTACCAGCTCAATCGCTATCGTGTTTCAGGCCGCGCAGGCCTTTGGTGCCACACCGGCCATATTGGCCTCGTGGCTGTGGGCGATCGGAATTGGCATGGGCCTGACCACGGCGCTGCCCTCGCTGTGGTTGCGAAAACCGGTCATGGTGGCCTGGAGCACGCCTGGCGCTGCCGTGTTGGCCAGCGCGGGCCTGGTGGGCGGCTACTCGATGGGCGACGCGGTGGGTGCGTTCATGATGAGCGCCGCGCTCATTGTGCTGGTGGGCGCGACCGGCTGGTTTGAGCGCGTGATGAACCGCATTCCTGTGGCGTTGGCCTCGGCTTTGTTGGCGGGCGTGCTGACCCGCTTTGGCCTGGCGGGATTTGCCGCAGCGCAGTCGGCCTTGCCCCTGGTCGTACTGATGCTGCTGACCTACCTGCTGGGCAAACGGTTTGCGCCGCGTTATGCGGTACCGGCCACCCTGGTCTTTGCCGTCCTCCTGGTGGCTGCGCAAAACGGTTTCTCGCAGGTGGACATTCCCCTGGGCCTGACGGTGCCGGTGTATGTGGCGCCGGTGTTTTCGTTCTCTGCCTTTGTGAGCCTGGCGCTGCCGCTGTTTGTGGTGACGATGGCCTCGCAAAACCTGCCCGGTGTGGCGGCTATTCGGGCCTCCGGCTTCGGCGACGAGCGCGCCCATGGGGGCGACGCAGGCTTGCCAGTGTCCAAAATCATCACGCTCACCGGTCTGACCACGCTGGTGCTGGCGCCTCTGGGCGCGTTTTCACTCAACCTGAGCGCCATTACGGCGGCCATCTGCATGGGCCCTGAGGCCCACCCGGACCGCGCGCGGCGCTACACGGCGGCAGTGTCTTGCGGCGTGCTGTACATCGCCTTGGGCCTTTTTGGCGCCACCATCATGGCGGTGCTGACGGCGTTCCCCAAAGAGCTGGTAGCGGCCATTGCCGGGCTGGCGCTGATGGGCACGATTGGCAGTGCGCTGGCCGCGGCCCTGCACAAAGAGTCCGACCGCGAGGCCGCCATGGTGACTTTCCTGATCACTTTGAGTGGCGTTGTGATTGGCGGCGTGGGTTCGGCGTTTTGGGGCGTGGTGGCTGGGGCTGCTGCCTTGGCTGTGCAACACTACCGTCCCGCCAAGCGCCAGGCCTGAAGGCCGGCTGTCCATTCGTTTATTGCTGCAGCCCCCTCACGGGGTGCACGGCCTGTCTGCCCGGAGAGTTCCCCCATGCAAATCCTGTTCGTTGCCGACCCGCTGGAGTCGTTCCAGATTTACAAAGACACCACCTTTGCCATGATGCGCGAGGCCCAGGCGCGCGGGCATACGGTGGCGGCCTGCGAGCCGCGCGAGCTCATTTGGCGCAGCGGTGGGGTGGTGCAGGCGCTGGTGCGCCAGATTCGCCTGACCGGCGACCCGGCAGACTGGTTTTTTCTGGAAAGTGGTGCTGTGCGCGAAGTACGCAGTTTTGACGCTGTGGTCATGCGCAAAGACCCGCCTTTTGACAGCGAGTTTTTCTACGCCACGCACCTGCTGGAACAAGCCGAGCGTGAGGGCGCTTCCATCTTCAACAAGCCGCGCGCGCTGCGTGATCACCCGGAAAAGCTGGCGATCATGGAGTTTCCCCAGTTCATTGGCCCCACCTTGGTGACGCGCGATGCGGTGGCCGTGCGCGCTTTTCACGAAGAGCACCGCGACATCATCCTCAAACCGCTGGATGGCATGGGCGGCAGTGGCATTTTTCGGGTGAAAGACGACGGCCTGAACCTGGGTGCAATTACCGAGACGCTGAACCGCGATGGCGCGCAAACCCTGATGGTGCAAAAATTTTTGCCCGCGATCAAGGAGGGCGACAAGCGCGTGCTGGTGATTGGCGGCAAACCCGTGCCGTTTTGCCTGGCACGCATTCCGCAGGGCGGCGAGGTGCGGGGCAACCTCGCGGCGGGTGGCTTAGGGGTGGCGCAGCCGCTCAATGCGGCGGACCGTGCCGTTGCTGAGGCGATTGGTCCGGTGCTGGCCGCGCGTGGTTTGCTGCTGGTGGGCCTGGACATCATCGGCACCAGCCTGACCGAGATCAACGTGACCAGCCCCACCTGTTTTCAGGAGATCACGGACCAGACCGGCTTTGACGTGGCGGCCATGTTCATGGATGCGCTGGAAAAGGCGGCCCTTAAATAGGCTGCCCGCCGATAAACACCTGCAGCTCGCCGGGCGCCATGGCGACCCAAGTTTCGTTGGAGGTGAGCGGCTCGGTCACCACGATGGCCTGGCGGTCGTCGGGTGAATTGAGTTGCGACAGGTCCACACTCAGGTCTTCGTCCTTGAGCTGCACTTCGCTGAACGGGTGCTTGCGCAGCACATAGTGCAACTTGGTGCTGGCGTGCGCCCACAGCGCCTGGCCGTTGCTGAGCAAAAAGTTGAACGTGCCATGCCGGGCGATGCGCTGGGCCAAGTCGCGCAGCGTGTGGGTGAGCTCGGTCTCGGACGGTACGCCGGCGTGCGACTTGTTCATCTCTTGCAGCATCCAGCAAAAAGCCAGTTCGCTGTCGGTGGTGCCGACCGGTCGAAAGCTGCCGTGCAACAGGGGCGCAAAGTCTTTCAGGTCGCCGTTGTGGGCAAACACCCAGTAGCGGCCCCAGAGTTCGCGCACGAAAGGGTGGCAGTTTTCCAAATTGACGGCGCCCACCGTGGCCTTGCGCACGTGGGCCACCACGTTGTGGCTTTTGATCGGGTAGCTGCGCAGCATCTGCGCAATCGGCGAGGTGGCCGCACTTTCCTTGTCCACAAAGTGGCGCGCGGCCTTGCCGGGCTGGTCACCGTCGCTCTCAAAAAAGGCGATGCCCCAGCCGTCCGAATGGTGGTCGGTACAGCCCCCGCGCTGGGCAAAGCCCGTGAAACTCAGGGTCAGGCTGGCAGGCAGGCGGCTGTTCATTCCAAGCAATTGGCACATGCGGGCAGTTTACCCCGCTGCTTTGGCGCGCCCCTGCGCTTGGAGTGGGGTTTTAGCCGCGAGGCTCGCTCCAGAGCTTGCCGCCGGTGGCCCAGTTTTCGGCTTTCACGTCGGTGATGAGCACGTCTACCGAGTCAGGCGAGCCGCCGAGCACTTCGACACTGACGCGGGTGATTTCTTGCACCAGCTTTTTCTTTTGCTCCAGGGTGCGGCCTTCGATCATTTCAACGTGGTAGGTGGGCATGGGTCGTTTCCTCGCAATCAAAGTGAATAAGGTGAAGCGGCGTTGCCGCAGCGAGCCCGCAGTTTAGACTGCGGCATGGCAAAAATTTGCAGCCCCAGCGGGGCTTTCGGTAGTGCTTAAGGAACAGCGGAATTTTCAGCTGCGCCCTGGGCTGTCGCTGGTCTTGTGTGTCTTGGTGCTGGCGCATCTGGCGCTGGGTGCGGCCATGGGTTTGTCGGTGGACGAGGCCCATTACCTGCTCTATGCGGCGCATCCGGCCCTAAGCTACTTTGACCACCCGCCGCTGGTGGGCTGGGTGCAGTGGCCGCTGGTGGCGCTGCAGGCACCCGTGGCGCTGCTGCGCCTGCTGCCTGGGGCATTGTGGCTGGCCAGTGTGCTGCTGGTCTATCGCTTGGCGCAGGGTTTGGCGGTCGGTGGCGGCGATGCGCCGGTGCGCGCCGGTTTGTGGGCGGTGGCTGCGCTGGCCTTGGCGCCGATCCTGCATGTGCTGGCCATTGGCTTGCTGCCCGACACCTTGCTCCTGTTTTTTGCTGCTGCGGTGATGCTGCAAACCCAGCGCCTGATGCAGGCCGACGCACTGGGCAAGACCGGACCTTGGCTCGGTTTGGGCCTGCTGCTGGGCTTGGCGGGCTTGAGCAAATACACGGCGGTGTTTTGGGCTTTGGCGGTGGCACTGTGCTTGTTGCAGGCCCACGGGCCGCGTGTTTTGCGCTTGCCGCCCTTGTGGGCAGCGGTGGTGCTGGCCTTGGTGTTGGTGTCGCCGGTCTTGGTGTGGAACGCCCGCCATGGCTGGATTTCTTTCAGCTACCAGGCCCAGCACGGTGCGGGGAATGTGTGGCAGTGGCGCGAGGTCTTGCGCTTTGCGGTGGTGCAGTTGCTGGCGTATGGGCCTTTGCTGATCTGGGGACTCTGGGCACCTACCCGCGCGGGCGTGCTGCGTCTTTTTTTCTTGCTGCCGTTTGGCGTGCTGGCCGGGCTCTCGGGTGGAGGCAGCAGTCTGCCGCATTGGACGGCGCCGGCTTGGGTGGCACTCGCGCCATTTGCCGGTGTGGCGTTGGCGGCTGCTTGGGCCCATGGCAGTGTGCCCGCGCGCAGAGTGCGGCGGTGGCTCATCGGCGCCTTGGCGGCACTGCAGGCCCTGGCCTGCGCAGCCTTGCTCTGGCTCATGCTCAGCGCGGGGTCGCCCTTGCTGCCACGCAGTTGGGACAACACCCCGGCGGGCCGCAATCCCTTTGCCGATTTGCACGGTTGGCAAGAGGCGGGTGCGCAAGCCCGCGCCCTTGCCGCGCAGCAGGGTCTGGGCAGCGTGTCCGTGCAAAACTGGACATTGGCCAGCCGTCTGGGTTGGTATGCGCGTCCCCTGCCCGTGCATGTGCTGGAGGACCGCTTTGACCAATTCGACCTGTGGGCCGGCGATTTGCCGGCTGGCGGCGACACCTTGTTGCTGGACTGGTCGGCCATGGCCTACACCGTGCCGATCGGCGCCAAGGGCTTTCAGGACTGCCAGCTCCTGGGCACGCAAGCGGCCACGCACTGGGGCGCACCGCTGGCGAGTTTTCGTTTTTATGCCTGCCACGGCTGGTCTGGCAGTCCGCAACCCCATTTGAGCCTGGAATAAATGGTCGATGCTGCCCAACCCCCTCGCTGGCGCCACTGGGCGCTTCCCGTGCTGATGCTCGCCTTGACTGCACCCCTGTGGCTGCACTGGGGGGAGCCCGCGCTGTTTTTGGCCATTAACCAGGCCTGCCAGTGGCTGCCCGTGCCGGTGTGGACCGGCTTGTCGCTCTTGGGCAATACCTGGGGCGTGCTGGCTGCCACCTCACCCTTGCTGGTGGTGTCGCCGCGCCTGCTCTGGGCCTGGTTGTGCGCCGTGCCTTTTGGCGTGCTATTTGCGCGACTGGGCAAGGGCTTTCTGGACAGCCCGCGCCCGGCGGCCGTGGTGGATAACCAGTTGTTCAGTTGGGCAGGCGAGAAACTCGAACTCGCTTCCATGCCCTCGGGCCACACGCTCACCGCCTTTGCCGTGGCCAGCAGCCTGTACTTTGCGCTCGATGCCCGAGGCCGTGTGCGCTTTGCCTGGTTGTGGCTGCTCGCCGGTGCCGTGGGCTTGTCGCGCATTGCTGTCGGTGCGCACTGGCCAGGCGATGTGGCGGTGGGCGCCGGTTTGGGCGTGCTGGCTGGTTTGTTGGGCAACCTGCTTTGGCGGCGTTTGGGCGCAGCCTATGTGCAGCCGCAGGGGTGGCGTCTACGCACTGTGGCACTGGTGCTGGTGGCCACGGTTTATGTCTTGTTGGACGCGCCCCTGGACTTTGCGCAAAACACGCCCGTGCAACAAGCCTTGGCAGCGCTGGTGGTGGGGGTGCTCGCGGTGTTTGTGGCGCGCCAGTGGCGCCCGCGCGCCTAGGCTGTTGGCCCCGGGGCGTGTTGGGCGTCGCGCGTCAGCACAGCCCGGGTAAATGCCAAAAACTCACCCAAGTGGTCGCAGATGATGTTGACGGTAATGGGCAGCTGCAAGACTGGGTAGTCGTGCACTGCAATGTTGCGAAGCCCCACCATGCGTTTCATGGCGGCAGGCCCAAGCGCTTCCGGCGCACCCAATGCTGGCCCATGTCGAGCGCCGCTTCACAGGCGCGCTGGAAGTTCAAAATCGCGGCGTCCTGGCGCGTGAAGTCTTGGGCAAAGGTGGCGGGGTCGCGCGGGCTTGGTGTGCATGGTGCCGATGAGTCTAAAGCAAGGCCGCGCCAGAGGTGCCAGGGCTTGGCGGTGCAAGTTCGCTGGCCTCGGCTGCAGCGGCAGATGGCATATGCCCGGCCAATCGCAAGGCTAAGGTGCTCAGTGCGGCATAGGCAGCTCCCGATTTTTCGTCCCAAGCGTCCACCGCAGCGGCTTGGCGGGTTATGGCTTGCGTGTCGCCGCGCGCTGCCGGGCCAGTGAGCGCGCCTTGGGGTCCCAGGCGGGTGATGTTGGCCACGGCGTTGTGTAGCAGGGATGCGCGCAAATGCGGCAGTAGTGCCTCTGGCACGCCAGTCGCCCGCCAGGCATCTTCAGCCACCGACTGAAGCACTGGCAAGAAGTTGGTGGCAAACACGGCAGCGGCGTGGTAGAGCAATTTGTCCTGGCTTCGCACCTCAAAGCACTGGGCGCCGATGGCAGTGAAGGCGGTTTGTAGCAGCACACGCGCGCTAGCGTCGCCTTCCAGCGCGCAGGGTGTGCCGGCAAACTGGACGCAGGCGTCCTGTGCGGTGGCGAAACTCAAGATCGGGTGGGCGCTGGCGACGTGCCAACCGAGCGCAGCCAACGGCGACAGCACGCTGGCGGGCAGCGCACCGCTGCAATGGAAAACGGTTGGTGTGGCCCGTGCTTGCTGCGCGGCCGTGGGCGCTTGCTCGGGTGCTAGCGCATCGGTTTTGTGGCCAGTCTGCTCGGCCAGGCCAGCGGCACTGGCCGCTATCTGCGCGTCCGTCGTGGCAATCAGCCAGACGTCGGCGCTGCGCATGGTGCGCAGGCTCTGGGCGGGTGTGCCCGCGCCAATGAATTCGCAGGCCCATTGCGCGCTGGCTGTTGACGTGGTGAGCACGTCTTGCACCACGAAAACGCCAGCCTGCGTCCACAAGCGCGCCAAAGTTTGGCCGACGCGGCCGGCGCCAATCAGGTTGAGGGTGGGTATTCGCACGTTCATGCTCACACCACCAGCGGGTCTTCCTGCATCGCTTCGCATTGTTCTACGAGCATTTGCACCTGGCCTTGCCAGTAGTCACTGGAGCCAAACCACGGAAAGTTGGCTGGAAAGGTGGGGTCACTCCAGCGCCGGGCCAGCCAGGCGCTGTAGTGGATCAGGCGCAGCGTCCGCAGGGGTTCGATCAGGGCGAGCTCTTCACGGTCAAACTCTCTAAATTGTTCGTAGCCGTCCACCAGCGCGCCCAACTGGCGGGTGCGCTGGCTGCGGTCGCCGCTGAGCAGCATCCACAGGTCTTGCGCTGCAGGGCCCATACGCGCATCGTCCAGGTCCACAAAATGCGGCCCGGGCCCGGCGCTGGCCACCGCATCGGTGGGGGTCCACAAGATATTGCCGGGGTGGCAGTCGCCGTGCAGGCGCAAAAGGCGGATGGGTGAGCGCTGCCCCGTCAGGCTGGCGTGCTGGGCAATCAGCGCCATGGCCTCGTCGCAGGCGCGGCACCAGGCCGACTGCACGTCCAGTGGCACGCAGTCGTGCGCCAGCAGCCAATCTTTGGGTTCCTGCGCAAAGGTGGCCAGGTTGAGCGTGGGACGCACCGCAAACGGCTTTTTAGCGCCCACGCTGTGGATGCGCGCCAAGAAGCGGCCAATCCATTCAAGCACTTCACCGTCGTCGAGCTCGGGCGGGCGTCCGCCTCGACGCGGACTGACGCTGAAGTCAAACCCGCCAAACGCATGCAGCGTGGCGCCGCACAGCATCAAGGGTCCGATCACCGGAATCTCGGCGTCCATCAGCTCTTTAGCGAAGCTGTGTTCCTCCAGAATCTGCGCTTTGCTCCAGCGCTCGGGCCGGTAAAACTTGGCCACCACCGCACCGCCATCCTCCAACTGCACCTGATACACCCGGTTTTCATAGGAAGAAAGGGCGGTCAACCGTCCGTCGCCGCGCAGCCCCACAGAGTCAAGCGCGTCGAGCACGACGTCGGGGGTGAGCGATTCAAAGGCATGGTGCATGCCCCGATTGTCAACGCTGGGGTGCTGCTTTAAGCTCTTTCGCATCAGAGGTTTCAAGGAGTCGCGGCATGGGATCTAGCGAAATGGCGGTTTTGCAGGGCGGTTTTGCGCCAGTCGAGCGCGAAATCACAGTGGATTTGACCGACATTGAGGGGGAAATCCCGCGTGATCTGCACGGCATGCACGTGCGCAACGGCCCCAATCGCCAATTTGCCGCGCCCGGGCGCTACCACTGGTTTGACGGGGACGGCATGTTGCATGCGCTTCGGTTTGACGGCGGACGGGTGCAGTACCAAAACCGCTGGATCGCGACCCAGAGCCTGGCTGAAGAACGCGCCGCCAATGGAGCTCTGTGGCAAGGCATCAAAGACCCGCCCCGGCGCGACCGGCCCGACATGCCGATCAAAAACACGGCCAACACCGACGTCAAGTACTTTGCCGGGGAGTTGCTGGCCATGTGGTACCTCGGCGGCGAGGTGCATCGCGTGCGACCGCAGGACCTGGCCACTACCGGCACCCTGGCCATGGACCCGCGCTTGGCTGGGTTGCATATTTCGGCCCACTCCAAGGTGGACGAGCGGACCGGTGAGTTTGTGTTTTTTTGCTACGGTAAAGAGCCGCCCTACATGCACTATGGCGTGCTCGACAAAAGTGGCATGCTCAAAACCCTGGTGCCGGTGGCGCTGCCCGGGCCCCGTCTGCCGCATGACATGGCAGTCACGCGCAACTTCAGCGTTTTGCACGACCTGCCGCTCTTTCAAGACCCTGAGGCCGCTGCCGCCGGGCGCCACAAGGTGATGTTTTACCCGGAGCTGCCCTCGCGCTTTGGCGTACTGCCGCGCCATGGGGTGGCCTCAGACATCCGCTGGTTTGAGGCCAAGCCGGCGTACATGTACCACGTCTCCAATGCTTGGGAAGAGAGCGACGGCCACGGCGGCACCGAAATCGTGATGACCGGTACACCGTTCAAGCCGCAGCATGACGCGCGGGGTCAGTTGGATGCCAGCCGCCTGCCCCGCCTGATTGCCCAACTCGGCCAAGACTGCATGTTTTACGAGTGGCGCTTTAACCTGCGCACCGGCCAGACGCGCGAGCGGGTGATTGATGATGTGCTGAACCAGGAGTTCCCCATCATCAACAGCGCTTACTTGGGCGAGCGAACCCGCTACTCCTGGAACACCTTGATGGCCAACGGTGCTGGACCGGAGGAGCCGCGCTTTTGCGGCATCACGCGCTACGACTTGCAGCAAGACAGCTGCAGCAGCTACCACGCCGGCATGCACAAGTGGTTCAATGAACACAGCTTTGCCCCCAAAGACCAGGCCGTGGCCGAAGACGATGGTTACCTGGTCGGGTTCATGTGGGACGCGCTGGCGTCGCGGTCTTACGCCACCGTGTTTGATGCCCACGACGTGGCGCAGGGTCCGGTGGCGCGTATCGCCCTGCCGCAAAGGGTGCCGCATGGGTTTCATGCGACTTGGGTGAGTCGGGAGCGGTTGATTCGAGGGTGGTAGTGGCTTGTTTTGGTGGCTTTTTTCCCCACTCACTCCCCCAGCCCCTCTCTCGCCCCGCCGGGTGAAAGAGGGGAGCGAAGTCCCCATTTGAGTGTGTCACTCCGGCTACGAATCTACCGGCGAAGCACCTGCGTAGTGCGTAAATAGTTAACGGGTGAAAAGTGGCTCAATTGCCCTGTGTATCCACTACGGTTAGCCCCCGTGGTGCGGCAGCCGAAGCGAAAAAATCAAATGTGGACTTCGCTCCCCCTGTCCACCGGCGGGTGGAAAGGGGGCTGGGGGGATAGGCGGGACCTGAACCCGCCCCGTAGGGCAAAAGGCAATCCGGCAACAGGTTCATAAAAAACCACCCAGAAATTACTGCCCAAACCTCTTACGCGTCAAAGCCAACGCCACCCAAAATGACACCACCGCGTACGCCACCAACACCCCACCGTGGTGCAGCACATCGCGCGGCCATTGGTCCATGAACAAGGGTCGCACCAGCGCCACGGCGTTGGACAAGGGCAGCCAGTCCGCCACCACCCGCACCAAAGGCGGTAGTTGGTCCAGCGGGAAGAAGACGCCGCTCAGAAACATGGTGGGCGTCAAAAACAGCGTGAAGTAGTAGGTGAAAAAGTCGTAGCCCTTGGCCAGGGCATTGAACACCAGCGCCATCGAGCTGAAGGTGATGCCCACGCCCAGCAAGATAGGCCAGGCCACCAGCATCTTGGGGCTGTGGCTGATGTTCAAGGCCAACATCACGCCCAAAATCGCCGTCACGGTAAACAGTGCTTTGAAAGCCGCCCAGAGCATTTCGGCCAGCACAATGTCGTCCAGACCGACGGGCGCGTTCATGATGCCGTCCCAGGTTTTTTGCACATGCATGCGGGAAAAAGCCGAATACAGTGCCTCAAACGACGCCGCCTGCATGGCGCTCATGCAAATTGAGCCACTGGCCAGAAACAAGATGTAGGGCACGTTCTGCCCGTCCACCTTGATCTCGCCGACCAGCGCGCCCATGCCATAGCCAAAGGCCACCAACCACATCAGCGGCTCAGCGATATTGCCCAGCAGGCTGGGAATGGCCAGCTTGCGCCAGACCAGCAGGTTGCGCAGAAAGACCGGCCAAAAACGCAGGCTCAAACGGGGTGCGCGCCAGCGGCTTTGTATTTGCGGAGGATTGGTAATCACAGGGGCGTTCATATCAGGCGTCCTCCCGGATCTGGCGTCCGGTCAATTTCAAAAACAGGTCTTCCAGGTTGGCTGGGCGGTGCAGGGTGCGCAGCTGGGGATAGGCGTGCAAGGCCAGCACCAGCGCTGCCGAGTCGCGGGTGTAAAAAAACACCGTCTCGCCGCTCACTTCCACCCGGCTGGCATGCGCGCGCAACGGGCCGTCGGCCAACGCCAGCGCGCCGACGCCATACACCTCCACTACATCGGGCTCCAGGTATTGGGCGATCAGATCGCGCGGTTTGCCTTCGGCGATCTTTTTGCCATGGTCCAGCACCAAGAGGCGCGAACACAGGCGCTCGGCCTCGTCCATGAAGTGCGTAGTCAGCAAAATCGACTTGCCTTGCTGCAACAGCAACTGCAGGCGCTCCCACATCAAATGGCGGGCCTGCGGGTCTAGGCCGGTGGTGGGTTCGTCCAGCAGCAGCAGCTTGGGGTCGTTCACCAACGCGCGCGCCAGGCTCAGGCGCCGCTTCATGCCACCCGAAAGCTCGCCCGGCTTGGCTTTGGCCTTGCTGGTCAGAGACGCAAATTCCAGCAACGCGGGGATGCGCTTGCGGATCTCGGCGTCTTTCAGGCCGAAATAGCGACCATAGACCAGCAGGTTTTCTTCGCAATTGAAGTCCGGGTCCAGGGTGTCAAGCTGCGTCACCACCCCCAACTGGGCCTTGATGGCCAGCGCATCGACTGGCATTTGCAGCCCCATTGCGGTGATGCTGCCCGCGTCGGGCACGGTCAGCCCCAAGCACATGCGGATGGTGGTGGTCTTACCCGCGCCATTGGGGCCAATCACGCCCAGGCATTCGCCGGGAGCAATGTCAAAAGACAGGTCTTGGACGACATTGGTGTCGCCGTAACGCTTGGTCAGGTGTTCTACCTGGAACAGCGGGGGTGGGGATGAGTGCGAAATCATGTCGGGCATTGTCGGAGAAATTTGTCAAGCCATACTGCCATGACCGGCCAAGCCCGGCGTATTTTTCCCCTCACCGAGCTGTGCACGGGTTGTCGTTTGCATTCTCAGATATGCAAACGCGTCAAGTCAATGAAGTAGATGGCTTGCGCGCGGCATGCGCACATGCCAAAACTCCCGGCCACACCGTGTGTTGGTGTAGGAGGGAGTGAGAAATGGGGGTGTCAGAAAGAAATAAGCCCCGCCAAAGCGGGGCCATCGTAAGCTGCTACCTACCGTTGGGTTCAGGTACCAATCACGCCACCATCGTTTTTAGTGATGATTACCGTGGCAGAGCGTGGCATATTGGTGCCGCCATCTGGCCACGTGCTGCCACCGCTACCGCTTTCGCCTGGGTGCTGAATGTTAATGAACAAGGTTTTGCTGTCTGGCGTAAACGTCAAGCCGGTTACCTCACACTGCTTTGGCCCCACCAAGAAGCGGCGGATTTCTTTGCTTACAGGGTCCGAAGCGAGCATGGAGTTATTGCCCTGGCCGGCGTAGTTACCCGTGTTGGTATGGTTGCCGTCGGTTTGAATCCAAAGGCGACCGAATTTGTCAAAGCCCAAGCCGTCCGGGCTATTGAAGGTGTTGTCGGCCGTCACGTTGCTAGAGCCCGCTTTCGTGGTTCCTACGTTGGCTGTCACGGTGGGGTTGCCAGCCAGTACAAAGATATCCCAATCGAATGTCAGAGCGGCGGCGTCACCACCGGTTTCACGCCAGCGGACGATTTGACCGTAGATGTTGCTGGTTCGTGGGTTTGCCTCATCCGCAACGGTACGGCCTGAGTTGTTGGTCAACGTTACGTATACCTCGCCGGATGTCGGGTGCACCGTGACCCACTCTGGACGGTCCATTTTGGTGGCGCCTAGGGCATCGCCCGCTAAACGCGCGTTGATGAGAACATCTGCTTGATTGGCAAATGTGTAGGTGGTGTAGGTGCTGGGAATGCTGCTGAGCTTCAACTCAATCCATTCGCCGGTGCCCATGAAGTCACCAGTAGTCGCACCCGTGCCAAACTTGGCAACATAGAGTTTTCCGGTGTCTAGCAAGTTGGCATTCGCGCGCTGGTTGCCTTCAACATAGGTGCCGGTCGAAACAAATTTGTAGATGTAGTCGTTGGTTTGGTCATCGCCCATGTACACCACAACGCGCTTGTCTTTGGTGAACGCATAGGCAGCGTTCTCATGCTTGAAGCGACCCAATGCGGTGCGTTTTTTCGGCTTGGAGCTGGCATCGAAGGGGTCAATTTCAACGATCCATCCGTGGCGGTTGGATTCGTTGGCTTCTTTTTTGTAGTCGAAGCGATCAAGCTGCGTTTCCCACGCATAGCCTGACGTTCCTGCGGTAATGCCGTAGCGCTTCATGGACACAGTGCGGCCATCGGTGGCCGTGTCTACGGTGGTGCCAAAGTTGTTGTTGAAGTTTTCTTCGCACGTCAGGTAGGTGCCCCAGGGCGTGAAACCATTGCCGCAGTTGTTAAAGGTGCCAAGCACTTCGGTGCCTGTGGTGTCTGCGCTGGTTTTGAGCAAAGCATCGCCTGCGGCGGGGCCGGTCAGTTGCATGGGCGTGGCCGCGGTGATGCGACGGTTGTAGGCGGAGTCCTTAACCACGTCCCATTTGTTGCTGGTTTTCTTGATGTGAATGACCGAGCAGCCCCATGAATTGATGGCTTTGTTAACGCGCTCCAGCGTGTTCGCTGGGGCTGGCGTTGGGCCAAACAGGGTAAGGTAGTCTGTAAATGTTGGAGACAGCGTCGTGTTGTATTCGTGGTTCATGACCAACAGACCTTCGCTGCTGGATGTGCCGTCAATTGCGAAAAAGTGGATGCCGTCATGGTTATCACCCACTTGGCGCGCCTGATCCGCCGCTGTTTCGCTGCCAGTGCCACTCCAAGTAGAGCCCGCACCTGTAGAGAACAAAGGAGTGCCCCAAGGCACAAAGGTCGTGGCGGTATAGCCTTCGGCCACGGTCACCGTGTCAAGAGTGTTGGCTGCAACGGCTTTGAAACCAAGCAATGACGTGGCGGGTGTGTCGCTGCTGCCGCCGCCGCATGCAGCAAGCGGGCCTGCCAAGAAGGCTGCAACCGCTGCACCGCTGCCAAACTTGAGGAAACCGCGCCGATCTACCGCGCGTTTTACAACGGCTTGGAAGTGCTCGTTTTGCGAGGTGTTGGTGGGCAAGTCTTCGCTGTCGATCGACTGTATTTTCATTGCGTAAGCTCCAAGAATTAGATGTTTAGGGAGCTTCATGTTCGCTTGAAAATATGAAGAAGTCGTGACATAGCGGAACTGTCAAAACACCGGAGAACCGACAAGCGTAAGGGGCAAGGTCCTACTGAAACGCCACCTCCGCAAAGCTGCGCAACTTGCGGCTGTGCAACTGGTCCAGCCCGCGCGCGCGCAGCAGCTCGACGGCGCGCATACCGATGCGCAGGTGCTGGTCGACGCGTTCACGGTAGAAGTGATTGGCCATGCCCGGGAGCTTGATTTCACCGTGCAAGGGCTTGTCGCTGACGCACAAAAGCGTGCCGTAGGGCACCCGAAAGCGAAAACCATTGGCGGCGATGGTGGCGCTTTCCATGTCCAAGGCCACGGCGCGGCTCTGGCTGAAGCGGCGTTGGGGCTGGTTGTTGGGCAGCAGT
This sequence comes from Rhodoferax sp., assembly GCA_029866205.1. GTDB lineage: Bacteria > Pseudomonadota > Gammaproteobacteria > Burkholderiales > Burkholderiaceae_C > Allorhodoferax. The sequence goes on from JARWZT010000014.1 coordinate 111,834, forward strand.
TCCCAGTTACGGTTATCGGTACTTGCCACGGTACCGGTGCGCAAAATACTTTTGAGCGCGCCACCTTTGAGGCCGGTCACGTCGGCCACCGCCTGTTCGAGTGCCACTTGGACTTCGGCCAAGGCGGGAATGGGCACCCACAGCGGCAGCTCTTCGTCCAGTACATGGTCTTCGCGCACATAGCCATGGGCCAGCACATAGTCCCCCAGCTGCTGCGTGTTGCGCAGGCCGGCACAGTGGCCCACCATGATCCAGGCATGGGGGCGCAGTACGGCTATGTGGTCGGTGATGTTTTTGGCATTGGCCGGTCCCACGCCGATGTTGACCATGGAGATTCCGCTGCGATCGGCGCGCACCAGGTGGTAGCCGGGCATTTGCGGTAGCCGGGGAGGGCTGCTGCCTTGGCTTGCGGGCGGCACGCCGAGGGTGGTGGCGCGGTGGGTGATCAGGTTTCCCGGTTCAACAAAAGCCACATATTCGCTGGCCGGATCTGCCATCGCCGCGCGTCCCAGAGCGATGAACTCGTCGATGTAGAACTGGTAGTTGGTGAACAGCACAAAGTTCTGAAAGTGCTCCGGCAGCGTGCCCGTGTAATGGCGCAGGCGGTGCAGCGAGTAGTCCACCCGCGGTGCGGTGAACAGCGACAGCGGCTGGGGCTCGCCTGCGCGAGGCTCATAGGTGCCGTTGGCGATGCCATCGTCCATGGCGGCCAGGTCCGGCAGGTCGAACACGTCACGCATACGCGTGCGCCGTGCGGCGTCCATTTCGCCTTCGATGTGGTCGTGTTCAGCAAATGAAAAGTGCACGGGGATGGGCTGGGTGCTGGTGCCGACCTCAAGCTCCACTCCGTGGTTTTGCAGCAGCAACTGGAATTGTTTGCGGTAGTAACTGTGAAACAGGTCGGGGCGCGTCAGTGTGGTCTCAAAGCGCCCTGGACCCTCCACAAAACCATAGCTCAAACCTGCGCCCTCGGCGCCGCCCTTGCGTGCCACGGTTTCGGTCTGCAGACGCACCAGCGGGTAGCAGGCACGCACGTGTGCGGCCGGCTCGACGCCAGCCACAAAGCCGTGCATGGCCTGGCGCAAATGGGCGATGCTGCTCTCGTAAATTCGCATGACCTGCGCCAACGCCGCATCGGCATCGGTGAAGCGCATAGGCGCGATGAAAGGCGGGAAAAGGGGGGGTGAAAGCGACATGGTCCCATTGTGCCTTGGCTGTTTGACAAGGGAAAACACTTAGAAGAAAGGGCGAAAACGGGCTTCTTTTAATTATTTTTTATAACCATAATTCGCCCCAGAAAGCGTCCAACTATGAGCCAAAACAGCCTCCATTTCGAATTGCACGGTGCCCAACAAGAAGTTGCCATCGTCCGCCTGACCCGCGAATCCAAGCGCAACGCCCTGAACGACGGCCTTATCCTGGGCTTGCGCGACTTGTTCCAGAACATGCCGGCGAGCGTGCGCGCCGCCGTGATCGACGGCCAGGGCGCCCATTTTTGCGCCGGACTGGACCTGAGCGAACTGTCCGAGCGTGATGCAGGGCAAGGTCTTCACCATTCGCGCATGTGGCATGCGGCGCTGGAGTGCGTGCAGTACGGCCCGGTGCCGGTAGTGGCCGCTCTGCATGGCGCGGTGGTGGGTGGTGGCTTGGAACTGGCAAGCGCTTGCCATATTCGGGTCGCCGACGAGAGCACGTTTTACGCACTGCCTGAGGGTTCACGCGGTATTTTTGTGGGCGGCGGCGGCTCGGTGCGTATCCCACGCCTGATTGGTGCGGCGCGCATGGCCGACATGATGCTCACCGGGCGGGTGATCGGCGCGGCCGAAGGCGAGCGCATCGGCTTGGCGCAATATTTGGTGCCGGCAGGGCAGGCATTTGGCAAGGCCTTGGAGCTGGCTTTGCGAATTGCCCAAAATGCGCCGCTGACCAACTACGCGCTCACCCACGTGTTGCCGCGGATTGCGGAACAGCCGGCTGACCAGGGTTTCATGACCGAAGCCATGATGGCCGCGATTGCCCAAAGTGCGCCCGAAGCCAAAGAGCGGGTCCGCGCATTTCTGGAAGGCCGGGCTGACAAAGTCAAACAAGCCTGAACGCGCCACCAAAAAAATCAAGAGTCGCGCCACCCGATGGAGACACCTGCATGACGAGCCCCAAGTTTCGACCCCTGCACTTTGGCGTGACCGAGGTTGCCCTGCGCGATGGTGCCCCCGGCGTACGCTATGTGTCGGCACCCCAGCCCTTGGACCCCCACCCTGAGCGCATGAGTGACCGCATGCTGCACTGGGTGCAGGCTGCGCCCGAGCGTGTTTTCATGGCGCGGCGTGAGCACCTGTCCGGCGGTGCCACGGGGGAATGGCAGGCTTTGACCTACGCCCAGGCCTGGGCGCAGGCGTGCTGCATCGCACAAGGGCTGATAGACCGCGGACTCAGCGCTGACCGACCGGTGGTGATCTTGTCCGAGAACAGTCTGGAGCATGCGCTGCTGTCGCTCGGCTGCATGGTGGCTGGCGTGCCTTTTGTGCCTACGTCGCCGGCGTATTCGCTGGTGAGCCAAGACTTTGAAAAACTGCGCCATGTGCTTAAAACCGTAACACCGGGCCTGGTGTTTGCGACCGATCCCGAGCGCTATGGAAAAGCCATTCTGGCGACGGTGGACACCGGTACCGAAGTGCTGCTGGCGCGCGGTGCCTTGGCAGGCCGACCCAGCACCGCCTTTGCGGCACTGGTCCAGACACCTGCCACCGCAGCGGTAGACGCGGCTCGCCAAGCCACCGGCCTTGATACGGTGGTGAAGTTTCTGTTTACCAGTGGCTCAACCAAGCTGCCCAAGGCGGTCACTAACACCCAGCGCATGTGGTGTGCCAATCAACAACAAATGCTGCAGTCCATGCCGGTGTTGGGCAGCGAGCCGCCGGTGCTGGTGGATTGGCTGCCTTGGAACCACACGTTTGGCGGCAACCACAACTTTGGCATGGTGATTTACAACGGCGGCACTTTGTATATCGACGATGGCAAGCCCACGCCCGCCTTGGTGGGCGAGACACTGCGCAATTTGCGTGAGATTGCGCCCACGGTGTATTTCAATGTGCCCACCGGTTTCGAGGCCATCGCGCACGCCATGCACACGGACGATGTGCTTCGCAAAAACCTGCTCTCCCGCGTGAAGATGTTTTTCTATGCCGGAGCCGCACTGGCGCAACCGGTGTGGGACAGCCTGTATGCCTCGCAAGAACGCGAAGTAGGCGAACGCATCGTCATGACCACCGGTCTGGGTATGACCGAGTCTGGCCCATTTGCCTTGTTTGTGACCCATCCGCACGCACGCGCTGGCGATCTGGGCGTGCCCACCCCCGGTATGGAAATCAAGCTGGTGGAGATGGGTGGCAAAACTGAGGTGCGCTACCGGGGGCCCAATATCACCCCCGGCTACTGGCGTGATGCCGCTGAGACCGCCGCTAATTTTGACGACGAAGGCTTTTTTTGTTCAGGTGATGCCGTGGTGTGGATCGACGAGGCCAACCCGCACCTGGGTCTGAAGTTTGACGGGCGCATTGCCGAAGACTTCAAACTTGCCACGGGCACCTTCGTCAGTGTCGGGCCCCTGCGGGGCAAGATCATCGCCGCTGCAGCCCCGTATGTGCAAGACGTGGTGCTTACCGGCATCAACCTGAAAGAGGTGGGTGCCATGGTGTTCCCGACCCAGGCCGTGCGTGCGCTCAGCGGCTTGGATGCCAGCGCCCCGATGGCCCAGGTGCTCGAGGCGCCCGCTGTTGTGGACTACTTTCAGGGGCTGGTCAACCGACTGGCCCTGAGCGCAACCGGCAGCGCAGGGCGCATTGCCCGCCTGTGCCTGCTGGCGGAGCCGCCTGCGCTGGACCGCGGTGAGGTGACCGACAAGGGCTCCATCAACCAGCGCGCCGTGCTGTTGCACCGCGACGCGACGGTCCAGGCGCTGCATGCCGATGCCTTGCCCCATATTTTCAAACCCCAATAACTTGCAGGAATTCCAGCATGGCCACCCCCGGACTATTTTCTTCGTTTGATGACATCTGGATGCTCGATGGTGTGCGCACGCCCATGGTCGACTACTGTGGTGCCCTGGGCCATATTTCGCCGACCGATCTGGGCATCAAGGTGGCGCGTGCGGTGCTGGAGCGCGCAGGCGTGCCGGGGACCGACATCGGATCGGTGATTGCCGGCAATATGGCACCGGGTGACTTTGAGCAATTCATGTTGCCGCGCCATATTGGCCTGTACGGCGGTGTACCCGTTGAGGTGCCGGCATTGATGGCGCAGCGGATTTGCGGGACCGGATTTGAGCTGTTTCGCCAGGCGGGCGAGCAAATCCAAAGCGGTGCATGCGACGCCGCGCTGGTGGTTGGTGCCGAGAGCATGACGCGCAATCCGATTGCAGCCTTTGAGCATCGCACCGGTTTCAAGCTGGGCGCTTCGGTGGGCTTCAAGGACTTCATGTGGGAGGCGCTCAACGATTCGGCCGCTGGCATCAACATGATCCAGACCGCCGAGAACCTGGCCAAAAAATACGGTATCACCCGCCCGGAGGTGGATGAATTTGCCTCGCAGTCTTTTGCCAAAGCGGTGGCCGCACAGCAATCGGGTTTTCATGCAGGCGAAATCGTGCCGGTGATTTCTGAAAAGTTTGAGCTGCACGGTTACCACACGCGCGGTATTCGGCTGCAAGGAAAAACCACCGAGGTGGCGCAAGACACCCATGCCCGTATTTCTCCGGTGGAGGTGCTGGCCAAATTGCGTGCCGTGCATGAAGGTGGTGTGCAGACCGGCGGCAACAGCGCGGCCCTGGTGGATGCAGCGGCAGCGGCCGTGGTGGCTTCGGGTGCCTACGCCCGGGCCCACCACAAGAACCCGCTGGCTCGTGTGGTGGCGTCGGCCATCGTCGGTGTGCCGCCCGAGATCATGGGCATTGGCCCGGCGCCGGCAATTCGGCTGCTGCTTTCGCGTACGGGCATGGCGCTGGACCAGATCGCCCGCTTTGAGATCAATGAAGCCCAGGGCGCGCAAACGCTTGCCGTGGCGCGGGATCTGGATTTGGACGTTGCCAAGCTCAACGTCAACGGTGGCGCCATTGCCTTGGGCCATCCCTTGGCCGCGACCGGGGTGCGCCTGACCCTGACTTTGGCACGTGAACTGCGCGCCAGTGGTCAGCGCTGGGGTATCGCGTCCGCCTGTATTGGCGGCGGACAGGGGATTGCCTTGCTTCTGGAAAACCCGCTGGCGGCCTGAGCCGCCCTGGCGTTCAATGGCCCCGTAACTCCTTGTTGTCCTGACACCTCCCCATGAGCAAAACTGTCATCTTTGAAGTGCCCGTCATGTTTGGCGACTGCGATCCTGCAGGCATCGTGTTTTTTCCGAATTTTTCCAAATGGATGGATGCTTCGTCGTTGCACTTTTTTGTGCAGTGCGGCGTGTTGCCCTGGCGCGAACTGGTCAAGACCACGGGCATCATCGGCACGCCGCTGCTGGAAATCCACACCAAATTCCTGCGCCCGGCCACCTACGGCGAAACCCTTCAGATTCACACCAGCGTGCAAGAGTGGCGGAGCAAGACCTTTACCCACAAGCATCTGGTCATGCGCGGCGAAGACTTGCTGTGCGAAGGGACCGAGACACGCGCCTTTTGCGTGCGTCCGCCGGACACGCCCGACCGCATCAAAGCCATTGCCGTGCCCGAAGACATCAAGGCGCTGTGCGGCTGATTCCCTGTTCCATCACCCTGTAAAAACCAACTATTTAGGAGACTGACCATGAACTTCAAGAAATCCCTGATGGGCCTCGCCTTGGCCACGCTGGCCAGTGGCGCCGCACTGGCCGATATCAATATTGGTGTCAGCCTGGCGCTGACCGGACCGGGCTCGGGCCTGGGTATTCCGATGCAAAAGCAGCTCAAGCTTTTCCCTGCCAGCATCGCGGGTGAAAAAGTCAATTTGATTGTGCTCGACGATGCCACCGATCCCGGCAAAGGCGCTGCCAATGCGCGCCGTTTCGTGACTGAAGACAAAGTGGATCTGATCATCGGATCCTGCATCACTGCGGTGGCCGCCGCCATGACTGACATTGCCTCCGAGGCCGGTACCGTGCAAATGGCGGGCTCGCCGGTCGGCGTGCCTGCAGGCAAGGACAAATGGCTGTTCCGCCTGCCGCAATCCAACACGGTGATGGGTCATGCCGTGGTCGAGCACATGAAAAAGCAAGGGGTCAAGACCGTAGGCTTTTTGGGTTACACCGACGCCTATGGCGAGCAGTGGCTTAACGAGATCAGCCCCCAGCTCGAAAAGGCCGGTATCAAGATGGTCGGTGTGGAGCGCTTTGCCCGCGCGGACACCAGCGTGACCCCCCAGGCCCTCAAGCTCAACTCGGCCAACCCGGACGCGATTTTGGTCGTGGCCTCGGGTTCGGGCGCCGCCATGCCGCAAATGGGCTTGGTGGACCGCGGCTACAAGGGCAAGATTTACCAGACCCACGCAGCCGCCTCGCCAGACCTGGTGCGGGTCGGTGGCAAAGCGGTGGAGGGCACTTTTGTGGTGTCCGGACCCGCAGTGATTGCCGAGCAGCTCAATGACAGCCATCCCTCGAAAAAGATGGCAATGGCCTTTGTCCAGCAGTTCGAAAAAGCGTATGGCCCCAATTCCCGCAACCAGTTTGCCGGTCATGCCTACGACTCGCAAGTGGCACTTGAAAAAGCGATACCCCTGGCACTGAAAAAGGCCAAGCCCGGTACGCCTGAGTTTCGGGCAGCACTGCGTGACGCCCTCGAAACCATGGGCCGCACCGTGTTTGCGCATGGGGTGATGAACTGGACCGCTACCGACCACTGGGGCTACACCATGGAAACCGGCGTGATGATGAAAGTGGTGGACGGCCAATTCAAGGTCGAATAAGTCTGCGCTCGCCCCTGCACCGGGGCCCGATGTCCAAAGTCGGGCCCTGCCGGGGCGAATTGCGGTTTTTCGCCGACGGCTTCTTCCAACTTCATTGCAAGGCCCCCCCATGGATTTCACGATCGCCAGCATCCTGCTGCTTGACGGCGTAACCAACGGCGCGATCTACGCCCTGCTGGGGCTGGCCACCGTGCTGGTATTTACGGTCACTCGCGTCATCTTTATTCCCCAAGGGGAGTTTGTCGCCTATGGGGCCCTGACACTGGCCATGTTCCAGGCGGGCAAGGTGCCCGGAACCGTCTGGCTGTTGCTGCTGCTGGCCGCTTTGGCCAGCATGATGGAACTGGTGGCGCATTGGCGCCACCACGGGCAGTGGGGTCGCGCGGCGCAGGCCAGCGTCAAGACCTTGGTGTTCCCGCTGTTGGTGTCGGCCGTGTCCATTTGGGCGGCACCGCTGCACCTGCCGCTGTGGGCGCAAGCGGCGCTCAGTGTCGCGATCGTGACGGCCTTTGGCCCTCTGGTGTACCGCGTGGCCTACCAGTCGCTCGAGTCGGCCACGCCGCTGGTATTGCTGATCGTTTCGGTGGGCGTGCACTTTGCCATGACCGGCTTGGGCCTGTTGTTTTTCGGTGCCGAGGGCTTTCGCAATCCTGCATTTTGGGACGAACGCTTCAACCTGGGACCCTTGGCCGTATCGGGGCAGATGGTGATTATTTTTGCGACCTCGCTGGCACTTATCGTGCTGTTGTGGCTCTATTTCGAAAAAACCTTGCGGGGCAAGGCTCTGCGCGCAACCGCAGTCAACCGCACCGGCGCGCGGCTGATGGGCATCTCCAGCCATACCGCAGGGCAGCTCACCTTTCTGATGGCTGCCCTGATTGGCGCGCTGTCGGGCCTGCTCATTGGCCCGACCACCACGGTTTTTTACGACTCCGGCTTTCTGATTGGCCTCAAAGGCTTTGTGGCTGCGGTGGTGGCCGGGCTTTCCAGCTACCCGGGTGCGCTCTTGGGGGCCTTGTTTGTCGGCGTTGTGGAATCGTTTGGCGCCTTTTGGGCCAGTGCGTTCAAAGAGGTGATTGTGTTCACGCTGATCCTGCCGGTGCTGCTGGCGCGCTCCCTGTACGGTGGTGCCACGGACGAGGAGCATTGACATGAACCTGCAAAAAATTTCCCTCTGGACCTTGGTGGCGATGGTGCCGGTGGTGCCGCTGTTGCCTCTGCCGGATTTTTGGATCGCCCAGCTGAATTACATCGGTCTTTACAGCCTGGTGTGCTTGGGTCTGGTGTTGCTGACCGGCGTGGGCGGGCTGACTTCTTTTGGCCAGGCGGCGTTTGTTGGTATCGGCGCCTACAGCACGGCCTGGCTTACGCTGAACACTGGCATGTCACCCTGGCTGACGCTGTTTGTGGGCCTGGCGCTGACCGGTGCCAGCGCGCTGGTGGTGGGCGCCATCACCCTGCGCATGTCGGGCCACTATCTCCCGCTTGCCACGATTGCTTGGGGATTGGCGCTGTATTACCTGATGGGCAATCTGGATGCGCTGGGGAAATACGACGGCCTGTTGGGGCTCAAGAGCCTGTCGATCGGCGAGACCTCGATCGGCCAGGGAAGGCTGTTTTTTGTGCTGAGTTGGAGCATGCTGATCGCTGGGGCAGTGGGCCTTCTCAATCTGCTGGACTCGCGTCCCGGGCGCGCCATCCGGGCGCTCAAGGGCGGGGCGCAGATGGCGGAAGCCATGGGCATCAACACCTTTCGCTACAAGGTCACCATTTTTCTGATCGCGGCACTGTTTGCCTCGGTCTCGGGCTGGCTGCTGGCGCATTTTCAGCGCACGGTCAACCCTTCCGCCTTTGGTCTGAAGATGGGCATTGAGTACCTGTTTATGACGGTGGTCGGTGGTGTCGGCTATGTCTGGGGCGCCTTGGTCGGGGCGGGGCTGGTCAAACTGCTGGACGACTACCTGCAGGTGCTGCTACCGGCCCTGATTGGGACCAGCGGCAGTTATGAGGTGATCGTGTTTGGCATTGCCTTGGTGCTGGTGCTCAAGTACTTGCCGGATGGCCTTTGGTCGGTGGTGGCGCGTTATCTGCCGCATCCCCCCCGCCGCGTTGATTGGCAAAATTGCGCCGATCTGCCTGCCCGCAGCAAGCCCAGTGCGGGTTCGACCGTGCTGGAGGTCGATAAGGTGCGCAAGGCCTTTGGCGGTTTGGTCGCGGTCAACGACATCAGCTTTGAAGTGCAGGCCGGCCAGATTGTGGGTCTGATTGGGCCCAATGGCGCGGGTAAATCGACCACATTTAACCTGGTGACCGGCGTGCTCTCCAAGACCAGCGGTCAGGTGCGTTTTCGGGGGGAAGACATCAGCCAGTTGCCTGCGCGTGGCATTGCGCGCAAAGGCATGGCGCGGACCTTTCAGCACGTCAAGATGATTGCCGACATGACGGTGCTCGAAAACGTCGCCTTGGGTGCCTACAGCCGGGGCCGCAGCGGCGTGCTGTCGTCCATGCTGCGGATGAACCAGTCCGAGGAGCGCCGCTTGATGAAAGAAGCGCAGCGGCAGTTGGAGCGCATTGGCATGGGCGGTCATTTGCATGAGCAGGCCGGCAATCTCGCTATGGGCCCCCAGCGGCTGATGGAAATCGCCCGGGCCCTGTGCTGCGACCCGGCGTTGTTGCTCTTGGACGAGCCTGCGGCAGGCCTTCGCCATCAGGAAAAGCTGGCGTTGGCGCAAGTCCTGCGTCAACTCCAGGGCGAGGGCATGAGCATCTTGCTGGTGGAGCACGACATGGACCTTGTGATGGACGTGTGCGATCAGCTGGTGGTGATGGAATTTGGCACGCTGTTGACCCGTGGCACCCCGGCAGAGGTTCAGGCCAACCCGGCGGTACGCGCCGCCTACCTCGGAACGGAGCATTGATATGACCATCCCTTTGCTGAGTGTGTCCCATCTTCGCGCCGCCTACGGTCGCGCCGAAGTGCTGCATGGCCTGAACCTGAGCGCCGCCAAGGGCAGCGTGATTACCGTCATTGGCCCCAATGGGGCAGGCAAATCCACCTTGCTCAACGGACTGATGGGCTTGTTGCCGACGCAGGGCGAGATTGAATTTGAAGGACAGTCGATCGCCGCGCTTACCCTCGAAGAACGGGTGATGCACGGGATCTCACTGGTCCCCGAAAAACGCGAACTGTTTTCCACCATGAGCGTGGAGGACAACCTGGTGCTCGGCGGCTACCGTCAGATGCGCCTGGGTAACGCGCTTTGGCGCAACCGGCTGGAGGAGGTGTTTGCCCTGTTCCCGCGCCTCAAGGAGCGCCGTAGCCAAGAGGCCGGAACCCTCTCGGGGGGCGAGCGCCAGATGCTGGCCGTGGGCCGGGCGCTGATGTCAGGCCCCAAACTGCTGATGCTCGACGAGCCCAGCCTGGGACTGGCGCCGCTGATTGTGAAAGAAATCTTTTCCATCATCGAAACACTGCGCCAGACCGGCGTGACCATTGTGGTGGTTGAGCAAAACGCCCGCGCCGCGCTGGAGGTGGCCGACTACGGCTACGTGCTCGAAATGGGTGAACTTGCGCTGCATGGCCCCGCGTCCGAGCTGGCGGGTGACGCCCGTGTCATTGATACCTATTTGGGCGCCGCCCGAAAAAAGCCTGAACCCACGCCGGCCTAAGCCCTTTTTGTCATGCCCTTCCAACCCCACACCGACGACATCGACTTCATCCTCCACGAGGTATTACAGGCAGCGCAGCCCTTGCAGGCGCTGGTGCCTTTTGCCGAGGTGGACGACGACCTGATGCGCCAGGTGGTGGCGCAGGCGGGCAAATTCGTGGCCCAGGAGATCGCGCCCCTGCAAACTATTGGGGATGCCGTGGGCTGCCAATGGCAGGACGGGAAGGTACGTACCCCGCCGGGCTTCGCGCAAGCGTACCGGGCCTTTTGGCAAGGTGGCTGGCCCGCGCTGGCCTGTGCAGTCGAAGACGGTGGCCAGGGATTGCCCACCGTGCTGGAAGCAGTGCTGTACGAAATGTTGAGCGGTGCCAACCATGGCTGGACCATGGCGCCGGGCCTGCTGCATGGAGCGTATGAATGCCTCAAGCACCACGGCAGCGAGGCCCTGCGCACCCGCTACCTGGAAAAAATCGCCACCGGCGAGTGGCTTGCCACCATGTGCCTGACCGAGCCCCACGCGGGCAGTGATCTGGGCTTGGCGCGAACCAAGGCCGTGTTGCAGGGCGACGGCAGCTACGCCTTAAGTGGATCCAAGATATTTATCTCTGGCGGGGAGCACGACCTCACCGACAACATCATTCACCTGGTGCTCGCCCGGCTGCCCGATGCCCCGCCCGGCCCCAAGGGCTTGTCGCTGTTCCTGGCGCCCAAGGTCTTGCCCAGCGGCCAGACCAATACCGTGCACTGCGATCGCATCGAAGAAAAAATGGGACTGCATGGCAGTCCCACCTGCGCCATGCGCTTCGACCACGCCACCGCCTGGATGATCGGCGAGCCCAACCGGGGCCTGAACGCCATGTTTGTCATGATGAACGCGGCTCGATTGCATGTCGGCCTGCAAGGCATTGGCTTGCTCGAGGCGGCCTGGCAAATGGCCGATGCCTATGCTCAGGAGCGGCGCCAAATGCGCGCACCCAAGGCCGTCATGGGCAGCGCGCCCGACCCGATTGCCCAGCACCCGGCCATGCGCCGCATCTTGCAGACCCAGCGTGCCTGGATCGACGCCGGGCGCGTACTGGCGTACCGCACTGCGATCGAGCTCGACTTGGCCCAGCACCACGCCACGGCAGAGCGCCGCCAACTGGCGCAGCAATGGTGCAGCTTTGTCACACCGGTGCTCAAGGCTGCGTGGACCGCGCAGGCGTTTCATGGTGCCAGCGACTGTTTGCAAGTCTTTGGTGGTCACGGTTATGTGCGTGAGTGGGGCATCGAGCAAATCGTGCGCGATGCCCGGGTCAGCATGATTTATGAGGGCACCAACGAAATTCAGGCGATCGACCTGCTGGTGCGCAAAGTGCTGCCGGACGGTGGCACCGGATGGCACGGCTTGTTGCAAACACTGTGCGACGGGCTGGACGCACAGCAGCCTTCGCACGCGCTTTTCATCACGCAGGTGGATGCACTGCGCCAAGTGACCCAAGACCTGGTGGAGCAGGCCCCCACCCATCCCGAGCTCGCCTACTGGCTGGCTGAGGACTACCTGCGTGCCGTGGCCGTGCTGCTTTTGTCGTGGGCCTGGTTGCAGATCAACACGGCCCATCTGCGCAACGGATCCGAAGGTGTTACGCCGCGTTGGAGCGAACCAGCCCAGGCGGTGGACCATTGGGTTTTGCCCGAGCTGGAGATGCGTCTGCAGATCATGCGCGCGCGCTTGGGGCTGAAGGTGCCAGTCGCTTGTTAAGCGGTCCCTTGTCGCAACCGCGGACCATGGAACCAACGCAACTGCCTTCGGTCAAAAAGGTCGACACCCGCTACCTGGAGTCCTTGCTGGGATACAACGCCCGCATGGCCGCGCTGACGGCGATCAAATTGTTTTTGGATCGACTCTCGGGTTTTGGCCTGCGCCCAGTGAGTTTTTCGGTGCTCTCGCTCATCATGCACAACCCTGGCATTACGTCGCGTCAGCTGTGCAAGGCGCTGGGTCTGCAGGCCTCCAATCTGGTGGCCATGATCAATGAGTTTGAAAACAGCGGCTGGATCGAACGCCACCCCCATCCCCAGGACGGTCGCGCCATGGGTCTGCACCCCACGCCACCCGGCTTGGCGATGATGCAAGACGCCGAAGCCACAGCCTCCCAACTCGAGCTGGAAATATCGTCAGGCCTGACTGAGGTCGAACGCAAGACCCTGCTGGGCTTGCTCAAGAAGGTTTACAAATAGCTTTCCGCAGGTGCTACGCCCGCCTTTCAGCGCGGCACTCGCTTCAGACCCGCTCCACCACCACGGCAATTCCTTGGCCCACGCCAATGCACATGGTGCACAGCGCATAGCGCCCGCCCGTGCGGTGCAGCTGGTTGACGGCCGTGGTGATCAGGCGCGCGCCGCTGGCGCCCAGCGGGTGGCCCAGCGCAATCGCGCCGCCGTTGGGGTTGACACGGGCGTCGTCGTCGGCCAAGCCCAGGTCGCGCAGCACCGCCAGGCCTTGGGCCGCGAAAGCCTCGTTCAGTTCGATCACGTCCATTTGCGCCAGCGTCAGGCCGGTTTGGGCGAGTACTTTGCGCGTGGCCGGGGCCGGACCAAACCCCATGATGCGGGGCGCCAGACCGGCGGTGGCCATGCCCACCACACGGGCGCGCGGCACCAGACCGTATTGGCTGATGGCGGCTTGGCTTGCCAGCAGCAGCGCGCAAGCCCCGTCGTTTACACCCGAGGCGTTGCCTGCCGTGACGCTGCCGCCCGGGGTGACGATGCCCTTGAGCTTGGCAAGCGCCTCCAGTGTGGTGCTGCGGGGGTGTTCATCTTGGGTGACCAGCAACGGGTCGCCCTTGCGCTGGGCAATCGACACAGGGGTGATTTCGGCGTCAAAGCTGCCGTCGTGTTGGGCGCGCAGCGCATTGGTTTGCGAGCGCAGCGCCATACGGTCTTGGGCTTCGCGTTCAATGCCAAACTGCTGGGCGACGTTTTCGGCGGTCTCGGGCATGGAGTCCACGCCATACTGCGCCTTCATCAGCGGGTTGACAAAGCGCCAGCCGATGGTGGTGTCGTACACCGCGTTGCTGCGACTGAACGCTGCATCCGCCTTGGGCATAACAAAGGGTGCGCGGCTCATGCTCTCTACGCCACCGGCAATCATGAGTTGTGCCTCGCCGCTCTTGATGGCGCGTGCCGCGCTGCCCACGGCGTCCAAGCTGGAGCCACACAGGCGGTTGATGGTGGCGCCGGGCACCTCTTGCGGCAGACCCGCCAAGAGCGCCGCCATGCGGGCCACGTTGCGGTTGTCCTCGCCGGCCTGGTTGGCGCAGCCCAGCAGCACGTCGTCAATGGCCGTCCAATCGACTTGCGGGTTGCGCGCCATCAGCGCGCGAATCGGAATCGCCGCCAGATCGTCAGCCCGCACCGACGACAAAGCGCCGCCGTAGCGGCCAAAAGGGGTACGGATCGCGTCGCAAATATAGGCGTGGTTCATGGCAAAAGGGCTTTCTTCCAAGGTTCTTTAAACAGGGTGAGGGCGCACGCGCGCCCCATGAATCTCAGGCGCTGCCCAATGCGGCCCAGGCCTGCTGGCGCAGCCACGGGCTCACGCGGTAGCGCTCGCCGCCGTACTGGGCGTCCAGCGCATTGAGCACGTCGATGACACCCTGGGCGCTCCAAGCTGCCAGCCAGTCAAAGGGCCCGGCGGGATAGTTGACGCCCAGCTTCATGGCCTGGTTGGCGCCGTCGACCGTGCACACGCCTTGTTGTACCGCGTCTGCCGCCTCGTTGATCAGCATCGCCACGGTGCGGGCCACGACCAATGCGCTTTGGTCCGCCACTTGCTGCGGCTGGTAGCCCAGTGCGCTGAGCCAGGCTTGTGCCTCGGTGGCGCAAGCCGCGCTGGCACGCACCGACGGGGCCCAGGCCAGCACGCGCGAACTCTCGGGCGCAAATGCCAGGTCAAACACGGCCACATGGGCGCCCAGGCTGGAGGCAGTGAGGCCATCCGTCTGGCGCAGCTGCAGCGTGGGGGTGGACAGGCCGGTCCAGTCGGCGCCACGGTCATGGGCAAATGCCACGCCCGCCGACGTCAATTGCTGGGCCCAGGCGTCCATGCGCGCACCGCTGCCGTGCAGTTGCACTCCGCTGCGGGCCGGAAAATCCGCTGTTGGCGCAGCGGCCAGCTGCGGTTTGACCGCGCCCTCGGCATAGTCGTAAATGCCGCGCCCGGATTTGCGTCCCAGCAGGCCGCCGTCCACCAGCTCGCGCTGCAAGAGCGAAGGCACGTAGCGCTTGTCAAAAAAGTTGGCTTGGTAGACCGACTGTGTCACCGCAAAATTGGTGTCATGGCCGATCAGGTCCATCAGCTCGCAGGGGCCCATCCGAAAGTCGATGGCTTTGAGGCAGGCGTCCAGCACTACGGGGCTGGTGCATTGTTCTTGCAGCAGCGCCAGCGCTTCGGCGTAATAGGGCCGCGCAATGCGGTTGACGATAAAGCCCGGCGTGGAGCGCGCGTGCACCGCGACCTTGCCCCAGCTTTGGGCCAGAAAAAAAACATCGTTGGCAACCTGCGCCGCGGTGTGCAGGCCCGACACCACTTCGACCAGCTTCATCAGGGGCACCGGGTTGAAAAAATGCATGCCCACCAGCCGCTCGGGGTGGCGCAGTCCCTGGGCCATGGCGGTGATCGAGATGGAGGAGGTGTTGCTGGCAAACACGCATGTGGCGTCCACCATGTCTTCCAATTGCAGCCACAAGGCGCGCTTGGCCTCCAGCTGTTCCACGATGGCTTCCACCACCAAGGTGCTGTCGGCGGCATCTTGCAAACGCGCCACTGGCACGATCCGCGCCAGCAGTGCCGCGACGTCCTGCGCAGCCATCTTGCCCTTGGTGACCAGGGTGCCCAGGCTGGCGTGCAGCTTTTCGACCGCGCTTTGGGCCGCGCCTTCGCGCATGTCGTACAAGTGCACCGGGTGTCCGGCCTGTGCGGCGACTTGGGCAATGCCGGCACCCATGATGCCGGCGCCCACCACCAGCACGGCGGGCTTGAGGGTGGAGTTGTTAGCACTCATGGCGAGGTCACCCAAGGTGCAGGACGTTTGTCAAAAAATGCGGCAAAACCGGCGCGGGCTTCAGAGGTGGCACGCACCCGGCTGATGGTTTGCGCGGTGAGTTCGCGCGTGGCTTCGTCCATGGCGCCCGGCGTGATCTGCGCAAAAAGTTGCTTGATCTCGCGCTGCGCGCCAGGCGCCGCCGCCAGCAGTTCGGTGACACGGGCGTTCACGGCGGCGTCCAGTTGTTCGGGGGTCGTCAGCTCGTGCACCATGCCCATGGCCAGTGCTTGGGTTGCGTCAATGCGCGTGGCTGTGAGCGCCAGAAACTGCGCCCAGCGCTTGCCAACAGCTGCCACCAGATAAGGTGAAATCACAGCCGGCAAAATGCCAAAGCGCGCTTCACTCACAGAGAACGCCGCGTTGTCGGCGGCAATCGCCATATCGCAGGCGCAGCACAGTCCCACACCGCCGCCCAGAGCCGCGCCCTGAATCCGCGCCACCGTGGGCTTGGGGCAGCTTTGGATGCGTGCCAGCATGGCCGCAAAGCGCCGGGCATCGGCCAGATTCCATTCCTGACTGGCGGTGCTGGAACGCTGCATCCACTTCAGGTCGGCCCCGGCACTGAAGTGTCGGCCCTCGCCTGCCAGCACGATCACGCGCACGCTGTCGTCCTGGGTGGCTTGCGCAAAAGC
The DNA here is from genome assembly GCA_029866205.1 of Rhodoferax sp. GTDB lineage: Bacteria > Pseudomonadota > Gammaproteobacteria > Burkholderiales > Burkholderiaceae_C > Allorhodoferax. Next base: position 128,141 of record JARWZT010000014.1, read on the forward strand.
GGCGTCGAGTTCACCAATCATCGCCTCGTCAAAGGCATTGAACACACTTGGGCGTGCCATGGTGATCTGCGCCACGCCCGGGCGTGGGCGGCTGATCTGCAAGGTGTCAGGAAATTCGGTGGAAGCGGTCATCAATAGGTTTCCAGGTGCAGGCGGCCCTGTTGCTGCAGGTCTGCGGACACGTGGGCCCAGTCCAGGCCGGCGTTTTGTGCCACCTCGCGCAGGGCCAGCACCACGCCTTCTTCCATGCTTTTCAGGCCGCAGACATAGAAGAAGCAGTCTGGGTCGGCCAGCAAGGGCGCGACATCGGCTGCGCGCTCGCGGATCAGGTCTTGGACGTAGCGCTTGGGCTGGCCACTGGCCCGCGAGTAAGCAAAGTTGCTGTCGATAAAGTCTTTCGGCAGGTTTTGCAAGGGGCCGAAATAGGGCAGTTCTTCTTGCGTGCGCGCGCCAAAAAACAGCATGAGCTTGCCGCCATCAAACTTGCCGGAAGCCCGCAGGCGCCGGCGCCACTCGGTCATGGCGCGCATGGGCGCGCTGCCGGTGCCGGTGCAAATCATCACGATCTTGGAACGCGGATGGTTGGGCATCAGGAAGGAGTTGCCAAACGGACCGATCACGTCGACCGTGTCGCCCACAGCCAGGTCGCACAGGTAGTTGGACGCCACACCGCGCACGGCGTTGCCATGGCTGTCTTCCAGTACGCGTTTCACGGTGAGCGACAGGTTGTTGTAGCCGGGGCGCTCGCCGTTGCGCGGGCTTGAGATCGAGTACTGCCGCGCATGATGGGTGCGCCCGTGGGCGTCTGTCCCAGGAGGCAAGACGGCAATCGACTGACCCTCCAACACCGGGAAAGGCATCTTGCCAAAGTCCAGCACGATGTGGTGGGTGTCGTAGTCGCGGCCCACGGCCGTGACGCGTACGTTGCCACTCACGGTAGCGCGGATGCTTTTTTGCGCCGCCTTGGGGCCATAGAGCTGGGTGTAGGCGTGCGCCGCTGACCAGGGTGGCAGCGTGGAGCCCACCGCCTGGCTGGCTGCCGGGGCAGTCGTGGCCATGGCGTTGGGCGCGGCTATGGCTTGCGTATCAGCCACGGTGACCGTCGCACCCCCGTCCGCCGCCCATTGCTCAGGCGGCAGTTCGGCGGGCAGTTCGTCCCACAGCAGTTGCACGTCCGGGCTGTAGGCCTGGCTGCGCAACATGGTGCGCCAGTTGTCAATTGAACCGGTGGGGCAGGGGCCAATACAGGCCATGCAGGAGTTGCATTTTTCTGCGTCCACCACGTAGTTGCGCGAATCGTGGGTAATCGCGCCCACCGGACAGATCGCCTCACAAGTGTTGCAGCGTATGCAGATCTCGGGGTCAATGAGATGCTGTTGTATCAGTTCAGACGGCTGCGTGGTCACTTGGAGGCTCCTGTTTTGTAAAGGTGGGCTTAGTTGAAGCGCACGTAGTCGAAGTCGACGCTTTGGCGGTTGATGCCCATCACCGGGGGGGCGATCCAGTTGGCAAATTTGCCGGGTTCTACCACGCGGCCCATCAGGCTGGCAACGAATGCACGGTCACCCATCGTGGGCAGCCAGTGGTCCGCCTGCGCATTCCACTCCGTCTGCGACACCACCCGGCCGTCGGGTGACACCTTGGCGGTAGACAACGCGCCGATATTGCGATTGAACGCCTTGTGCGGCACTTTCAGGCGGAAGGGAATACCGGCCTTGTCGATCACCTTGTTCCAGCGGTCCACGCCACCGACCGAGTCTTTGATGTAGTCGTCGCGCAGCACTTCGTTCAGGGCGTTGAGCATCGGCACTTCGCGCTCCACCAGTTGGCCGTCCTGCACGGACAGTACGCGGTAGGTCTGGTTTTTGAGCACATGGTCGTCAGTGCGCTTGCCTTCTTCGTAGCGGCCTTTGAGACCGGTCGAATAAAAGGTGGCGGCATTGCTGGACTCGTCTGCGCCAAACAGGTCAATGGTCACGCTGAAGTGGAAGTTCAGGTAACGCTGGATGGTGGGCAGGTCAATCACGCCAGCGGCGCGCAGGGTGCGCACGTCGTCGGTCTTGAGTTCGTTCATGGCCGCGCAGGTGCGGCTGATGACGCGGCTGATGCCAGACTCGCCCACAAACATGTGGTGTGCCTCTTCGGTCAGCATGAATTTGCTGGTGCGTGCCAGCGGGTCAAAGCTGCTCTCAGCCAGGGCGCAGAGCTGGAACTTGCCGTCGCGGTCGGTGAAGTAGGTGAACATGAAGAAGCTCAGCCAGTCGGGCGTCTCTTCGTTGAACGCCTGCAGGATGCGGGGGTTGTTCTCTTGGCCACTGCGGCGCTCGAGCAAGGCCTCGCCTTCTTCACGGCCATCACGTCCGAAATGCTTGTGCAAAAGGTAGACCATGGCCCACAGGTGGCGGCCTTCTTCGACGTTGATCTGGTACAGATTGCGCAGGTCGTACATGCTGGGCGCGGTCAGGCCCAGGTGGCGCTGCTGCTCCACCGATGCGGGCTCAGTGTCGCCTTGGGTGACGATGATGCGGCGCAGGTTGGCGCGGTATTCGCCAGGCACGTCTTGCCAGGCGGCCTCGCCCTTGTGGTCGCCAAAGTGGATTTTGCGGTCGGCCTCACCGGGGTTCAAAAACACGCCCCAGCGGTAGTCGCGCATCTTGACGTGGCCAAACTGCGCCCAGCCTTGCGGGTCCACGCTCACTGCCGTGCGCAAATACACCTCAGAGTCGGTGCTGCCGGTCGGGCCCATGTCGTCCCACCAGCTCAAAAAGTTGGGCTGCCATTGCTCGAGGGCGCGCTGCAAGGTGCGGTCTTCGCTCAGGTTGACGTTGTTGGGGATCTTGTCGCTGTAATTCATGGATGTCATAGGAAACTCCGTGGCGTTGGTGGTGAGGGCAAAAAATCAATAAGCAAAAGTGGGGATTAAACGCGGTTCCAGTCAAAGGCAGCGCGCTCGCCTTTGCCGTAAACCTTGAGCGCGCCTTTTTCTCCGACGGCGTTGGGGCGCTGGAAGATCCAGTTTTGCCAAGCGGTCAGGCGGCCAAATACACGGGTTGCCATGGTTTCCACGCCGTTAAAGCGCAGATTGGCTTCCATGCCGGTCAGGGCATCAGGCGACATGGACACGCGTTCTTCAATGGCAATGCGCACTTCGTCGGTCCAGTCAATATCGTCTGGGTTGGAGGTCACCAGGCCCAGCGCAAATGCAGCGTCGGCGTCGAGTGCCTGGCCTTTGACGGCGGCAATGGCGTCCAGCGCCGGTTGCTCGCCGTAAAAGCGGCGCACCAGGCGGGTCTGGTTGGTGGCCATGGGGTAGAGCGCAAAGTTGACATCGCCCACGGTAATGCGGGGGGACGCAGCCTCGTCATCGGGCAGCATGAGCTGGTAGCTCCGGTCGCAGGCCAGGGCCAGCTCCAAAAAGCTGCCGGCAAAGCACGAACCCGCTTCGATCAGCGCAAACAGGCTGCGCGAGGACACGTCCAGGCGGCTGAAGGTGCGGCGCAACAGGCCAATGGTTTCGCGTACCAGCCAGTGGTTTTGATGGGCCAGCAGCGTGGCGTCCATGGCCAGTACGGCGGCCGCATCGCCCTGGGTCTTGATGAGCCAGGTGCCGATTTCGTTCTCGTTGGTGCGCATCAGCAAAATGGCGTCTTCGAGTTCGCGCGCCAGCACCAGCGGGTACCAGTTGGAGCCTGCGGCTTCAATCTCGGCAATGCTGGAGGGCTGCGCGCCGCTGGGTGCGTGCACGGTAAACACCGCAGTGCGCTTGGCACGGTCGATGTCTACTTTGACGTGGCTGTAATGCAGGGCGTCGGCGCTGTGGCTGCGTTGCAGGGGCGTGAGCGCCACGCCTTTGCCGTTGGCAGGGCGGTCGCTCAGGGCGGCCAGCTCTTGCGCACGGGCTTGCACACGGGCGGCAAAGTCGGCGGGGCGCACAGACTCGTCCACCAGGCGCCATTCCACAGCCTTCTTGCCACGCACGCCCTCGACGCTGGTGCAAAACAGATCGGCCAGGTCGTGACGCACTTTGCGCTTGTCAGTCACGCGGGTCAGGCCGCCGGTACCGGGCAGCACGCCCAGCAAAGGCACTTCGGGCAGGCTCACGGCGCTGGAACGGTCGTCGACCAAGATGATCTCGTCACAGGCCAGGGCCAGTTCGTAGCCGCCACCGGCGCAAGCGCCATTCACTGCAGCCAGGAATTTCAGGCCGCTATGGGCAGAAGAGTCTTCTAGGCCGTTGCGGGTCTCGTTGGTGAACTTGCAGAAGTTCACTTTCCAGGCGTGGCTGCTGACGCCCAACATAAAGATGTTGGCACCGGAGCAAAACACTTTTTCCTTGGCACTGGTCACGACCACGGTGCGCACTTCGGGGTGCTCGAAGCGGATGCGCTGGATGGCGTCATTGAGTTCAATGTCCACACCCAGGTCGTAACTGTTGAGCTTGAGCTTGTAGCCAGGACGCAGGCCGGCGTTTTCGTCGAAGTCGGCTTTGAGGGTGGCAATCGCGCCATCAAAGCTGAGTTTCCAATGCCGGTAGTTGGCGGGCTGGGTTTCGTAACTGACGGTATCTGATGCTGACATGCGAGGCTCCTAAAGAATGTGCACAAAAATGCACTTTTTAATGATGAAGCATCATAGTGCATGTTTTTGAAACAGGTCAAGCATTTTTTTGCATTTATTTTTCAGGCCTGCAATTGCAGCCCTTGGCGCACGGTTTGCCGCAACAGCTCAAAGGTGGCGTCCAAGGGTTGTACGCTGGTGTTTATGCGCATTTGGGCCTTCGAATAAAAGGGCGCACGGCCGGCCAAAATTCCCTTGAGGTCTTCCATCGCCTCCTTGCTGGCGGCCATGGGACGCAAATCTCCCTGAGCGGTCACCCGGCGCATATGGTCCTCGGGCTCGGCCTGCAGCCACACCGTGGTGCAGTGCGCGAGCAGAAGGTTGAAGCTCGCCGGGTCAGAGACCAGTCCACCGGGCGTGGCAATGACGGCCTCCGGGTAAATCTGAATGCTTTCTTCGAGCGCGCGGCGCTCGTACCGGCGGTAGGCGCTGACACCGTAGAGCGCCTGGATTTCGGCCACGCTGCAGCCGGCAAATTTTTCGATCTCCTGGCTGAGCTCCACAAAGGGAAATCCCAGGTCTTGGGCCAGCATTTTCCCCAGCGTGGACTTACCGGCACCGCGCAAGCCAATCAGGGCTACACGCTGGCTCAGGGTGGCATTGCCGCCGCCGGTGCCCAGCAGTTCGCCGATCGCTACACGTACTTTTTGCAAGGTGACGTCGTCACGTTGCTCCAGCATTTCACGAATCATGAGCCATTCGGGTGATGACGTGGTGACGTCCCCGATCAGTTCACTTAAGGTGCATTGCAGGGCACTGGCGACTTGCAACAGCACCAGCACTGAGGCGTTGCCCACGCCATATTCCATATTGGCCAAATGGCGCTCAGATACGTCGGCTGCCAGTGCGAGCGCCTTGCGTGTCATGCCCCGGCGCGCGCGCAAGGCACTCACGCGGGTGCCCAAAGCGACCAGAAAAGGGTGTTTGGAGGGAACTGCCGCATCCCCATCTTCATCCGCGAGACTCGGTGTTAACCCTGATATATGCAATATAGTGCTTGACATGATCTGTGCTTCGATTTATCTTCCGTGTGCAGAATAATTCATTCTCTCAAAAATCACAAGCCAAATGGACAGGTGCACATGACTTTTACTTCTTCGATTGCTGAGTTTCGCGGCCACCTGGCCCAGGTGTGCGACCTCTTGGCGGGACGGGCCTTGAACGGCGATCTCGCGGACTGGCTCAACACCCACCACGGCGCGGGCAGCACGACTTTTGCCGAACTGCAGGCCGATTGCCAGCGCGGCGTGGCCGAGGGCTGGCTGTGCAACCGCGAAGGCGGCGGCATCCGTTATGGGCGCATCTTCAAAGCGGCGGACGATTTGCAGCGGTTTTCAGTGGACGTGGTGGACATGGAAAACATTGCCGGTCCGCACCATGCGCATCCGCAAGGCGAAATTGATCTGATCATGCCCATCGCAGGCGACGCCCTGTTTGATGGCCACCCGGCCGGCTGGCTGGTCTGCCCGCCCGGTTCGGCCCACAGCCCCACTGTGAGCCAGGGCCGTGCCCTGGTGCTGTATTTGCTGCCCGAGGGCGAAATCGCCTTCACCCGTTGATTGGCCCACGGATCAACCCGCCACGCTCCATTGCCCTTTACCGACCCCAAACCAGAGATTTCCCCCATGACCGAACTCCTTCCTAACTACTTTGGCGGCCAGTGGTCGCATGGCACTGGCACGGGCAGTACGCTGTTCGACCCGGTCTTGGGTAGTCCGCTGGTGCGGGTCGATGCCACCGGCCTGGACTTGGCTGCAGGTTTTACCTTCGCCCGCGACACCGGCGGCGCTGCGCTGCGCGCGCTGAGCTACCGCGAGCGCGCTGCCTTGCTTGGCGCCGCCGTCAAAGTGTTGCAAGCCAACCGCGACGCCTATTACGAGATTGCCACCGCCAACAGCGGCACGGTGAAGAACGACTCAGCGGTCGATATCGACGGCGGTATCTTTACGCTGGGCACCTACGCCAAACTCGGCGAGTCGCTGGGAGACCGCCACCATCTGGTGGATGCTGACATGGTGCGTCTGGGCAAAGACCCGCTGTTCCAGTCGCAGCATGTGATGGTGCCCACCCGCGGTGTGGCGCTCCTGATCAATGCCTTCAACTTCCCATCCTGGGGCCTATGGGAAAAAGCCGCACCTGCGCTGCTGTCGGGCGTACCGGTCATTGTCAAGCCTGGCACCGCCACCGCCTGGCTGACCCAGCGCATGGTGCAAGACGTGGTGAACGCCGGTATTTTCCCGCCCGGCGCCTTGTCCATCGTTTGCGGCAGCTCTGCAGGATTGTTGGATGCCTTGCAGCCGCTGGACGTGTTGTCCTTTACCGGTTCGGCCGAGACCGCCCACCAAATACGTTCTCACGCTGCAGTGGCCCAGCGCTCGGTGCGCGTCAATATTGAGGCCGATAGTCTGAACTCGGCCTATTTGCTGCCGCATGAGGACGCCAGCAGCGCTGCGTTTGGCCTGCTGGTCAAGGAAGTGGCGCGCGAGATGACCGTTAAGTCAGGCCAGAAGTGCACTGCCATTCGCCGGGTCTTTGTGCCCGAAGCCCTGTATGACGCCGCCGCCCAGGCCATCGGTGCGCGGCTGGCGGCCACTACCGTGGGCAACCCGCGCAATGAGTCGGTGCGCATGGGCGCATTGGTGAACCGTGCGCAGATGACATCCGTGCGCGAAGGCTTGCAGCAACTGCAAACCCAGACCGACACTTTGTATGACGGCACCAACACCCCGCTGGTGGACGCCGACCCCGCGATCGCCTGCTGCGTGGGCCCCACACTGCTGGGTGCCCGCGATGCCGACGGAGCCGACGTTGTGCACGCCATGGAAGTGTTTGGCCCGGTAGCGACCTTGGTGCCCTACCGCAACAGTGGTCACGCGCTGGAGCTGATCCGGCGCGGCCAAGGTTCGCTGGTTTCGTCGATTTACGGCAGTGATCCACAGGCTTTGGCCGACGCGGCGCTGGCGCTGGCCGACAGCCATGGTCGTGTGCACAGCATCTCGCCCGACGTGGCGGCGTCCCAAACGGGTCACGGCAACGTCATGCCGCAGTCGCTGCATGGCGGCCCGGGCCGTGCTGGCGGCGGTGAAGAACTAGGCGGTCTGCGTGCATTGGGTTTTTACCACCGTCGCAGTGCGGTGCAAGCCAGCACCAGCGTATTGAACCTGCTGCGCCCCAGCGACGCGGCACCCGCAGCTTAAGGAAAAATCGCCATGCCAAACACCACCGCCATGGGCCCGAGCAGCGCCCACTTCAATTTTGCGCAGTACCTGCTGGATTGCAATGCGCAGCGCCCCGACAAGCTGGCTTTTGTGGACGACTTGGGCAGCTTGAGCTACGGTGCGCTGGCTGCGCGCATCCGCGCAGTGGCTGGTGCCTTGCGCGGATGTGGCGTACACCGCGAAGAGCGTGTGCTGCTGCTGATGCACGACTGCAACGACTGGCCCAGCAGTTTTTTGGGTGCCATGTACGCGGGAATCGTGCCGGTGGCGGTCAACACCCTGCTCACGGCTGACGACTATGCCTACATGCTCCAGAAAAGCCGTGCTCAGGTAGCGCTGGTGTCCTACGCGCTGCTGCCGGTTTTGCAGCAGGGCATGGCGCTGGCCCAGGCGAGCGGTGGGCACGAAGTCCAGCAGATCGTAGTTTCGACGCCGCAAGGACCGCTACCCGCGGGCGTGCTGGCGCTGGATGACTTTTTGGCGGCGCACGCGCCCCTGACCGAATGTGCGGCCACCGGCGCCGATGACCCGGGTTTCTGGCTGTTTTCTTCGGGCTCGACCGGGCGCCCAAAGGCCACGGTACATAGCCAGATCAACCCCTATTGGACGGCCACGCTGTATGGCCAAAAAGTGCTTGAACTGAATGAGCAGGATGTCTGCTTTTCTGCGGCCAAGCTGTTTTTTGCCTACGGGCTGGGCAACGGCCTGAGTTTCCCGCTCAGCGTGGGTGCCACCACGGTGTTGATGGCAGAGCGGCCCACGCCCGAGGCAACCTTCAAGCGCTGGCGCGGCCAGGTCGGTGGCCAGCAGCCCACCGTGTTTTTTGGCGCGCCCACCGGCTTTGCCGGTATGTTGGCTTCCCCGGGTTTGCCCCGCAAAGACGAAACACAGCTGCGCCTGGTGTCCTCGGCCGGTGAGGCTTTGCCCAGCGAACTGGGTCACCGCTTCAAGGAGCACTTTGGCGTGGACATCGTGGACGGCATTGGTTCGACCGAGATGCTGCACATCTACCTCTCCAATTTGCCCAACCGGGTGCGCTATGGCACCACCGGCTGGGCGGTGCCCGGTTACGAGCTCTCCTTGCGCGGCGACGACGGTCAGCCAGTGGCGGACGGCGAGGTCGGCGACCTGTTTATTCAGGGGCCCAGTTCGGCGCTGATGTACTGGGGCAACCGCGAAAAATCGTGCGAGACCTTCCAGGGCGCCTGGACGCGTAGCGGTGACAAATACGTGCGCAACGAAGACGGCAGCTACACCTACAGCGGGCGCAGCGACGACATGCTCAAGGTCAGCGGCATTTATGTGTCGCCCTTCGAGGTGGAATCCACACTGGTACAGCACCCGGGCGTGCTGGAAGCGGCGGTGATTGGCGCCCCCGACGCAGACGGCCTGACCAAAACGCGTGCCTATGTGGTGTGCAAGCCTGGCGTGGTGCTGCAGGCGGACGAACTCAAGGCCTTTGTCAAAGACCGCTTGGCGCCGTACAAATACCCCCGCGTGATCGAATTTGTGGACGAGCTGCCAAAGACGGCGACCGGCAAGATCCAGCGCTTCAAGTTGCGTGAACGGGCTTTGCAAACGCCATGACCCCAACGACCGCGCAGGTGGACATTGCATGGGACGGCCAGCGCAGCGCGCTGGAGTGCCTGCACCTGCGCGACGGTGGGGGCGACGCTTCGGCGCCGCTGTTGGTTTTTTTGCACGAGGGGCTGGGCTCGGTGGCAATGTGGAAAGACTTTCCCCAACAAGTCTGCGAGGCGCTGCAGTGCCAGGGGTTGGTGATTTCGCGCCCCGGCTATGGTCAGTCCACGCCCTTGCCTGAGGGCACCCGCTGGGCCCCTGATTTTTTGGAGCGCCAGGCACTGGAGGTGCTACCTGCGGCTTTGGCCGCCTTGGGCATCAATCCCCAGTCCCAGCCACTGTGGCTGCTGGGCCATAGCGATGGTGCCTCTATCGCGCTGATGTATGCCGCGGCATTTCCCACGCATGTGGCGGCATTGGTAGCCTTGGCGCCCCATTGCTTTGTCGAAGACCAGACCGTCGCCAGCATTGCTGCGCTGCAGCCGCCTGAGGTTCAGAACCCCCTGTTGGCGCGCTTGGCGCGTTACCACCGCGCACCAAAACAGGCATTCGACGCCTGGAGCGGTATTTGGTTGGACAGCACCTTCAGAAGCTGGTCAATTACTGACAGAATGCGCCGCATTGGCTGTCGGGTTCTTGCTGTGCAGGGCCTGGACGACGAATATGGATCACTGGAACAAATTCGCAGCATCGCGCGCGCCTTGCCCGGCACACGCTTGTTGGAACTTGAGGCCTGTGGACATTCCCCGCACCGCGACCGGCCAGACGCGCTGGTGGCGGCAATTTGTGATTTTTTGAACCATAACGAAGGAGACATTCCATGACTATTTCCCTGACCACTCTGGCCCGTCGCGGCGCACAAGTGTTGGCGCTCACCGCGCTGGCATCGTCCATGGCGGCCGCCCAAACCCCGGGCAAACTCAAAGTCGGCCTGATGCTGCCCTACACCGGCACCTTTGCCTCGCTGGGGACCGCCATTGAAAACGGTTTTCGCCAGCACGTGACCGAGCTCGGTGGCAAGATCGCGGGGCGCGAGGTCGAATACTTCAAGGTGGACGACGAGTCCGATCCGTCCAAAGCCACCGACAACGTCAACAAGCTCATCAAGCGCGACCAAGTGGACGTGCTGATTGGCACCGTGCACTCCGGCGTGGCCATGGCCATGGCCAAGGCCGCCAAGGAAAGCGGCACCTTGCTGATCGTGCCCAACGCGGGCGCAGATGCAGTGACCGGCGCCATGTGTGCAAAAAACATTTTCCGCAGTTCGTTCTCCAACTGGCAGCCGGGCTATGCCATGGGCGAAGTGATGGCCAAAAAAGGCATCAAGAAAGTAGTCACCATCACCTGGAAGTACGCAGCGGGTGACGAGTCGGTGCGCGGCTTCAAGGAAAGTTTTGAGAAGGGTGGCGGCACCGTGGTCAAGGAGCTGAGTCTGCCTTTTCCCAATGTCGAATTCCAGGGACTGTTGACCGAAATCGCTGCAGCCAAGCCAGATGCGGTATTTACCTTTTTTGCGGGTGGTGGCGCGGTCAAGTTTGTCAAGGACTACGCGGCAGCCGGCCTGAAGAAGTCGATCCCCTTGTACGGCTCGGGTTTCCTGACCGATGGCACGCTGGACGCGCAGGGTGCGGATGCCGATGGATTGTTCACGGCGCTGCATTACGCCGACAGCCTGGACACTAAGCGCGACAACGCGTTTCGTCTGACCTACGCCAAGACCTACAAGCTTCAACCTGACGTGTACGCCGTGCAGGGTTATGACGCCGCCCAAATGTTGGCCGTCGGCTTGAACGCCACCAAGGGTGACGCCAGCAAAGCGGCCGAGATTTCAGCCGCCTTGGTTAAGGCGACGATTGACAGTCCCCGCGGCCCGTTCACGATTTCGAAGGCCCACAACCCGGTGCAAGACTTCTACTTGCGCCAGGTGGGAGCCAAAGAAAACAAGAAGGTCAGTATCGCCAGCGCCAAGCTGGAAGATCCGGCACGTGGCTGCAAGCTCTGAGCCTGGTTCGACGATCTAAAACCCGTACCGGGCGCAGCCCCTGCGCCGCGCCCGGTGCCCAACAGCATCCCTTGCACACGCCATGGACTTGACGACTTTTTTAATCCAATGCCTGAACTCGCTTCAGTACGGGCTGTTGCTGTTTTTGGTGGCATCGGGCCTGACGCTGATTTTCGGCATCATGGGCGTGATCAACCTGGCGCATGGCAGCTTCTATATGGTGGGTGCCTACCTGGCCTTCAGCCTGGCGCCGGTGGTGGGCGCCACGATCGGCGGCGGCTTCTTTGCCACCTTGCTGGTGGGTGTGGTGTTGGCCGTGTTGTTTGGCTATTTTCTGGAGTGGGCGTTTTTCAGCTTTTTGTATGAGCGCGAACATCTGCAACAGGTGCTGATGACTTATGGGCTGATTCTGGTGTTTGAAGAGTTGCGCAGCCTGCTGGTGGGAGACGATGTGCACGGCGTGGCGCCGCCCGATATTTTGAACGGCAGCATTGCGCTGGGCGACATGATGACCTACCCGGTCTACCGCCTGTTTATTTCGGGGGTATGCCTGGCGCTGGCGCTGGGGATGTATTTTGTGTTTACCCGCACCCGGCTCGGAATGATGATCCGCGCCGGCAGCACCAACCGCGAGATGGTGCAGTCCCTGGGGATTGACATCAAGTTTTTGTACCGCGTGGTGTTTGCCGCCGGGGTGGCCATTGCCGTGCTCGCCGGCATGGTGGCGGCACCCGTGTCGTCGGTTTATCCGGGCATGGGCAGCACGGTGCTGATCATCTGCTTTGTGGTGGTGGTGATTGGCGGCATTGGGTCGATTCGTGGGGCGCTGTTTGCGTCCTTGCTGATCGGGTTTGTGGATACCTTTGGCAAGGTCTTGTTGCCGTCTGCGGCGGGCGTGCTGGTGTATGTGTTGATGGCGCTCATCTTGCTGTGGAAGCCCGATGGACTGTTCAAGGCGGGCTGATCAATGAATTATTCCAAACAAATTTTTGTTGCCCTGGCGTTTTTGGCGCTGGCGGTATTTCCTTCCCTGTCAGGGCAGTACGGGCTCGACCTTGCCACCAAGATCATGGTATTTGCGATTTTTGCGCTGAGCCTGGAGCTGCTGGTGGGCACCACTGGGCTGGTGTGCTTTGGTCAAGCGGCCTTTTTGGGTATAGGCGCGTATTCCGCTGTACTGCTGTCGCCGCCAGACCAGGCTGGCAGCGTGCTGTGGTTGTTGCCCGCCGCCATGTTGCTTGCGGGAGGCTACGCGCTGGCGGTGGGCGCGCTGTCTTTGCGAACCAAGGGCGTGTACTTCATCATGGTGACGCTGGCCTTTGCGCAGATGGCCTATTACGTGGTCCACGATACGCCAATGGGTGGCGGAACCGACGGGATTTACCTGTTGATGAAACCCGGTGTGGGCGATTGGCTCGATTTGGACCAGCCGCTGGTGCTGTACCGATTTACCCTGGCCTGTCTGTTGGCGACCTTTGGTTTTCTCGCACTGCTGGGGCGCTCACGCTTTGGGCGGGCGCTGGCGGGTATTCGCGTCAATGAGCAGCGTATGCGTGCCACCGGGTTTTCGACCTATCCCTATAAGCTGGCCGCCTTTGTGATCTCGGGTGCTTTGGCTGGGCTGGCTGGTTTTCTGTTTGCCGTGAAAGACGGTTTTGTGAACCCGGAGCTGATGAGCTGGCATGTGTCGGGTGAGGTTCTGATCATTGTTATCTTGGGCGGATTGGGACATCTGCGGGGCGCGCTGATCGGCGCCTTCGCTTTTGCGCTGCTGCAAGAGTTTTTCAAGTCGGAAGCGATTTTTGGCGAGTTCGCGAAACACTGGCATTTGGGGCTGGGCTTCACCATCATTGCCAGCGTGGCACTGTTGCCACGCGGCTTGGTGGGTGTGCCGGGGCAAATTGCGGCGCGCTTGCGCGGTGCCGCATTGGGTGCGCCGGGCGATGCTGGCCATGCAGGAGGTAGCCATGGCGGACACTGACATTCTTTTGCGCGGCAAGAGTATCAGCCGCCGTTGGGGCGGCTTGCTGGCCCTGAACGACGTGTCGATCGACGTTGCACGCGGCACCGTGCACGCCGTGATCGGCACCAATGGTGCGGGCAAGTCGACGCTGGTCAATATCTTGTCGGGCGAAATCCCGCCTTCGGCTGGCAGTGTGGAACTGCTCGGCCAGGATGTGACGCATTGGACGCAGCCTCGGCGTGCCCGCGCGGGCCTGGGCCGCAGTTACCAGAGAAATACGATCTACCCCAGCTTTACGGTGCTGGAAAATTGCCGCCTGGCGGCCCAAGCCGCAGCACAAAAGCCCTGGGCTTTTTGGCAGGATGCGCGCCGCTGCGCGGTGAGCAGCGCCGCCGCCATGGCGAGCGCCGAGCGGGCGGGGCTGGCGGACGTTTTGGAGCGCGAAGCCGGTCTGCTTTCGCACGGTCAGAAACGCCAGTTGGAAATTGCCATGTGCCTGGCCACCGCGCCGCAGGTACTCCTGTTGGATGAGCCCTTGGCCGGCATGGGTGCCGAAGAAACCGAGCGAATGCTCGCGCTTCTGGAGTCTCTCAAGGCTACCCACGCCATATTGCTCATCGAACACGACATGGACGCCGTGTTTCGTGTGGCGGACTGCATTACCGTGATGGTCAACGGCGGCGTGATCGCCACGGGTAGCCCGGACTTTGTGCGCAACAGCGCCGAAGTACGGGTCGCCTATTTGGGAGAACACTGACATGTCCGAAGAACTGATCTTGGACGCCAAGGGCATCCACGCCTGGTACGGCTCCAGCCACATCTTGCATGGCGTGGATTTGCATATTGCGCGTGGCCAGACCGTAGGGCTTTTAGGGCGCAACGGCATGGGCAAGTCCACATTGATCCGCACGCTGCTGGGCCATGTGGCGCAGCGCAGCGGAGAAATTCATTTTTTTGGCGTGGACGCTTCCAACAGCAAGCCGCACGCGGTGGCGCGGTTGGGTGTGGCCTATGTGCCGGAGGGCCGTGGCGTATTCCCCAACCTGTCGGTGCTGGAAAACCTCCAGATGGCCGCCCGTGTGGGGCGCGACGGTCGCTGTGATTGGCCGCTGGACCGTGTGTTGGCCACTTTTCCGCGCCTGTCCGAGCGCCTGAAAAATCTGGGCGCTCAGTTATCGGGCGGTGAGCAGCAAATGCTGTCGATTGGCCGCGCGCTGATGACGCACCCCGAACTGATGGTGCTTGACGAAGCCACCGAAGGCCTGGCCCCGCTGATCGTGGCCGAAATCTGGCGCGTGATTGGTGAAATCCGTGCCAGTGGAATTGCCACTCTGATCGTGGACCGCGACTACCGCAAAGTGCTGGAGCGCGCCGACCAGGCGTTGGTGCTGCAAAAAGGCCAGGTCGTCATGCAAGGCAGTGGCGCTGCACTGCAGGGCGACCCGGCGTTGGCCACGTTTCTCGGGGTGTGAAGGCGGGGTCTGGGCCGGCCTATAAAACGGTGTAAACAAGCGGGTGTGTCTGGTCAAGTCCGTCTGTGATCGGACCCGACATAAACAAGGGACTCGCTTGAAGCAATGGTTCGAAGGTTACTGAGCCGAAAGTAAAGTTCAATTGCGAACTGGATCCGATGTTGCCAGCCAGATCGACAACGACAGCGGCCAAGGACTTCACACCATGAAGGCCCAGATCCGCGGCGGTGAGATTGAACTCGACGTAACCTTTCGTTAGATCGGCGCTGTCGAGCACGTCGGACTTCAGGGTTGCTTCGCCAAGTTGCAAGTTGATCTTGTCGTTGACCTTGGCAGTCGAACTGCCCGTTTTGGTAAAGGCAACTTGCACCTTGAGTCCGCTATTGGCCTCGGTGTCGCTGAGCATTCCATCGCTAAGGCTCGTACCATTTTCGGTAATTTTTAGTGTTGGCACATAGGTGTCTAGGGTGAACGCCTTGGTGTTACTGTTTGTGATGTTGCCGGCAGCATCGGTAACAGTGGCGATCATTTGTTTGGCGCCATCACGCCCAAAGGCGTCGGTCGGCAATAGCGCGAAATTGACAAAACCGTTCGCAATATCGGTGCTATCGAGTAATTCGGTCTGAATTGGTAAAGTGCCGTTAGATGGACCATACCGCAGGGTAACGGAGTCGCCTACCTGTGGCGCAACATCGCCCGCACCGTTGACGAAGCGAACCTGCATCGTCAATCCGTTGGCGATATCGTTGGTGCCAAGCCACTTGTCCGATAGGAGTCCTGCCATCTCGACCAGCGAAGGGACCGACACCCCGACCGTGTCGAGCGTGAAATGTTCGATACCTGTGCTGGTATGGCCTTGGACATCCGTAGCCTTGGCCGTGACTTCAATGTTCCCATCCCCCAAAGTCTTGATGTCTGTCGCGGTCAAAGCAATGGCCTGAGGAG
Source organism: Rhodoferax sp. (assembly GCA_029866205.1). GTDB lineage: Bacteria > Pseudomonadota > Gammaproteobacteria > Burkholderiales > Burkholderiaceae_C > Allorhodoferax. Next base: position 143,939 of record JARWZT010000014.1, read on the forward strand.
TGGTTGAGGCCGTGGTGAATTGCTGGTAATCGACGCTGGTATTCGTTAGCAGGTTCGTGAACGTGACATTCATGGTGACACCCGCCTCCGCGCTGACGCTCACTACGCCACCCGCATTGGTCGCTTCGGCAGCAGTGGCGCCGTTGGCGACACCTGACCCCAGTGCTATCAGGGGAACATCGGGGGTGTCCTTCAAGTTGTTGATATCCAGGCTGACGGCCTGGGAGCTGAAGTTGCCAGCGGCGTCTGTGACCACCACAGTAAAGCTGTAGCTGGCCTTGCTCTCAAAATCGGGACTGCCCGTCAAGGTCACCGCGCCGCTGGAGGAGTTGATGCTCAGGCCGGCATCGCTGCCGAGGGCCAAAGTGTAGACAGTGGCACCCACGGCGACAT
>JARWZT010000003.1 GCA_029866205.1 Rhodoferax sp.
ACCCAGGCATCAATCACCGTGACGTCGTTCATCGCCTTGAGTGCGTCGTAGGCGACTTGCGCCTCGGGGTAGTGGCGGCGCAGAAAATTAAGCCATTGCTTCAGGCGTCCTGCCTGCTGGCGGCGCTCCAAGGTGTTGCGCACCAAGCCCCAAAAAGCCGCAATATGGGGCGCCAAGCCCGCCCAATCGGTCCGCGGCCTGAGGGCGTCCGGGCTGCCGGAGTGAATAATCGCGTGCGCCAGGCCGGGGTAGCTGACGATGCCGCGCCCCAGCATCAGGGTCTGGCAACCCGACTCGGCGCGGCAGGCCAGGGCGTCGTGCACATTCCAGATTTCCCCGTTGGCCACCAGTGGCGTGCGCACCACTGCGGCAATGTCCGCAATGCGGCCCCAGTAGGCGGGAGGGCGGTAGGCGTCGGCCCGGGTGCGGGCATGGACCGCAATTTCATCCGCACCTCCGGCCTCGAGCGCCAGTGCGCATTCTTCCGCGCGGCGGTCGTCGTGAAACCCCAGACGCATCTTGGCCGATACGACCTGGTGCCCAGGCACCGCACGGCGCACCGCAGACACGATTTTGAACAGCAGTTCGGGATCTTCCAGCAAAGCCGCACCGCCACCGTGCCGGTTAACGACCTTGGCGGGGCAACCAAAATTGAGGTCGACGCCATCGGCACCGAGCCCCGCCACGCGCGCCGCGTTGTCGGCGAGGCAGCTCGGGTCTGAACCCAAAAGCTGGGGCCGCACGGGAATGCCGGCCAAGGTGCGGCCCCCAGTCAGCAGCTCGGGCACCACCCGGACAAAAGCGCGCTCGGGCAGCAAGGTGTTGGTGACGCGGATAAATTCGGACACACAGCGATCAATGCCACCCACCCGGGTCAGGATGTCACGCAGGACAAAGTCCAGCAGGCCCTCCATCGGGGCTAAGACGATCGCCATCGTGCAATGCGTTGCGGTGGGTGCGTCAGAAAATTACTGTTTGGCGCCCAAGGCCAGTGCCGCGGCGCGCGAAGCCGCCAGCATGCGCGGATCAGCCAACTCTTGGGTATTCCAGCCCGCCAGATGCTGCTTTGCCACCTCGGCCAAGGCAGCAATGCCTGACGGGTCATCGTTCAGACACGCGATATAGCCAAATTCTTTGCCCCCGGCATGCAGAAATGCTTCGCGCGCTTCCATGTTGATTTCCTCCAGGGTTTCCAGGCAGTCGCTGGTAAAGCCCGGGCACACCACGTCGACCCGCTGGACCCCCGACTCTGCCATGGCAATCAGGGTGGGCTCGGTGTAGGGCTCAAGCCACTTGGCGCGCCCCAGCCGGCTCTGAAAGGTGACTTTGTATTGGTCTTTTGAGAGCCCCAGAGCATCCGCCAGCAGGCGCGCGGTTTTGAAGCATTCGCAGTGGTACATGTCGCCCAAGGCCAGCGTACGTTCCGGTACACCGTGAAAGCTCATGACCAGCACGTCCGGGCGGGTTTTGCCCAGCCAGTGTTGGCGCACGCTGGCGGCCAGCGCGGCGATGTAGGCAGGGTGGTCGTGGTAATGGTTCACAAACCGCAGCTCGGGAATGGCGCGGGTTTTGCTGGCCCACGCATAGACGGCGTCAAACAGGCTGGCGGTCGTGGTGGCCGAGTATTGGGGGTAGGCTGGCAGTACCAGCACCCGCGTGACCCCTTGCGCCTTCAGCGCGTCAAGCTGCGAGGCGATGGATGTGCTGCCATAGCGCATGGCCCAGCGCACCACCACGTTTTCGCCTTGTTCACCAAGCAAGCCTTGCAACAGCTTGGCCTGCTTTTCGGTGCCGATTTTGAGCGGCGAGCCCTCAGGCGTCCAGATACTGGCGTATTTGGCCGCTGATTTGGCGGGGCGAAAACGCAAGATGATGCCGTGAAGAATGAGTAGCCACAGCAAACGCGGGATTTCAACGACCCGTTGGTCGCTCAAAAATTCTGCCAGGTAGCGGCGTACGGCCGGTGCCGTTGGGGCATCGGGTGTACCCAGGTTGCAGTAAAGCACCGCCGTGCGCGGGGTTTGGCCGTGGGTAAAAGGGGGTTCTTTGGAAAAGGGCATGCGGTATTCTCGCCCACCTATGCTCCAAGTTTCCAAAATCAAAGCCATTACCCTCGACCTGGACGACACCCTGTGGCCGGTGCAGCCCACCATCGAACGGGCCGAACAGGTGTTGGCCGACTGGCTTGCCCAGCACGCGCCCGCCACTGCAAGCTTGCTCAGTGAGAGCGCCATGCGCAGCCAGGTGCGCAAAGCGGTCAACCTTGCACACCCCGAAATGGCGCACGATTTAAGCGCGCTGCGGCGTGCTTATTTGCAACGCGCGCTGGGCCAGGCGGGCGAGGACCCCGCATTGGCGCATCCGGCTTTTGAGGTCTTTTTTGCCGAACGCCAGCGGGTCACCTTGTATCCGGACGCGCTTGCCGGATTGGCGGCTCTGGCGGCCCGCTTTCCAGTGCTCGCGGTGTCCAACGGCAATGCCGATGTGCACCGGGTGGGCCTGGGTGCCTATTTTGTCGGCAGCGTGAGCGCCCAGTCCTGCGGCGTGGCCAAGCCCCATATCGACATTTTTCATGCGGCGGCGCGCGCACTGCAATGCGCACCCCACGAGGTGCTGCACGTGGGCGACGATGCGCAACTCGACGTTCTGGGTGCGCTGGACGCAGGAATGCAGGCCGCCTGGATCAACCGCGAGGCCAGGGCCTGGAGCCACGCACAGTCGCCCCACGTGAGCGCGAGCGACATGGCGCAGCTTTGCGAAGCGCTGGGATTGGCCGCTTAGCCAAGATCGCCTGAGCCCCGCCCCTTCAGGGCACCGCGCGCATTTGCAGGGTGCTGCGGGTGTGGGCACGGACATCGGAGGGTGACAAATACTGGCGCACATACTCCCCGCGGGCAAAGGCTTTTGCCTGGTCGGCGTAATGGGCATCAAAAAGTACCCCGCTCTGACCCACTGGGTTGATACCGACGGCCAGGCTGGCATCGGCAAAGTCCACCACGCCTCGGGTCGACGGGCCGTAACTCACGGCCCAGGGCGCCGGACCGATGGGGCCCGCCAGGTTGTTGGGGACCTCGCGCGCGCCGGGTACGGGCAGGGCGCCCACATTAAACAGTTTGTCGAGTGGCTTTTGTTGGCCCAGTGGGTGGTTGTGTGTGAGCGTGTGGGTCTTGCCCCAAATCCACTGGTTCGTATCAGGACCATAGGTGTTTTTGAGGTGGACCAGCGTTGCCTGCCACGCGGTTTTGAGGGTGTCTGCCCGGGTCTCTATGGCGGTAGTGCCGCGCACGTCCCACCACGGAGATTGGGCGTCGGCAATCAGCCGGGGCAGAGACTCGTCCAGCGCCCGCGTGCGCAGCAGGGCTTTGAACTGCACTTCGCCCAACTCGTCGGCCATGGCGCTGCGGCTAATCTCAAACAGCAATTGGCTAAAAAGAGTGGGCGCTAACTGGTCTTTGGAAAACTGACCGTTCCACTGGCCCAGCGTTTTCAGGAGGGCGCGGTCTTGCGGGTCGGTGAGCACGCGCTCGAGTACGGGCAACAGCCCCTGGAGCACCTGGCTTGCGAAGACTGTTTGCGTATCGCGCTGCATGGCCTGCATGGCCTGCGTGTCTGCGGGTGCGTTGGCGGTTTGCAAAAGGTGGGTCAGACGTTTTGCTCGTCCGGACGGGTTGTAGTAGCCCGGCGTAGCGCGAGCGCCTATGGGCTGGTGGTTGGCGGAGACGATAAAGCCACGCGCCGGGTTTTCTTCTTGGGGGTTGTCTTTGAAGGGATAAAAGCCCGCCTTGTCGGCATCGCCTTTGCCCGCGTCCAAAATGAAGGTGGGATTCACGCCCTCGGGGCGGATCGGCAATTTTGCGGCGGCCCACCACCCGATGTCACCCTGTGCATTGGCCCAAACCACATTCAGCCCCGGCGCATGAATTTTGCTGGCTGCGGTGCGTGCCTTGTCGCGGGTGTTGGCCCGGTTGAGTTCGTAAAAGGCCTCAAGCACCGGATTTTCGGTTTCCAGGAAGGCCCACCACATGGCAATGGGTTGGGTTCCCAGGGAATCTTTGTAGACCGCGTTAATGAGCGGTCCGTGGGGCGACCGCCGCAGCTGCAGCGACACCGGCGGCTGGCCTTTGACCGCGATGGTTTCCGTGTGTTCCGTCAGTTTGACCCATTTGCCATGGTCCCAGACTTCGTTCGGGTTGGCGGGGTTGACGCGTTCGGCGACCAGATCAATATCATCGTTCTGGAACATCGTCAGGCTCCAGCCGAATTCGGCGTTGTGTCCGAGCAGCGCCACCGGATTGAGCGCCTGAAAGTGGCCATACAGCTCGAAACCCGGGCTCATCAGGTGCGCTTCGTACCAGACGGCGGGTGCCGAATAGGCAATATGCGGGTCGCCCGCCAACATGGGTTTCCCGCTGGCGGTGCGGCGTCCGTCGACAACCCAGGCGTTGCTGCCTTCAAATGCGGGCACAGCTGCATTCTCAAGCGCGGTATGGCTGAGCGCCGCCAGCTGCCCCAGCCCCTGCCAGTCGGCCGCCTGCAAGGTCGACGACGGGGGGACGGCTGCCGTTGCAGTGAGGCCGGCAACGCCGCCGGGATGCCAGTCGAGGTCAAAAATCTTCAGGTAATCGGTGCCCAGCTGGTCGCGTATGAGCGTCATCACGGGTTCGGTCTTGAAGGCAGCGGCAAAGCTGTAGGCCAGGTAGCCCGACACTGCCAACGTGTCTTGCGGTGTGAATGGGCGCTTTGGGATGCCCAGCAGGTCAAATTCCAGCGGCGCGGGGTGGCTGGCCTGGTACTGGTTGATGCCGTCCAGATAGGCTGCGAGCGACTGGTTGGCCGGTGTGGCCATGTCCATCGCCTGGGCCACTCGGGCGGCGTGTGCGCGGATGCCCAAGGTGCGAAAGAGCCGGTCGGTGTCGAGCAGTTTGGGCCCCAGGACTTCGGAGAGTTCGCCCATGGCCAGGCGCCGCACCATCTCCATCTGGAACAGGCGATCTTGGGCGTGCACATAGCCCAGTGCGCGGTACAGGTCTGCCTCGTTTTGTGCCTGGATGTGCGGCACGCCGCGTTCGTCGTAACGCACCGTCACTTCTTGCTGCAAGCCACGCAGGTCGATCGTTCCCGCGCGCACAGGCTGTTTGGTCAGCACATACCAAACGCCACCCGCAAGAAACAAGGCCAGGGCCGCAGCCAGTAATTTGAAGAGTAGTTTCATGGCTTGGGGGCGAAGTTGGTTGCGCAGCAGCCAAATGTTAGGGTTCTTCGCCGGTGTAAACCATAGGGCCTGACCCTGATGCAGCAAGCCGCATCAGGCAGTGCCATACCCCCAAGCGTTCAAGGTTTCCAGGAAAACCCGTCGGCTTCGTCCAAGGCCATCGCCGCCATCAGTCCGCTGCGCACCGCGCCTTCGAGGGTGGAGGGATAGGGCGCGTAAAGGTAGTCGCCGCAGGCGAGCAGACCCGGCGCAATGCGCTGTGGCGGCCGCGCGAGCCGGGGCGTGCAAGCCAGCGTGGCCCGTTTTTCGACCACGGTCTGCACTGCCACCAACGGATGGCCATTCAGCAGGTGCGCCAGTTGTTCCTGGCCTTGGGCAAGCACCTGTTGTTCCAGGGTGTCGTGGGTGCCCACCGCGGCACTGGCCACAAAAGCCATCAAGCCGGTGGGCCCGCCCAATTGGCCCCGGTCAAACACAAACTGGGCCGGCAGCTGCGGGCTGCTCGCCAAGGCGAGCATGGGCGCCGGCAGCACCAGGCCGGTGGCGTAGGCGTATACGGTGGCAATGGGCTCATAGCGCAGGGCCTGTGCCGGGCGAAGCCAGCGCTGCAGGTAAAGCGCCAGATTTTTGGGTGCATGGGGTGCGTACTCTGCCAAGGCTTGAACTGCATGCGCGGGCGCTGTGGCCCAGACCACCGCATCAAACTCAAGCTCGCCCACGCGCCACAGACCCGCATGCCATTGGGGTGCGGGCGCGCGCTCACCCAACCGCACGTCGACGCCACGGTCCGTCAACCAGCGCGCTGCCGCTTGCGGGAACAAGGCCGACAGGTCGACTCGTGGCAACAGCAGGTCCGAGCCCTGCCAGGGTCGGCCAGGGGTCAGGTCTGTGGCATCGCCCGCAGGCGCGCTGGCGGACGAAACCGGCTTCAGCGTGTCATACAGAACGGTCAGGAACACTTGACCGCTAGCTTGCTGCACTGGGGTGTTGAGGGCGGACACGCACAGGGGTGCGATGAAGGTGTCCATCACCAGCGGACGAATCCCCACGCACAGCTCTGCCACAGTCTCGGCCGCGCCGCATTGAAAGTCGGCGCGTTTCCAGCGCCCCAGCGCCTTGAGCAATGACCATTTGTCTCCCAAACTCCAGCCGCGCGCGCCCAACACCCCAGCCAGCAGGTTCCAGGGTTGGGGCCAATCGGGCAAGCGCAGTCCGTTGCCGTCGGGGGTTTGCAGCGCCAGCGGCAAGCGCAGCAGCAGGGCGGCGGGGTCCAAACCGACCAAGCGCATCAGGTCCAGTGTTTCGCGGTAGCCGCCAATCAGGATGTGCTGGCCGTTGTCCAGTCGGGTTTGGGTTCCGTCAGGGAGCGGATGGGTGACATCGTCGGCCAATGCGCGCGCCCGTCCGCCCAAGGACCGCGAGGCTTCGATCACGGTCACCCGATGCCCACCCTGGGTGGCGCTCACTGCGGCCGCAAGGCCCGCCCAGCCCGCTCCGATGATGCAGACTTTCTTGCTTTTCAAAGCCGTCCCAGCGCCTGGACTTTCCATGCGAGCCAGAGCTTGCGCAGAGGCGTAAGGCGCACCCGTTGGGCCAACACCGGAAACCGCTGCGCTTCAATTTCCCGCAAGAGGCTGCGGTAAATACTGGCCATCATCAGCCCGGGCTTTTGGCTGCGGTGGTCGGCTGGAGGCAACAGGGCCAAGGCTTCTTCATACAGTGCGTGCGCCCGCTGGGACTGAAACACCATGAGTGCCTGAAACCGGTCGGAGGGGACCGCCTTGAGAATTTCGTGGGCTTTGACATCGAAGCGTTGCAATTCGCTGACCGGCAGGTAAATCCGGCCGCGCTGCGCGTCTTCACCGACGTCCCGGATGATGTTGGTGAGCTGAAGTGCTTGCCCCAGGGTATGGGCGTAGGCGGTGGTTTGCGCCTGTGTCTGGCCAAAAATGCCAGCGGCTACCTCACCCACCACACCCGCGACCAGGTGGCAGTAGCGCTGCAGGTTGGGGTAGTCCAGGTAGCGGGTCTGCTCAAGGTCCATTTGGCAGCCCTCAATGACACTTTGCAGCTGCTTTTGGGTAATGCCGTAGGCGCTCGCGTGGGGCATCAGTGCCAGCATCACCGGGTGACTGGGGCGCCCGGCAAAGGCCTGGGCCACTTCGTCGCTCCACCAAGCCAGCTTGGTGGCGGCAATGCCCAAGTCCACCGCGTCGTCAACCACATCGTCGACTTCTCGGCAAAAGGCGTAAAAAGCGGTAATCGCGGCCCGCCTGGGTGCAGGCAAAAATAGAAATGCGTAATAGAAGCTGCTTCCAGAGGCAGCCGCCTTTTGCTCAACATACTGCGCCGGTGTCATCGCGCTATTGTCGCTCAGGCCCCTACATCCAAAGTGCACGCCAGATCAGCAAGGGCCCATCCCAAGGGCGCAGTCGCGGACGCTGGTGCAGTACCCGGCCCTTCAGGGCTTGCACTTTGTCCAAAATGCGCAGACCGCCTTGCACCACCAGGCGCAGCTCCCAACCCGCCCGGCCCGGAACCCGGTGCACCAGCGCGGCAGCGTTTTCCATCCGGGTGCGCGCGTCGTGTGCGCAGTCGGAGACCAGCCCATCGGCACGCCGTGCCTGTGCCGGGTCCTTCAGGTCTGCGGGTGTCAGGCTCCATCGATCGCACCCGTCTTGCGGAAAGTAGCAGCGTCCTCGGGGCAGGTCGCGGCTGGGGTCTTGCCAAAAATTGATCAGTTGCAGTGCACTGCAAATTCCGTCGCTCCAGTCCAGCGACTGCGCATCGGTCACACCGTACAAATGCAGCAGCAGGCGTCCTACCGGATTGGCCGATCGCCGGCAGTAATCCAGCAGCGCTGCCTGGTCGGCATAGCCGGTGCCATCGCGGGTTTTTTCAATGTCTTGCACAAAGGCGTCCAGCAAGGCGTGCAGCAGCGCGGCGGGTAACTTGTACTGGGCAATAGCCTGGCGCAGCGGCTCAAAAATCCAGGCCCATTGGGCGTTTTGCGTGGGTTGGTCCAAGCACGCGGATTCGAGCGCGGTCCGGTAAGCCCGTAAATCAGCCAATCGCTGCGACGCACTGGCCACGCCCTCGTCGGCCAGGTCATCGGCAGTGCGGGCAAAGTGGTAAATCGCGGCAATGGGGGCGCGAAGGTGTTCAGGGCAGAGCCAAGACGCCACCGGAAAGTTTTCGTAATGGGTGACTGCCGTGGCCGGGGCAGGAGGTCGGGACGATGGCATGCCGACATTTTGCATTGAGGACGGGGCCACTTCGCCGTGGCTTTCTTCAATAACTCAGCAATTTGGGAAGGGTCATTCGTTGGGCATGGCGCTTGGGTTAAAATTAATAACCCGCTGGTCATTATTGCACTCTGCTGGTCATTTCTGTCACTTTCAGCGCTCCCACTCTTCTATGAACTTCCAGTCAGTCACCTCCCGATTTCTACTTTTGACCATGGCGGCCGCGTTGGCAGCCTGCAGCAAGCCAGTACCCCCAGAAGAACCGGTACGGGCGGTCAAAGTGATGGTGGTGGCAACAGACGGCATGCGCTCGGGGTTTGAATACGCGGCGGAGGTCCGACCGCGCACCGAGTCGCGGCTCGGTTTTCGGGTGGGGGGAAAGATGTTGCGTCGGCTGGTGGAGGTAGGTCAGCATGTCAATGCAGGCCAGGCCTTGGCGCAGTTGGACGCGCAGGATTTCAAACTCTCGGCAGACGCGGCGCGTGCGCAGCTCGCGGCTGCCGTGGCCAACCGGGACTTGGCGGCGGCAGATTACAAACGCTTTAAAGACCTTCGAGAGCAAAACTTCATCAGTGCGGCAGAGCTGGAGCGACGCGATGCCAGCCTCAAAGCAGCCCAATCCCAGGTAGATCAGGCCCAGGCGCAGGTCTCCGCACAAGGCAACCAAACTGCCTACACCACGCTGGTGGCCGATGCTTCTGGCGTGGTGACCGCGGTCGATGCTGAGCCCGGCCAAGTGGTCGCAGCGGGCGCGCCCGTGGTGCGCTTGGCGCAGGATGGTCCGCGCGACGTGGTGTTTGCGGTGCCGGAAGACAAGGTCAACCTGATCAAGCTGGGCTCGATGGTGGATGTCCGCGCTTGGGCCAGCCCCGCGGTGTACGGGGGCAAGGTACGTGAAGTTTCAGCCAGTGCCGATCCCGTCACCCGAACGTTTGTCGTCAAGGTGGCACTGACCAGCCCCGAGGTGCTGCCCTTGGGCACGACGGTGTCGGTGCTGCCGCAAGCGCTGGATCGTTCGGGTCCCTCGGTCATCAAATTACCCACGAGCGCACTGCAACATGACGGCACAGCGGTTGCCGTTTGGATTGTCGAGCGTGCCAGCATGACGGTGCGTCTGCAGCCCATTTCAATTGCTACCGCGGATGGCAATGACGTGGTGGTCGAAAAGGGCTTGCAGGCCGGTATGGAGGTGGTTGTGGCGGGCGTACATGTCCTGTCACCGGGCCAAAAAGTGTCGATTTATCAGGAAAAAACCGCCGTTTCCGCGCCGGCCGCAACCGCTGCAGCGTCAGCTGCCAAGTGAGCCCGGCATGACGCAAGACACTCCCAAACCTGGTTTTAACCTGTCCCGCTGGGCGCTGGAGCACAGCGCCCTGACCCGCTACCTCATGCTGGTGCTGTTGGTGCTGGGCATGGCCTCTTACTTTCAGCTGGGTCAGGACGAAGATCCGCCATTTACCTTCCGGGCCATGGTGGTCCGTGCCTATTGGCCAGGGGCGACCGCCCAACAAATGGCGGAGCAAGTCACCGACAAAATGGAGCGCGCCCTGCAAGAGGTGCCGTTCGCCTACAAGATTCGCAGTTTTTCGAAGCCCGGCGAGACTACCGTTTTCTTTGAGGTCAAAGATTCGACCAAGGCCGCCGAGGTACCCAATCTCTGGTACGTGGTGCGTAAAAAACTGGGGGATATGCGCAACACGCTTCCCGCCGGAGTGCAAGGCCCATTTTTCAACGACGAATTTGGTGATGTTTACGGCGTGATTTATGCGCTGGAATCGGACGGGTTTTCAGACATCGAGGTCAAAGACGCCGCAGACGAAATCCGGCAGAAGCTGTTGCGGGTCACTGACGTCAACAAGGTCGACCTTTTTGGCGTGCAGGACGAGAAGATTTATATCGAGATTTCTCAGCGCCGATTGGCGCAGCTCGGCTTGGACATGAGCCAGGTGCTGGCGCAGTTGGGCCAGCAAAACGCGGTCGAGAGCGCCGGTACGGTGCAGACACCGCTGGATGTGGTGCAGGTTCGGGTGGCCGGGCAGTTTGAGGCAATACAAGAACTGCGCGCCATGCCCATCCGAGGCAGCTCGGGTAACCAGATTCACTTGGGCGACATTGCTGAAATCCGCCGTGGAGCGGTCGACCCAGCCGGCGTGAAGATGCACTTCCAGGGCAAGCAGGTGCTGGGTGTGGGCATTTCCATGTCCAAGGGCGGCGACATCATCGCCATGGGCAAGGCACTCCAGGCTGCCTCAGAAAAGATAAACGCCACGCTGCCGGCCGGGCTTCGTCTGGTGGCGGTTCAGGACCAGCCAACCGCGGTGGCTGGATCGGTGAATGAGTTTGTTCGTGCGCTGGTGGAAGCGATCGTCATCGTGCTGGCGGTGAGTTTTGTGGCCCTGGGCTTTCACAAGCGGCCGGGCACTGCGCGTTGGTACCAGCGCTATTACGTCGATGTGCGCCCCGGTCTTGTGGTGGGCATCACGATCCCGCTGGTGCTGGCCGTGACGTTTTTGGGCATGTACTACTGGGGCATCGGGCTCCACAAGATCTCGTTGGGCTCGCTCATCATTTCGCTGGGACTGCTGGTGGACGACGCCATCATCGCCGTTGAGATGATGGTCCGCAAGCTTGAGCAGGGCTATGACAAAGTGCGCGCTGCGACCTTTGCCTATGAAATCACGGCCATGCCGATGCTGACCGGTACCCTGATTACGGCAGTCGGGTTCTTGCCAATTGGTATCGCCAAATCGGTGACCGGCGAGTACACCTTTGCCATTTTTGGTGTTACAGGTCTGGCGCTCATGCTCAGCTGGCTGGTGTCGGTTTACTTTGTGCCCTACCTTGGCACGGTGCTGCTCAAAACCAAGCCCCATGCCGCCGACCAAGACGAAAACGCCATGTACGACACGCCTTTTTACAACGCGTTTCGTCGCGCGGTGAATGCGTCTATCCGGCACCGGTGGATCACGATCGGGCTGATGTTTGCCACCTTCGGGCTGGGCATTTTTGGCATGGGAAAGGTCCAGCAGCAGTTCTTTCCCGACTCGAGTCGACCTGAAGTCTTGCTGGAGCTGTGGTACCCCGAGGGCACTTCATTTGCGGCCAATGAGGCAACCACCGCCCGCATTGAAGCGCGCATGATGCAGGAGCAGGGGGTTCAAAGCGTCACGACCTGGATTGGTTCGGGCGTTCCGCGGTTCTACTTGCCACTGGATGCGATTTTTCAGCAGAGCAACGTCTCCCAGCTGATCATCCTGCCCAAAGACCTGAAAGTGCGGGAGTCCCTGCGCATCAAGTTGCCCGCGCTGATGGGTGCGGAGTTTCCCGAGGTCCGAGCCCGCGTCAAGATTTTGCCCAACGGGCCCCCTGTAGCCTATCCGGTTCAATTCCGGGTGCTCGGCCAGGACCCTGAAGTGCTGCGCCAGCGTGCCAACGAAGTCAAGGCCGTGCTGCGCGCCAATGCCAATATGCGCGGTGTCAACGACAACTGGAACGAGCCGGTCAAAGTGCTGCGCCTTGAAGTGGATCAGGCGAAGGCCCGCGCCCTTGGCGTGACCAGCCAGTCCATCGCCCAAGCGTCCAGAATTCTGCTTTCGGGCAGCACGGTGGGCCAGTTCCGGGAGGGTGACAAGCTCATTGACATCGTTCTGCGCGGTCCCTTGTCTGAGCGCAATGCCATCTCCGATATCGGGAATGCCTACCTTCCCACCGCCAGTGGCAAGTCCATTCCGTTGACGCAAATCGCCAAGCCCACCTTTGCGTGGGAGCCTGGCGTGCTTTGGCGCGACGGGCGTGACTACGCCATCACCGTGCAGGGCGATATCGTCGAGGGCTTGCAAGGTGCCACCGTTACGGCGCAATTGCTGCCGGAACTGAATCGTCTGGAGGCCAGCTGGAAAACCAGCAACAACGCGGCCTATCGGATTGAGGTGGCAGGCGCAGTCGCCGAAAGCAGCAAGGGTTCCAGTTCGATTGCGGCAGGTGTCCCCATCATGCTGTTTATCACCTTCACCCTGCTGATGTTGCAGCTGCACAGTTTTAGCCGCGCCATGCTGGTATTTCTGACGGGGCCCTTGGGCATTGCGGGGGTGGCGGCAGCGCTGCTCATATCAGGGCGCCCGTTTGGTTTTGTCGCACTTTTGGGCGTGATTGCGTTGATGGGCATGATTCAGCGCAATTCTGTGATCCTGATTGACCAAATTGAGCAAGACCGAGCCAACGGAGTCGCGGCCTGGGACGCGATTGTGGAGTCGGCAGTGCGCCGGTTGCGCCCCATCGTGCTGACCGCCGCCGCCGCTGTACTGGCCATGATTCCCTTGTCGCGCTCGGTATTTTGGGGTCCGATGGCTGTGGCCATCATGGGGGGGCTGATTGTCGCTACGGTATTGACCTTGCTGGCGCTGCCTGCCATGTACGCCGCATGGTTCAGGGTCCGCCGCGACACCATACCAACGCAGGCTAAAATAACCGTCTGACCGATTTCAATGGTCCAGCAGTGTCATCGTGCCCCCCGGCGCGTTTGCCGGGTTGGGCCAAGATTTTTTACCGCGCGGGTGGCGAAATTGGTAGACGCACCAGGTTTAGGTCCTGACGGTAGCAATACTGTGCGGGTTCGAGTCCCGCCCCGCGCACCATCCATGTGTACTTGATTTCCCACTTTTCGGGCATCGCACAGCCGTAATTGGCGGGCGCTGCCCTTGACCTTTAGGAGCAATTGAATGACTGTTATCGTTGAAACCCTGGAAAAGCTCCAGCGCAAAATTACCCTGAATTTGCCTGTTGAGGCGGTGCAGTCTGAAGTCAGCGCGCGCCTTCGCAAGATGGCCCGCACCGTGAAGATGGATGGTTTTCGTCCGGGCAAAGTGCCCATGAACGTGGTCACCCAGCGCTACGGCTACTCCGTGCACTACGAAGTCATGAACGACAAAGTGGGGGAGGCCTTTGCCGCTGCCGCCAACCAAGCCAAACTGCGCGTTGCCGGACAACCAAGCATCTCCGAGGCGACCGGCGCCTCCGAAGGCTTCATGGCGTTTGACGCGGTGTTTGAAGTTTTTCCCGAAGTGGTCATCGGTGATTTGACCAGCGCTGAAGTCGAAACCGTGACGGCAGACGTGACCGATGCCGCAATCGACAAAACGATTGACATCTTGCGCAAGCAGCGCCGCACTTTTTCGCAGCGCCCCCACGATGCCGCTGCACAAGACACCGACCGCGTCACGGTCGACTTTGAAGGAAAGATCGAAGGCGAGCTGTTTGAAGGCGGCAAGGCCGAAGACTTTCAGTTCATCTTGGGCGATGGTCAAATGCTCAAAGAATTTGAGGAAGCCACCCGCGGAATGAAGTTCGGCGAAAGCAAAACTTTCCCCTTGGCATTCCCCGCGGAATACCATGGCAAAGACGTTGCCGGAAAGACCGCTGATTTTCTGGTGACCCTGAAAAAAGTGGAGGCAGCTCACCTGCCCGCCGTGGATGATGCGCTTGCCGCAGCCCTGGGGATTGCCGACGGCACCGTTGACGGTCTGCGTGCGGACATTCGCAAAAATTTGCAGCGCGAAGTCAAGGCCCGTCTGCTTGGCCGCAACAAGCAAGTGGTGATGGACGCCTTGGTTTCCAAGGCGGAACTCGATTTGCCGAAATCGAGCGTTCAGTCTGAAGTCGAACGTCTGGTTGAGGGCGCCCGTGCTGATCTCAAGCAGCGTGGCGTCAAAGACGCAGACAAAGCGCCCATTCCTGGTGAGCTGTTCACTGCCCAGGCTGAGCGCCGTGTCCGTTTGGGCTTGGTGGTGGCCGAGTTGGTGCGTGCGCACCAGTTGCACGCAACTGCCGATCAAATTAAAGCCCATATCGATGAGCTCGCTGCCAGCTACGAGAAACCTGCGGAAGTCGTGCGCTGGTACTACGGCGATAACCGCCGCATGGCTGAGGTGGAGTCCATCGTGATTGAAAACAACGTCACAGCCTATGTGCTGTCGCAATTGAAGGTCTCTGAAAAGGCGATCTCCTTTGACGAGTTGATGGGGCAGAATTAAGCGCCTGCGCTTGGGCCGTCAATGCAATGACCGGCCCAAAATTTGCGGTGAGTGGATCCCAAGCCGGTCTTGCATTGCGCCGTGGATCCCCAATGTTGGTGTGGAGGTGTACTTGGTGTGTGCCGCTTTTAATTTTTCGGAGACCCTATGAACGTGAAATATGGAATGCCAGGCTCCCTGGAGACCCAGGCCTTGGGCATGGTTCCCATGGTGATCGAACAGTCGGGCCGGGGCGAGCGCTCGTACGACATTTACTCTCGGCTGCTCAAAGAGCGGGTCATTTTCTTGGTGGGGCCGGTCAACGACCAGACCGCCAATCTTGTGGTGGCACAGTTGCTTTTTCTGGAAAGCGAGAATCCTGACAAGGACATTTCTTTCTACATCAACTCCCCCGGCGGTTCCGTGAGTGCGGGCATGGCGATTTTTGACACTATGAACTTCATCAAGCCAGACGTGTCAACCTTGTGCATTGGCATGGCGGCGAGCATGGGCGCGTTTTTGCTGACGGCCGGCGCCAAAGGCAAGCGCTTTTCTCTGCCCAATTCCAAGGTCATGATTCACCAGCCTTTGGGCGGTACCCAGGGTCAGGCGACCGAGATCGAGATTCACGCCCGCGAAATTCTGAAAACCCGCGAGCAGCTCAACAAGATTTTGGCCGACCGCACCGGGCAGCCCCTTGAGAAAATTGAACGCGACACCGAGCGCGATTACTACCTCTCGGCCGATGAAGCCAAGGAATACGGCCTCATTGACCAAGTGATTGCAAAACGACCCTGAGTCCTGGCGCTTTGGCGCAATAAGCCCAACGGTGCCATCCTGAGCGGGACGGCACCGTTTTTAGTTGGTTATCATTGGTTTTCTCACCGAAAAGGCATTTGTTCCATGGCAAAAAAAGAAGGCGCTTCGAGCGAAAAGAATCTTTATTGCTCTTTTTGCGGCAAGAGCCAGCACGAGGTTAAAAAACTGATTGCAGGTCCGTCCGTGTTTGTCTGTGACGAATGTATCGATCTGTGCAACGAAATCATTCGGGATGAAGTCCCTTCGATCGCTGGTGACGGCGATGCGCGTGGCGACTTGCCGACGCCCTCGGAAATCAAAGCCAATTTGGACAACTATGTGATCGGCCAGGAACCGGCCAAGCGCACACTGGCGGTGGCGGTCTATAACCACTACAAGCGCCTGCGCCACCAGGAAAAAGCCAAAAAGGACGAGGTTGAGCTCACAAAAAGCAACATTTTGCTGATCGGTCCCACGGGTTCCGGCAAAACATTGCTTGCGCAAACGCTTGCGCGCATGCTGGACGTTCCCTTCGTCATGGCGGACGCAACCACGCTGACCGAAGCGGGATACGTGGGTGAGGACGTGGAAAACATCGTGCTCAAGTTGCTGCAGACCTGCAACTACGAGGTGGAGCGCGCCCAACGAGGCATTGTCTACATCGATGAAATCGACAAAATTTCTCGCAAGTCGGACAACCCGTCCATTACGCGTGACGTGTCCGGCGAAGGTGTGCAACAGGCACTTCTCAAACTGATCGAAGGCACGATGGCCAGCGTGCCGCCCCAGGGTGGGCGAAAGCACCCGAACCAAGATTTTGTGCAAATCGACACCACCAACATTTTGTTTATCTGTGGCGGTGCCTTTGCCGGTCTCGAAAAGGTCATTGAAAGCCGGACCCAGTCTTCGGGTATCGGCTTCGGCGCCACCGTGATGAGCAAGGCGCAGCGCAGCTTGACCGAGGTGTTCAAAGACGTAGAGCCCGAGGATTTGATCAAGTTTGGCCTGATTCCTGAGTTGGTCGGGCGGATGCCAGTGGTGGCAACCCTGGCCGAACTGACCGAAGATGCGATGGTGCAAATCCTGACCGAGCCGAAAAATGCCTTGGTCAAACAGTACGCCAAACTCATCGCCATGGAGGGCGCCGAGCTGGAGATCCGGCCCGATGCGCTTCGGGCCATTGCCAAACGTGCGCTTGCCCGAAAGACAGGTGCCCGGGGACTTCGGTCGATTTTGGAGCAGTCACTGATCGACACGATGTACCAGTTGCCCGACAGCAATGACGTGGCCAAAGTGGTCGTGGATGCCTCTACCATCGAAGAAAACCACCCGCCGTTGCTGGTTTATCGCGAGATCGCCAAAAAAGCCTGATCCCCGCATTGAGGGGGAGGGCCTTTCGGGCCCTGATCTGGCGCGGGTTTGGGCGAGATTTCTTTAGCAGTACGCTTGAATTTTGTTAAAACCCGTCCATATCGAATAAACACACGAGGTTTTTTATATGTCCGGTCACACCCCATTGCCTGCCCAGCCGATCGAACTGCCGATGTTGCCTCTGCGCGACGTCGTCGTTTTTCCGCATATGGTGATACCGCTTTTTGTTGGGCGGCCCAAGAGCATTAAGGCCCTGGAAGCGGCCATGGAAACCGATCGCCGGATCATGCTGGTAGCCCAAAAGACCGCCGCCAAGGATGAGCCCTTGGTTACCGACATGTTTGAGGTGGGTTGCGTCTCCACTATTTTGCAGATGCTGAAGCTCCCTGACGGCACGGTCAAAGTGCTGGTCGAGGGTCACCAGCGCGCGGTGGTGGACAAAATCGAAGACGGGGAATCGCATTTCACCGCGTTGGTCACACCCGTGGAATTGCCAGCTGAGCTGAACGGTGAGGCCGAAAAAGTTCTTGCAAGTGAAATTGAGGCCTTGCGGCGTGCGGTGATGCAGCAGTTTGACCAGTACGTCAAGCTGAACAAGAAAATTCCGGCAGAGATATTGACTTCGATTGCGAGCATTGATGATCCCGGTCGGTTGGCCGATACGATTGCCGCCCATTTGCCGCTAAAGCTTGAAAGCAAACAGGTGGTGCTGAGCCTCGCCGGTGTCAAGGCGCGTTTGGAAAATCTGCTGGAGCAGATCGAGCGTGAAGTCGATATTCTGAACGTCGACAAAAAGATCCGCGGGCGCGTCAAGCGTCAGATGGAGAAAAATCAACGCGACTTTTACCTCAACGAGCAGGTCAAAGCGATTCAAAAAGAGCTGGGTGACGGCGAGGATGGCGCGGATTTAGAAGAGCTCGAGAAAAAGATCAAAGCCGCCAAGATGCCCAAGGAGGCACTTAAGAAGGCGGAGGGCGAGCTGAAAAAACTCAAACTGATGTCGCCCATGTCCGCCGAGGCTACAGTGGTTCGCAACTATCTGGATGCCCTGATCGGCCTGCCCTGGACCACCAAGACCAAAATCAAGCACGACCTCGGGCACGCGGAAGCGGTCCTCAACCAAGATCACTATGGTTTGGACAAGGTCAAGGATCGCATTTTGGAGTACTTAGCGGTCCAACAGCGGGTGGACAAGGTCAAGGCACCGATCCTTTGCTTGGTGGGACCGCCCGGAGTCGGTAAGACCTCTTTGGGTCAGTCCATCGCCAAGGCGACGGGGCGGAAGTATGTGCGTATGGCATTGGGGGGCATGCGCGACGAGGCCGAGATCCGCGGTCATCGCCGGACCTACATCGGGGCCATGCCGGGCAAGGTCTTGCAAAGTTTGAGCAAGGTGGGCACCCGTAACCCCCTATTTTTGCTGGACGAAATTGACAAATTGGGTACCGATTTCCGTGGCGATCCGAGCAGTGCGCTGCTGGAGGTACTGGACCCCGAGCAGAACCACAAGTTTGGCGACCACTATGTGGAAGTGGATTACGACCTCAGCGATGTGATGTTCGTGGCAACTTCCAATTCGATGAAGATCCCGGCCGCCTTGCTGGACCGAATGGAAGTTATCCGCCTATCCGGTTACACGGAAGACGAAAAAACCAGTATCGCATTGACTTATTTGCTGCCAAAGCAAATGAAGAACAATGGTGTCAAAGAATCAGAATTGCTGGTGTCGGAAGACGCGGTGCGAGACATCGTCCGCTACTACACCCGTGAAGCCGGCGTTCGTTCGCTTGAGCGCGAGTTGTCCAAGATTTGCCGCAAGGTCGTCAAGGGCTTGTTACTTAAGAAATTGACGCCCCAAGTCCACGTTGATGCAAATAACCTGAACGATTATTTGGGCGTGCGCAAGTTCAGTTTCGGCCGCGCCGAAGACCAGAACCAGGTGGGCCAGGTCGTGGGGTTGGCTTGGACCGAGGTGGGCGGGGATTTGCTGACCATTGAAGCAGCCTTGATCCCTGGCAAGGGGGTGATCACCCGAACCGGCTCCTTGGGCGACATCATGAAAGAGTCCGTCGAGGCGGCACGAACCGTGGTGAGAAGCCGGGCCCGGCGTTTGGGCATCAAAGACGAATACTTTGAGAAAAAAGACATCCACATCCATGTGCCCGACGGTGCCACTCCCAAGGATGGTCCGAGTGCCGGAGCCGCGATGGCGACGGCGTTTGTATCAGCGTTGACGGGGATAGCGGTCCGAGGTGACGTGGCAATGACGGGCGAAATCACCTTGCGTGGCGAGATTACCGAGATTGGCGGACTCAAAGAAAAATTGTTGGCGGCGCTTCGTGGCGGCATCAAAACAGTGCTGATCCCGGAGTCCAATGCCAAAGATTTGCAAGAGATCCCTGACAACGTCAAAAAAGGGCTGGAAATCATTCCGGTTCGATGGATCGACCAAGTGCTCGAATATGCACTGGTTTCGCGTCCCATCGCTTTGCCTGAGGACGATGTGTTGCCGGTCCCGACCCCCTCTGCAGATGGGTCACAGGCGGTTCAGGAGGCCGTCAAGCACTGAGATCGTCTGTCGATTGAATTCTCTTTTCGAATGGGCAAAAAAGAGGAAAAAAGTCGCTATAATTTATGGCTTGAAACGCGGGAATAGCTCAGTTGGTAGAGCGCAACCTTGCCAAGGTTGAGGTCGAGAGTTCGAGACTCTTTTCCCGCTCCATATTCCGAAAGGGAAGCGAATGTGCTTCCCTTTTTTGTTAGCGGATAGGGTCACTCGATGGTGGGTGTGTTTCAAATAGGGCGCGGTAGCAAAGCGGTTATGCCCCGGATTGCAAATCCGGTTAGTCCGGTTCGACTCCGGACCGCGCCTCCATTTTTTCCATCTGCCTCTTTTGTGCTGAGTCGAGTTAGCTTTCTGGTTCACAATAGCATGGTGAGCCCGAGTGGTGAAATAGGTAGACACATCGGACTTAAAATCCGCCGCTTCGTGAATAACGGGCGTACCGGTTCGATTCCGGTCTCGGGCACCAATTAAACTCATCGACAGATCAAATCAGCTCCTTGGGCAAACACCCAACGTGAATCCATTTGCCCCAACCGTTGCCCATGCCACGTTACAACACTCCTTTTGAGATCCACGTTCACGGGCAGCTCGCTCTGCGCGCCGACGTCGGTTTTGATTCCCTGCAAGAGGCGCTTAAGCCCCTTTGGAAATACGCAGGTGCCCGTAATTTGACTGACGCAGCCGCAAGTGCCTATGAGGATGAGCCGGGAATCACCTTTGCGTCAGACGAGCATTTGTTGCAGATGTGCTGGACCGTCGCAGGTGACGATGACTTTCGCCAAGTGCTCGATGAGGTGTGCATGAATCTCAACGATGTTGCGGCTTTGGGGGCTGCAATCGAGGTTACTTTTTACGACACCGATTTTGACGATGAGGATGAGCAGTCACCCGAGGGCGAATCCCGGGATGACTTTGTGATGCTCTTCGTAGGCCCCAATCCCGCTGCGATCATGCAGGTACAACGCGATTTGCTGGTCCAAGACGTGGTGAGCATGATGGAGCGGCATTTTGATGGTGCTGAACTCGGCGGGGTAGTGGCCGAGGTGGACAAGCTGTTTGCACAGCGCTTTGATGCGCTGGTTAGCTCATTGGAAATTGGCAAACCTCCCCGCGGGCCTGGCGGGGGTTTTGGTAGCGGTCACGGCGGCGGCCGCAAACCCAGGCATCTGCACTAAGCAGAAAAAGTTGCAGCGCTCCATGGCTGCAACTTGGGCGGCTTAACCGCCTCTGGTGATAGGCATTTCCACTTCTTTTGGATGCAGTGCGTATTTGCCCAACTCCAGTTTGGCGATGGCGTTGCGGTGTACTTCATCCGGACCGTCGGCGAAACGCAAGGTGCGGGCACTCGTGTAGCTGTAAGCGAGTGGGAAATCGTCACACATACCGCCACCACCGTGCACTTGCATTGCCCAGTCGATCACTTCACAGGCCATGGTGGGTGCGACAACCTTGATCATTGCAATTTCGTTTTTGGCGAATTTGTTGCCACCCATGTCCATCATCCAAGCCGCTTTCAGCGTCAGCAGGCGGGCCATATCGATCTTGCAGCGTGACTCGGCAATACGTTCTTGCGTAACGGTTTGGGCGGCCACCGGTTTCCCGAATGCGATACGTGAAGATGCGCGTTTGCACATCAGCTCCAATGCCCGCTCGGCCAAGCCGATCAGCCGCATGCAATGGTGGATGCGCCCAGGTCCAAGCCGGCCTTGGGCGATTTCAAAGCCTCGCCCCTCGCCCAGCAGAATATTGGAGACGGGAACACGCACATTCTTGAAAAGCACTTCCATGTGGCCGTGCGGCGCATCGTCGTATCCAAACACCGTCAGCGGCCGTACGATGGTGATACCTTGGGTGTCAGCCGGCACAAGCACCATGCTTTGTTGCGAATGGCGGGCGGCTTCTGGATCCGTTTTGCCCATCACGATAAAGATGGCGCAGCGCGGGTCTCCGGCGCCGGATGTCCACCATTTGCGGCCATTGATCACGTAGTCGTCACCATCGCGCTCAATGCGGGTTGCTATGTTTGTGGCGTCGCTTGAGGCCACATCAGGTTCTGTCATGGCAAATGCTGACCGGATCTTGCCCTCCAGCAGGGGCTTGAGCCAGCGTGCCTTGTTGGCTTCAGACCCGTAGCGCGCAATCGTCTCCATGTTGCCAGTGTCGGGAGCCGAGCAGTTGAAGACTTCGCTGGACCACATGACACGGCCCATGATTTCGGCCAACGGAGCGTACTCCTGGTTGGTCAGACCTGCGCCGTGGTAGCCCGACGCTTCCGCACTGTCGACGGGCAGAAACAGGTTCCACAGCCCCGCTGATTGGGCCTGGACCTTGAGCTTCTCGATAGTTTCGAGCGGAGTCCAGCGCTTGCCTGCGGCGGTGTTGGCCACTATTTCCGCGTGATAAGCGGCTTCAGCAGGGTAAATATGCTCGTCCATGAAGGCCAGCAGCTTGGTCTGCAGCGACTTGGTTTTTTCTGAGTATTCGAAGTCCATGGCGTTTCCAATCGATGGGTGGTGTGAATAAAAAGGGGAGCTAGTCTTACGCTTGCTGGGCGAATTTCCAGGCCAGTTCTGCCAGAGGCTTTGCTCCTGCACCAGAGCTCACTGCCTGGGCAGAGGATGCCGTGCCTGCTTCAACGCGTTTCGCGATGCCTTGCAAGATGGCAGCAATGCGAAACATGTTGTAGGCCATAAAAAAGTTCCAATCGGCCATGAGTGCGTCGGGACTGATCAGTTGGGTGCGTTCGCAATACATGCGTACGTATTCCGTTTGCGTAGGAATCCCAAGGGCCTCCACATCGATTCCAGCGATACCCCGAAAGCTGCCTGGAGGGATGTTCCAGGCCATGGCGTGGTAACTGAAATCTGCCAATGGATGCCCGAGTGTGGAGAGTTCCCAGTCCAGTACGGCGAGGATGCGTGGTTCGGTTGGGTGAAACACCATGTTGTCCAGGCGAAAGTCGCCGTGGACAATGCTGACCATGGTTTCAGACTTCGCAATGTCCGGAATGTGCTGGGGTAGCCAGGAAATCAACTGGTCCATCTCAGGGATGGGCTGCGTGATTGATGCCAGATACTGTTTGCTCCAGCGCGCTATCTGACGCTCGAAATAGTTGCCTGGACGTCCAAAACTCTCCAAGCCCTGACCCGCAAAGTCCACCAAGTGCAGCGCGGAAATAACGCGGTTCATCTCGGAGTAAATGGCCTTGCGCTCCGAGGGCTCCATTCCAGGCAGTGTCTGGTCCCAAAGAATGCGTCCCGCAATAAATTCCATGAGGTAAAAAGCGCGGCCGATCACCGACTCGTCCTCACACAGAATCAGCATTTCAGGCACGGGTACGCCCGTCCCCCACAGCCCGCGCATCACCGCGTATTCGCGTTCAATTGCATGGGCGGAAGGCAGTAGTTTGGCGACTGGCCCCGGCTTGGCCCGCATCACATAGGTTCGCTCAGGCGTAATGAGCTTGTAGGTTGGATTGCTCTGACCCCCCTTGAAGGATTCCACCGTAAGCGGTCCGGCGAAACCTAGCAGGTGATTTTCGAGCCAAGCAGAAAGCACACCCACGTCAAAAGCGTGGTGGCCCGAAACCGGTTGTGTACCTACAAAATGGTCAAAGTCGCTCATGGTCTTTTTGAATTTTGGGTGTTGTCAGGCTTAAACATCGGCTTCGGCAATCTTGAGCAGCGCGGCACGGTCGCGGACCACCAAGCCGCCAGGCTCTATGCGGATCGTCTGATCGCGCTCCATGGACTTGAGCTCCTGGTTCACCCGCTGCCGTGAAGCACCCAAGAGTTGGGCTAACTCTTCCTGGGCCAATTGCAGCCCAATCCGTATTTCGCTGCCATCGCTCAGTGAAGGTACGCCGTAACTGCGCACCAAGTGCAGCAGTTGTTTGGCAAGCCGTGCCCGCAGGGGCAATGTGTTGAGGTCCTCAACCAAGCCGTAGAGTTGCCGGATACGTCGGGAATGTAGGCGCAACAGCGCCTCATAGAGCTCCACGTGCATAGCCAAAATCTTTTTAAAATCAGCTTTGGCAACGCAAAGGGTGGTGCTTTCTCCGTGCGCATAGGCATCGTGGGTGCGCCGGTCGCCATCAAAAATACTGACATCGCCAAACCAGATCCCTGGTTCAACATACGTCAGTGTGATTTGCTTGCCCGACACAGAGGTTGAGCTCACCCTGACAGCCCCTTTGGCGCAGGCAATCCACTCTTCAGGCGGCTCCCCTCGAGCGGCGATCAGGTCGCCGTCGCGGTAGCGCTTTACATAGGCGCAGCGCAAAATGTCGTGTTTAAGCGAGGGGGAGAGCGCTGAGAACCAGCGCCCCGCGTTGATGGCGCTTCGTTCGTCAACAGTAAGAATCGGTTCATCCATGAACGGACTCTACAGAAAAATGGCTACGGATCGCATACAACCCATTGTGACCGTCTGAGCGCTCTCACATCAAACGCCGTTGTCGCATGGGCGTCAAAAACGCCTATCCAGCTCTGAGAGCGCTATCTAGGCTGCGGCGCTTTCTCTTTGAACCATTCGGTCAAGTTCCGCACAAACGTCATCGATACAACCCGAAATGACGATGCGTCCGACCTTGCTTCTTGCTTCGTCAGCGTCCATGACCCGTACGATTCGCAATGGACGGCGCTGGATGATTTCGCGGGCCCCGCGTACAGCAGAGGGGGGAGTGCTCTGCGCTCGCAACATTGGATAAATGGCAGCCGGGCCACACTTTTGCGCTGAAACGCGACTTTTGGGCGGACGTTCGCTTTCGGGCTTAAACCAATCTGCCAACCGGTACAGGGTGGCGGAAACCGCCTGAGAAGAGAGCAATGGACGCATGGTAATGGGCCTTTCGTCTTTACATGATCATGGTGTTGCGAATGAGGCCAACGGCCAAGCCTTCAATTTCGAAGGGTTCGCCGGGCTCGACCACGATGACCTGAAAATCCGGATTTTCCGGGTGCAGCTCAATCAGGTGCTTGTTGCGCCGAAAGCGCTTGACGGTAACTTCTTCACCAATGCGAGCGACGATGATTTGGCCATTTTTGGCCTCTTTGGTTGATTGCACTGCCAGTAAGTCGCCGTCCATGATGCCCACATCGCGCATGGACATGCCGCTGACTTTGAGCAAATAGTCGGGTTGGCGTTGAAACAGGCTGTGCTCCACGTAATAGGTTTGCTCCACATGTTCCTGTGCCAGGATGGGCGAGCCCGCCGCCACGCGACCCACCAGGGGTAACGAGAGTTGTGCAAGGCCTGGGATGCCCAGTGAAAGCTGTTTTGAGCGCGATACGTGCAGGTCACGCAATGACTGCCCACGCAAACGGATGCCCCGGGATGTACCGCTCACCAGTTCAATCGCCCCCTTGCGTGCCAGCGCCTGAAGGTGCTCTTCCGCAGCATTGGCTGACTTGAAGCCGAGTTCGGTGGCGATTTCAGCGCGGGTAGGCGGCGCACCGGTGCGCGCAATAGCGCTTTCGATCAGGGTCAAAATTTCTTGCTGGCGCGCAGTCAATTTCAAGGTTTCAAGCATGGAGACTCCTGGAAGTAGGCTAAAGCTGAGGGAACGTACAACACTGTGATCTTAAACAGTGACTGTATTTTTATCCAGCTTCCTCCCTTTTGCAAGGATTTTTTGCGTCAATTCAAAATTGTGGCGAAATCACACATGCAATCGCATTGCGGCACGCGAGCAACCGCGGTTACGACGGAAACGGAGTTCCGCGCAGTTGTGCGCCAGCCTTGAGGCCCTTTTTTGCGAACCAGCCCTGGTTGACCTCCAGCACATAGCGCACGGGTTTCGCTGAACAGTGCGAATCGGTGGTTTGGGGGCGCATGTCTTCCAGGTTGACGATGGTCCCATCGTCGGCGACAAAGGCGGCCGTCAGGGGCAGCAGGGTGTTTTTCATCCAAAAACACTGCTGGCTCGGAGCCTTGAACACAAACAACATGCCTTCCTGCTGCGGCATGTCAGTACGAAACATCAGGCCCGTTGCATGTTGTTCAGGCGTGATGGCGACTTGCGCCTGAATCTGGTGAATCCCAACGGTCAATGTGGTGCGCGGCAAGTTCATCTGGGGCGCAGTTTGGGCGGAAATGGGGCCAGTGCCTGCAGTGAACAAGGCGAATGCAAGGGCAAATGGGATATGGATCTTCATGGCCGGGATTGTGGATCAAGTGGCGCAGGCTTGGGACCCAAGGCCGGTGCGCAGATGGGGAGCACACCCCTGATATGTCCCGGTTCACCCCCGCAAAGTTGACAGAATCCCGTAATTGTTTGGGACTAAAATTAAGTTTCCCTTGGGGGCTTTGGCTGCTGACAGCGACGCCCGCCAATTTCCACGAATTGACATACAACAGAGACCGCCTCATGTACCAGCACATCAAAGTCCCCACCGAAGGCCAAAAAATTACCGTCAACAGCGACCTGTCTCTGAACGTACCAGACCAGCCAATCATTCCATTCATTGAGGGTGACGGCACCGGTTGGGACATCACTCCTGTGATGATCAAAGTGGTTGATGCGGCAGTTGCCAAGGTATACGGCGGCAAGCGCAAGATCCATTGGATGGAAGTATTTGCAGGTGAAAAGTCGACCAATGTTTATGGTCCCGACGTCTGGTTGCCCGAAGAAACATTGCATGCCATTCGCGATTACGTGGTGTCAATCAAGGGACCACTGACCACGCCCGTTGGCGGCGGCATTCGCTCTTTGAACGTCGCTCTGCGCCAAGAGCTTGACTTGTATGTCTGCCTGCGCCCGATCCAGTACTTTGACGGCGTGCCCAGCCCCGTCAAAGAGCCGCAAAAGACCAATATGGTTATCTTCCGTGAAAACTCGGAAGACATTTATGCGGGTATCGAATTTGAGGCTGAATCCGACAAGGCCAAGAAGCTGATCAAGTTCCTGCAAGACGAAATGGGTGTCAAAAAGATCCGCTTCCCCAACACCTCGGGTATCGGCATCAAACCAGTTTCGCGTGAAGGCACTGAGCGCTTGGTGCGCAAGGCCTTGCAGTACACCATCGACAATGACAAGCCCAGCCTGACCATTGTCCATAAGGGCAACATCATGAAGTACACCGAAGGTGGCTTCCGCGATTGGGCCTACGCCCTGGCGCAAAAAGAGTTTGGCGCTGAAATGATTGACGGCGGACCTTGGTGCAAGTTTAAAAACCCCAAGACGGGAAAAGAAATTGTGGTCAAGGACAGTATCGCGGATGCTTTCTTGCAACAAATCTTGCTTCGCCCTGCGGAGTACAGCGTGATCGCCACGCTGAACCTCAATGGTGACTACGTCTCCGATGCCTTGGCAGCGCAGGTAGGCGGTATCGGCATTGCCCCGGGCGCAAACTTGAGCGACACCGTCGCCATGTTCGAGGCAACCCATGGTACGGCGCCCAAATATGCGGGTAAGGACTATGTCAACCCAGGTTCCGAAATTTTGTCCGCTGAAATGATGCTTCGCCACATGGGCTGGACCGAGGCGGCTGACCTGATCATCAGCTCCATGAAAAAATCCATCGCCAGCAAGAAAGTCACTTATGACTTCGCCCGCCTGATGGACGGCGCGACGCAGGTGAGCTGTTCCGGCTTTGGCCAGGTGATGATCGATCACATGTAAGTTTTAGGGCAGCGCGCTGCCCGCATTTAAAAAAATCGCCAGACCGTCTCCAGACGACTGGCGATTTTTGTTTTTTGTGCTTGAATACGGTCAAGACAGCTCCAATTACCCTTGCAAGCGCGAACAGCGCAACCGACCCCTAGAATAGAAAGCATGGCGACATCCCCCCCCAACAAGCCACCTGCTGTTCCCCGTACGAACCCTCGGCGTGACGACGGCGGTGCCGTGGTTTTAGAGCGACTTCCGCAAAAGGTGCAGCCGCCCCAGATGCACCAGGTATTGATGCTCAACGATGACTTCACGCCTATGGAATTTGTGGTGATGGTGATTCAGGAGTTTTTTGCCAAAGATTTGGAGACTGCCACCCAGATCATGCTCAAAATTCATTTGGATGGGAAAGGTGTCTGCGGTGTTTATTCAAGGGATGTTGCGGCCACCAAAGTGGACCAGGTGCTGGATGCGGCGCGCCGCTCTGGCCATCCCTTGCAGTGTGTCAGTGAGCCAGTGGGTTTTTGAGGCGATGAAGCCAGGTAGAGTTTGGTAGGTGCAAGCCCCTCAACGGGCAGCATCTGACATTTGAATGAGATTAAGGAAAAGCCATGATTGCCCAAGAGTTAGAAGTCAGTTTGCATATGGCCTTTGTAGAGGCGCGTCAGCAGCGCCACGAGTTCATCACCGTGGAGCATCTGTTGCTGGCGCTGCTTGACAACCCCAGCGCGGCCGAAGTGCTTCGCGCCTGTTCCGCCAATGTGGACGATTTGCGCAAGTCGCTAACGCATTTCATCAAGGACAACACGCCGCAGGTTGCGGGGGTGGATGAGGTCGATACCCAGCCGACACTTGGATTCCAGCGCGTGATACAGCGTGCCATCATGCACGTGCAGTCCACTGGCAGCGGCAAGAAAGAAGTCATGGGCAGCAATGTGCTGGTGGCGATTTTTGGTGAAAAAGACTCACACGCTGTCTATTACTTGCACCAGCAAGGGGTAACCCGGCTGGACGTAGTCAACTTCATTGCCCATGGCATCAAAAAGAACGAACCACCGGAGCTGCCCAAGGCGGGAGAAGGTACGAGCGAAGGCGAAGAAGCGAGCAGTGAAAAGAGCGAGAAGGCATCGCCCCTGGAGCAGTTCACGCAAAACTTGAACCAACTCGCCAAAGACGGAAAAATTGATCCGCTCATCGGACGGGAGCACGAAGTCGAGCGGGTTATCCAGATCTTGTGCCGTCGCCGCAAAAATAACCCCTTGCTGGTGGGAGAGGCTGGCGTGGGGAAAACTGCGATCGCAGAGGGCTTGGCTTGGCGCATTTCCCAGAAAGATGTACCGGAAGTACTGGCCGAGGCAGTGGTCTACTCGCTGGACATGGGCGCCTTGTTGGCTGGCACGAAATACCGGGGTGATTTTGAGCAGCGGCTCAAAGGCGTGCTGAAGGCTCTCAAAGACCGGCCCAATGCCGTACTTTTCATTGATGAAATCCACACACTGATTGGTGCTGGTTCGGCTTCGGGCGGCACCTTGGATGCTTCCAATTTGCTCAAGCCTAGCTTGAGTTCGGGGCAGCTCAAGTGCATCGGGGCAACCACCTTTACTGAGTACCGCAGTATTTTCGAAAAAGATGCTGCGCTTTCGCGCCGTTTCCAGAAAATTGATGTGCTTGAGCCCACTGTGGAGCAAACCGTTGAGATTCTCAAAGGTCTGAAATCGCGTTTTGAAGAGCACCACAAAGTGAAATACGCCCTGGCCGCATTGCAGGCAGCGGCCGAACTCAGCGCCAAGTACATCAACGACCGTCACTTGCCCGACAAGGCGATTGACGTGATCGACGAGGCTGGTGCAGCGCAGCAGATCCTGCCGCCGAGCAAGCGGAAAAAGACGATTTCCAAAACCGAGGTCGAAGAGATCGTGGCAAAAATCGCACGCATTCCGCCGGCCAATGTGTCGCAAGACGACCGGGGTAAGCTGAAAACGCTGGACCGCGACCTCAAAAGCGTGGTTTACGGCCAAGACAAGGCGCTCGATATTTTGGCCTCTTCGGTCAAAATGGCGCGTTCAGGCCTAGGCAAGGGCGACAAGCCTATCGGTGCTTTCCTTTTCAGTGGCCCCACGGGTGTCGGCAAAACCGAAGCCGCCAAGCAGCTGGCCTACATCATGGGCATTGACCTGATTCGCTTTGACATGAGTGAGTACATGGAGCGCCATGCGGTGAGCCGCCTGATTGGTGCGCCGCCGGGCTATGTGGGCTTCGATCAGGGCGGTTTGCTGACCGAGGCGGTTACCAAAAAGCCCCATTGCGTGTTGTTGCTTGACGAAATTGAAAAAGCACATCCGGACATTTTTAACGTGCTTCTGCAGGTGATGGACCACGGCACGTTGACCGACAACAACGGGCGCAAGGCCGATTTCCGCAACGTCATTCTGATCATGACGACCAACGCGGGCGCGGAAACCATGAACAAGGCCACGATCGGCTTTACCAACCCGCGCGAATCGGGTGACGAGATGGTGGATATCAAGCGCTTGTTCACGCCGGAGTTCCGCAATCGCCTTGATGCCATTGTCGGCTTCAAGGCGCTTGACGAAAACGTGATTTTGCGCGTGGTGGACAAGTTCCTTCTCCAACTCGAAACGCAGCTGGCTGAGAAAAAAGTGGACGTCACCTTCACTGACAAGTTGCGTAAGCACTTGGCCAAAAAAGGGTTCGATCCGCTGATGGGCGCACGCCCCATGCAGCGCCTGATTCAGGACACGATTCGCCGTGCACTGGCCGATGAGCTCTTGTTCGGTCGCCTGACCGACGGTGGGCGCCTGACGGTGGATCTGGACGACAAGGACGAATCCAAGACCGAGGTGCTGCTGGACATCCAGCCCTTGCCCAAGCGCGAAGGCCGCGCCAAGCCTGAGGAAACAACCGCCGGTTGAGGCGGTTCTCTTGCTCTGAAGTCTGGCTCCCCGGGCTTCAGAGCGTGTGTTCTGGTGTAAACTCGACTGGCTTTGTTGGTCTCGTTGCGCTGTAGCGGAACTGGCAATTCATTCGCAAACCGTTCCCACCAAGGTGTTCTCCGATCCGCACAAGCCGGGCCGGGAATAAGCGGGACGGCTTTAAGACCTAACCTTCGGAGTTTTTATATGTCAGTCACCATGCGCGAAATGTTGGAAGCCGGCGTCCATTTTGGACACCAAACCCGCTTCTGGAACCCCAAGATGGCGCCGTTCATCTTCGGCCATCGCAACAAAATTCACATTATCAATCTGGAAAAATCGTTGCCGATGTTCCAGGACGCAGCCAAGTTTGTGCGTCAACTCTCGGCCAAGCGCGGGACCATTTTGATGGTTGGTACCAAGCGCCAAGCGCGCGAAACCGTTGCGGCAGAAGCACAGCGCGCGGGTGTGCCTTTCGTTGACCAGCGTTGGCTCGGCGGCATGCTGACGAACTTCAAGACAGTCAAGACGTCGATCAAGCGCTTGAAAGATATGAAGATCCAGCAAGAAGCAGGACTCGACGCGATGAGCAAGAAAGAGCAGCTGATGTTCGCCCGTGAACTGGCCAAGCTGGAAAAAGACATTGGCGGCATTCAGGATATGGCGACCTTGCCCGATGCAATTTTCGTGATCGACGTCGGTTACCACAAGATTGCCATCGCCGAAGCGCGCAAGCTGGGGATTCCTCTGATCGGTGTCGTGGACTCCAACCACTCGCCCGAAGGCATTGACTACGTTATTCCTGGAAACGATGACTCTTCCAAGGCCGTGACCTTGTACGCACGTGGCATTGCAGATGCGGTCCTGGAAGGACGCGCCAATGCCGTGGACGATCTCGTCAAGGCGGTGGTTGACCAGGGTGAAGACGAATTCGTTGAGGTGGACGAGGCTGCTTAAGCTTGGTTTTTGCCTCAAAAGGGGGCTTGCTAGCCCCTTTTTTTTAATTTTTATTGATCAATTGAACTGATACGGAGTACTGAGAAATGGCTGCAATCACCGCAAGCATGGTCGCCGAATTGCGCGGCAAGACCGACGCCCCCATGATGGAATGCAAAAAAGCACTGACCGAAGCCGAAGGCGATATGGTCAAGGCCGAAGAACTGTTGCGCGTCAAGTTGGGTAGCAAAGCGGGCAAGGCCGCGGCTCGCGTGACGGCAGAAGGTGTGATCACCGTCGCCAATGCAGGTGCTGCGACTGCGATGCTCGAAGTCAATTGCGAGACAGACTTTGTCACCAAGAACGACAGTTTCCTGGGCTTGGCGAACGCGGCAGCCGCATTGGTGGCCGAGCACAATCCTGCTGATATTGCTGCGCTGAGCGCATTGGCGTACGCGCAAGATGGTTTTGGTCCCACGCTCGAAGACGTTCGCAAAGGCCTGATCGGAAAAATTGGCGAAAACATGACTTTCCGTCGCTTCAAACGCTGCAGTTCGGCTGCCAAGGTGGCTTCCTATCTGCACGGTACGCGTATCGGTGTGTTGGTGGAGTTTGAGGGTGACGAGGTCGCTGCCAAAGACGTGGCCATGCATGTGGCAGCCATGAAGCCGGTGTCCTTGTCGAGCGCAGAAGTGCCGGCTGAGCTGGTCGCGCGTGAGCGTTCGGTGGCTGCCGCTAAAGCAGCCGAAGACGCAGCGGTGGCGGTGGCGGCAGGCAAGCCCGTGCAGTCGCCTGAAATTGTGACCAAGCGTATCGAAGGCGGCGTACAAAAATACCTCAAAGAAGTCTCGCTTTTCAACCAGTCTTTCGTCAAAAACGACAAGCAGACCGTGGAGCAGATGCTCAAGGAAAAAGCCACCAAGGTGCATGGCTTCACCCTGTACGTGGTGGGAGAGGGAATCGAGAAGAAGGTCGACGACTTCGCCGCCGAAGTTGCCGCACAAGTCGCAGCTGCCAAGGCTGGCTAAGCCCAGCGCGTTGCAAGACGCGTCTTCCGGGTGCTGTTCCTGGCACCCGGACCTCTTGAATATCTGATGGAACCTGTCATGACCACTGCCAAGCCGGCCTACAGTCGAATTTTGTTGAAACTGTCGGGTGAAGCGCTGATGGGGGATGACCAATTCGGCATCAACCGTGACACCATCGTGCGCATGGTGGACGAAATTGCCGAAGTCACCCGTTTGGGAGTCGAAGTGGCGGTGGTGATCGGTGGCGGTAATATTTTTCGCGGTGTGGCGGGTGGTTCGGTCGGAATGGACCGCGCTACCGCGGACTACATGGGAATGCTGGCAACGGTGATGAACGCACTTGCCCTGGGTGACACCATGAACAAAGCCGGTTTGACCGCGCGTGTCATGTCTGCTATCGCCATTGAGCAGGTGGTTGAGCCTTACGTGCGTCCCAAGGCGCTTCAGTACCTCGAAGAGGGAAAAGTGGTCATTTTTGCGGCGGGTACCGGAAATCCTTTTTTCACCACCGACACGGCCGCTGCGTTGCGTGGGGCGGAAATTGGAGCGGAAATTGTGCTTAAGGCCACCAAGGTGGATGGCGTTTATGATGCCGATCCGAAAAAGGTTTCCACTGCAAAGCGCTACACCGCGCTGACATTTGACAGCGCAATGCAGCAGAATTTGGGCATCATGGACGCGGCTGCCTTTGCGCTTTGCCGGGACCAGAAGCTGCCGATCAAGGTGTTCTCGATCTTCAAGCATGGCGCACTCAAGCGGGTGGTAATGGGAGAAGACGAAGGCACTCTGGTGCATGTTTGACCTGTTGGAGTGAATGCCATGTCTATCCAAGAAATTAGAAGCAACGTCGAAGCCAAGATGGAGCAATCCATTGCGGCGTTCAAAAATAACCTGGGCAAAGTCCGTACGGGCAGGGCGAATCCCGCGCTGCTGGACAACGTGCACGTGGACTACTACGGTTCTATGGTGCCCTTGAGTCAGGTCGCGAATTTGTCGCTCATTGACTCCCGCACGGTGGGAATCCAGCCCTGGGAGAAAAACATGGGTGCCAAGATCGAAAAAGCCATTCGGGAAAGCGACTTGGGCCTGAATCCTTCCAGCATGGGCGACCTGATTCGTGTGCCCATGCCCGTCATGACCGAAGAGCGCCGTCGCGAACTTACCAAAGTCGTGCGCAGTGAAGGTGAGGGCGCCAAGGTGGCCGTTCGCAGCCTGCGCCGAGATGCCAATGAGGCGGTCAAGAAGCTGGAAAAGGAAAAGCTTGTGTCTGAGGATGAGCAAAAACGATCTGAAGCAGACATTCAAAAGCTGACCGACCGCTACATCGTAGAAGTGGATCGGCTCGTCGCGGCCAAAGAGCAGGACATCATGGCGGTCTAGCGGCCTTGTTCCGCTATGCCACACCTTGTTTCCCTCCAGGTTTTGCACGCAGTGGGCCTGCGCGTGCCTAGCATGTAAGTCATGCTTCAACAAAGAATCATCACGGCGATCGTTCTGCTGGCCCTGCTGGTGCCAACGGTGCTCGCTGCTGATCCCCTTGGCTTTGTCCTCTTGACGGCAGTGATCATGGGTGCCGGTGGCTGGGAGTGGTCCCGTTTGAACGGACTGTCAGCACTTCCGTCCTTGCTAGGCGCGGTACTTTGTACCGCCGCATGCGGCATCCTTTGGGTGAGTGGTGCTACCGCCATTTCTGTGCATTGGGTTTGGGTTGCGTCCGGCGCTGCGTGGGTGGCGCTGGCGCTCTGGTTGCTGCGAGCGGGGGCCACCGCGTGGTCAGGCCAGCCCCGGTGGATGCGCTGGATTGGCGGGCTGGCCCTTTTGTGCGCTGCCTGGCTGGCGTTGGTGCAAGCGCGATTGGTGGGCGTAGATTTTCTGTTGTCGGTGCTTTTATTGGTATGGGTGGCAGATGTCGCGGCCTATTTTTCCGGGCGGGGGCTGGGCGGGCGATTTTTCAAGCAAAAACTGGCTCCAAGCATCAGCCCAGGAAAGACCTGGGAGGGTGTGGCTGGCGCCTTTGTCGGTGTGCTGTGCATGGCATTTGCCTGGCGGGCTTTGGATGCCGGCGGTGTGACACCCGGCGGTAGTATCTACAGCCGCTTGGGCAGCGTGAGCCCTCTGTTTTTGGTGGTTTCGGTGGTTTTTCTGACCACGATGGGCGTGGTGGGCGATTTGCTGGAATCTTTGTTCAAACGTGCGGCGGGGGTGAAAGACAGCGGCGTCCTGCTGCCCGGACATGGCGGGGTGCTGGATCGCATAGACGCACTGTTGCCGGTTTTGCCCCTTGCCATGTTGTTGTGCACTTTGTAAGCGGGAACCGTTCATGCGCTCATCAATGCAACGCGTTAGTGTTTTGGGTTCGACAGGCTCCATTGGGGTCAATACATTGGATGTGATCCAGCGCCACCCGGAGCACTATGAAGTTTTTGCGCTCAGCGCCCACAGCAAACTGGACCTGTTGATGGCCCAGTGCTTGCAGTTCCGGCCTCGTTTTGCCGTGATGGTGAGCGAGTGGCACGGGCGCGAGTTGAAGCGCCTATTGGCCGACGCGGGCTCCTCCACCGAAGTACTCTGGGGTCCCGAGGCGCTGGAATTGATCGCTGCGCATGAAGAGGTTACGACCGTGATGGCCGCCATTGTGGGGGCCGCTGGGCTGGCGTCCTGCATTGCTGCGGCGCTCGCCGGCAAGCGCTTGCTGTTGGCCAACAAAGAGGCGCTGGTCGTGGGCGGCGCGTTTTTTATGGATGCCGTGTGCCGTGGCGGTGCCCGCTTGCTGCCCATCGACAGTGAGCATTCCGCGATTTTCCAGTCGCTCCCTGAAGATCCGGCGATCTGGCCCGAGGTGATCGACAAAATTATTCTGACCGCCTCCGGGGGTCCGTTTCGCAGCCGAGATCCCTCCACTTTTGCTTCCATCAGCCCCGACGAGGCCTGCGCCCATCCCAATTGGGTCATGGGACGGAAGATTTCGGTGGATTCGGCCACCATGATGAACAAGGCCCTGGAGGTCATTGAGGCCAAGTTTCTTTTTGGTGTGGCACCGTCGACCATTGAAGTGATCATTCACCCGCAGAGCGTGGTGCATTCGATGGTTCAGTTTGTCGACCACTCGGTCGTCGCGCAATGGGGGACGCCGGATATGCGGGGCCCGATAGCTTACGGGCTGTCTTGGCCCACGCGGCGGACCAGCGGCGCAAGCGCGCTCGATTTTTCCAGCATGGCGGGACTCAGTTTTGAGCCCCTGGGCACCCGCGGTCATGCAGAACGATTTCCGGGCCTGCAGTTGGCTTGGGATGTACTGGCAGGACCGCCGGGAAGTACCGCAGTGCTCAACGCGGCAAATGAAGTTGCCGTTGCGGCGTTTTTGGCGCGCACCATCCGTTTTGACCATATTCACGCGGTCAACACCGATTGCCTGGCGAAGTTCATTCCTGCGCCGCCGGGTTCGCTGTCGGATCTGCTGGAGATAGATGCCCAAGCCAGGGCGTTCGCCCAGTCCTGTGTGCAACGTCTATCGGCGAGCGGCCTGTGACCCTCGCTATGATGGGGCGTCTGGACTGACCCCTGTTTTGGGTTTCCCTTTTGTTTTCAGTTTGCGCTTTGTCTCAAGAGTCTTCACCATGCCCCTCGTGTTTATGAATTTTATGCGGCTTGTTGCCGCGATCTTGGCTGTATCACTGGCGCAAGCCACCTGGGCACTGACCCCTTTTACGGTGGAAGACATTCGTGTCGAGGGTTTGCAAAGGGTCGAGGCGGGTACCGTGTTTGGTTCGATTCCGGTGCGAATTGGCGACACCTACAGCGATGAAAAAGCCGGCGCCTCGATTCGGGCCCTGTTTGGCTTGGGCCTTTTCAACGACGTGCGTATTGACGTGGACGGCAAGGCGCTGATTGTGGTCGTTCAGGAGCGCCCCACGGTGGCGGAGGTGAGCTTCACTGGCACCAAAGAGTTTGACAAAGATGTGCTGGTCAAAGCGCTCAAGGATATTGGCTTGGCCGACGGTCGCCCGTTTGACAAGGCACTGGCCGACAAGGCTGAGCAAGAGCTCAAGCGCCAGTACATCAATCGCAGCATGTACGCGGCGGAGGTGGTCACCACCGTTACGCCGATTGAACGGAACCGCGTGAACCTGAGCTTTGCGGTGAGCGAAGGTGATATCGCCAAAATCAAGGACATCCGGATTGTTGGCAACAAGGCTTTTTCCGAAAGCACCTTGCTGGGTTTGATGGATTCGGACGCCGGTGGCTGGTTAAGTTGGTACACCAAGTCGAATCGTTACGTGCGCAGCAAACTGAATGCCGACGTAGAAACTCTGCGCTCTTATTACATGGCGCGCGGCTATCTCGAATTTTCTGTGGATTCGACCCAAGTCGTTATTTCACCCAATAAGCAGGACATCAGCATCACGATCAACCTGACCGAGGGTGAGCGGTTTGTTGTCTCCAAAGTCAAGTTGGAGGGGAATTTTCTGGACAAAGAGCCTGAATTCCAGTCTCTAGTGGCGATTCAGGTGGGAGCTCCCTACAACGCCAATGAAGTTGCCCAGACAACTAAGGCATTCACCGATTTTTATGCGAATTTTGGATTTGCCTTCGCGCAAGTGGAGCCGGTTACTGCGGTGGACCGGGCCACCAACCGGGTCGAAGTGACCTTGCGCGCGGATCCCTCTCGGCGGGTTTATGTGCGGCGCATCAACGTGGCGGGCAATGACCGCACGCGTGACGAAGTGATCCGGCGCGAGTTTCGGCAATTGGAAGCAGCGTGGTATGACGGCGACCGGATTCGGCAATCGCGCAACAGGGTAGACCGTCTGGGTTACTTCAAGGACGTGGGCATTGAGACCCAAGAAGTCGCAGGTTTGCCTGATCAGGTGGACTTGACGATCACGGTGGCTGAAAAACCGACGGGCAGCTTGAGTCTTGGAGCCGGTGTGTCGAGCGCAGACGGTCTGGGGATACAACTGGGCTTCAAGCAGGACAACGCCTTTGGTTCAGGCAACTCTTTGGGGGTGGAGCTCAACACCAGCAAGCTCAACCGGACGGTGGTTTTCAACACGACCAATCCGTACTTTACCGACGATGGGGTATCGCGAACCATCGACTTGTACCAGCGCACCACCAAGCCTTACGTGGATTTGGATAGCTATTCCTTGGAAACCATGGGTGCGAGTTTGCGTTTTGGCGTTCCCTTTACCGAGAGCGACACGGTTTACTTCGGCCTGGGTGTGGACCGGACCACCATTGTCCCGGGTACCCTTTTGCCCACCGCCTACAGCGACTTCGCCGAGCAGTTTGGCTACACATCAAATGCGGTTCCGCTGACGGTAGGTTGGGCGCGGGACACCCGTGACAGTGGCTTGGTACCCAGTTCTGGGCGGATGGTGCGTGTCACCGGCGAGTGGAGCGTTGCGGGCGAACTGCTCTACGCCCGCGCCACCACGCAGGTACAGCAATATTTCCCCCTGAGCAAGAAAATCACACTTGCCCTCAATGGCGAGTTGTCCATGGGTGCCGCGACAACAGACAAGCCCTATCCGCTGTTCAAAAATTATTACTCGGGTGGATTGGGCTCGGTGCGGGGCTTTGAGCAGGGAAGCTTGACGACCGGCAACCAGCGCGCCCTGGGCGCGGTGTCTACGGGGGGGGCCAAAAAGCTCACGCTTAATGCGGAGGTGTTGTCTCCCTTGCCGGGTGGCGGCAATGACCGTACTTTGCGCATGTATGCGTTTGCCGATGCCGGTGGCATTTACGCTGCCGACGAGGCCATTGCGCTGGGTGACTTGCGTTCTTCATTTGGCGTGGGAATCAGCTGGATATCCCCGGTGGGTCCGCTGCGGCTTGCGGTGGCTCGCCCCATCAGCAAGTTTGATGGCGATAAAATGCAGTCACTGCAATTTCAGATCGGAACCTCTTTCTAATGAAAATTCTTTACAAGCTGGCGTCCGCCGCCGCATTGCTGGCCTCGCTGAGCGCTGGCGTGATGGCCCAGGACTCGAAAATTGGTTACATCAACACCCAGCGTATCACCACGGAGTCGGCGATAGCCAAGGCCGCGCAGACCAAGCTCGAGCAGGAATTTTCCAAGCGGGGCAAAGAATTGGCTGATTTGCAGGCTGCGCTGAAAACTTTCAGCGAGAAGTTTGAGCGCGATGCACCTACCCTCACGGAATCGCAGCGCGCCAGCCGCCAAAAAGAGGGCGCGGAATTAAACCGTGATTTTCAGCGCAAGCAGCGCGAATACCAGGAAGACCTAAACGGTCGGCGCAATGAAGAATTGCAGCAAGTGCTGGACAAGGCCAACAAGGCTGTCAGAAAAGTGGCCGAAGAGGAAAAGTACGACTTGGTGATTCAAGAGGTGGTGTACAGCAGCGCCAAGCACGATATCACTGACAAAGTGCTCAAAATCCTCAACACCGGTTCCGCCAAGTAAGCGCTTATTTGGCTTGGGTGTGTCTGAACTGAGGCTTGCCGATATCGTCACTGCGTTAGGTGGCGAGTTGCATGGCGAGGGCTCCTTGCGCATTGCGGGTTTGGCGCCGCTTGAAACCGCCAATTCCAGTCAAATCAGTTTTGTCAGCAACCCCCGCTATCAGCCTCAGATCGCAGGCTCCAATGCCGGCTGCATCATCGTCGTGCCTGCCTTGCGAGAGGCCGCCATCCGTCGAGGCAGTTGCATCGTTACGGACCAACCTTATTTGTATTTTGCGCGTCTGACGCAACTTTGGCGTGCCACTTTGCGTGCGGCGCGACCAATGACGAGCCGTGCGCTGTCCATTCACCCCTCTGCCGTGGTGGATCCCGAAGCAAGCGTAGATCCCACGGCGCTCGTCGGCGCCTTGTGCGTGATCGAGCGCGGTGCCCGGATTGGCGCAGGCACAGTACTGCGCCCACGGGTGACCGTTGGGGAGGACTGCGTGGTGGGTGCGCGCTGTCTCGTGCACAGTGGTGTGGTCATCGGGGCCGACGGCTTTGGTTTTGCGCCCGATGGTGATAAGTGGGAAAAAATCGAACAGCTTGGGGCGGTACGCATCGGCGACGACGTCGAGATTGGTGCCAATACCTGCATTGACAGGGGGGCCTTGCAAGATACCGTGATTGAAGATGGGGTCAAGCTCGACAACCTGATCCAGGTGGGACACAACGTGCGCATTGGCCGCAACACAGCGATTGCAGGGTGCGCAGGTATCGCTGGCAGCGCGACCATCGGCGCGCAGTGCACTATTGGCGGTGGCGCGGTCGTGCTGGGCCACCTGCAGATTGCCGATCATGTGCATATCTCGGCCGCCACAGTGGTCAGCAAGTCCATCAAAAAGCCGGGCCAGTACACTGGCTTTTTCCCGCTGGATGACAACGCTGCATGGGAGCGCAATGCAGCGACCGTGAAACAACTGCACCGCCTGCGCGAACGCATCAAAAAACTAGAGAGCGAATAAAAATCATGATGAATATCCACCAAATCCTCAAGCAGCTACCGCACCGCTACCCCTTTTTGCTGGTGGACCGCGTGCTGGAGCTTGACAAGGGCAAGACGATCAAGGCGCTGAAGAATGTGACGATGAACGAGCCTTTTTTCGAAGGGCACTTCCCGCACCGTCCGGTCATGCCCGGGGTACTGATGCTGGAGGCCCTTGCGCAAGCGGCCGCCCTGCTGGCGTTTGACGCCTTGGGTACCTCGCCCAATGACGAGACGGTGTACTACTTTGCCGGCATTGACGGTGCGCGTTTCAAACGTCCGGTGGAGCCTGGCGACCAGCTGATTCTGGAGGTGGAGTTGCTGCGCATGAAGGCGGGTATCTTCAAATTCAGGTCGCGCGCCAGCGTGGCGGGAGAAACGGCGGTTGAGGCTGAGCTGACCTGCGCCATGCGCGCGATTGATCCCAAGGCCTGAGATGTCTGCGATCCACCCCACCGCTGTGGTTGAGCCTGGTGCCCAATTGCATCCGTCGGTGACCGTCGGCCCGTACACCGTCATTGGTCCTCACGTGAAGGTCGGCGCTGGCACCACCATCGGCGCCCATTGCGTCATTGAGGGCCATACCACCATTGGGACTGACAACCGCATTTTCCAGTTCAATTCCTTGGGTGCGATTCCCCAGGACAAAAAATATGCGGGCGAGCCCTGTGAGCTGGTGATTGGCGACCGCAACACCGTCCGCGAGTTCTGCACCTTCAATATTGGCTCACCCGGCGACCTGGGCGTGACCCGGGTCGGCAATGACAACTGGATCATGGCCTATGTCCATTTGGCGCACGATTGCCAGGTGGGCAGCCACACGATTTTTGCCAACAACTCGCAGCTCGCAGGCCACGTGGTGGTGGGCGACTGGGTCATATTGGGCGGCTTTACCGTGGTGCATCAGTTTGTGCGTCTGGGCGCGCACAGCATGACGGCGATGTGCTCGTTGTTGTTTGCCGATTTGCCTCCGTTTGTGATGTGCCAGGGGCAACCGGCGGCGGCCCGTTCCA
Source organism: Rhodoferax sp. (assembly GCA_029866205.1). Classification (GTDB taxonomy): domain Bacteria; phylum Pseudomonadota; class Gammaproteobacteria; order Burkholderiales; family Burkholderiaceae_C; genus Allorhodoferax. The sequence goes on from JARWZT010000003.1 coordinate 40,170, forward strand.
TGAACTATGAGGGTCTGCGCCGACGCGGGTTTTCGCCCGAGCGCATTGCCGGTGTCAAGGCGATGCACAAATCCTTGTACCGCGCGGACCTGACCCTGGAGCGGGCGCAGGCGCAGATTGCCGCCCTGCCTGAATCCCGACCCGAAACTGCGCCTGACGTGGAAATGATGGTTGAATTCTTGCGCCACGCGTCCCCCCAGCGCGGCATTGTGCGTTGACGCAAACGCCTGCGGCTGACGCCCAGTCGCCGTGGACATTGGCCATGGTGGCGGGGGAAGCCTCGGGTGATTTATTGGCGGGTTTGCTGCTGGCGGCGCTGCGTGAGCGCTGGCCTAGGCTGGCGGCGGCCGGGATTGGTGGGCCGCGCATGGCGGCCCAGGGCTTTCAGGCCTGGTGGCCGCACCACAAACTGTCGGTTCACGGGTTTGGCTGGGACGTGCTGCTGCGCTACCGGGAAATTGTGGGCATCCGCAAGCAACTTCTCAATCGCCTGACCTTGGAAAAGCCGCGCCTTTTCATCGGCGTGGACGCACCTGACTTCAATTTGCAACTGGAAGAAAATCTGCGCCGCCAAGGCGTCAAGACGGTGCATTTCGTCTGCCCCTCGGTCTGGGCCTGGCGGCCGGAGCGGCTCGAAGTCATTCGCCGCAGCGTCGACCATGTGCTGTGCATTTTTCCGTTCGAGCCGGCGCTGCTGGCCCGGCATGGCATCGCCGCCACCTATGTCGGCCATCCGCTCGCACAGGTGATTCCTGAGGTCCCCGACCGTGCGGCGGCGCGCCAGGCGCTGGGTTTGGCGCCAGACGACGATGTCGTGGCGATATTGCCGGGCAGCCGCAAGTCTGAGGTGCGACATTTGGCCTTGCGGTTTTTTGAGGCCGCTGCGCGCATCCATGCGTTGCGGCCCGGTGTCAAGTTTGTGGTGCCCGCCGTGCCGGGTTTGCAAGCGCAGATTGAGGCGGCAGCGCGTGCCAGCGGCATGGGTCGGCAGATCCAGATCGTGGCTGGCCAGTCGCACACGGTGTTGGCCGCCTGCGACGCCACGCTGATTGCCAGTGGCACGGCCACGCTGGAGGCCGCACTGTTCAAGCGCCCGATGGTGATCGCCTACCGCATGGGCGCTTGGTCTTGGCGCATCATGCGGCGCAAAAAATTGCAGCCGTGGGTCGGGCTGCCCAATATCCTCTGTCAGGAATTTGTGGTTCCCGAGCTCCTGCAAGACGCGGCTACGGCCGACGCGCTGGCGGCGGAAGTCATGAAGTGGCTGGACGCAAAACATCAGCATCCGGAAATCATTGAAGGGCTGGAAGCGCGCTTTTTGGCGCTGCACGAGTCGCTGCGCCGCGACACCGCGACACTGGCGACCCAGGCTATCGAGGGCGTGCTGAATGCCTAAATCTGCAGCTCCCCTGCAAACCAGCCTGGTTTGGGAGGTCAGTGGCCTGGTCGCAGGAGTGGACGAGGCGGGGCGCGGCCCGTTGGCGGGTCCGGTCGTGGCCGCAGCCGTCATTTTGGATGAGCGCCACGCCATCAAAGGGCTGGCGGACTCCAAAAAACTCAGCGCCCGGCGGCGCGAGGCCTTGTTTGACGAGATCCGCGCCAAAGCTTTGTGCTGTTCGATTGCCGAGGCTAGCGTGCAAGAGATTGATGACCTCAATATCCTGCAAGCCACGCTGCTGGCCATGCGCCGCGCGGTAATGGGTTTGCGCCTGCCGCCCAAGCTGGTGCTGGTGGACGGCAACCGCTTGCCGGTGCTAGACATCCGCGCCGAAGCCATTGTCAAAGGCGATGACAAGGTGCCCGCCATCTCCGCCGCATCCATTCTGGCCAAGGTGACCCGAGACCGCTGGTGCCTGGAGTACCACCAACAATTTCCCCAATACGGCTTTGACCAGCACAAGGGCTACGGCACGGCCGACCATTTGGCCGCGCTGCGCCTGCACGGACCTTGCCCCCAACACCGCCGGACCTTCAGGCCGGTCACCGACTTATTGCGATGATTTCCATGCACCCCATCGCCTCGCGCGACAACCCGCTGCTTAAAGAACTGCGCAAACTGGCCCAGGGCAACACCGCCTACCGCAAGACTGGGCGCTTTTGGATTGAGGGCGACCATTTGTGCAGCGCCGCGTTGTTGCGCGGCTTGCGGCCGACGATCGCGGTGTTTGCCGAGTCTTGCTGGTCGCAAGCGGCTGCGCAATTTGGCAGCGCCGCGCCCAAGAACGTGGTGGTGCCCGACGCGCTGTTTTCTGAGATCAGCGGTCTGGAGTCTCCCGCCAAGCTGGGCTTTGTGCTGGATTTGCCACTTGCCGCAGCCATCGACCCGCACGCGCCCACAGTCATTCTGGACCGGGTGCAGGACGCGGGCAATGTGGGCTCGATTTTGCGCAGCGCAGCGGCTTTTGGTTTCAAGCAGGTGATTGCACTGCAGGAAACGGCCGCCCTGTGGTCACCCAAAGTGCTGCGCGCAGGCATGGGCGCGCACTTTGGTTTGGCGCTGTTTGAATCCGTACAAGAGGCGGCACTGGCGGCGCTTGAGGTGCCGCTGGTGGTCACCAGCTCGCACCAAGGCAGTTTGATTCAAGACTTGCGCCTGCCGTTTCCCTGCGCCTGGGCGTTGGGCCACGAAGGGCAGGGCGTACGCCCCAGCTTGCTGGCACGCGCTCAAGTGCATGTCCGCATCGGCCAACCAGGGGGCGAGGAGTCACTCAACGTGGCCGCTGCCGCCGCGATTTGCCTGCACGCAAGCGCGATTGGAGGGCGTTGAGCACAAAAAGTCGCTGGGTTACAATGGTAGGCTTTCCAATTAACAGCCCGCCCAAGCGCTCGAAAAGCCCAATCCCCTTCGAATAAAAGCAGCCAAGATGGACTCTTGAGCGTGTTTGGGCGTACCCGTAACCCACTCGGAGAACCCAGTGCTTTTGTCTCTTCAGGGTAATACCCACCCCGCCATTTTGGCGCTCGCAGACGGCACGGTCTACCTTGGCAATTCCATCGGGGCAGCAGGCTCCACTGTCGGCGAAGTGGTGTTCAACACCTCCATGACCGGCTACCAGGAAATCCTGACCGACCCCAGCTATTGCCAGCAGATCGTTACGCTGACCTATCCCCATATCGGCAACTACGGCACCAACCCGGAAGACGTTGAGTCAGACGCGGTCCACGCGGCGGGTCTGGTGATCAAAGACCTGCCGCTGGTGGCGTCCAACTTTCGCAGCACCCAAACTCTCAGCGCCTACCTGCAGGCCCACGGCACCGTGGCGATTGCGAATATTGACACCCGCCAACTGACGCGCCAACTGCGTGAGCAGGGCGCCCAAAACGGCTGTATCTGGGCGCTTGCCGCCGGAGAGCTTGTCACGGACGCCCTGATCGCACAAGCAGTCGCTGCCGCCAAAGGCGCGCCCTCCATGGCTGGTCTGGATCTGGCCCGCGTGGTCAGTGCCGGCAGCAGCTATGCATGGACCGAGTTCGAATGGACGCTGGGTCAAGGCTATGGCCAGCAAGACGCGCCTAAATTCCATGTGGTGGCCTATGACTTTGGTGTCAAAAAGAACATTTTGCGCATGCTGAGCGAGCGCGGTTGCCAAGTCACCGTCGTACCGGCTACAACGCCTGCGGATGAGGTGCAAAAGCTGCAGCCCGATGGCATTTTTCTGAGCAACGGCCCTGGTGACCCCCAGCCTTGTGACTATGCCATTGCCGCCGCCGCGGTGTTGATCGAGTCCGGTGTCCCAGTGTTTGGCATTTGCTTGGGTCACCAGATCATGGCGCTGGCCTCAGGAGCCAAAACCTTCAAGATGAAGTTTGGTCACCATGGTGCCAACCATCCGGTCAAAGATCTGAGCAGTGGGCGCGTCAGTATCACCAGCCAGAACCACGGTTTTGCGGTCGACGAAAAGAGCCTGCCCGCCCATTTGCGCGCAACCCACGTCAGTCTTTTTGACGGCACGCTGCAGGGCCTGGAGCGTACGGACAAACCGGCCTTTTGCTTCCAGGGTCATCCGGAGGCTTCCCCCGGACCCCACGATATTGGCTACCTGTTTGACCGCTTTATTCGGGAGATGGAGTCGCGGGCATGAGCTTTTACGGCGTGACCGACTTGTGGACTTACGTGATTGGCGCCTTTGGCATCATCCTGCTGCCCGGCCCGAATTCATTGTTCATCTTGTCGGTCGCCACGTCACGCGGCGTCAAGTCTGGTTTTCAGGGCGCCATGGGCGTGTTTTTGGGCGACACCGTGCTGCTGGCGCTGGTGGGTTTGGGCGCGGCGGGTTTGCTGCGCACAACGCCTGCGCTGTTCATGGTGGTCAAGTACGCAGGGGCGGCTTATCTGAGTTGGGTGGGCGCACAGCTGCTGCTTGCCGCAGTTAAAAAGTGGCGCAGTGCGGATTTACCCGCGCAACACGAGCCCGAGGTTCCGGCGCACCTGGCGCAGCCATTCAAGCGCGCGCTCCTGGTGAGCTTGCTCAACCCGAAGGCGATTTTGTTTTTGCTTTCGTTCTTTGTGCAGTTCATCGACCCGACCTACGACACGCCAGTGATTCCATTTTTGATCCTGAGCGCCATCGTGATGGGGTTTAGCGCCCTGTATTTGTCCGTCCTTATTTTTGCTGGTGCCCGCCTTGCGCAGGGGTTTCGGGCGCGTCACAAGTTGTCGGCCAGTTTGTCCAGCGCTGTGGGCGCAGTGTTTGTCTGGTTTGGTGTGAAGCTGGCGAATGCCAGTCTGGCCTGACCGCGGGACCATCAGCTTAGGTTTAGTAGTAACAGCGGCGGCACCCGGTGTGTCGCCAAAAAAATTTAGAGAGCAGCAGAGAACATGCCAAAACGCAGCAACATTCACAGCATTCTGATCATCGGCGCTGGGCCCATCATCATTGGTCAAGCCTGTGAGTTTGACTATTCCGGCGTGCAGGCTTGCAAGGCACTGCGCGAAGAGGGCTACAAAGTCATTCTGATCAACAGCAACCCCGCCACCATCATGACCGACCCGGACACGGCGGACGTGACCTACATCGAGCCGATCACTTGGCAAACGGTGGAGAAAATCATCGCCAAGGAAAAGCCCGACGCGATTTTGCCCACCATGGGCGGCCAGACCGCGCTGAACTGCGCGCTGGATTTGTGGCACAACGGCGTGCTCGAAAAATACAACGTGGAGCTGATTGGCGCCACACCCGAGGCCATTGACAAAGCGGAAGACCGGCTCAAGTTCAAGGACGCCATGACCAAAATCGGTCTGGGTTCGGCGCGCTCGGGCATCGCCCACAGCATGGACGAGGCCTGGGCCGTGCAAAAGACTCTGGGTTTCCCCACCGTCATTCGCCCCAGTTTCACTTTGGGCGGTACCGGCGGCGGCATTGCCTACAACTCCGAAGAGTTTGAAACCATCTGCAAGCGCGGCCTCGAAGCTTCGCCCACCAACGAGCTGTTGATTGAAGAATCGCTTTTGGGTTGGAAAGAGTACGAGATGGAAGTGGTGCGCGACAAGGCCGACAACTGCATCATCGTCTGTTCCATTGAAAACCTGGACCCGATGGGCGTTCACACCGGCGACTCCATTACGGTCGCCCCCGCCCAAACGCTGACCGACAAGGAATACCAGATTTTGCGGAACGCCAGTTTGGCCGTGCTGCGCGAAATTGGTGTGGATACCGGGGGGTCGAACGTGCAGTTTTCCATCAACCCGGTGGATGGCCGCATGGTGGTTATTGAGATGAACCCGCGCGTGTCCCGCTCCAGCGCGCTGGCGTCCAAGGCTACAGGCTTCCCGATTGCCAAGATAGCCGCCAAATTGGCGGTTGGCTTTACGCTTGACGAGCTGCGCAATGACATTACCGGGGGCGCCACGCCCGCCAGTTTTGAGCCCAGCATCGATTACGTGGTGACCAAGATTCCGCGTTTTGCCTTTGAAAAATTCCCCGCCGCAGACAGCCGCCTGACCACGCAGATGAAGTCGGTTGGCGAGGTGATGGCCATGGGCCGCACCTTCCAGGAGTCCTTCCAGAAAGCTCTGCGTGGCCTGGAAGTCGGCGTAGACGGCATGAATGAGAAAACCCAGGACCGGGAAGTGCTGGAAAAAGAGCTGGGCGAACCCGGCCCCGAGCGGATCTGGTACGTGGGCGACGCCTTTGCCCAGGGCATGAGCGTGGACGAGGTGTTTGCGCTGACCAAGATCGACCCCTGGTTTTTGGTGCAAATTGAGCAAATCGTCAAGATTGAGCTCGAAATCGAACAGCTGCCCCAGCCCGCCACCGGATCCGCGCTGGATGCCATGGACGCAACGACGCTGCGCGCGCTCAAGCAAAAAGGCTTTTCGGATCGCCGCCTCGCACGCCAGTTCAAGACCACTGATACCGCCGTGCGCGAGAAGCGCCGTGCGCTCGGGGTGCGCCCGGTGTACAAGCGGGTAGACACCTGTGCCGCCGAATTTGGTACGCACACCGCCTACATGTATTCGACCTACGAGGCCGAGGGTGCCGAGTGCGAGGCCGCGCCCACCAACAACAAGAAAATTATGGTGCTCGGCGGCGGCCCCAACCGCATCGGTCAGGGCATTGAGTTTGACTACTGCTGCGTGCACGCGGCGCTGGCCATGCGCGAAGACGGGTACGAGACCATCATGGTCAACTGCAACCCCGAAACTGTGTCTACCGACTACGACACCTCGGACCGCCTGTACTTTGAGCCGCTTACGCTTGAAGATGTGCTGGAAATCGTGGACAAGGAAAAACCCGTTGGCGTGATCGTGCAATACGGGGGGCAGACGCCCCTGAAGCTCGCGCTCGATTTGGAGGCCAACGGCGTGCCCATCATTGGCACGAGCCCGGACATGATTGACGCCGCGGAAGACCGCGAGCGTTTCCAAAAGCTGCTGCACGCCCTGGAGCTGCGCCAGCCCCCCAACGCAACCGCCCGCACCGAGCCCGAAGCACTTGAAAAAGCCGCTGCACTGGGCTATCCGCTGGTGGTACGCCCAAGCTATGTGCTCGGTGGCCGCGCCATGGAAATCGTGCATGAGCAGCGTGACCTGGAGCGCTACATGCGCGAAGCCGTCAAGGTGAGCCACGACTCACCGGTACTGCTGGACCGCTTTTTGAACGACGCGATTGAGTGCGACGTGGATTGCATTCGCGACGCCACCGGTGCCACCTGGATTGGTGGTGTCATGGAGCACATTGAGCAAGCCGGCGTGCACAGTGGCGACTCGGCCTGCTCGCTGCCACCCTACAGCCTGAGCGCTGCGACCGTCACAGAGATCAAACGGCAGACAGCGGCCATGGCCCAAGCCCTGCACGTGGTCGGCCTGATGAATGTGCAGTTTGCGATACAAAACGTGGATGGCCAAGACGTGATCTATGTTCTGGAAGTCAACCCCCGCGCCAGCCGTACCGTGCCTTTTGTGAGCAAAGCCACCGGTGTTCAACTCGCCAAAGTGGCAGCGCGCTGCATGGTGGGGCAGTCGCTGGTGCAGCAAGGCGTCACCAAAGAGGTGACACCGCCGTACTTCAGCGTCAAGGAAGCGGTCTTTCCCTTTGTCAAATTCCCGGGCGTAGACACGATTCTGGGCCCGGAGATGAAGTCCACGGGTGAAGTCATGGGCGTGGGTAAGACTTTTGGTGAAGCATTTGTGAAGTCGCAGCTCGGCGCGGGCACCAAATTGCCGCGATCAGGACGGGCGTTCATTTCGGTCAAGCAGACCGACAAGGCGCGGGCGGTGGAAGTGGCGCGCAAACTCGCGGCGATGGGCTTTGAGTTGCTGGCGACCAAAGGAACCGCGCTGGCCATCACCAATGCGGGGGTCAGCTGCAAAATGGTGAACAAGGTCACCGAAGGCCGGCCGCACATTGTGGACATGATCAAGAACAACGAAGTGGCCCTGGTGGTGAACACCGTGGAAGAACGGCGTAACGCGATTGCCGATTCGCGACACATCCGCACATCCGCGCTCTTGGCGCGGGTCACCACCTTTACCACCATTGCGGGGGCTGAGGCGGCGGTGGAGGGGATGAAATACCTGGATGACCTCGGCGTGATCTCTGTGCAGGAAATGCACGCGCAACTGTTGGCATAATCCGCAGCTTCATTGGCGGGACAGTGCAGCGCGTAGGCGCCGTGCTGTCCCGTGTTACTTTTGCTCCCCCAGCTTTACCTCTTTTTTCTATGGCCACTATTCCATTGACCAAGCGCGGCGCCGAGATCCTCAAAGCCGAGCTTCACAAGCTCAAGACGGTGGAGCGTCCTTGGGTGATCAATGCCATTTCTGAGGCCCGTGCCCAAGGCGACCTGAGCGAAAACGCCGAATACGACGCCGCCAAAGACCGCCAAGGTTTTATTGAAGGCCGTATTCAGGAGGTGGAAGGCAAGTTGTCGGCAGCACAAATCATTGATCCACAAACCCTGGATGCCGGGGGGCGTGTGGTGTTTGGTGCCACCGTTGACCTCGAGGAAGAGGAAACCGGTGAACGTGTCACCTACCAGATCGTCGGTGAAGACGAAGCCGATCTCAAACTGGGCCTGATCAACATCAGCTCTCCGATTGCCCGCGCCCTGATTGGCAAAGAAGAGGGCGACACGGCCGTCGTGATCGCACCTGGTGGCGACAAAGCCTACGAAATCGTGGCGGTGCGCTACGTCTGAGCGGCGCACCCTGGTGGCCCGTCAGCTGTCACTGTGGCTCGCTGCGGCCTGGTGGGCCGGTTTGAGCATGCTGGGCCTTTTGGTGGTGCCCATGTTGTTTGTGCACCTACCCACCCCGGCCATGGCGGGGGCGATGGCCGCTCGTTTATTCAGCGCCCAAACTTGGATTTCCCTTGCCTGTGCAGGTGCGCTGCTGCTGCTGACTTTGCGAAAGCACAAAGCCCCAGCGTTTGACGGCGAAAGGCAAAAAATCCCGTGGGTCCCGTTGCTTGCCGGACTTGGTTTGCTGTGCGCCATGCTCGCTGAGTGGGTGGTTGCTCCGCGCATCGTGGCACGCGAAGATCTTCAACTCTGGCATCGCTTGGGCAGCGCAATGTACTTTCTGCAATGGCTGTGCTCCCTGGCGGTTTTTCACCAGTTGCTCCGACGCCAGGCGATAGTCTGGACGCCATGGCGCGCCTGAAGCTCAGGTCTGGTTGCGCTTTTTCAGGCTAATTTTGGGTTTCGGCTTGGCCCGTTTGACATTGCCACCTGCGGTCAGGCGTTGATTGCCCAAGACGCGCAAGGTCTTGACTTCAGGGCGCTGACCGGCGCGTTTGCTGTATTTCAACACCTTGAAGTCGCGTGGGCCGGCCATGCGGTCTTCGTCCACTGATTTCTCTTTGACGGTATCGGGCAGCGGCCTCCACAGCACCAACAGCTTGCCGATGTGTTGAATAGGCGCAGCATCAAGCTCGTTCGCCAAGCTCTGGAACATGGCCTCACGGGACACGCGGTCGTCGGAAAAAATGCGTACCTTGATCAGGCCATGGGCGTTCAGCGCCGCATTCGCTTCTTTTTTGACGTTGTCGGTCAGTCCATCGTTACCGACCATAACCACGGGGTCAAGATGATGCGCATCGGCGCGGTGAACTTTGCGCTGCGCGGGGGTGAGTTGTATAAGGGGCATGCCGGTATTATCGGTGCAATGAAAAAAACGCCCTCCGCGCCCAGTCCAGCACCTGCCACTGGAACGTCCAAGCCGACTGCCAAGGGAAAAAAGGTCAACAAGGCCTGGCTCCACGACCATATCAACGACCCCTATGTCAAACTGGCCACGCGCGAGGGCTACCGGGCGCGCGCCGCCTACAAGCTCAAAGAAATTGACGAAACCTTCGGCTTGGTCAAAGCGGGCCAATTGGTTGTTGACTTGGGTTGCACGCCCGGTGCCTGGAGTCAGTACCTGCGTCGTCGCATGTCGCCCCAGGGTGCGGCTGTTGGCGATCTTGATGGCACCATCATTGGCTTGGATCTGTTGGCCATGGACCCGATCGAAGGCGTGCACTTTATCCAAGGGGACTTTCGTGAGGCCGAGGTGCTGGCCCAGCTCGAGGCGGCCTTGGCTGGCCGCCAAGCGGACCTTGTCGTGTCAGATATGGCCCCCAATCTGTCCGGTATTTCTTCAGCGGACGCCGCGCGCATTGAATACCTGGTGGAGCTGGCCATCGAATTCGCGCAAAATCACCTGAAGCCTCAGGGTGCATTGGTGGCCAAGGTCTTTCACGGTGGGAGCTACAACGACGTGGTAAACCGCTTCAAAGCCGCTTTTCACAGCGTCAAGCCCTACAAGCCCAAGGCCTCCCGAGATCGCTCGTCCGAGACTTTTTTGTTGGGCATCGGGCTCAAGTAGCACTTTTTGGCTAAAGTTGCAGCTTGTCATAAGCCCTTTGCACTGCTATGGCTGATAAATGCAAATACGCTGTGTCGGTGTCTTGAAACCACTAAAATGCGGCGCATCTGTGTAAGGTTACTTATCTTGCGCCCTAACTGGAGCTTCGCTTGAACAATCAGTGGTTCTCAAAAATTGCAGTCTGGCTGGTCATCGGCTTGGTACTTTTTACGGTTTTCAAGCAATTTGATTCGCACAGTGGCGCCAACGCCACGACCCTGGGGTATTCGGATTTCCTTGAGGAAGTCCGCAACAAGCACATCAAAAGTGCCGTGATCCAGGAAGGTCAGGGCGGCACCGAAATCATCGCCGTCACGACCGACGAGCGACGCATCAAAACGACGGCCACCTACCTCGACCGTGGCTTGGTGGGTGACCTGATTTCCAACGGCGTGAAGTTTGACGTCAAACCGCGTGAGGAAGGCTCCTTGCTCATGACCCTGCTGGTCAGTTGGGGCCCCATGCTGCTGCTGATTGGTGTGTGGGTGTATTTCATGCGTCAAATGCAGGGCGGTGGCAAAGGCGGAGCCTTCAGCTTTGGCAAGAGCAAGGCCCGTTTGCTGGACGAAAACACCAATACCGTGACCTTTGCGGATGTGGCCGGTTGCGACGAGGCCAAGGAAGAGGTCAAGGAAGTGGTCGACTTCCTGAAAGATCCCAGCAAGTTCCAAAAGCTCGGTGGCCGCATTCCGCGCGGCTTGCTGCTGGTGGGCCCACCGGGAACCGGTAAAACGCTGCTGGCCAAGTCCATTGCCGGTGAAGCCAAGGTTCCGTTTTTCAGTATTTCTGGCTCGGATTTTGTGGAAATGTTTGTCGGCGTAGGCGCTTCCCGTGTGCGCGACATGTTCGACAACGCCAAAAAGAATGCGCCCTGCATCATCTTCATTGATGAAATCGACGCGGTGGGCCGTCAACGTGGCGCGGGCCTGGGGGGCGGCAACGATGAGCGCGAGCAAACGCTCAACCAGATGCTGGTGGAGATGGACGGATTTGAGACCAACGTTGGTGTCATCGTGGTGGCTGCCACCAACCGGCCCGATATTTTGGATGCCGCGCTGCTGCGCCCCGGACGGTTTGACCGCCAAGTCTATGTAACGCTGCCCGATATCCGCGGCCGTGAGCAAATATTGAATGTGCACATGCGCAAAGTGCCCGTGGCACAAGACGTGAACCCGGGTGTGATCGCCCGTGGCACCCCCGGTATGTCTGGCGCTGATTTGGCCAATCTGTGCAACGAAGCTGCCCTGATGGCCGCCCGCCGCAATGCGCGCTTGGTGGAAATGCAGGATTTTGAGAAGGCCAAGGACAAAATTCTTATGGGCCCCGAGCGAAAAAGCATGGTCATGCCCGAGGGCGAGCGCCGCAACACGGCCTACCATGAGTCCGGCCACGCCCTGATTGGCAAGATGTTGCCCAAGTGCGATCCGGTTCACAAGGTAACGATCATTCCCCGTGGCCGCGCCCTGGGTGTGACTATGAGCCTGCCGGCGCAAGACCGCTATTCCTACGACAGCGAGTACATGCTCAACCAGATCAGCATGCTGTTTGGTGGCCGTATTGCCGAAGAAGTGTTCATGAAGCAAATGACTACCGGCGCCAGCAACGACTTTGAGCGCGCGACCTCCATCGCCCGCGATATGGTCACCCGCTACGGCATGACCGATGCGCTGGGCCCTATGGTGTACGCCGAAAACGAGGGCGAGGTGTTTTTGGGCCGATCGGTGACCAAAACCACCACCATGAGCGAGCAGACCATGCAGAAGGTGGATTCGGAGGTGCGTCGCATAATCGACCAGCAGTACCTCCAGGCGCGTACGCTCATTGAAGAGAATCAGGACAAGATCCACGCGATGGCCAAGGCGCTGTTGGAATGGGAAACCATCGACAGTGACCAGCTTGACGACATCATGGCCGGCAAAGATCCGCGTCCTCCCAAAGACTGGTCACCACGCGTGCCCAGCGCGGGCTCGGGTGATGGCGGCAGCACGCCAACCGCTACGGTGACCCCTGAGCCGGCTACCACGGCAGCCTGAACGCCCTGGCTGGGGCGCCTGGCAAACAGGTGCTCCAGCAACTTCTCCTCTCTAGGGCTTGCTTATGCCCCATTGGCAAACCAGCCGAACCCTGATTGACTTGGCACGCCCCCAGGTGATGGGCATCGTCAACATCACCCCCGACTCCTTTTCGGATGGCGGTCAGCATGCGAGTACCCGCGCTGCTTTGGCGCACTGTGAGGCATTGATCGCGCAGGGCGCCGACCTATTGGACTTGGGCGCTGAATCAACCCGCCCCGGTGCCCAGCCTTTGTCCCAGGCGCAAGAGCTGGAGCGTTTGCTTCCGGTATTGTGCGTTGCGGTCAGCCTGGGAGTTCCCATTTCTGTGGATACCTACAAGCCCGGCGTGATGCAAGCGGCGCTGGATTTGGGGGCGGACATCATCAACGACGTCTGGGCTTTGCGCTGGAGGGACCCCACCGATAACTTGTCGGGGGCACAAGTGCTCAAGCAACACCCCCATTGCGGCGTGTGTCTTATGCATATGCACGGCAATCCGCAAACCATGCAGCTTGCACCCATGGAGGGCGATGTCGTGGCGCCGGTGCGGGACTTTCTGGGACAGGCGGCGCAGGCCTTGGTGGAGCAAGGCGTCGACCCGGCGCGTATTTGTATGGATCCGGGCATTGGTTTTGGCAAGACCGTGGCTCAGAATTTCAGCCTGCTGGCGCGCCAACAAGAGTTACTGCAACCGGGTTTTGCGCTGTTGGCGGGGTGGTCACGCAAATCGTCATTGGGTGCGGTTACGGGCGCGGCAGCGGATGACCGGGTCGTGGCAAGCGCAGTGGCCGCTACTTTGGCGGTGCAGAAGGGCGCGCATATTGTCCGGGTGCACGACGTGCGCGCCACGGTGCAGGCCTTACAGGTGCTGGCGGCCACGCAGCTGGGAAAATAAGACAAACAAAAAGGATGGATGCATGAAACGCGAATATTTTGGTACGGACGGCATCCGTGGAACCGTGGGGCAAGCACCGATTACCCCGGATTTTGTGCTCCGATTGGCCCATGCGGTGGGTCAGGTGCTTCGTAAAACGGAGGCACGCCCCGTGGTGTTGATCGGCAAGGACACCCGTATTTCCGGCTACATGCTGGAAAGCGCCTTGGAGAGTGGCTTCAACTCTGCGGGTGTGGACGTGGTCTTGCTCGGGCCCTTGCCTACGCCGGGTGTGGCTTACTTGACGCGGGCGCGGCGGGCGTCTTTGGGTGTGGTAATCAGCGCAAGTCACAACGCGTTTGAGGACAACGGTATCAAGTTCTTCAGTGCCCAGGGCACCAAATTGTCTGAGGCCTGGGAACTGGACGTGGAAGCGGCACTACAAATTGCGCCGCAATGGGCCCAATCCGCCGGTTTGGGAAAAGCCCGACGCCTGGACGATGCGTCCGGCCGCTATATCGAATTTTGCAAGAGCACATTTGCCAACGACCTGACGCTGAAGGGCCTGAAAATCGTGGTGGACGCCGCTCACGGCGCCGCCTACCAGATAGCGCCCAAGGTGTTTCATGAACTGGGTGCCGATGTCGTCGCCATTGGCTGCGCCCCTGACGGACTGAATATCAATTTTCAGGTCGGTGCGACCCACCCCGAAGCCTTGGTGGCTGCGGTGAAGGAACACAAGGCAGACTTTGGCGTGGCGCTCGACGGCGACGCCGACCGCCTGCAAATGGTGGACGCCCAAGGCCGCCTGTACAACGGTGACGAACTGCTTTACCTGATGGTGGACGACCGACTGCGTCGGGGTGAGGCACTTCCGGGCGCCGTGGGCACCTTAATGACCAATATGGCGGTAGAGCTGGCCCTGAAAAGCCGGGGTGTTGAACTGGTGCGCGCCAAGGTCGGCGACCGCTACGTGCTGGAGGCGATGGAGGCGCGTGGTTGGATTTTGGGTGGTGAGGGCTCGGGTCATTTGCTGGCCCTGGACAAACACACCACCGGCGATGGCCTGATTTCTGCGCTGCAGGTGTTGCAGGCCTGCGTGCGGGCAGGCAAGAGCATGGCCGACTTACTGGCAGATGTGACGCTGTTTCCGCAAACCCTGCTCAATGTACGTTTGCGCCCTGGCACGGATTGGCAGGCCAATGCCGCACTCAAGGAGCAAACGCTGGCCGCAGAGCAAGAGCTGGGGCAAAGTGGTCGTGTGTTGATTCGCGCAAGCGGTACCGAGCCCCTAGTGCGCGTGATGGTGGAGGCGCGCGACCCTGCGCAGGCCTTGCGCTGGGCCCAGCGTATCGCGGACACATTGCAGTGAATGCCCAAGCGCCAAGCAGCGCCGCCCCGCAGGATGCGGTGACAAGAGTGGCAAGGGTTGCAGCAGTGCACGTTTGCCGCGCAGATTACGCCAATCCGCGCCATGCGCAGGTGCTGGTGGATATGTTGGACGCCTATGCCCGCGACCCCATGGGCGGGGCTGAGCCACTAAGTGACTTTGCCAAGCGCAACCTGATCGCCTGTCTGGCGGCACGTCCCCAGGCCTTCAGTGTGTTGGCCTTTGAATCTGCGGACGAACAAACTCCGATGGGTTTGATCAACTGCATCGAAGGTTTCTCGACCTTTGCCTGCAAGCCGCTGGTTAATGTGCACGACGTGGTGGTGCTGCCCGCTTACCGGGGGCAGGGCTTGGCTGAGCGCATGTTTGCCTTGGTGTACGCCATTGCGCACGAGCGGGGCGCTTGCAAGCTGACCTTGGAGGTCTTGTCGGGCAATCTGAGCGCGTTACGGCTGTACACCCGGCTAGGGTTTGCCCAATACCAGCTCGACCCGGCCGCGGGTAATGCACAGTTTATGCAGAAGTGGCTGGACTGACAGCGCTGCGGCGGGCACCTTTAACCCTGGCTTCGAGGCGCTTAGGCTTGGCCGGAACCAAAAAAAACGGCCACCCGCGAGGGAGGCCGTAAAACTTTGGAAAATGAAAAATACCCGGCGACCTCTGTTGACAGAGGCCGGTTTTTGCCGGCCTAGCCGGCCGCTATCAGAAGTTGTAGCGGATGCCGAATGTCAAAGCGGTTGGGTCGTTGCCCACAAGCGGGGTAACTTTGTTGTCTGAGCCCACAAATTCGCCTTTAGCACTTGCGTTGTTTGTAATCTGGGCATAGCTTCCATAAACTGTGGTTTGCTTATCCAAAGAATAAGCAGCTTCCAATGCCAACATTGACAAATCATCTTTCGCATTTGAAGCGGACTCGCCAGACATGCCGTAGTTGAATTTGTAGGTCATTGGGCCGCTGGCATAGTTCAGAACTAGCAAGGTATTTGTCGTTTTGCGCGCGTTATTTGCGAGGGTCGCTTGGTTATCCAAAGAGCTGAGAACGATAGCACCGCTCATGTTGTCCATCTTGGCGCCGAAAGTCAATTTGGTGGCAGACATACCGAATGCTGCCGTTGAAGTGGATGCAGTTACAACGCTCTTTTGTTGTGTCGCGATGCCAGCGTTGTACGTTCCATTATTCCACTCCAAGGATGCCGAGGACACAGTGCCGGTTGTTACCGTGGCGGTTTGTCCTTCATCAGGACTGTACGACGCTTTAGCCACGAAATCGGCGAATTTTGGGCTGATGTACACCAGGTTGTTTTTCTGGCGGGTATGAACGTTGTCGAATGTAGCTGCTGTCGGATTGACGGTCGCTGTTCCCTTGCCGTGAATGATGACTTCCATGGCCTCGCCCTGACCATAAAGGGTCCCAGCGTAGCCGCCTGCATCTAACATTTTGAGCGGCGTGTCATATGTGCCTGCGAGAAAAGTGCCAGCTGAACTACTTTTCAGACCGACAAAGCTATTACGGCTTGCGAGTGTCTTGCTCTGCGCCGTGTCGTCCGGCGCAATTCCGGTTTCCACCTGGAAAATGCCGCTCAGGTCGCTGCTGAAGCTGCGCTCGCCCTTGATACCGAAGCGCGAGGCGTAGTTTTGCAGCATGGTTTTGGTCAGGGCGCCGTCGTTGGCGCTTTCAATGGCGAGATCCATGCGACCATACAAGGTCACGGAAGGAGCGGTTTGCGCGAAGGCAGAAGAAGCCAGGGTCATGCCTGCGGCGATAGCCAACAGGGATTTGCGTGCGATAAATTTCATGGGTCAGACTTTCTAAGGGTTAAAACTAATTGCCAAAATTCAATAAACTTAATTAGGTTTGAATTGACAGTGTCTAGTTTTGAATTTTTGGGTGACGATTCCGTGAATATTTAGCCAAGCTTTTGCAGCGTTGCGGCAATGACACAGGCGGCGACGCTAAAGTTTTCGGTCATGACGCTGTCACGCGGCACCCTTAGCGTTGTCTGGTCTTTTCACTTTGGGAGTTATTCATGTTCGTTCGGATTGCCGCTTTGTCGTTGGTGTCTTTGGCCCTGGTTGCGGCGCCCTGTGCGGCGCAAACGGCCACCAAGCCCTTCAGTTTTGGCCTGTGGGGTGATATGCCTTACAAAAAGGCGGGGGACGATCCCAAACTGCCGGCGGTGCTGCAAAGCATCAACCAATCCGACATCGCCTTCTCGCTGTATGACGGTGACATCAAGGACGGCAGTTCCAAGTGCACCGATGAGGTCTATACCGATGCGCTCAAAATGTTCAACAGCATGGTCAAGCCGGTGGTGTACGTGCCCGGTGACAACGAGTGGACCGATTGCCACCGTAGCAACAACGGCGGCTTCAATACCCTGGAGCGTTTGGCGCACCTGCGCAAAGTGATGTTCCCCAGCGCCAACAGCCTGGGCCAAACCACCTTGGCGCTGGAGCAGCAGGGCAAACTAGGCGAAAAGTTTGTTGAAAACAGCCGCTTTAGCTATGGCGGCGTGGTGTTTGTCGGCATCAACCAGCCCGGCAGCAACAACAACGTGGTGATGAGCGAGAAGGAATGCAAAAACAAGAGCGCCCGCGACAACGCCCAGTGCGATGCCGCCAATGCGGAATACATTGAGCGCGATACCGCCAACGTGGCTTGGATGCAGGCGTCATTTGCAGCCGCCAAGGCCCAAAACGCCGCCGGTATCGTGGTGGTGACGCAGGGTGACCCGGGCTTCGACTTGCCTGAGACCGAAGACTTTGACGAGAGCACCCAAGCCAGCGTGAGCGGCTACCGCAATTTCATGGCCAAGCTGACGGAGCAGACCGAGCAGTTCAAAGGCCAGGTTTTGTTCGTGCATGGCGACACCCACTATTTCAAGCTGGACAAGCCGCTGTACCACCCCAACAAGATGCTGACCAACTTTACCCGCGTGCAAACCTTTGGCAGCCCCAGCCTGCATTGGGTGCGGATCACGGTGGATGTGACGTCGGCCAATGTGTTTACGGTGCATCCGGTGATCGTGCGCCAACCTTAAGCGCTTGCGCCTGAAAAAGCCGTTGGCGCCCAGGGGTGCCAGCGGCTTTTTTATGTGCTTGGCGTCAGTCCCGGTCCTTGCGGAAAATGATCCACGCCGCCACTGCGGTAAAGCTGACGATCACTGCCACCACGATCCAAAAGCCCGCTGGATGATCGGCCAGCGGGATGCCGCCAACGTTCATGCCCAGAAGGCCGGCAATGATGTTGATCGGCAACGCCATCACGGTCACTACCGTCAGCACAAACAGGCTGCGGTTATTGGCTTCGGCCACCCGACCTGCAATCTCTTCCTGCAGCAATTTGATGCGTTCCTGCAAGGCCGCCATGTCGCTCAGCGCCACGTTGAATTCTTCGGACGACTGGTGCAGGTCTTCGATGTCGCCCTCGGCGATCCAGGCTGGTGGTTTTTTGAGCAGACGAAACAGGGCGGCAGGTTCCGGTGCCAGCAGGCGCTGCAGTCGAACCAGCAGTCGGCGGGACACGCCCAAATCAGCCCGCTTGGTTTCCAGCCGACCGGCCAACAACTTGTCTTCAATGGTGTCGATGCGGGTGGTGATTTCTCGCACGATGTTGGCCAGCACATCGCCTTGGTCGTGCATCAGATGAACCAACAGCGCCACGGTCGACGCGATGGGTACGCCACGGCGCACTGCGTCGCGCAAACGGTCTACCGAGCGCAGGGGCTGCAGGCGCGCGGTGACAATCAGTTTTTCGCTCACCGACAGCCAAAGGGTCGAAATGTCCGAGGGCTCAAATGAGAAATCGTAGTGCACATCATTGACCACGGCCACCAGGGTTCCGTCATCGAGCTCCACCCGCGTCGAGCGTGATGCCTCGCGCAGCGTTTCATAAAAAACATCGGACAAGGCCAGGTTCTGGCGCAGCCACTTTTCGGCATTGACGTGCGCCAGGTTGAAATGCAGCCAAACAAAGCCGTCTTGAAGATCGGGCTGTTGCAGCCACTGCAAGGCCTGTTCGGCGCCCAGGCTGCGCCCCACGCCGTCAGGTCCGAAAGCAAAGCCGCAGATCAAGCCGTGCTGGTCGGCGCCATAGGTGTCGCTGGGGGAGGTTGGTTTGGATGCATTCATGGATGGTTTTCGGTAAGGACGCCCTGGGCAATGGCCAAGGCGGCGTCTGCGGTCAATTGCCCCGACGAAATTCGCGTCATCACCTCGGTGGCTGAAAGACAGTCAAAGGCCTGCACTTCACCATCTTGGTTGGAGGGCACAAAGTCGGAATCCAGACAAAGGTTAAAGATGTGCAGCATTTCATCGTGCCATCCGGTCGGGGTGGCGCGCGAGATGCGCACCCGGCCTGCGGCCAAGAGGTGCTTCGGCACCAGCCGGTAGCCCGCTTCTTCCCAGAGCTCCCGTTGAGCGCAGCGGGCCAATGTCTCACCCGCAGCAAGACCACCGGCGGTCAAGTTGTCCCACAGGCCTGGGTCCGTGGCCTTGTGGACGCTGCGTTGACCGCACCACATACGCCCGTCTGGCGTGAAACCATTGATATGCACCGCGTGGCTCATCATGCCCAGAAAACGAAAGCCCGCGCGCTCCACCTGCAGGAAGGCGGGTTGCCCTGGGTTCGGGTTGGGATCAGACCCTGACCAGAAGCCAAAGTCTTCATCTCGCCAGCCCGTGACCCGGCCTTGATCGCGCAGGCGTCGCAAAGCCGCTTGCAGCTCTGCGCTGCGGTGCTCCGGGTCCAGGTCTTGGGTGTTCCACACCACATCCGCGCCCTGCAAATCGCAGTGGCCGAGTACCGCTACAAGTGCACGGGCGTGCTCGGGCAACAGCAGCCCGAGTATTTGCGTGCCGCTGCGCAGCACAAGGCAGCCCGGTGGCGGTGTTTGGCGCGCGTGGGTCCGAAGCGATGTCAGGCAGAGACGTTCCGAGGCCGCGAGCGCGTCAAAAAATGAACGGATGTGATGGGGAGGAAGGGTCAGCGACATGTGAATAGAGAACCGGCGCACACGACACAACACCGTACTCGGTGGCATCGGTCGTAGAGCCGAATGATAGTCAGGCCAATGGCCGGCACTGCGAGGCACCCCGCAAGCGTACACGGTGATTTTTAAAATTTATTCATCATTTCGTCATAGTTTTGACATGCTGCTTTTGCACACTTAGCCGGTATTGCAGCCCCGCTGTATTGATGGAGTGATGTATGGAACAGTTGGCCCAGTCGGGTGGTTTTGGAGTCTTACCCGAGCGGCTTGCCTCGCACATGCCGATCACCGTGGCAAACGCCGCGGTTCATTCGGCACAGCAATCGCCAGGTGGTGTCACCGTTTCTTGGGCGCGCCATCAAGACGAAGTACGCGCCGCGCAAAGACTGCGCTATGACGTGTTTGCCGTAGAAATGGGTGCGCGTCTCAAGGCATCTCTGCCCGGCCACGACATCGACATTTTTGATAATTACTGCGAACACCTGCTGGTACGCGACAGCGCCACCGGGCAGGTGATTGGAACCTACCGGGTGCTCACGCCCGTGCAGGCCAAGCGCGTAGGCAGCACCTACAGTGACACCGAGTTTGACCTGACCCGGCTGCGCGGCCTGCGTGAACGCATGGTCGAGCTCGGTCGCAGTTGCGTGCACCCTGAGCATCGGCACGGTGGCGTGATATTGGCGCTTTGGAGCGCACTGGCTGAATTTATGGCGCGCAACCAGCTTGACACCATGATTGGCTGCGCCAGCATTCCTATGCTGCACAACGGTATGGTCTCTGGTGATGCTGCTGCCAGTATCTGGCACCAGTTGCAGGCCACCCATTTGGCCCCGATCGAGCATCAGGTTCGCCCCCGCTTGCCCCTGCCCGTAGAGCGCTTGGACCTGAGCTTGGCGGTGGAGCCTCCCGCCCTGATCAAAGGTTATTTGCGCCTGGGCGCAAAAATACTGGGCGCCCCTGCCTGGGACCCGGACTTCAACTCAGCAGACTTGCCCATGATGATGCGTCTGGCCGATTTGCCTTCGCGCTATCGCAAGCATTTCCTGGGTGCGTGAATCGCTGCGCTAGCGTAAAGTCGGCCGTTTACAAAATGGTTCGAAAGCGGTTTGCATGACGGTTCAAATTTCTTCAGATGCATCGCCCCACTGGGCCACGACCAAAGCCTTTCACGACGCGGGCCGCCCCCATTTGCTTGACCGGGACCACAGCCTGGTGGCCTTCAACGAGCGAGTCTTCAGCTGGGCCGAGCGCAGCGATGTGCCCGTGCTGGAGCGATTGCGCTATTTGTGCATTGTCTCGTCCAATCTTGACGAATTTTTTGAAGTGCGCGCCGAGCCGCACCTCACCGCCAAGCGCGCTGATGACCGGGACGGCACTTACACGGTTGAATCTTTTCAGCGCCTGTCAGTGGCCTTGCACCATTTGGTGCGGCGGCAATACGCGCTGTACAACGAGTCGCTGCTGCCCGCGCTCGAGACCCACGGCGTCAGAATCATCTCCCACGGTGAGCGCAATCCGGCGCAGCGTCAGTGGGTCAAACAATATTTCTTGCGTGAGGTGCGGCCGCTGCTGATTCCGGTTGGACTCGATCCGGCCCACCCTTTTCCGCAGGTGGCCAACAAGGCACTGAACTTTATCGTGCGCTTGGGTGGGCATGACGCCTTTAGCCGTAGCAACGAAATTGCCATCGTCAAAGTGCCCCGCGTGTTGCCACGCATTATTCGCCTGCCCGACAGACTCGCCGGTGGCAAAGCGGTTTTTGTGGCATTGACCAGTGTGATCCGTGCGCACCTGGAGGAACTTTTTTTGGGCCGTAGCGTTGAGCAGTTTTCGCAGTTTCGGGTCACGCGCCATTCGGATTTGGCGGTAGATGAGGACGATGTTCAGAACCTGCGAACCGCCTTGCGCCAGGGTTTGGTGCACCGGCATTACGGCGAGGCGGTTCGGCTCGAAGTGTCGTCGGGTTGCTCGGACCACCTTGCCAACTTTTTGCTCAAGCAGTTCGATTTGCCGGAAATGTCTTTGTACCGGGTGTCCGGACCGGTCAATCTGGTTCGGCTTACGCAGATGATCGATCTGCTGGACCGACCCGACTTGTGCTTTGCACCCTACAAGGCCAGTTTTCCAAGACAAATGGACATGAGCGCCAACGTGTTCAGCCAGCTCAAGCAGGGTGATATGGTGTTTCACCAGCCCTTCGAGAGCTTTGACGGCGTGCTCGCTTTTCTGCGTGCGGCGGTCAATGACCCTGACGTACTGGCGATCAAACAGACCGTTTACCGCGCGGGCACCGACTCGGTCATGATGGACCTCTTGCGTGAGGCGGTACGCAGGGGCAAGGAAGTCACCGTGGTGGTGGAACTCAAGGCACGCTTTGATGAGGAAGCCAATATCAACTGGGCCGAGATGTTGGAGTCAATTGGTGCCCAGGTGGTCTATGGGGTGGTTGGGCTCAAAACCCATGCCAAGATGCTGTTGGTGACCCGGCGCGAGGGCCATGTGCTGCGGCGCTACGGTCACCTGTCCACCGGCAACTACAACGCCCGCACCGCGCGCCTGTACACCGACATCGCCCACATCACGGCCGACTCGGCTATTACGCTGGACATGGAACATGTTTTTGTGCACTTGGCCAGTCAGAGCCGCTTGCCGCGCCTTAAAAAACTGTGGCTCGCACCTTTTAATCTGCAAAAGAATTTGCTGCGAAAAATCAATGCCTTGGGCCAATCTGCCACCAAAGGCTTATCGGCACGCATCGTGCTGAAAATGAACTCCCTCACCGATGTGGATTTGATTGAAGCCCTGCTCAAAGCCGGCCAGCAGGGCGTAGAAATTGACTTGCTGGTTCGGGGTGCCTGCATGCTGCCAGCGCAGGTGCCAGGACTGAGCGAGAACATCCGGGTGCGCTCGGTGATT
The DNA here is from genome assembly GCA_029866205.1 of Rhodoferax sp. GTDB lineage: Bacteria > Pseudomonadota > Gammaproteobacteria > Burkholderiales > Burkholderiaceae_C > Allorhodoferax. The sequence goes on from JARWZT010000003.1 coordinate 62,743, forward strand.
GGGCGCTTTTTGGAGCACTCACGGGTTTTCTATTTTCGTCAGGGGGCGGTGGAAGACCTGTACTTGTCCAGCGCCGACTGGATGAACCGCAACATGGTGCGCCGCGTGGAAGTGGCCTGGCCGGTGACGAATCCGTCTCAGCGCCAGCGTTTGATCGACGAATGTCTGCTCGCCTATATGTACGACAGTGCAGACGCTTGGGACATGGGGTCCGATGGCAGTTACCGGGCCGTGCCCCACACGCAGACTCCGGGCCACAGCGCGCAGGCCGCTCTGATGGCGCGCTACAGTGCCGAGAACCGATCCCATGTCAAAGGATAGAACCATGGACCTGGTGCTGTGGCGCCATGCCGAAGCGATTGACCTTGAGCTCGTCGGTGACGACATGCTGCGCACGCTCACTCCCCGAGGTGAAAAACAGGCGCAGCGCATGGGCGCCTGGTTGGATCGCCAATTGCCCGCCAGCACGAAGGTGCTGGCGAGTCCCGCTTTGCGGGCGGACCAGACGGCCAAGGCGCTGGACCGAAAGTACAAAACCCACGCCGGCTTGGCTCCCTTGGCCGGCGTCCAGGACCTGCTGGCGCTGGTGCACTGGCCTGACGCTCAAGGATGCATCGTGGTGGTTGGTCACCAGCCCACCTTGGGTCAGACGGTGTCGCGCCTGATGGGAATGGGAACTGCCGAATGCAGCATCAAAAAGGGGGGGCTTTGGTGGCTGCGCCTCAAAGAACGCGAAGCCGTCACGGAGGTCACGGTCGTCGCGGTGCTCTCGCCCGATCTGGTCTGAATCGCAGCTCCCGGCGCTATCAGGATTTGCTGGGGCGGCCGGTTTTCAGACTGGGTACGGCGGCAATGGCGGCCAGAAAAACGGCGTCGGGCAATGTGGCGAGGTGCTTCATGCCGGCACGAATCAGTTCGGTCTTTTTCACCGTGACCTTGAGTTGTGCGGCGCGCTGCTTCATCGCTTCCAGCACCATGTATTCCGCTTTGGGAATGGTGACGCTGTCGCGCACCATTTTTGGTTTCTTGTCTTTGGCAATCTTGCCAGCGGCTGATGCGGCCGTTGCCGCAGGTGCAGAAGCGGGCTCTGCAAGGGCGGCAGTGGTGGCCGGAGCTTGGGGTTTTGAGACCGTCTTTGCAGCTGCAGCGCGCGCAGGGGCTGCTTTTTTGGCCGCGGCGGGGCGCTTGGTTGCCGGCGTGCGCGCTGCGGTTGCTTTGGTGGCACTCACGCGTTTTTTCGCGGCTGGAGCCGGTGCTGCAGTTTTGGCGGGCACTGTCTTGGCGGTGGTTGCGGCTTGCGCAGAGGCGGGCGTGGAAGTGGGAGTGGTTTGGGGCATCTGGGATAGTCCTTTAAGTTTGTGAATGACGAAAACGGTACATACAGTTTATATCGTTTTCTGAATTCAACCAACAAAAGCGGTCAAAAATCCGCAATCCCGCAGAGGGCTCCGCCAGCAAAGCCCGCGTGGGACTCGCTTGCTGCCCGATCGGCACAGACCCTTAAATTTCGATGAAGTCCATTGGCCACGGTGTTTTTTGCCAGGCAATGGATTCTTCGCGCAGCAGGTGGGCGGACTGTGGAAACTCTTGCGCCCAGCGCGCAGCACAAGTCAGCTGTAGCTTGCCGCCCGGCAAGGATGCCAAGGTGATTCCAGACAAATCCGGGTCGCGCCGTGCATGGCACAAGATCACTGCCAGCCGAAGTGCCAGCAGTTGCGCACGCAGTTCATCGTTGGCCAGCTCGGCTTCAAGCTTGCGCAATTTGCCGCGGTGCCCGAGCACCAACAGGCTAAGGCGGTGCAGTTCGGGCAGCGAAAAGCCCATGGCATCGGCATTGTCAAGAATGTAGGCGCCGTGCTTGTGGTAATCGCTATGGGAAATATGGCTGCCAATTTCATGCAATTCGGCCGCCCATTTGATTTTGCGCAGGCTGCGTCCGGATTCAATCTCTGGCAGGGTCGACGGCGCGCTGGGCAGTTGCGCAAACAGGGCACTGGCGACCTGACCCACCCGCTGACCATGCACACGATCTACGCCAAATTTGCTTGCCAGGCGCAGGACCGTTTTAAGTCTCAAATCGCTGGTGGAGCCGGTGGTTCCCCGCAGATCACACAACAGACCATGGCGTAAACCACCGTCGGTGGTTTTGAGTGTTTCGATTCCCAACAGGCTGAAAAGCGCCCGTGTGATGCTCAAGCCGCCGCCGATCACCGCTTTGCGGTCTTCCCGCATGCCGGGCAGCTTGACGCGATCGGCGCTTTGCGCGACGACCAGTTTTTCCAGCAGCCAGTCGAGGCCTTCTTGGGTGATCACCCCCGGCGGCCAACCCGCCCCAGCCAAAACGTCGCTGATGGCCCCCACCGTACCCGCCGATCCATAGGCGACATCCCAATGGCTGGGTGGGTAAGCGTCAAGCGCTTCGTCAAGGACTGCTTTGGCGGCAATTTCTGCGATCTCGAAGGCCCGGCGGCTGAACTGCCCTTCCGCAAAATAGCGGGTCGACCAGGCAATGCTGCCCACCCGAAAGGACTCCATGACCCGGGGCCTGAAATCCTGGCCCAATATGAGTTCGGTGGAACGCCCACCAATATCGATCACCAGGCGGCGCTCTTCCGAAGGTGCCAGCGTATGCGCCACGCCCTGATAAATCAGACGCGCCTCTTCACGCCCGGAGATCACGTCAATAGGAAAACCCAGGACCGCATTGGCCCGCTCCAAAAAAACATCCCGGTTGCGCGCTTCGCGCAGCGTCTGCGTGGCTACTGCCCGTACTTGCGCGGGAGCAAACCCGGACAGCCGCTCGCCAAAACGGGCCAGACAGTCCCACCCGGCTTGCATGGCGGCCGCCGTCAGATTGCGGTCGGCGTCGAGCCCGGCGCCTTGGCGGACGGTCTCTTTGATGTATTCGGTGCGCTGAAATTCTCCGTGGTCCAGCATGCCGATTTCAAGGCGAAAGCTGTTGGATCCAAGGTCAATGGCGGCAAGGCGGTTTTCAGATGTCATTCGGGGGAAACGGTTTATATAATTTTCGGCGCGAAGGATAGCACTAAGCCAGCGTGAATCGGTCCGCAGGCGGCCGCACAACAAAAAGCCCAGCGGTCGCTGGGCTTTTCCCGTAGCGGTTGTCGCGGGCTCAGTCGAAGCGCCTCAACTGCCGCCGAAAAGAGGGAGCGCCAGAGTTTATTTCTTGGCGGGCATCATCACCGCGTCAACGATGTGAACGACGCCGTTGGTCGCCAAAACGTCTGCTTGAACGACAGCCGCGTTTTCAACGGTCACGAAATCTCCGGCTTTCGAAAGCGCCAAGGGATCGCCGTTAATCGCTTTGACTGTGCTGTTTTTCACGTCTTTCGCCAAGGTCATGCCGGGTACGACGTGAAAGCGCAGCAGGTCCTTGAGTTTTGCGGGGTTTTTGGACAAGTCTTCCAGGGTGGCAGGCTTCACGGCCTTAAAGGCTTCATTGCTGGGCGCGAACACGGTGAAGGGTCCGGCCGACTGCAAATCAGCGGTCAGCCCTGCCGTGGTGATCAGCCCATTGAGGGTGCTCAGGGACGGTGTATTTGCAATGGTGTCCGCTACGTTCAAGGGTTTTTGGGGCGCAGCGCAGGCCGAAATCAGGAGGGTCAGCGTCGCGCACAGGGCAGCGCGGCGCACGAGGTCAAAGCGTTTGGAAGTCAACATCATCAAAGTCTCCGGTGAAAAAAACAGACGATAAGTCCATAAAATGACAGAAATATGACAATTTGGTTTGGGCTGTTGTTTGCAGAACGCCACTTCGAGGGTTTTCTCGAAATCGCCAAGGCAGTCACATTTTTGTCATAAATTGTTCTTACATTGCATGGGTAACTCCAACCCACATCAAAGGTTCCTTATGAAATTTGCAGTCCATTACCCCTTCATGGTGGTGTCAGTCGCCACCGTTTTGTCCTTTGGTGCGGCGCAGGCGCAAGAAATTACCGGTGCTGGTGCCAGTTTTCCGGCCCCCATCTATGCCAAGTGGGCTGCGGATTACAACAAGGCGACGGGCGTGAAGGTGAATTACCAGTCCATCGGTTCGGGCGGTGGCATCAAACAAATTGACTCCAAAACGGTAGATTTTGGCGCGTCTGACATGCCTCAAACGGACGACGTTCTGAAGTCCAAAGGCCAAGTCCAGTTTCCGGCGGTGATCGGTGGAACCGTGCCGGTCATCAACGTCAAAGGGATTGCGCCCGGACAAATGAAGCTGGACGGCCAGACCCTGGGCGATATTTTTCTGGGCAAGATCACCCGCTGGAACGACCCCGCTTTGAAGGCCCTCAATCCTGGCTTGGCGCTGCCTGACGCGGCGATTGCACCGGTTCGCCGTGCGGACGGATCTGGAACCACCTTCAACTTCACCAATTACCTCAGCCGCGTGCATCCCGAGTGGAAATCCAAAGTGGGCGAGGGCACCGCAGTGAATTGGCCTGTGGGCGCGGGTGGCAAAGGCAACGAGGGTGTCTCCGCTTTCGTCAACCGCCTGCCGAATTCCATTGGCTATGTTGAGTACTCGTACGTCAAGCAAAACAAGATGACCTACACCTTGCTGAAAAACCGGGACGGCATGTACGTGGCCCCGGATGATGATGCGTTCAAGGCTGCTGCCGCTGGTGCCGATTGGAACAAGTCCTTCTACCAGTTGATCACAGACCAGCCTGGCAAAAATACCTGGCCCATCTCTACTGCGACCTTCATCCTGATGCACGCCAAGCAGGACAAGCCGGCGAACGCCACCGAGGTGTTGAAGTTTTTCAACTGGGCGTTTGCCAATGGCGGCAAAGCGGCTTCTGAACTGGATTACGTGCCCATGCCCTCCGACGTGGTTGCCACGATTCAAAAGTCTTGGGGTGAAATCAAGGACCCAGCGGGTAAAGCGGTTTCCTTCAAGTAACAGTCCCTTTGTTGCGGCACCCGGCCATCCGCATGCGGCGTGATGGCCCGGGCGTTGCGCAAGCAACCACGAACCTTCCATGACTACAGCGCTTCCCATCAAACGCGCCCGCAGCGGGCCTTTGGTAGACCAGATTTTCGGTTGGGCTGCCAAAAGCTGTGCGCTTTTGACGCTCGGTTTGTTGATCGCCATCCTCACTTCGCTCACCATCAGTGCGTGGCCTGCGATTGAAAAGTATGGATTTGGGTTCCTGACGAGCACCGTCTGGGATCCAGTCCAAGAAGAGTTCGGCGGCTTTGTCATGATCTACGGCACGCTGGCCACGTCGTTGATCGCCTTGGTGATCGCTGTTCCGGTGAGCTTTGGCATCGCTTTGTTTTTGACGGAACTGTCTCCCGCTTGGCTCAAACGGCCACTGGGGACGGCCATTGAACTTCTGGCAGCGGTGCCCTCCATTGTTTACGGTATGTGGGGCTTGCTGGTCTTTGGTCCGGTGCTGGCCGAGTACGTGCAGACCCCCTTGCAAACTGCCTTTGCTGGCGTGCCTTATCTGGGTGCGCTGGTGTCGGGTCCACCGGTAGGCATTGGTCTTTTGTCGGCGGGCATCATTCTGGCCATCATGATCATTCCGTTCATTGCTGCGGTGATGCGCGACGTGTTTGAAGTGACACCTCCCTTGCTCAAGGAATCGGCCTACGGTCTTGGAGCCACAACGTGGGAAGTGGTGTCCAAAGTGGTGTTGCCGTACACCAAAACCGGAGTCATCGGCGGCATCATGCTCGGTTTGGGACGTGCGATTGGTGAGACCATGGCCGTGACCTTTGTGATTGGCAACTTCAACCAACTCGACTCCCTGAGCTTGTTCCAGGCAGCGAATAGCATTACCTCGGCCCTGGCCAACGAATTCGCTGAGGCCGGCGAAGGCCTGCACCAGGCCGCGCTGATGTACCTTGGGCTTGTTTTGTTCTTTATTACGTTTGTCATCCTGACGCTGTCCAAACTTCTGCTGTCCCAGTTGCGCAAGGCCGAAGGAGCAAAAACATGATGTCTTCTTCTCAGCAGCAAGCGCGCGCAGCCAAATTCGCAGCGCGCGATCGGGTCAACAAGCTGGCGACTGTTTTGGCGCTTGCCGCGATGGCCTTTGGTTTGTTTTGGCTTTTCTGGATCTTGATTGAAACGGTGCGCCTGGGTGTTGGCGGCTTGAGCTTTGCCACACTCACGCAAATGACGCCCCCACCCAACGAGGAGGGCGGCCTTGCCAATGCCATTTATGGCTCGCTGCTGATGGTCGGTTTGGCCACGCTGGTCGGAACGCCAGTGGGTGTGATGGCCGGCATTTACCTGGCTGAATTTGACAAGAGCGGTTGGCTTGCCAATGTCACACGCTTTGTGAACGACATTTTGTTGTCGGCCCCTTCCATCGTGATCGGCCTGTTTGTGTATGCGATTGCCGTCAATCCTTTCAAGACATTTTCTGCGGCGGCGGGCGTGTTGGCCTTGGCACTGATTGTGATTCCAGTGGTGATCCGCACCACCGAGAACATGCTGCAGTTGGTACCGGCCGGTCTGCGCGAAGCGGCCTATGCCTTGGGTGCGCCCAAGTGGAAAGTGATCATCAGCATCACCCTCAAAGCGGCACGTGCCGGTGTGATTACCGGAGTGTTGTTGGCAGTGGCCCGGATTGCGGGTGAGACCGCGCCCCTGCTGTTCACCGCACTGAGCAACCAATTCTGGACGTCTAGCTTGGGTCAGCCCATGGCCAGCTTGCCGGTGACGATCTTCAAGTTTGCGATGAGTCCCTACGAAAACTGGCAAAAACTGGCCTGGGCTGGTGTTTTCCTGATCACGTTGGCGGTACTTACGCTCAACATTGCGGCGCGCCTGCTGACCCGCAGCAAGAGCTAAAGCCTGATCGCCTGTCTCCCTCCATCCAAGACAAAGAATCCCCATGTTAAAAACCGATACCGGTCCTGTGACCACCAAGCTCGCCGTTAAAGACCTGAATTTTTACTACGGTAAATTTCATGCCCTCAAGGGCATCAACATGAATATTCCCGCGGGCAAGGTGACCGCTTTCATTGGTCCTTCGGGCTGCGGAAAGTCGACACTATTGCGCGTTTTTAACCGGATGTTCGAGCTCTATCCAGAGCAGCGAGCCGAGGGCCAGATCTTGTTGGACGGCGAGAATTTGCTCACCAGTAAAGAGGATGTGGCTTTGCTGCGTGCCAAAGTCGGCATGGTGTTTCAAAAGCCAACGCCGTTTCCCATGTCGATTTACGACAACATTGCCTTTGGTGTTAAGTTGTTCGAAAACCTGAGCGCCTCCGATATGGAGGAGCGCGTGGAATGGGCATTGCGCAAATCCGCGTTGTGGGGCGAGGTGAAAGACAAGCTCAACCAAAACGGTTCCAGCCTGTCTGGCGGTCAACAGCAGCGCCTGTGCATTGCACGTGGCATCGCGATCAAACCCGAAGTGCTTTTGCTTGATGAGCCTTGCTCCGCGCTGGATCCGATTTCAACGGCCAAGGTCGAAGAGCTGATCGTCGAACTCAAAAACGACTATACCGTCGTCATCGTGACTCACAACATGCAGCAAGCAGCCCGTTGCAGCGACTACACCGCGTACATGTACCTGGGTGACCTAATTGAATTTGGCGCCACCGAGCAAATGTTTTTCAAGCCCACACGCAAAGAAACAGAAGACTACATCACAGGCCGGTTTGGTTGAACGATGTTTAATGCCCGCTAGAGCTCAGTTTTTCATCGTATTTCACCGGTCCGTTGTTCCGAAATCTTCAGGAGTTTGCCATGCCCGATAAACATCTTTCCACCCAATTCGACAGCGAGCTGACTTCCGTGTCTTCGCAGGTGATGGAACTCGGCGGTTTGGTTGAGTCGCAGATTCGCCAGGCGATTTACGCGCTGCAGCATTTCAACCTGGATGCAGCGCATGAAGTCACCGCCAACGAGACCCGCGTCAACGCCATGGAAATCGAGATTGACCGTGACTTGTCGTCCATCATCGCCCGGCGCCAGCCTACTGCGCGGGATTTGCGTTTGCTGATTGCGATATCGAAGACCACTGCCAACCTCGAGCGAGTAGGTGACGAGGCTGAAAAAATCGCTCGCATGGTGCGATCCATCATTGAAAGTGGAGCCCCACGTTCGCTGCCTTCGCTGGAGTTGCGCTACGCAGCTGATCTGGCCTCGGGGCTTTTGAACAAGGCACTGGACGCCTTTGCCCGCCTGGACGTGAACGCGGCATTGACCATCCTGAAAGAGGACGACCTGATTGACAAGGAGTTTGATGGCTTTGTTCGCAAGCTCATTACCTACATGATGGAAGACCCGCGCACCATTTCCCCCAGTCTCGATTTGCTGTTTTTGGCCAAAGCGATTGAACGTATTGGCGACCATGCCAAAAACATCGCCGAGTTCATCATCTATGTGGTCAAGGGTGAGGATGTGCGCCACAGTTCCATCGACCGGATCGAGTCTGTCGTCAAATGAGGACCATGCCCGCTGTGCTGGTGGTGGAAGATGAACCCGCCATCGCAGAATTGATTGCGGTCAACTTGCGCCACAACGGTTTTCGACCGACGTGGGCCATGGACAGTATCAGCGCCCAGCGTGAGATTGACGCGGCGCTGCCCGATCTGATTCTGCTGGACTGGATGCTGCCCGGTGAAAGCGGACTCTCACTGGCTAAGCGTTGGCGTGCTGGCGAGCGCACTAAAGGTGTACCGCTGATCATGCTCACAGCCCGGGGTGACGAGGCGGACCGCGTAGCCGGGCTGGACGCGGGCGCCGACGATTACATTGCCAAGCCCTTCTCCACCAAGGAGTTATTGGCTCGGGTACGTGCGGTATTGCGGCGCCATAGTCCGGAGCAAAGTGGCGAGGCGATCGTGATTGCCGGTCTTAGTCTGGACTCGGCCACCCACCGTGTTTCGTTTGCCGATCAGCCCCTCAAGTTGGGACCAACGGAGTTCAAGTTGCTTCATTACCTCATGGGCCATGCCGAGCGCGTGCACAGCCGGGGCCAGTTACTGGACAAGGTATGGGGCGACCACGTTTACATCGAAGAACGCACGGTGGACGTACACGTCAAACGCCTTCGCGAAGCCTTGGGTGCCGCGGGGGTCATGGTCGAAACCGTGCGCGGTGCTGGCTACCGTCTGACAGCCAAGCCCGCTGTGCCTGTGGCGGTGCTTGACAAAGCCAATGTGGCATAGATTGCCGCTTTTCGCGTGTTAGGCCGGCTCTTTTCGTTTGCCTTGTTTCAGGGCTGGGGTGCGGTGTTTGGCTGGTGGTTCAGTCGCAACTTCGTCTCTCCTTCCGCGCCGACGCTCGTACCGATGGTGTTGAGCGCGCTTTTTGCGAGTTATCTCTGGCTGTTGCTGGACGTGGCGCTGGGCATGCGCGTATTGCGCTGGCTCAGCAGTGGCGACACGCTGCAAACTCCCGTGGCTTTTGGTCTCTGGGGGGAAATATCAGACCGTGTTCGGCGATTGGCGCGCTCCCGTGAGCGGGCGGTACAGCAGCGCGATGATCGCTTTCAGGACTTTTTGGCGGCGATGCAAGCGTCTCCCAACGGCGTCGTGCTGTTGGACGCAGACTTGCGAATAGAGTGGTGCAACCAGTCGGCCCAATCCCATTTCGGTCTGGACGGCACGCGCGACCTGCTGCAGCATTTTGGCAATTTGGTGCGTGATCCCGGCTTTGCGGCCTACCTGGCGACGGGTGATTTCAAGGGGGATGTCCTCATGCCCGGGCGTGCCAGTACCTCCGCCAAACCGGTACGGCTGTCGGTGCATATGCATCCTTACGGGGAGAGTCGCACCCTGCTGCTGTCACGCGATGTCACCGCCGTAGAGCAGGCTGAAGCCATGCGCCGTGATTTTGTGGCGAACGTTTCGCATGAAATCCGTACGCCTTTGACCGTACTTTCAGGCTTTGTTGAAACGCTGCAAAGCCTCAATCTGAATGAAGAGGAGCGTGCGCGCTACCTGCAGCTGATGGCGTTGCAGGCTGAGCGTATGCAGTCGCTGGTGAGCGATTTGCTGACGCTTTCGCGCCTGGAGGGGAGTCCGTTGCCTTCTGCCCAGGAGTGGGTGTCCATGGAGCCGATTTTTGAGCAATGCCGCCACGAGGCGAGCGAGCTCTCGCGCGTACTGTGGGGCCAGCCGCAGGGCCTCGAGTTTCACATCGCGCCCGATATTACGGTGGCGGGGTCGGTCGTGGAACTGCACAGCGCCTTGTTGAACTTGATCGGGAATGCCGTGCGCTACACGCCCGAGGGCAAAAATATTTATGTCCGTTGGCAGGCGCAAGCGGACGGTGGTGCCGAATTCACGGTGCGTGACGAAGGCGTTGGAATTGCAGCAGAACAAATTCCTCGTCTCACCGAGCGCTTCTACCGCGTGGACCGAAGCCGATCCCGTGAAACGGGTGGTACCGGCCTGGGTCTGGCCATTGTCAAGCATGTGACGCAGCGCCATGGAGCGGAGCTGTCTATCTCCAGCCTGCCTGGTCAGGGCTCCACCTTCACGATCCGTTTTCCTGCTTCCCGAGTCTGCTTGCCCAAACCATCAGGCTTGGCCAACCTTACTGACGCTGCATAAGCCAGGTTGCATCGTCCGCATCCGCAGGGTGTTGCACCAAGGCTTTGGCCTTCCAGATCGTTGGGTCTACCGTGGGGGGTACACCACGGCCGGCCACAGGGCGCACGAGTAACCAGCCGCAGCGCACCAAGGGCTCGCCCGCCACCAGCGGCAGCCGTCCGTACCACTGCAAGGCTGCAATCTGGCCGGTGCCCAGCCCTTGGACTTCAACACAAGCAGGGGTGTCAATTTGCGCTGTGACGCGTTTCACAAAAATGGTGTACCCCTGCGTGTAGTCCAGCAAAGGGAGCCATAAGGTCATCAGGAGCAGCCAGCACCAGACAGCTCCCCCAGCGGGCAAAGCCAAACTTTTCCAAAGTGCACTGCGCTGACGGCTGGTACGCCAACGTACCAGCGCGGCCCAAAGCGCTGTGGCCAGCAGTGCCAGCGCGACCGTAAGCAATGAAAACTCTGAGACAAATCCTGGTGCCAGTCGTGCCACATTGGCTGCAGGTTGGCTGGGGAATCCTGTTTGCATGGCGAACCAAACCACCCAGATGGTCAGGCCACAGCCCGAAAAAAAGAGCAAAGTGAACCAATCCACCAGCGAGGCCATTTGACGCTGGAGCGTGGGCAGCGCAAAGGCCGCCAGGCTGGCCATCGCAGGCAAGATCAGCAGCAGCGTACGGTCCGAAGATCCGGTAAAAAGTGTGGCCAGCAATGTCACGCTGGTCATCCAAAGCGGCAATGCAATATGCCGGCTGCCAATGTGGTGGCGCCACCGAACCACGGCCCAGCATGCAAATGGCCACGCTGGCCAGGTAAACCAGACCAGCAACTGCAGGTATCCGTTCCAGTCAATCCACAGCGCTTGTGGGGCAATGATTTTCCAATGCCACAGCTTCAAGACCGTTGCCAATGCTGCGCTGTACAAGCAGGCAAGCAGCAGCGTCAACGCATCGCGGCGGTCTCGCAGCACGGAGGCTGCACCGCTCTGCGATCGCCCGCCCAAAGTAATGACGACCGCGGATCCCAGGCCAAAGAAAAAGGCCAATACCGGGGCGCCACTCAAGGTCAAGCCCGCAAGTCCCAGCACCGCGGCGGCTCCTGCCAGGCGCGGGCGGTAGGGCATGGCACTGACGCCGTAGAAATAAAGACCCGCAAACCCCAGCTTGGCCAATGCCGGCGTGACTTCGTGACCCAGCTGCGCCAGGCCCAGGCAAGCCAAAAAGGCCAGCAAGCCACCATCGGCCACCGTGCGGGCGTAGTCATTGGGCTGGGCCTGGCCTCCAAAGGCAAAGGCAACCGGTTGTGCTTGTGGGCTTTTTGCCAAGTAGTACGTGCCGTACCACGTCGCAGTCATGGCCAGTGCCAGCAACAACACAAACGGAAGCCGGACAAGCCAGAGCGCGGTTTCGGTGTTGGGGGCGAGCTGCAACATCCATGCACCTAGCCAGTAGGGCAGCAAAGCACCGTATTCAGAGGTCAGTCCCAGCAGCGTCGGATGCCACCAATGGGAGCGGCCTGCAGCCAAATCGGCCATGAATCCCATCGCCGCCATGTCATCACTCTTCCACCCGCCGCGCCCGAGAAATCCAGCGAAAACATAAATGCAACACAGCCCCAACAGCGCTGCACGGGGCAAGCGCTTCACAGCGGACTGGCTCACGACGGCAGGTGTAGTGGTTTGCAAGGGGTGAAAGACTCAATAAAAAAAGCAGCCAGGAAACCCAGGCTGCTTTCGTGTAATGAAGACCGGACGCAAGCCCGGCGCAACCTTACTTGGCGGTCGTAACGCTGGTTTTTCCGAAACGATTGCGGAATTTTTCCACGCGTCCACCCATGTTGTCCACCGACTTTTGCGTGCCCGTGTAGAAAGGGTGCGATTCGCTGGAAGTGTCAAGCTTGTACAGAGGCAACTCACGGCCGTCTTCCATCTTGATCATTTCCTTGGTGTTTGCGCAGGAACGGGTGACAAACTTGAAATTGTTTGACAGGTCCATGAAGCAAACTTCGCGGTAGTTGGGGTGAATTCCAGCTTTCATATGTATATCCATCAGTTGCGCTAGCCGCATCAGGCCCTCGGGCAAACCATTGCCCAATTCAAAACCCAGTGTACTTGTCGCGTAAAGCCCGTAAGTATAGCGCAGCGAGGCTTATCAGCCGCCGCGGCGCATCATGTCAAAGAATTCGCTATTGGTTTTGGTGGCGCGCATTTGCTTGAGCACCATTTCCATGGCTTCGATTTCGTCCATGTTGTACAAAAACTGACGCAAGATACGTGTTTTTTGCAGAATATCGGGTGCCAACAGCAACTCTTCGCGTCGCGTGCCGCTGCGGTTGAGCTGGATCGACGGGAATACGCGCTTCTCATACAGGCGGCGATCCAGGTGGATTTCGGAATTGCCCGTGCCCTTGAACTCCTCAAAAATCACCTCATCCATGCGGCTGCCGGTGTCGATCAGCGCCGTGGCGATGATGGTCAGTGAACCGCCTTCTTCGACATTGCGCGCAGCTCCCAAAAAGCGCTTGGGTCGCTGCAGGGCGTTGGAGTCCACGCCGCCCGTCAGCACTTTCCCGCTGGATGGCACCACGTTGTTATAGGCCCGGGCCAGACGGGTAATCGAGTCCAGCAGGATGACCACGTCTTTTTTCAGTTCGACCAAGCGTTTGGCGCGCTCGATCACCATTTCCGCCACGTGCACGTGGCGCGAAGCCGGCTCGTCAAAAGTGGACGCAATCACCTCGCCCTTGACGGTGCGCTGCATCTCTGTCACCTCTTCGGGGCGCTCGTCCACCAACAAGACCATCATGTGGCTGTCGGGGTAATTGGCGGAAATCGCGTGCGCGATGTGCTGCATCATCACCGTTTTTCCGCTCTTGGGCGGCGCAACCAGGAGGGCGCGTTGGCCTTTGCCGATCGGAGCAATGATGTCAATGATCCGGCCAGTGATGTTTTCATCGCTCTTGTTGTCCTGCTCCAGGCGCATTTGCACCTTGGGGAACAGGGGCGTCAAGTTCTCGAACATGACCTTGTGTTTGTTGCTCTCAGGCGAGTCGCCATTGACTTTGTCGAGTTTGTTCAGCGCAAAGTAACGCTCACCATCTTTGGGTGTTCGCACTTCGCCTTCAATCATGTCGCCGGTGTGCAGATTGAAGCGGCGCACCTGGCTGGGGCTGATGTAGATGTCGTCGGTGCTGGCGGTATAGCTGGTGTCTGGGCTGCGTAAGAACCCAAATCCATCCGGCAAAATTTCGAGGACGCCGTCCGCAATGATTTGCTCCCCCGTGCGCGCGCGTTTCTTGATGATGGCGAACATCAACTCCTGCTTACGCATTCGGCCCGTGTTTTCAATTTCAAGCTCTTCGGCTTGTTTCAGGACTTCTGACACATGCAGTGCCTTGAGTTCATTTAAGTGCATGGAGTGGTTCCCGTGTGGGAGGTTGACCGAAGTTTCGGGGGTGACAAAAATTCAGGGGAAAGTCGGGAGGGTGCCGAAATGCAAGAGGCGACTCTTTGGCATTCGTGTTCGTCACCGGATTTGGGGCGACCATCTGAAGCAGATGCGGGAACCGGATAATTATGACAGGAAATCCGTGGGCAAAATAAAACCGGGCGCACCCGGTTATTTATTCTGACCTGCATCAGGAAAGCGGCTCTGCCCATCCAGGGCGCCGAGCCGCCGATTACATCTGCTCGTCAATAAAGGCCACGAGCTGTGATTTGCTCAGTGCGCCGACCTTGGTGGCGGCTAACTTGCCGTCTTTGAACAGCATCAGTGTTGGAATGCCGCGAATGCCGAACTTGGCGGGAATTTCCCGGTTTTCATCCACGTTCATTTTTGCGATTTGCAGTTTGCCTTCGTAGGCTACCGACACTTCATCCAGAATAGGGGCAATCATTTTGCAAGGACCGCACCATTCGGCCCAATAGTCCACCAGAATGGGCTGCACTGACTGGAGCACATCGGCTTCAAAAGTGGCATCGGTGACATGCTTGACGAGATCGCTGGCCATAAAAATTTCCTTCGGGATGGGTGGGAGCAGTAAGTTGAAATCAATTGTGACAGAAAGCAAGCAAGGGTCGGGCGAAAGCATCACTATGAACGATATAGAAAAAATTACCTGCAGGCGCTGCGCTGGCGCAGTCCAAAGTCAGGCGGCAGCCCAGTGACGCGTCTTGAACATCCTGTGGTTGTCATTGGGGGTGGACCTGCAGGTCTCATGGCTGCGCAGCAAATCAGTGAAGCAGGCCTTTCTGTGCATCTTTTCGATGCCATGCCGTCGGTGGGCCGTAAATTTTTGCTCGCCGGAAAAGGGGGGCTCAATCTGACGCACTCTGAGGAATCGGCCGCCTTTGTCAGCCGCTTTGGCTCGCGTCGGCCGCAATTAGAGCCCCTGATTCAAGACTTTGATCCTGCCGCAGTGCGCGCCTGGGCCCAGAGTTTGGGGGTGGAAACGTTTGTTGGAACCTCAGGCCGCGTGTTTCCGGTGGACATGAAGGCTGCGCCCCTTTTGCGCGCTTGGCTGGCCCGGCTGCGCCACCCGGTCCGGGGGATGCCCGTTCACTTCCATATGCGCCACCGCTGGACCGGGTGGAACGGGGAGGGTGCCCTGACCTTTGATACGCCCAGCGGCGCGGTTGAGGTACATGCCCAGGCCGTGGTCTTGGCACTGGGTGGCGCCAGTTGGGCGCGTTTGGGTTCGGACGGCGCTTGGGTTGCGTCTTTGCAGTCGCGCGGTGTGGATGTATCCCCTTTGTTACCCGCGAATTGCGGTTTTGACGCGGCGGGTGGCTGGACCCCATTTTTTTCGGAGAAATTTGCGGGCCAGCCCTTCAAGACCGTCGCACTCACCGTCATGGGCGATCAGGCCAATTCAGAGCCAATTTTTAAGCGCAAAGGGGAGTTTGTTGCCACCGCAACTGGCGTCGAAGGCAGTCTGATTTATGCCGCGTCGCAAGTGCTTCGAGATGGCCTTTCGCGCGAAGGGCGGGCTGATTTCTTGCTGGATTTGTTGCCAGATATGCCGTACGAGCGCGTGCTGGCCGAGGTTCGACACCCTCGTGGTTCGCGCTCGCTTTCGAGCCATCTCAAAAGTCGGCTGCACTTGGAGGGCATCAAGGCGGCTGTATTGCGTGAGCGTCTGCCCAAATCGAGTTTTGACGACCCTGCGGCACTCGCTGCGGGAATCAAGTCTCTGCCAATCTCATTAGAGGCGGCGCGCCCCATAGACGAGGCGATCAGCAGTGCAGGGGGCGTTCGGTTCGAGGAACTTAGCGCTGAATTGATGGTTGAGCGCTTGCCCGGCTTGTTTTGTGCCGGTGAAATGCTCGATTGGGAGGCCCCCACCGGCGGTTACCTGCTCAGTGCATCACTGGCCACCGGGCGTCGCGCGGCGCACGGGGTGTTGGACTATCTGGGCGAAAAATGAGGGGTTGACGAGCCTTACCCCGGCACTGGCTCCACAGTTAGGGCTGCTTGGTTCCCCACCTGACCCGGTTGGCCGCTTCACCATGCGAGGAGGCCCGTCGCGGCAGATTGTAATGCCAGGCCTGTTTGTATGCACCCGTAGAATCACGCCATGTCTTACCTCGTGCTCGCCCGCAAATACCGCCCGCGCAATTTTGCTGAAATGGTGGGTCAGGACCACGTGGTGCAAGCCCTGAGTAACGCGCTGACCACCCAACGTCTGCACCACGCCTATTTGTTTACCGGGACACGGGGTGTGGGCAAGACCACCGTCTCGCGGGTTTTGGCCAAATCACTCAACTGCCAGGGCCCGGATGGGCAAGGCGGCATCACGGCCACGCCCTGCGGCGTGTGCCAAGCGTGTACAGATATTGATTCGGGTCGCTTTGTGGATTACACCGAGCTCGACGCGGCGTCGAATCGGGGTGTGGACGAAGTGCAGGCACTGCTGGAGCAGGCGGTTTACAAGCCGGTGCAGGGCCGCTTCAAGGTCTTCATGATTGACGAGGTGCACATGCTGACCAACACGGCGTTTAACGCGATGTTGAAGACGCTCGAGGAGCCTCCGGCCTATCTGAAATTTGTGCTCGCGACCACGGACCCCCAAAAAGTACCGGTGACGGTGCTGTCGCGTTGCCTGCAGTTCAACCTGCGGCCCATGGCACCTGAGACGATCCGTGAGCATTTGGTGCAGGTGTTGCGCCAGGAATCGGTGGCATCCGATGCCCAGGCCCTGCGCTTGCTGGCACGCGCCGGGCGGGGTTCCATGCGCGACGCGCTCAGTTTGACGGATCAGGCGATCGCCTTTGGCTCCGGCGTGCTGACCGAATCTACCGTGCGCACCATGCTGGGAAGTGTCGACCGCAGCTATGTTTTCCGGTTGATCGAGGCATTGGCTGTGGGCGATGGACGTACGGTGGTGCACACCGTCGATGCCCTGCGCATGAATGGCTTGAATGCCGCCTCGACACTGGAAGAAATGGCCACGGTGCTCCAGCGCATGGCGGTGCTGCAAACCATGGGCCCGACCCCTGCGGATGGTGATGACGACACCGATGCTGAAGCCACCGACACCGCGCGATTGGCAGCGGTCCTGCCAGTGGACGAGACCCAATTGCTTTACAGCATTTGCCTGCATGGACGGGGCGATTTGGGTCTGGCGCCTGATGAATATGCGGCGCTCACCATGGTGCTGCTGCGTTTGCTGGCGTTCAAGCCGGCTGCGGCCGGCGGTTCCCAACCTGCGCAATTTGGCAATACGCCCCCGGCTGAAAAAAAAACTCTGAATAACGGCGTTGTGGGGTCGTCAAGCGTCCCCACGCGCGCTTCTTTTGCGTCATCTGTGTCCGTGGTCGCCGCGCCGGGCGCGCCTTCGGTAAGTCCGGGCCCTGTGACCCTTGCCCCCGGTCTCAGCGCAGCTCAAGCGCCCAGTGCGGTCGTCGAGCGGGAGCACTCCAAAGCGCCTGTGCCGTCTCCCGCAGCAAGCCATCCGCAGGTCGCACCTTCAGCCGCGATTTATTCGCAAAGTGGTGCGGTGCCGCCTGGCCACATACTGCCGGTTCGAGCGACCCAGCCCTGGGAGGACGCGCCGGAGTATGACGATGATCCTGCGGCAATATCCGCCTTGCCCGAGCCACGTGCTGCGGAGCCTGCGGCTGCGGTAGACCACCGCGTGGTGGGCGTGCCCGTGCGCCAGCAGACCGAGACTCGCGCAGATGCCAATGCCGCGGCGCAGGCTGTTCCCGTGTTGCTGCCCACCGAAGAGGGCGACTTTTGGCATGCGACGGTGCAAGCCTTGATTGAGGCCCAAGCCATTGGCGCCATGGTGCGTGAGCTCGCATTACAGTCGCAGCTGGTGGCGCGCGACGAGGGCCAATGGCTGCTGCGGGTGGAGCGGGAGTCTCTGAACCAAGCGGGTAGCCGGGATCGCCTGACGCTGGCGCTGAAAGATGCAGGCTTTGACGTGGCGCTGGTGGTGGAGGTCGGCCGCGTCACGGACAGCCCTGGCCGACGTAACGCCAACGCCAGCGCCGAGCGCCAGGTGGCGGCAGAGCAGTTGATTTACGCAACGCCCTTGGTGCAAAAGCTCATGAAAGATTTCGGTGCGCGGGTCGTGCCCGGCTCCATCCGCCCGCTTTAGCGTTTGACCCTATTTCCAAAACAATCAACCCAAAGGAACCCCTCCATGTTTAACAAAGGACAACTCGCTGGCCTGATGAAGCAAGCCCAGGCCATGCAGGACAACATGAAAAAAGCCCAGGATGAACTGGGCCATATTGAAGTGAGCGGTGAGTCGGGCTCGGGTCTTGTCAAAGTCACCATGACCTGCAAGCACGAAGTGCGGCGCGTGACCATCGATCCCAGCTTGCTGGCAGACGACAAGGACATGCTCGAAGACCTCGTGGCGGCCGCATTCAATGCCGCGCTGCGCGTGGCTGAAGAGACATCATCCCAAAAACTCGGCAAGATCACAGCCGGTATGCCCGGCCTGCCAGGTGGTATGAAGCTGCCTTTTTGACATGCTTATGCGGCTTGTTGTAAGGGGCGCGCATGTCTGACGCCCATTCGCTCGACACCTTGATTCAGGCGCTGCGCCGACTTCCGGGTGTTGGGGTTAAGTCTGCCCAGCGAATGGCGTTTCATTTGTTGCAACGTGACCGCGCGGGCGCCCAGACCCTGGCACGTGCGCTGATGGAGGCAACAGAGCATGTTCACCACTGCGAGCGTTGCCACACATTTACCCAGGACAGCATTTGTGCCACCTGTCTGGACACGCGGCGTGACCACACCCAGCTCTGCGTGGTGGAAACACCGGCAGACCAAGCGGCGCTGGAGCGCACAGGCGCCTACCGGGGGCTGTATTTCGTATTGATGGGCAAGCTCAGCCCGCTTGATGGCATTGGTCCCCACGATTTGGGCCTGAAAAAGCTGTTTAGTCGGGCTTGCGATGGCATTGTGCAAGAAGTCATCTTGGCCACAAACTTCACGGCGGAAGGAGAGGCAACGGCCCATGTCATTGCCGAGGGACTCAAGTCCAAGGGGCTGCAGCCGACCCGACTGGCCCGCGGTGTTCCCGTAGGAAGCGAGCTGGAATATGTGGATCTCGGCACGATTGCCCATGCGCTGGTCGATCGGCGCTAAAAGTTTCTGTAAAAATCCGCGGCTGCCCGCGTCCGCCATGCAGGCAGAGCGCTTTCGCTACCAAGCTTTTTTGAAAGTGATCTGAGATGCCTCTCACGACTTTTTCCCTGGATTACTGGTGTGTGCTGGTTGCCGCTGTCTTGCCCATCGTCTGTGCTGGAATCGCGAAAGCCAAGGCCTTTGGCAAGCCGCGCGCGCAGGGCGGGTTTGACAATGACAACCCGCGCGAATGGCTGTTGCGGCAATCCGATTGGCGCGCCCGGGCTAACGCGGCACAAGCCAATAGCTTTGAAGCCTTGCCGTTTTTTATCGGCGCGGTGTTGATTGCCCACCAATTGGGCGCAGACCAGGCACGGCTTGACATCTTGGCACTCGCCTATATTGCCCTTCGCATCGCCTATATCGCGGCTTATGTGACCAACCGAGCTAGCCTGCGCAGCTTGGTTTGGGTCGGTGCCCTGGGCGTGAATATGGCTATCCTGTTTGCTGGCTACCGCTGAACCCAATTTCGAAGAAACAGTTTGGGTGCATTGACTGCTTTTAAGCGGCAATGTTCGAGACGAGTGCTAGATCTTGCGCAAGGTGTCCCTCGCCGGTTTAGGTGGCAAAGCACTTCTGCAATACTCCTCGCAGATGGGCAACCCAAGACCTGCACGGCGACGCCCATAATGATTTCGCGCAAGAAATTAAGGCAAATCGATTCGAACCATGCCGTTTTTCATAGTCACATACATGATCGAGCCGATGATTCCAATGCCCCTTGGACTGCTAAGAGTGCCAGGCAAAGGGCCCATGGTACTGCCGGCGGTGTATGCGCTTCCGGCAATGGTCGTTATGAAGCCTAAAGGCGTAATTTTGCGAATGGTGTGAGTACTCCCGTCGGCAACATAAACATTGCCATTGGAATCCGTTGCAATCCCTCGAAGTTGACCAAAACGGGCTGTGGCTCCATTCCCATCGGTGTTCCATGTCAGAGGGTATTGACCTGCCTTGCCCGCCAATGTCGTAACCACACCCGTCAGTGTGACTTTTCGAACGGTGCGGTTGCCCTGGTCCGCTACATACAAATTGCCACTGGTGTCCGAAGCTATGCCTCTGGGCCCATTGAAGGTCGCCCAATCGCCAATGCCATCGTCACTCGCTGCGTATCCTGGCCAGCCCGCCAATGTCGTCACCAGGCCAGCTGGGGTAATCTTACGAATGGTGTGATTCTGGCTGTCGGCGACGTAAACATTTCCACTGGTGTCGGTAGCGATTCCGGCGGGAAAGTTGAAACGCGCTGCTGCTCCGAGTCCGTCAGTCGTACCGGTCTGACCTACCGTGCCCGCCAGCGTCGTCACAGTCCCACTTGGGGTGATCTTGCGGATGGTGTGGTTACCTTGGTCCGTGACATAGAAATTACCACTGGCGTCCTTGGAAATAAACGCGGGGCTACTAAAGCGCGCCATAGCCCCTATGCCGTCGTCGCTGCCAACTTGACCTGCTGCGCCCGCCAACGTTGTCACTGCCCCAGCCGGTGTGATCTTGCGGATGACATGGTTCCCACTGTCCGGCACAAACAAGTTGCCGTTAGCGTCGGTGACGATACCCCCTCCATTGTTAAAGCGCGCTGCGGTTCCTGTGCCGTCAACGCTTCCGGTTTCATCGACGTTACCCGCAAATAGGCGCAACTCGTATTGGTCGGGTCGCGTCGTGTACTTCAAGACGCGGGTTAGGTTGGTGTTCGGCGCTACAGATGGACAGTTGGATGCCGAAGGTGAAAAGCGTTGAAGGTACCCACTTGCTACTTGTTCCGTTGCCGTCAGACCCAGTACCAGGCTGACTCCTGTTGCGGTCACCTTGTAAGTGGCAGAAGCGGGAGTTTTCGCATTTTTAACGTAGAGCGCGCCGCTGCCACCCAAAACCGATCCAACAGAGAAACACTGTCCTACATCATCGCTAGACGTCACATAAGCAGGTGATTTGCTCAATTGCCCGATCGAAACGTTGGAAGCGAAAAACTTAAATTTGTCGACCACTTTATCCCGGCCACATGAACTATCCACCCACTGCGCAAGGTCGGCCTTCTGGTAACTGGTCTTGTAAAAAGAGTTCAAGTTGCTCGCAACGGTCTGCATGTTGGTGGTGCAAGCCGCTTCCATCAGCTTCTGCATCACCGGAGTCGCAAACCCAGGGGAATTGTTGAGTAGGCCGTCATCGGCCAAGTCGGTCTCTAATTGATTGATAAAGTAAGAAACGTCCCCGCCCGCCATTCCAATCACAGACATCACTCCGGAGATGGCAGATAAGATTTGGTCGGAAGTACGCGCTGCCTCAAGATTCATTTCCATGAAGTTGGCGGATTCAGTCACACTGTTCACCGTCAGCCCAGTAAAGATGTCCGATCGGTTGTAAATGGTTAAAGCAGCGAGCAATTCGCGTTCCGCTTGCACCCGTGCTAGCGCAAAAGTCATCTTCGGGGCTGTGGTGACCAGTTTTTTGATGCGGTCTTTCGTAATCGAAGACATCACATTAACGTTCACCGCCTTGTCGCCGCCGCTGGCCGCTAAGTTGCTCAGTCCACGCAAATAAACCATGGAAGTGGATCGGCTGCCTTGGTATTCGTCGTAGTAATAGCCGAGTGCCGTTGTCTCAAGGAAATCACTTGAAAAGACAATGCCCGCCGGTGAGAATTTTCCGGTGTCATCTTTGACTTCGAAGGTATAGGTCTTGCCGTTCGGTTGCAATGTGGAGGCGGTTAATTCACTCAATGTGATTCCAGAGCCGCGTACCAAAGGCCCTTTTTGGGCCAGACCGCTGTCTACCGTATAGCCTTGATCCGTGTGGCTAACTCGGGCCTCGCTACCACCACCTCCACAGGCCGTTAGCATGGTGGCGGCGATACCCGTAGCGATGAGCAGTTCGATGGATTTAAGCAGGGTCATAAAGGTCCTTTGCATCAGTTAAATACGACGAACTGAACCGCCGGCTATCAAGGAGCTTAACCGCCCGATGGCGGTCGACCGCCTCTAGTCCAGCGCCTTCACCACCGCGTCGCCCATTTCGCGCGTTCCGACTTTGGTGGTGCCGTCGCTGTAAATGTCGGGTGTGCGTAGGCCTTGGTTCAGCACCGCGTCCACTGCGCGTTCAATCCGTGCGGCGGCTTCAGGCTGGTTCAGGCTAAAACGGAGCATCATGGCGGCGCTCAGGATGGTGGCCAGCGGATTGGCCACGCCCTTGCCGGCGATGTCGGGTGCGCTGCCGTGGCTGGGTTCGTACAAGCCTTGATTTTTGGCATTCAGACTGGCCGAAGGCAGCATGCCGATGCTGCCGGTGAGCATCGCCGCGGCGTCAGACAGAATATCTCCAAACATATTGCCGGTGACGACCACGTCGAACTTCTTGGGCGCTTTGACCAGTTGCATGGCGGCGTTGTCCACGTACATATGGTCGAGTGCCACATCAGGGTATTGCAGTCCAATTTCTGACACCACGTCTTTCCAAAGCTGGAAAGTTTCCAATACATTGGCTTTGTCCACGCTGGTCACGCGCTTGTCGCGCTTTTGGGCGGCCTGGAACGCAACGTGTGCGATGCGCTCAATCTCGGGCCGCGAGTAGCGCATGGTGTCAAACGCCTCCTCACTGCCGGGAAAGTGACCGTCGGTGGCAATGCGGCGCCCCCGGGGTTGGCCGAAGTAGATGTCGCCGGTCAGTTCGCGGATGATCAAGATGTCCAAGCCCGCCACCAACTCCGGCTTGAGGCTCGATGCATCGGTCAGTTGCTTGTAGCAAATGGCGGGGCGGAAGTTGGCAAAAAGCCCCATGTTTTTGCGCAAACCCAAAATCGCCTGCTCGGGTCGCAAAGGGCGGTCCAGCTTGTCGTATTTCCAGTCGCCCACGGCGCCAAACAGCACCGCGTCCGATTCCATGGCCAGCTTCAGGGTGGATCCCGGCAGCGGGTGACCATGGGCTTCAAATGCGGCTCCGCCGACCAAGGCGGTTTCCAATGTCAGGTCGAGTTCGAGGGCCTTCAATACTTTGAGGGCCTCCGCTACGATTTCGGTACCGATGCCGTCACCCGGCAAAACTGCGATTTTCATGGTGTCCTTGGGAAACTAAAAGGTGAAAAAAATCTAGCTCACCATGGAGCGGGCCAGCCAGGGCTTTTGCGCCAGGCGCTCGGCCTCAAACGCCCGGATCTTGTCGGCTTCGCGCAGCGTGAGTCCAATGTCGTCAAACCCGTTTTGCAGGCAAAACTTGCGGAATGCCTGCACTTCAAACGGAATTTCTTCGCCTTGCGGTCGCACGATCACCTGGCGCTCCAGGTCGACCGTGAGTGTGAAACCCGGGAAGGCCAGTGCCTCACTGAACAGACGGTCCACCGTTGCTTCGGGCAATACGATCGGCAACAGGCCGTTCTTGAAGCTGTTGTTGAAGAAGATGTCGGCAAAGCTGGGGGCGATGATGGCGCGAAAGCCAAATTGGTCTAGCGCCCAGGGCGCATGCTCGCGCGAGGAGCCGCAGCCAAAATTTTTGCGTGCCAACAGGATCGATGCGCCCTGGTAGCGCGCTTGGTTCAGCACAAAGTCGGGATTGGGTCGGCGACTGGCGGGGTCTTGTCCGGGTTCGCCGTGGTCCAGGTAGCGCCATTCATCAAACAAATTGGGCCCGAAACCTGTCTTGCGAATGGATTTGAGAAATTGCTTGGGGATGATCGCGTCGGTATCGACGTTTTCCCGGTCCATGGGCGCAACCAGCCCTTTGTGCAGATTGAATTTTTGCATTTACTTTTTTACCGCGTTTTCAATGACCGATCCGGCTTTTTGAATGTCTTGACCCAGCCCTTTGACCGTGTTGCAGGCTGAGAGGCCCGCGCAAACGCTCAGGGTCAGCGTGATCCATACCAGCGTACGAAGTTTTTTCATGGGCTGCATTGCCGCTTCAGACAAACTTGCGCACATCGACAAAATGGCCATGGATGGCGGCGGCGGCGGCCATCGCCGGGCTGACCAGATGGGTGCGCCCACCCGCACCTTGGCGTCCTTCAAAGTTGCGGTTGCTGGTGGAGGCACAGCGCTCGCCGGGCTCCAGACGGTCTGCGTTCATGGCCAGGCACATGGAGCATCCAGGCTCCCGCCACTCAAAGCCGGCACCGACAAAAATCTTGTCGAGACCTTCGCGTTCGGCCTGCTCTTTGACCAAGCCGGAGCCTGGTACTACCAGCGCCAGGCGCACGTTTTTTGCTACTTTTTGCCCGAGCTTTTGCACCATCGTGGCCGCCTCGCGCATGTCTTCAATCCGGCTGTTGGTGCATGAGCCGATAAATACCTTGTCGACAAAGATATCGTTCAAGGGTTTGCCAGGCGTCAGGCCCATATAGGTCAGGGCGTGCTCAATGGCACTGCGTTTGTTGCTGTCTTTTTCTTTGTCCGGATCGGGTACGCGGTCTTCGATGGACAACACCATTTCGGGCGATGTGCCCCAGGTGACTTGTGGCGCAATTTGGGCGGCGTCCAGGTCAACCACCGCATCGAAGTGCGCATCATCGTCGGAATGCAGCGTCTTCCAGTAGGCTACCGCCTGATCCCACTCCACACCAGTAGGCGAGAGCGGCCGGCCTTTGACGTAGGCGATGGTTTTCTCATCCACTGCCACCATGCCTGCTCGGGCGCCCCCTTCAATTGCCATATTGCAGACCGTCATGCGGCCTTCCATGCTCAGCGCGCGGATGGCGGTCCCGGCAAACTCGATGGTGTAGCCGGTACCACCGGCAGTACCGATTTTTCCGATGATGGCCAGGACCAGGTCTTTGGCGGTACACGCCTTGGGCAAGACCCCGTTCGCGCGGATCAGCATGTTCTTGGCTTTTTTGGCCAGCAATGTTTGCGTGGCCATCACATGCTCGACCTCGGACGTACCGATCCCGTGCGCCAGTGCGCCAAAAGCGCCATGGGTGGACGTGTGGCTGTCGCCGCACACCACCGTCATACCGGGCAGCGTTGCCCCGTTTTCTGGGCCAATGACATGTACGATGCCCTGCCGTTTGGACATGAAAGGGAAGAATGCGGCAGAACCAAACTCGGCAATATTGGTGTTTAGCGTGGTGATTTGCTCTTTGCTGACCGGGTCGGTGATGCCGTCGTAGCCCAGTTCCCAACCGGTGGTTGGGGTGTTGTGGTCGGCCGTGGCAACAATCGAGCTGACACGCCAGACCTTGCGTCCAGCCTCTCGCAGGCCTTCAAACGCCTGGGGACTGGTGACTTCATGCACCAGATGGCGGTCAATGTAGAGGATGGCGGTGCCGTCTTCTTCGGAGTGGACGACATGTTCGTCCCAAATCTTGTCGTACAGGGTGCGGCCCATGAATCTTCCTTGTGTGCGGGCAGCCATTTTATGCCCAGCTATCCCAATGAAAAATGCCCCGCGGCGCGGGGCATTGGCAGAGCATCGCAGCGGAATCAACGCTTGCCGATCTCCACCACATTGCGGCGCTCTGCACCGGTGAACAGTTGGCGTGGCCGGCCGATTTTGTACTCGGGATCGCCAATCATTTCGTTCAACTGGGCAATCCAACCCACGGTGCGCGCCAGGGCAAAAATACCGGTGAACAATTTGACCGGGATGCCAATGGCGCGCTGCACGATGCCGGAGTAGAAGTCGACATTGGGGTAGAGCTTGCGTGAGACGAAGTAATCGTCTTCCAAGGCGATTTTTTCGAGCGCCTTGGCCAATTTGAACAACGGGTCGTTTTCGAGGCCCAGGGCTTCCAGCACCTCATTGCAGGTTTCCTGCATCAATTTGGCGCGCGGGTCGTAGTTCTTGTAGACGCGGTGGCCAAATCCCATCAGCTTTACGCCTGAGTTCTTGTCCTTGACCTGGTTCATGAATTCACCCACCTTGGACACTCCGCCCATGGCCTGAATTTCTTCCAGCATGGTCAGGCATGCCTCATTGGCACCACCGTGTGCGGGACCCCACAGGCAAGCCACGCCAGCAGCAATCGCAGCAAAGGGATTGGTGCCGGACGATCCGCACAAGCGTACGGTCGAGGTCGAAGCGTTTTGTTCATGGTCTGCATGCAGCACGAAGATGCGGTCCAGAGCACGTTCGATCACCGGGTTCACCACATAGGGTTCGCAGGGCGTGGCGAACATCATGTGCAAAAAGTTGCCGGCGTAGCTGAGCTCGTTTTTGGGATACATGAAGGGCTGGCCGATGCTGTATTTGTAGGCCATCGCCACGAGCGTAGGCATTTTGGCGATCAGGCGGATCGCCGCAATTTCGCGGTGCTCGGCGTTGTTGATGTCTGTGCTGTCATGGTAGAAGGCGGACAAGGCGCCCACCAGGCCGGTCATGATGGCCATGGGGTGTGCGTCACGGCGGAAACCGCGCAAGAAGAATTGCATCTGCTCGTTGACCATGGTGTGCTGGGTCACATTTTTGGTGAACGCAGCCTTACCCGCGGCGTCCGGCAGGTTTCCGTACAACAGCAAATGGCAAGTTTCCATGAAGTCGCAGTTGGTGGCCAATTGCTCAATCGGGTAACCGCGGTACAGCAACTCGCCTTTGTCGCCGTCGATGTAAGTGATGGCTGACTGGCAGGCTGCCGTAGACAAAAAGCCGGGGTCGTAGGTGAACATGCCGGTCTGGGCATAGAGCTTGCGGATGTCGATTACGTCCGGGCCGATGCTGCCGCTGTAGACCGGCAGGTCCACACTGGCGCTGCCATTGCTAAAGGACATCGTGGCTTTGTTGTCAGCTAATTTCATCTCGGAACCTTTCAACGAGTTTCTCTTACCATTTTCAAAATTTCATGGAAGTCCGCGCTATCCAGTGTGACTTCCACCTGCGCAAGCGATTTACGTGCCAAAAAAAGGTCCAGCAAATCGTTGTCGCTCAAATCCATCAAGACACCAAGCGCGTTGGCCTGCCGCACGTTGAGTGCGCTATCAAAGCGGTCAAAAAAGCGCGCAATGAAAAGGTCGTTCTCCAGCAATCCGCGTCTGCAGCGCCAGCGAAGTTTGCTCAATGCGCGCGGGTCAAGCCGTTGCTCGCCCGTTGTGACGCTTTGACTCACAGCTTACACCGCACGCAAAACCATCATTTCCTTGATTTTTCCGATCGCCTTGGTGGGGTTCAATCCTTTGGGGCAAACGTCAACGCAGTTCATGATGGTGTGGCAGCGGAACAGGCGGTAGGGATCTTCCAGATTGTCCAGGCGCTCGGCAGTCGCCTCGTCGCGGCTGTCGGCGATAAACCGGTAGGCCTGCAGCAAACCTGCGGGTCCGACAAACTTGTCGGGGTTCCACCAAAAGCTGGGGCAGCTGGTTGAGCAACTGGCGCACAAGATGCACTCGTACAGGCCGTTGAGCTCTTCGCGTTCCTCGGGGCTTTGCAGGCGTTCTTTTTCAGGCGGCACGTTGTCATTGATCAGGTAGGGCTTGATCGAGTTGTACTGCTTGAAAAACTGTGTCATGTCCACAATCATGTCGCGGATCACGGGCAGGCCCGGCAGGGGCTTGAGCACAATGGTGCCGGGCAGGGTGCGCATATTGGTCAAACAGGCCAGGCCGTTTTTGCCGTTGATGTTCATGGCGTCCGAACCGCACACGCCTTCGCGGCATGAGCGCCGAAACGAAATGGTGGGGTCCACCGCCTTGAGCTTCATCAGTGCATCAAGCAACATGCGCTCGGAGCCGTCGAGCTCAACCTCAATGGTCTGCATGTAGGGCTTGGCGTCCTTATCGGGGTCGTACCGGTAAATGGAGAAAGTGCGTTTTGACATGGAATGTGCTCGCTGGTTTCGATTTAGAAGGTACGGGTCTTGAGCTCAACGCTCTCAACGGTCAAGGGCTTCATCTGCACGGGCTTGTAGCTCAGGCTGTTGCTTGCGCTATGCCAGAGGGTGTGCTTGTGCCAGTCGGTGTCGTTGCGGCCGTTCGGGTGCTCGGGCGTATCGCCATAGTCGTTGACCGTGTGGGCACCGCGGCTCTCGTGACGCGCTGCGGCTGAAACGATCGTTGCCTGCGCAGCTTCAATCAGATTTTCGACTTCAAGCGCTTCAATACGCGCGGTGTTGAAAACCTTGGACTTGTCCTTAAGACCGATTTTGTTCACACGTTCGCGCAACTCGGCGATTTTTGCCACGCCTTCGTCCATCATCGCCTGGGTGCGGAACACGCCGGCATGCTGCTGCATGGCAGCGCGGATGTCGTTGGCTACGTCCTGGGCATATTCACCTTCGGTCGCGTTGTCCAGGCGTGCCAAGCGGGCAATCGTCGTGTCAGCGGCCGTGGCAGGCAGCGGCTTGTGTTCTTTGCTGTTTTTGGCGAACTCAACAATGTGGTTGCCTGCCGCACGGCCAAACACCAAGAGATCGAGGAGCGAATTGGTGCCCAGACGATTGGCGCCATGGACGCTGACGCAAGAGCATTCGCCCACCGCGTACAGCCCGTTGACGACCTGGCTCTTGTTGTCGGCATCTTGCACCACGACCTGGCCATGAATATTGGTGGGAATGCCACCCATCTGGTAGTGGATGGTGGGCACCACGGGAATCGGCTCTTTGGTGATGTCGACATTGGCGAAGTTGTGACCAATCTCCAGCACCGAAGGCAGGCGCTTCATGATCGTCTCTGCACCCAAATGGGTCATGTCGAGGTTGATGTAGTCCTTGTTGGGGCCACAACCGCGGCCTTCTTTGATCTCCTGGTCCATGCAGCGCGACACATAGTCGCGGGGTGCCAAGTCTTTGTAGGCAGGAGCGTAGCGTTCCATGAAGCGTTCGCCGTTGGCGTTACGCAAAATCGCGCCTTCGCCGCGGCAGCCTTCGGTCAGCAACACGCCCGCACCGTGCACGCCGGTAGGGTGGAATTGCCAGAATTCCATGTCTTCCAGGGGAATGCCAGCACGCGCGGCCATTCCCAGGCCGTCACCGGTGTTGATGAAGGCGTTGGTGGAGGCGGCAAATATCCGGCCTGCACCTCCGGTGGCCAACAGCGTTGTTTTGGCTTCGAGGATGTGCACGTCGCCGGTTTCCATTTCGATGGCCGTGACACCCAGCACATCGCCGTCGGCATCGCGGATCAGGTCCATGGCCAACCATTCCACGAAGAAGCTGGTTTTGGCTGCTACGTTTTGCTGGTAAAGCGTGTGCAACATGGCGTGGCCGGTGCGGTCTGCGGCAGCGCAGGCGCGCTCCACCGCTTTTTCGCCGTAATTGGCCGTATGGCCACCGAAGGGGCGTTGGTAGATCGTGCCATCCGGATTGCGGTCAAACGGCATGCCCATGTGCTCCAGGTCGTACACGACCTTGGGCGCTTCACGGCACATGAACTCGATGGCATCCTGGTCGCCCAGCCAGTCCGAACCTTTGACGGTGTCATAGAAGTGGTAGTGCCAGTTGTCTTCGTTCATATTGCCCAGCGAGGCGCCAATGCCACCCTGGGCGGCCACGGTGTGCGAGCGGGTGGGGAACACTTTGGACAAGACGGCCACATTGAGGCCGGCGCGTGCCAGTTGGAGGGATGCGCGCATGCCGGAGCCGCCGGCTCCCACGATGACGACGTCGAACTTACGCTTGGATACAGGATAGGACATGGGGTAAATATCTCAGTAGGAGACGCTTAGACGCGCCACAGGACCTGGATGGCCCAACCGGCACAAGCGACCAGCCAGACGATGGAAAAAACCTGGAGCGACAGGCGAATGCCCACGGGCTTGATGTAGTCCATCCAGATGTCGCGCATACCAATCCAGACGTGGTACAGCAGCGCCACGATGATGGCGAAAGTCAGCGCTTTCATCCATTGGCTTGAAAATATGCCAGCCCACTTGTCGTAGCCCACGGGGCCCTTGGAAAAAATGACTTGAGCCAGCACGATCAGGGTGAACAAAGCCATCAGTGCTGCAGTGACGCGCTGTGCCAGCCAGTCGCGCAGGCCGTAGTGGGCGCCCACGACGATGCGTTTGGATCCGTAATTAACTGCCATGGTGTGTGTCTTTCGGTGTGTAGGGTGCGGTAGGACGAAGGATGCGCTGATCGGGGCGTAAATTAGTACAGGCCGAACAGTTTTGCGCCCAACACGGCGGTCAATCCAAGGCTGAGCGCAAGGGTAAAGACCGCGGATGACTTGCCAAATTCTTTGCTGACGGCGTGGCGAACGTCCATCCAGAGGTGGCGCAGACCGGCAATGAAATGGTGCAAAAACGCCCAAATGATGGAAAGCGCCACCAATTTGATGAACCATCCCGGGACAAATCCCAGGCCGATGTTGAAGGCGCTGGTAAATCGTGCGAAGGACAGTTCCGAGGAAATGGACGTGTCAAACATCCAGATGATGAAGGGCATCAGCAAAAACATCAGCGCGCCGCTCACGCGGTGCAGGATGGACACGATTCCGGCGGCCGGGAGCCTGTAGTTCGGCAAATCGGTCAGCGCGTTAATGTTGCGAAATTCGGGCCGCTTGGGGCGAGTGCTAGGGAGAGGCGCGGACATAGGCGGGTGCTTTCTAAAAGGTAACCGTTGTGTAACTCAGGCTTGATTCAGCGCAAATTCTATTGCACTGCACCAATCTGACAGCGGCCTTGCATTCTCGGTGGGGCAGGGCGACCCGGCAGCGATTTCAGTGCAATTCATTTCGGTAGTAGTGCGTATGGGTCAGGTAAAGGCACTGGCGCATCTCCATGGGAGAGTCGTTGTAGGTGTAAGCGATGCGTTCGACGCTGAGCAGGGGTGTGCTGGACGTGACACCCAAAAGGTCCATTTGCGTCGAATCGGGCAAAACGGCACGGATTTTCTCTTCGGCGCGCACCATGCGCACCCCAAATTCGCTCTCGAACAGGGCGTACATCGGGCCATTGTCGTTGCGCAGGCGTTCGGCGGTCAGGCCCTTGAAGGGCGTGCCGGGCAACCAGATGTCTTCCAGAATAGTCGGCGTGGTGCCAAAAGACAGTACGCGGCGCACCTGGAGCACGGCGTCGCCGGGCCGCAGGCCAAGGCCCCGTGCCACGTCGACCGATGCCCGACCTCGTTTGCAGTCAATGATTTGCCGCTGCGCCGGGCCTTCGCTGTTGACATCGCCGTCGTTGGGTACGAGTTTCAGGAAGCGGTATTGCACATGCCGTTCCGCATGGGTGGCGACGAAAGTGCCCTTGCCTTGCCGGCGAACCAGTAAGTTGTCGATGGACAGCTCATCAATCGCCTTGCGCACGGTGCCCTGGCTGACTTTAAAGCGCGCAGCCAATTCCTGTTCGCTGGGAATCGCGGCGCCGGATTTCCACTCGCCTGCCTCCAGGCTTTGGAGCAACAAAGCTTTGATTTGCTGGTACAGCGGGCTGAATGCAGGGGTGGCGGAGCCAGGTGCCACGCTGGAACTCTGCGGTGGGTTGGCACTGTCCAGCACCACTGAAGTAGTGTCTGAAGCGCTGGCGAGAGGATGCGGAGCAGCCATAAATGGGTGGATTTTGTCAGCGGGAAGTCAGTATCAACTAAGGGTTAATCATATCTTATATAAGACATAAGACTTTTTGACTTTTGGACTTAAATAAGGGTAAACTCTTATTTAATCTGCGCAGCCATCGGTCTTGGGGCCGGTTCGGGCAGTCCACGCTTTCACAACACTTCCTGGAGTTTTTCTATGAGCAAGAAGCCCGTCCGCGTTGCCGTTACCGGCGCAGCAGGTCAAATCGGTTACGCAATTTTGTTCCGCATCGCCTCGGGCGAGATGTTGGGCAAAGACCAGCCCATCGTCTTGAGTTTGCTTGAAGTCCCCTTCGAGAAGCCCCAGCAGGCGCTGCAGGGCGTGATGATGGAGTTGGAGGACTGCGCATTCCCCTTGCTGGTGGGTATGGAAGCCCACAGCGACCCCATGACTGCATTCAAAGACGTGGACTATGCCCTGTTGATCGGTTCTCGCCCCCGCGGTCCCGGCATGGAGCGTGCCGAGCTGCTCGCGGTGAATGCCGAAATCTTTACCGCCCAGGGCAAGGCGCTGAACGCAGTTGCCAGCCGCGATGTGCGCGTCCTGGTGGTGGGTAACCCCGCCAATACCAACGCCTACATTGCCATGAAGAGCGCGCCAGATCTGCCGCGCAAGAACTTCACCGCCATGTTGCGCCTGGACCACAACCGTGCCTTGAGCCAGCTCGCTGCCAAGACCGGCAAAGCGGTTGCCGATATCGAAAAACTGGCAGTGTGGGGCAACCATTCGCCCACCATGTATGCCGACTACCGATTTGCCACCGTGAACGGCCAAAGTGTCAAAGACATGATCAACGACCACGACTGGAACGCCAATACGTTTTTGCCCACCGTGGGCAAGCGTGGCGCGGCCATCATCGCGGCGCGTGGCGTGTCTTCGGCGGCTTCGGCGGCCAATGCGGCCATCGACCACATGCGCGACTGGGCACTGGGCACCAATGGCAAGTGGGTGACCATGGGTATTCCTTCGGACGGCCAATACGGTATCCCCAGAGACACCATGTTTGGCTTTGCCGTGACCTGCGAAGGCGGGGAATACAAGCTGGTGGAAGGCTTGCCTGTTGACGCATTCAGCCAGGAATGCATCAACAAGACGCTCAAAGAGCTGCAAGACGAGCAAGCCGGCGTCGCCCACCTGCTCTGATCCCGTTCCTGCCCATGCACCGCTTGGGTGCTTGGGCGGACGAATCTATCCATGCAACACCCCCGCGACATTCTTTTAGGTGCCCAGGCGCGCACCGGGGTGTTGCCGGTTTGTGATCACTACAGCGGCGCCCCTGCGCGCATGGCCAAGAGCCTGGCTTTGCAGGCCGATCTGATGCAAGAGATGGGTGCCTGCGTGTTCGACGTAACCTTGGACTGTGAAGACGGAGCCCCGGCGGGTGGCGAGATCGAGCAGGCCCATGCAGTGTGTGAGTTGTTGACCCGTTACAGCGCGCCGGCAGACGGCCCAGCGGCATCGGTGGTACCCCGCGTCGGTGCGCGTGTCCACGCCATTGACCACCCGCATTTTGAGTCGGATATCGCGATTATTGTGGGCGGCGCAGCCGATGCCCTGAGCTATCTCATGGTGCCCAAGGTCGAGTCAGTCGACGATGTGCACCGGGCTTTGACAGCGATTGACGCGGCCGCTGGACATGCCTTGTTGCCTCTGCATGTGCTGATTGAGTCTCCTGCGGCGGTACAACAGGCTTTTGCCATTGCCGCCCATCCCCGGGTGCAGTCAATAAGTTTCGGATTGATGGATTTTGTCTCGGCCCATGGTGGCGCGATTCCCGCTTCAGCCATGGGTTTGCGTGCGCCTGGTGACGCGCACGGGCTGGACCAGCTCCACCACCCTCTGGTCGTGCGGGCCAAGCTGGAAATTGCCAGTGCCTGCCATGCCTACGGCAAAGTACCCTCGCATTGTGTGGTCACAGAATTGCGCGATGCGGCGGCCTTGGAGCGCGCTGCCCGCTACGCCGCCACAGCCCTGGGCTATACCCGGATGTGGAGCATTCACCCGGACCAGATTCGCCCGATATTGCGGGGCTTTGCCCCCCTGGCCAGCGAGGTGGACTTGGCGGCACGCATCGTGCATGCAGCCTCATGCGCTGAATGGGCACCGATTGCGGTCGATGGCAAGTTGCACGACCGGGCGAGTTATCGTTATTTTTGGCAGGTTTTGGAGCGCGCGCACCAAACGGGCCAAACAGTTCCTGCAGAGTTGCAGCATTATTTTGTTTGATTGAATAAGGAGAAAAAACCATGTTGAACGCTTACCGAGCCCACGTTGCCGAGCGCGCCGCGCTGGGAATCCCGCCCTTGCCCCTTGACGCCAAACAAACGGCTGAACTGATCGAGCTGATCAAAGCTCCTGCGGCGGGCGATGCGGCTTTTCTGTTGGACATGCTGACCCACCGCGTACCTCCGGGTGTGGACGATGCGGCCAAGGTGAAGGCTTCGTTCTTGGCCGCCGTGGCGCACGGTGACTTTGCCGTCGCATCGATCTCCAAGTCAAAAGCCACCGAACTGCTGGGCACGATGGTGGGCGGCTACAACGTCAAACCGTTGATTGATTTGCTGGATGAAGCCGATGTCGCTGGTGTGGCTGCCGAAGCGCTGAAAAAGACCCTCCTGATGTTTGACTTCTTTCATGATGTCGAAGTCAAGGCCAAGGCGGGCAATGCCCACGCCAAGGAAGTGATTCAAAGCTGGGCCGATGCCGAATGGTTTACCAGCCGCCCCGAAGTGCCGCACACCATCACAGTGACGGTGTTCAAGGTGCCTGGCGAGACCAACACCGACGACCTGTCGCCCGCGCCCGATGCCTGGAGCCGTCCGGACATTCCGCTGCACTACCTGGCGATGCTGAAAAACACCCGTGAGGGCGCCGCTTTCAAGCCTGAAGAAGACGGCAAGCGCGGGCCGATGCAGTTTATTGACGACCTGAAGAAAAAAGGCCACCTGGTGGCCTATGTGGGCGACGTGGTCGGTACCGGATCAAGCCGCAAATCGGCCACCAACAGCGTGATTTGGGCCACCGGCCAGGACATTCCTTTTGTGCCCAACAAACGCTTCGGCGGCGTGACCCTGGGTGGCAAGATCGCCCCCATTTTCTTTAATACCCAGGAAGATTCCGGCGCTTTGCCGATTGAAGTCGATGTGACCAAGCTGGAAATGGGCGATGTCATCGACGTACTGCCCTATGACGGCAAGCTGCTGCGTAATGGCGAATTAATTGAAAAATTCGCCCTCAAAAGCGACGTGCTGCTGGACGAAGTGCGTGCCGGTGGCCGAATCAACCTGATTATTGGCCGCTCGCTGACCGCCAAGGCCCGTGAGTCTTTGGGCTTGCCGGCCTCCACGGCGTTTCGCTTGCCCACGGCACCTATCAGCACCAAGGCCGGCTTCACGCTGGCGCAAAAGATTGTGGGCCGCGCAGTGGGTCTGCCTGAAGGGCAGGGCGTGCGCCCCGGCACCTACTGCGAACCCAAGATGACCACGGTCGGCTCGCAAGACACGACGGGCCCCATGACCCGTGACGAACTCAAAGACTTGGCCTGCTTGGGTTTCAGCGCGGATTTGGTGATGCAGTCCTTCTGCCACACCGCTGCTTACCCCAAGCCAGTGGACGTAAAAACCCACCGCGAGCTGCCGGCCTTCATCAGCAACCGCGGCGGTGTTGCTCTGCGCCCGGGCGACGGCGTGATCCATTCCTGGCTGAACCGCCTGCTGCTGCCCGACACCGTGGGCACCGGCGGCGACAGCCACACCCGTTTCCCGATTGGTATCTCATTCCCCGCAGGTTCTGGTTTGGTGGCTTTTGGTGCGGCGACGGGCGTCATGCCGCTTGATATGCCCGAATCGGTGCTGGTTCGCTTCAAAGGCCAGATGCAGCCGGGCATTACCCTGCGCGACTTGGTGCACGCCATTCCGCTGTACGCCATCAAGGCCGGTCTGCTGACCGTGGCCAAGGCCGGAAAGATCAACGCTTTCTCTGGCCGTATTCTGGAAATTGAAGGTTTGCCAGACCTGAAAGTGGAGCAAGCATTTGAGTTGTCCGACGCTTCGGCGGAACGTTCAGCTGCCGGTTGCACCGTCAAGCTCAACCCCGCGCCGATCAAGGAATACCTCACCAGCAACGTCGTGCTCATGAAAAACATGATCGCTGACGGCTACGCCGATAAACGCACCCTGGAGCGCCGCATCCAAAAGGTCGAAGCCTGGCTGGCGAACCCGAGCCTGTTGGAAGCCGACAAGGACGCTGAATACGCCGAAGTCATTGAGATCGACCTCAATGAACTCAAAGAGCCGGTGTTGTGCTGCCCCAACGACCCAGATGACGCCAAGCTGCTGTCCGACGTGGCCGGCGCCAAGATTGACGAAGTGTTCATCGGTTCGTGCATGACCAATATTGGCCACTTCCGCGCAGCTTCCAAGCTGCTCGAAGGCAAGCGTGACATTCCGGTCAAGCTCTGGATTGCTCCGCCGACCAAGATGGATGCCGCGGAACTCACGCGCGAAGGCCATTACGGCGTGTTCGGTGCTGCCGGTGCACGTACCGAAATGCCCGGTTGCTCGCTGTGCATGGGCAACCAGGCCCAGGTGCGCGAAGGTGCGACCGTGGTGTCTACGTCGACCCGCAACTTCCCCAACCGCTTGGGCAAGAACACCAATGTTTACTTGGCATCTGCCGAACTGGCAGCGATTGCGTCCAAACTGGGTCGTATTCCTACCGTGGCCGAATACCAGGCCGACATGGGTGTGATCAACAAGGACGGAAGCAAAATCTACCAGTACCTGAACTTTGACCAGATCGAAGAGTACGCAGACGTGGCCAAGGGTGTGACTGCTTAAAGTCTGAAGCCCCAAGTCTTCGGGCTTGGGGCGACGAAGCGGGTATCAGCCAAGCTGACGCCCACAAAAAAGCCCGCGGAAGCGGGCTTTTTTGTGGGAAAAGGGCCGACTTACTTCAGCTTCATTTCCTTGTAGTCCACATGCTTGCGAGCTTTGGGATCAAATTTCTTGATCAACATCTTCTCGGGCATGGTTTTCTTGTTTTTGCTGGTCGTGTAGAAGTGACCGGTGCCGGCTGTCGATTCCAGCTTGATTTTTTCGCGTCCGCCTTTGGTTGCCATGGTGTGTTCCTTAAATATTAAGCTTGACCACGTGAGCGCAAATCAGCGAGCACGACATCAATACCTTTTTTGTCGATCAAACGCAGACCGGCGTTGGAAATGCGCAGGCGCACCCAGCGGTTTTCTGATTCGACCCAGAAACGACGGTATTGCAGGTTAGGAAGAAACCGGCGCTTGGTTTTGTTGTTGGCGTGGGAAACATTGTTCCCAACCATCGGGCCTTTGCCCGTGACTTGACATACGCGTGCCATTTGGACACTCCGATACATAAAACGGCCACAGTTCCTGCATTGCCACAGGCGACCGAGCCTCACCTCGCCAAAATTTGGGTGGCGGTAACCCATTTGCCCCTACCCAGCCATGATTGGCCGGATCCAGCAAAGCCCACGATTATAGCGAATGACCGGCTAGCTTTTCTGCCCAGGCCAGCTGTTGCGGCAGGCAAACGGCATTTAGATCGTAGTTTTTGGCTGCAAATGCGCGCGCTGCAGCGCCCAGGCGCTTGCGGTCTTGGGGTGACTCGATCAATTGCACGATCTCGCGAACAAACCCGGCGACATTAAAAAATGGGACCAGGCGACCGGTCTGGTCGTGGCTGATCGCCTCTCGCACGGGCGCGGTGTCACTGGCCACAATCGCGCATCCGATGCTCATGGCCTCCAACAGACTCCAAGACAGTACAAATGGATAGGTCAGGTAGACGTGCACCATGGATATCTGCAGCAACGTAACAAAGTCTTTGTAGCCCAGAGTGCCGACAAAGTGAACGCGACTCATGTCCAACTCACTCCGGACTTCTTCCAAAAACACCTGTTTCCAGTTCTTCGCATGGGGCGGAGCGGCACCGTAGCTCACGCCGTCGGCACCCACGATCACGATCCGCGCTTTGGGTCTGGCGCGCAGCAGGGCGGGCAGGGCCCGCATGAATACGTGGTACCCGCGGTAGGGTTCCAGATTCCGATTCACAAAAGTGATGATCTCGTCGCCCGCCTGAATTTTCAGCGACTGATTGATCAGCGCAAAGGCGCTTGGGTTGGGCGCTAGCATGGTGGTGTCGATGCCATCGTGGGCCACGGTGATGCGTTGCCGGAAGCTGTCGGGAAAGGTGCTCGCCTGCCAGCGGGTAGGCGAGAGCGCCGCATCCGCGTGTTCAAAATGCATCAGGTTGTTGATGTTCTTGCCCTGAATTCGGCAGGCATCGTCCCTGTGGCTTGGGTAGATTTCGGGGTCAAAGCCGACGTCTACCCCTTCGAGCCGGTAAAAAAATTCGGCGTACAGACCTAATTTCGCCTTGGGCCACACGTTCTTGATAAACAGGCTTTCACCCCAGCCCGGGTGGGCGATGACAGCGTCTGGCTCAAAGCCTCCGGACTTGAGTTGCAGGGCGGCAGCAAACACGGCTTCGCCCCGCACCATCTTGGCCTCCATGTCCCGCAACCAGGGGTGGGTGGTTTTGGAAGGCGCCTTGTCGATCGCGTAGCGGGTGTGGACCACGCCAGGCAGGCTGACCTGGTCTTTGACCGACATGGCGCGCACGGTGTGCCCCCGACGCGCAAGTGCCGGTGCTAAGTGTTTGAACTGCCCTGGGAAGTTCTGGTGGATGAACAGGATGTGCATGGTGTGATTGTCGGGTCACGTCTCGGCATGGCCCAAATTCCAAGAACGTCCCCCAGCGAGGGGTCTCGGGCAAACCGGATTTGCCCTTTCGACCTCTCGTGCTGTGAATGATCTGCCTGCCCCCGATATCGTCATGCCTTCAACCCAGCACTTGCAACGCAATGAAATAGGTTTGCGTATCGGCAAAGTTGGCGAGCGTCCCTGAGCTCAGGTTCACAGTCGCATGGCCGACCGATGACACATCCGTGGCAGACCAGTAGCTGTTCGCCTGCCAGGACGCAGGCGTACCCGACAGATTGCTGCCCGTGGTCGTGCCGTTGTAAGCGTCCCAAACCGCCAGCAGGTCGTTGTACTTTGTGTTGTTAGCGTTGCTCCCGTTGGCTGCTGTGGCGGCTCCCACAGCGGTGCCGGCCTGCGCCCCTGTAGCGCCGGTAACGCCTATGGTGGGCAGGGCCAATTTGACTCCGTTGAGGGTGGCGTAGCGGTAGATGTCGGTCGTGCCATAGGCACCGTCAAAATTCTTGACCGAGGTGTTGACTGTGCCGTTGATGTCCTGATTGAACAGTCCATCGAGCACGTTGTGCGTGGTGGTGTCCACGCCGCCATTCAAACTACCGCCCGTGCCACCAGCGACTCCATTGCCACTGCGGTCCCAGAAGTAGTACCAGTTTCCGTTGTCGACCTGAACTGGCGCAATCAACTTGCCGTAGCTGCCCAAGTCGATCACTGATTGGCCTGGTTCCACGAGCACGTCGGCCACGGTAATTGCAACCGCTTGCGTCGCAGAACTCAGCAGACCGTCACTGGCGGTGACTGTAATGTCGTAAACATTGTTTTTACCAGCATCGGCTGGCTTTTCAAAATCCGGAGACGCTTTAAAGGAGACTGCACCCGTGTTGGCGTTGATGTTGAACAGTGCGACGTCCGATCCACCGATGGTGTAGGTCAGCGTCGTATTTACATCCACATCAGAAGCCAGCGCGGTATAAGCAATACCCTTGCCGTTTTCAGCATAGTTGACCTTGGCCGTCCCGTTCAGTACCGGAGCTTCATTGACGTTGGTTACTGAAATAGCCACCGCTTTATTGGCACTCAAGGTGCCATCACTGGCGGTTACGGTCAGGTCATAGACGTTGTTTGCACCCGCGTCGGCAGGCGCCTCGTAGTTTGGTGCCGCCTTGAACGATACGACGCCAGTGGTGGCGTTGATGTTGAACAGAGTCGCATCAGCGCCACTGATGGCGTAGCTCACCTTGGATCCCACGTCTGCGTCGGTGGCAACGATGGTGTATGCAGTGCCGTTTCCATTCTCAGCAAAGTTCGCTGTTGAGGAACTGTTAATCACGGGCGCAACGTTGACCTGTAGTACGGGTTTTGTTGACAGACTGGTTTTGCTCTCTGGGGCCCCAAATCCGTCGACGTAGCTTGCCGTTACGGTGATCTTGGCGCCCACCTGGGCCTGCGTCAGGGTCAGGGTGTCGGTGGTGGCTGATGCAATGGCGACTCCGTTGGCCTTCCACTGGTAGGTCACTGTGCCCATGCCGTCCAGGTCGGCTAGGTTGTGGGTGGCTTTGAGCGCCGTGCCTTGCTTAGCGACCCCAGTGATACTGACCCCGCCGGTTGGACGATCGTTCACGTTGAGCACCGCGCTATAGAGTCCGCTGTCCACGCTTTCCAGGTTGCCGTGTCCGTCGGTGTAGCTTGTAGTTAGGCTGATCCCTTTGCCAACTTGTGATTGCTGCAAGGTCAGCATCTCCCCGGTGGCGCCGGCGATGGCGTTTTTTTGCCCGTTGCTATCGGTGGCGTACCACTGAAAGTTCAAGGCACCCAAGCCATCGTCGTCTTGCAAGTTGATCTGGGCGTGGAGCACCTGGTATTGCTCGGCACTGCCCGCCAGTTGTACGCTGCCGATCACTGGGGTATTTCGTGGCGTGATCTCGGCGCTTGGGGCACTGGTAACTGATTCCTCAGTATCGCCGCCGTCCAAG
Organism: Rhodoferax sp.; assembly: GCA_029866205.1. GTDB lineage: Bacteria > Pseudomonadota > Gammaproteobacteria > Burkholderiales > Burkholderiaceae_C > Allorhodoferax. The sequence continues at coordinate 103,055 of JARWZT010000003.1, forward strand.
TAGGTTAATTGCACGGCAATGCTCCGCCCAACGAGGCTGGATGTCAGGGTCAAGGTGGAACCGTTGGCATCGTCAATGACCTGGCCATCGGCCAGCCACTGGTATTGGAAGGCCCCCAGGCCGTCTAAGTCGCTGATAGCTGAGCGCGCGGTAAGTGTTTGACCCTCCCACGCATTTCCATCGATCAGAACACCGCCGGTAGGGGCGTCGTTCACGTTAGCGATCGCACCCGTGGTGGCGCAGACCTTGTTTTCTAGCTTGCCACCACCATCGGTATAGCTCGCTTTGACGTAAATGTGTTGGCCTACCTGCGCTTGGTCCAGGGTCAGGTTAGCCGCATTTGCACCTGCAATCGCCCCAGTTTCGGCGCTAAACCACTGATAGCTTACTGCGCCCATTCCATCGGCATCGGCCAGGGTGTTGCCAGCGGTCAGAGTTTGGCCCTGTTGCAACTGGCCGTTAACGCTGACACCACCGGTCGCCAAGTCGTTAACGTTGAGTACTGCCGCGGTGTTGGCGCTCGATACTGACTCTGCGGTACCCAAGCCGTCGGTGTAGGAGGCCGTGACTGTGATCACTTTGCCCACTTGGGCTTGGCCCAGTTGGAGCGTTGCCGAGTTGGCCCCGCTGATTGCCACGCCGTCGGCGCTCCATTGGTAACTCACCGTGCCCATGCCGTCCACATCGGCCAGCGTGTTGCTGGCGGTGAGAGTTTTGTTTTGCTTGGCTAGGCCACTGATTTTGACCATGCCGGTGGGTGCGTTGTTGCCCACTTGGGTTTGGTCGGCGAAGGCGATGTTTTCAATACCTGTGAGCGTGTCAGTGCCCTCGTTGCCAACGTTGTCCTTCACCGTCCAGCCTGTGACGGTACGTGTGACGGTGTAGTTCGCCTTAATGCCTGTGTAAGCCGCCGTGTCGTCGCCCGCGCCCCCAATGAGCAAATCACTCCCGGTATTCCCCGTTAAGAGGTCGTCTCCGCCCCCCCCGTCGATCGTATCGTCGCCGCCTAGGCCGTCAATCGTGTCGTTACCCGACGTGCCCATAAGTGAATCGTTACCGTTTGTGGCTCCGGTTTGAGTGCCGTCCCCCACAATGCTCAGGCTAGGGTTCGTCAGGCTGTTGTCGATGGCAATTCGCAGCGTCATGGCGGCACCATTCCCGTCTACGCCGCTGATCTGCATTTGCTCGATATTGCTCATCGTTCCAACAAGGGTGTTTCCGGCCTGCTGCAATGTCCAGTTGCCCGTCCCCACGATGGGCCGGATAAGCCCGATCACCGTGCCGTTACCCAACACAAAGTTCCAGCCGGTACCGGCGTTGCCAACGAGGTTTGCACCGACTAGGCTGTTCTGTCCTACATCTCCGTACCAGGTGTCAAAGCCCGCCCCGCCGTCAATGGTGGCGTTGCCGCCGCCTCCCGTGATGGTGTCGTTGCCAGCCCCGCCCGACAAATAGTCGTTGCCGTTGCCGCCCTGCAGATAGTCGTCTCCGGAGCCGCCGATCAGCGTGTCATTGCCGTTATTGCCCCGCAGGCTGACGCTGTGCGTGGCAAGCACTGCGCTGGCATCGAAGTTGACCGCGGTATTGTTTCCCCAGGCGTTCACGCCGATATTGCTGGCTCCTGCGGCAGCAAACAGGCTGTCCGATACCGTGACCGACTGCACCGCATTCGCGGACAGACCGCCGGTGTCGATGTTGAAGCACTCAATGCCGCGAATATTGGTGTTGCTTCCCAGGTTGAGCGCGCTGCCGTCCACGCGCAAATTCAGGCTGTCCCAGCCCAAACCAGCTTCAATCGTGTCGGTAGTGGCGTTGTCGGTGACGGTAATTTGGTCGTCGCCGGCCAGACCGGTGATGGAGTCCGAGCCCGTGAAGGCACTGATGACGTCATTACCCGCGGTGCCGGTCAATGTGTCATTGCCGCTCGTCCCCAGCGTGGTGACATCGCGCAACGTGACGCTCGGCATACCTGCGCTAATTAGCAGGTCGATGTTGCCCGCGCTGGTCCAGTTGCCATTGCCGTCTTGCACCTCTAAGTGAATAGTCTCGATTCCGGAGAGGGTGTCCACGCCATACAGGCCGCTGTTTGTGGCTGGACTGGTGCGCAAGTCCGTTACTGTCCATGCGCCATTGGCGGTGTTGGCCTGCAACTTCAGAAGGGTCAAGGCCCCGCTGAGTAGCGTCCAGGAGCCGTTGGCTCCGGCCACAAGCGTAAGGCCCGGGAGCTGCGTTTGACCAAAGTCATACACCACGGTGTCCGTTCCAGCGCCCCCGGTGACGCTGTCGTTACCACCACCGCCCCGGATGTTGTCATTTCCAGCGCCGCCGACCAGGGTGTCGTTGCCGTTTCCGCTATTGAGGTAAAGGGTGTGGCCCATCGCCACCGAGCTTGCGTTGATATTGATCGCCGCATTGGTAAACCACGAGTTGACGGAGACCGTGTCGCTGCCCGCCGCGCTAAAAACTGCGTCGGAGACGGTGACCAAGGGCGCGATGGTGCCTGCAGCGCCGGTGATTTCTAGGTTGTAACTTTCGATGCCCTTGATGTTGACACCGCCCAAGTTGAGGGTGGTTCCGTCCATGCGCAGGTTGAGGTTGTCCCAACCCGAGCCGCCATCAATGGAGTCGCCAGCCCCGGTGTCTGAAATCGAAATTTGGTCGTTGCCATCACCACCCAGCAGGGTGTCGTTGCCGCTCAGGCCGCTCAAAGTGTCGTTACCACCGTTACCCTCGAGCCGGTTGTCGCCCACGGTGCCGGTGATGGAGTCGTTGAAGTCCCGGCTGCCATATACGTTTTCAATATTTGACAGGGTGTCGGTGCCCCCATAGCCATCGTTCAATGCCTTGCCTTGCGACAAATCAACGGAAACACCGGCGCGGGAGTTCTTGTACCAGGCCGTGTCGAGCCCGCCCTTGCCATCAATGACATCGTTTCCTTCGCGCCCTTCAAAGATTTCTACCGCATCCGTGCGGTTGCCGCCGGTCAGTGTGTCGTTGAAGTCGGAACCGCGAACACCCTCAATGCTGCGCAGCACATCCGTGCCGCCCAGTCCATCGCTGGCGGTACCGTCTACGGTGTCACCCAAAGTCACTACCACGCCGGCGGTGCTCCTGTCATAAAAGGCCCAATCGAAGCCCGCACCGCCGTCAATGGTGTCGTTGCCCCCATTGCCACGGAACAATTCGCTACCGGCCAAGGCGTTTCCTGTGGAAGCGCTGCCAGTTATTGAGTCGGCGTAGTTGGAGCCCAAGATTCCTTGGATACTTTTGAGGGTATCCGTACCCACGCCGGCGCCGGTGGCCGTTCCGTTGCCGCCACCCGAAAGCACTACGGTTACACCACCAGTCGCGTCCGTAAATTCGGCAAAGTCAAAATAACCACCACCACCATCGATGGTGTCATCTCCCGCGCCGCCTTTGAAGGATTCGCGGATGTCGGTACGGGCTGATCCGGTGAGGGTGTCGTTGTAGCCGCTGCCCACTACCACGTCGATGTTGATCAGCACATCGGTGCCGTCCGCGCCCGTGGCTTGGCCTACACCGAAGCCGCCGGCAGTGGACCCTGTTGGTGCGGACGGGTTCGATGCCCCTCCGGTGCCCGTTGATCCAGTCGCTCCCGTTGCGGACCCCGCTGGAGCAGGTTGGGCAGGTGCGCCCAGCGCAGATCCCAAGTTGACGCTGACAGCGCCGCTCGCCGCCTGGTAGCTGACGACGTTGAAGTTAGTCGTATTGAGGGTGTCAGTTACGGCCCCTCCATCAATCGTGTCATCACCCAAACCACCGGCAAACACCTCTTTGTACATATTGGTGCTGCTGCCGACGATCAAATCGTTGAATCTTGTGCCCCTGACTTCCTCAAAGCCCACCACGGTATCCTGCCCGCCAGTGCCGTCGGTGGCACGTTCGGTTTGCAGGTTGACACTCACTCCGGCGTTTTCATCTCGGTAGTCGGCTACATCGTAGCCAGAGCCGCCGTCCATGCTGTCATTTCCGGCGCCGCCCGCTACAATGTCACCGCCCCCGGCCCCAAGCAGCGTGTCGTTGCCACCAAACCCCCACAGGTCGTTGTCACTGTCATTGCCAGTCAGGCTGTCGTCGTACACAAACGAGCCATCAATACCTTCAATATTCACCAAAGTGTCGTTGCCATCCGCGCCGCTGGAGGTGCCGCTGACAAGGCTGACGGTGACGCCGCCTGTGGCGAGGTAGTAGTTTGCAGTGTCCCAACCCGCGCCCCCGTCGATCGTGTCATTGCCGCCGTTGCCGCGGAGGTAGTTGTCGCCTGCATCACCTGTGAGCACATCCCCTGCCTTGCCACCACGAATGCCCTCAATATTGGAAAAAGTATCCGACCCATCAAAACCCGTTGCGGTCTTGGTTACCAGGCTAACGGTCACGCTACCGGTCGCCCTGCTGTAGTCCACCTGGTCAAAGCCGCTGCCGCCATCCATAGTGTCGTTGCCACCGTTGCCGCGCAATAGGTTGTTATTGCCATCGCCCGTCAACTTATCAGCAAACCCGCTGCCGGCGACCGCGTCCAAGCTATTGAGGGTGTCATTGCCATCCGCGCCTGAGGCTAGGCCGGTAGCAAGGTTGACCGTCACTGCGCCGGTGGCGTTTTGGTAGCTGACCCAGTCGTAGCCCAGTGTGATGTCGTTGGAGCCGCCGTCCAGGTAATCATCGCCCAGGCCGCCTTCGATAAAGTCTTGGCCATTGCCGCCAAGTAGGGTGTCGTTGCCCGCACCGCCCGCCAATTGGTCGTCGCCGTCATGACCCAAGAGGGTGTCGTTGCCGTCTAGCGCCGCAAGCGTGTCGTTGCCACCGCCGCCAATCATCAGATCGGCGCCACTGGTGCCGATCAAGGAGTCGTTGGCGTCCATGTCGTCGCCGTTGGCGACGAGCGACATTGACGAGACATTGGCCACGCCATTGGTCACCGATAATCTGAAATCAAGCGCGGTATTTGCCCCCACCCCGTCCACCCCATTAAGGTGAATGATTCCAATGTTCTGCAGGGAGTCCGTGCCTAAATTCGGGTCAGTTGCCGTGGTGTTGGTACGCAGGTCCGTTGCAGTCCACTTGGTCGTGGCCACGTTGTAGTTCAGGCTAAGCAGATTGCTACCGGCTCGCCCGATGGTCCAGTTGGCGCCGCTTCCCGATGCGGTTGCTCCGTCAATGCGGGCCGTCGTGCTGTAGGAGACCAAATCGCTACCGTTGACGCTGCCCACAATAGTGTCATTGCCAGCGCCACCATTGAACGCAGCACCCATAAAAGATGAGTCGCTGATGAAGTCAGCGATCAGCAGATCGTTACCGGCACCGCCCTCGGCAAAGCCACCCGCGCCAATCGTAATTTGGTCGTTAAATGCCGATCCGCCGACCTGATTGATGTTGATCAAGGTGTCCGTGCCGCCTTGGCCATCACTGGCGGTGCCGGTAACCAGGTTCACTACCACGCCTGCGGTGGCACCTGAGTAGCGAACCATGTTGCGGTTAGTGCCCCCGTCGAGCGTGTCATTGCCGGCGCCGCCATCAAGAGTGTCTCGGCCGTCTCCTCCGAGTAGCGAATCATTGCCTGCGCCACCTATGAGTGTGTCGTTACCGCCGTTGCCCTCAATCCAATTGTTGCCGTCATTTCCCGTCAGGCTGTCTGCATACACCATCGAGCCGGCGATGTTTTCAAAGCCGTCAAGTGTGTCGTTACCGTCGGCACCTGTGGCCCGACCGGTCGCCAAGTTCACGGTGACTCCGCCCGTGGCACGGTGGTAGTTGGCCGTGTCGGTGCCGGTGCCACCGACCATGCTGTCATCGCCACCGTTGCCACCGATCCAATTGTTGTTAGCGTCGCCGGTCAATAGGTCACTGCTTTGGCCGCCTTGAATCCCTTCGATTCTGATCAAGGTGTCTGTGCCGTCTGCGCCGGTGGACGTATTGGTTAACAGGCTCACCGTGACGCTACCGCTTGCGCGGCTGTAATTTGCGATGTCATACCCATCGCCACCATCAATCGTGTCGTTGCCGCCATTGCCAAGCAAAATATTGGTGTTGGCGTCGCCGGTCAATGCGTCAGCAAAGCTACTTCCTGAAATCGCTTCAATGCCTGTCAATGTGTCAACGCCATCAGCTCCCGCAGACTTACCTATGCTCAGGTTAACTTGGACCGCGCCGCTTGCGGCGTCATAGATCACCCAGTCATAGGTGTAGGGGGCGGTGTTACTGCCGCCGTCAATCAAGTCGTCGCCAGTGCCGCCAATGAGGGAGTCTTCACCTGCGTTGCCGCTCAAGGTGTCGTTACCGCCGTTGCCTTCTAGTCGGTTGTCGCCCGCGTCGCCTTTGATCAGGTCATTAAAGTCGCGGCTGCCGTACACGTTTTCTATGTTGATCAGGGTGTCACTTGTCCCATAACCGTCGTTGATGGCCTTGCCTTGCGAAAGGTCTACGCTCACCCCCGAACGAGAGTTCTTGTACCAAGCCGTGTCAAGTCCGCCCTTGCCATCGATGACGTCATTTCCTTCGCGGCCTTCAAAAGTTTCAGTGGAGTCTGTGCGGTTGCTGCCAGTGAGCGTGTCATTAAAGGCAGAGCCACGGACCCCCTCGATGCTGCGCAGCACATCGGTCCCCCCAAGGCCATCACTGGCAGTGCCGTCAACGCTGTCACCCAGCGTTACCACCACGCCGGCGGTCCCCGTGTCGTAAAACGACCAGTCATTGCCTGAGCCGCCGTCGATGGTGTCGTTGCCGCCGTTGCCGCGGAACAGCTCGGAGGGCATGCTTGAGTTGGCGCCGCCGGTGATCACGTCAGCAAAGTTGGAGCCGAACACGGCTTCAATGTTGCGCAAGGTGTCCGTGCCGGTGCTGGCGCCCGTGGCAGTACCGTTGGCCAGGTTCACTGTCACGGCGGCGGTCGCTGACGAATACATTGCCACGTCAAAATTTCCGCCCAGACCATCAATGGTGTCGTTGCCCGCACCGCCTTCAAAAAATTCGGCAAATTCTGTGCGATTCGATCCCGTCAAGGTATCACCAGATCCAGTACCAATCACCATATTGATGTTGCGTAAAACGTCATTGCCGGCTGCGCCCGAGCTGGTGCCGGCTTCCAGGCTGACCGCGACGGCCCCGTTGGCAGTGGAGTACGTTGCAATATTCAGATCGTCCAGATTGAGCGTATCGGCGATGGTTCCACCGTCCAGGGTGTCGTCACCCAGTCCACCATCCAAGGTGTCGCGGCCTTCTCCACCCAATAGGCTGTCGTTTCCATCGGCACCGAATAGCGCGTCGCTACCCGAGCGGCCCACCAACTGGTTCGCCCCAGCACTTCCAATAATGGTGTCGTTGAAGTCCGAGCCTTCCGCGTTTTCTATATTGCGCAGCGTGTCGGTGCCGCCCAGGGCCAGCACGCCGCTGGCCCCATTCCAGCCGTCGGTCGCCTGGCCGGTTTGCAGGTTGATGGTCACGCTGGTGGGATCTGCGGTGTAGATCGCCCAGTCACTGCCAGTGCCGCCGTCCAGCGTGTCGCTGCCGCCTTGACCGCGCAGGTAGTCGTTGCCACTGCTTCCGGTCAGCGAGTCGGCAGAGTTGCTGCCCGACAGGCCTTCTATGTTGACCAGCGTGTCGACACCGCCGTTTTTGTCAAGGACGCGTAATACTCCATCAGTACCCGGCACCAGTGAGGCTGTGATACCGCCCTGCGTCAGGGTGAGGTATCCATAGCTGGCAATATCAATACCCAGGCCGCCATCTATGGTGTCGCTGCCAAAACCGCCGGTCAAAAACTGGCGTACTGAAGTGTCATCACTGCCACGTATGTAGTCATTGAAGTCAGAGCCACGCACGTGTTCGATGCTGACCAGCGTATCTTTCCCGCCCATTCCGTCGTCGGCGCTGTTCGCGGCCACGGTCTTGCCGCCAAAGGTTAGGCTGGTGGCGCTGAGGTTGACAATAACTGCTGCCGCGCCCTGCCCGAAGCGCACCTGGTCCGATCCGGCGCCGCCGTCAATGCTGTCGTCGCCAGCGCCACCGTCAAATTGATCACCTCTGTCGCTGCCAATGAGGGTGTCGTTGCCTGCACCGCCAAACACCTGGTCAATGGAGATCAGCCTATCGGTGCCCCCCAGTCCATCATTGGCTATGCCAGTAGCCAAATTTACGTTGATAGCTTGCGTGCTGGTGTTGTTGCTGTATTCGACACGATCTACGCTGGCGTAGTCACCATCGCTTGTACTGTTGCTGCCGTCAATAGTGTCATTGCCTGCACCGCCACGGAATCTCTCGTGGAATTCTCCACTGTCGATGCGGCTCAGGCTACCCCCGGTCAATACATCGTTGCCGGCGCCACCCACTAGGTAGTCGACATTGACCAGCGTGTCGGTGCCGCCCAGTCCGTCCTGGGCTACGCCGGTGCGCAAATTGGCATTTACCGCCTGGCTTGATGTGTTGTTGGAATAGTCCGAAGCGGTGAAGAAGTTCGCCCCAGCCCCGCCGGTGATGGTGTCATTGCCGCCATTGCCGCGGAACCACTCCGTAATACGGTAGCCCATGGAGTCCGTCGCATTAGCAGGGTCTCCACCGGTGAGGATATCGCCAGCGCTCGAGCCTGCGACTTTTTCAATACTGGTCATGGAGACGCTGCCCAGCGTGCTGGTGGCCGTATGGTTGGCAAGATTGACCGTGACGGCGCTTGCCGGTAGGTTCGAGAAGCTGATCCAGTCCGAGCCGCTGCCACCGTCTACGATGTCGTTGCCGAAAGCGCTAGTGCCGGCGCTGACGGTGTCGTTTCCGTCGAGCCCGGTGATAGTGTCATCACCTGGGGTGCTAGTCAGGTTGTCATTCCCGGCGGTTCCTGTGATGACGCTGCCGGCAATCAAGTTGTCTTGCATCGTCAACTGCAGTGCCTGCGTCTGGATTTTTCCTGCCGTTGTCTCCAGCGCCCAGTCTCCGGTCTTGCCCCCGGTCAAGTTGGTCGAAGCGGCCAGGTCTAGGCCGCTGACTTTGGCCAACTGCGTGACGAAGGCACTGCCACGCGCGCCCTGGGCGACATCGCAGCCGTACAGCAGCAAATCCGCGCCAGGGGCCAGCAGCTTGTGAATTTTTGCAAGGGTTGGGGCCTCACTGGCCAGGTTGGCGCTGTCCAGGGTGATCGAACCCAGCTGCACTTCGCCCGCATTGCCGTGGCTGAGCAGGTGAATCGCGCTGAAAGTTTCTCCGCCGTTTGCCTCACTGTGGCTTGAAAGGTAGTCGGCAATCTGGGTCAGCCCATCTTTGCTGCCATCGAGCTCCAAAATCCGGTAACTCGCAGCGAGTTGATCGATGACGAATTGGTGCTCGCGAACGCGAGAATCGATGACTACGAGCTGGGATTTCATGGCGTTGCCTTTTTGAATTTCACATATTTACGCAATTATCCTGAGAAAATAGCGTAAAAAGGTTTAACTATAAAGACAACTTTGAGTTAAGTGTGAGAATTTATGCGTAATGAGCCCCAGCCCCGCGCATTCGGGTGCGCTAACACCTGATAAATTGGGGCGATCCAGTCCTGTCGGGGATGGGCGCGTCACGCCCCGATGACCCTGCCTTAAGTCAACCGCGCCCGATGCCTTGCGATTTCTGATTGCACCCGTTGCGGCGCGGTGCCGCCCAAGGTGTTGCGCGCTGCAAGAGAGCCTTGGAGGCTCAGGGCTTCAAAAACGTCCACTTCAATGGCCGCATTAAAGGTTTGCAGTGTGGCCAGCGGGAGTTCGGAAAGGTCCACTCCCAGGGCTTGGGCCGTTTTGACGGCGTGGGCGACCACCTCGTGGGCATCCCGGAAGGGAAGGCCTTTTTTTACCAGGTAGTCGGCCAAGTCAGTGGCAGTGGCATAGCCGCGGCGGGCAGCCGCTTCCATGGCGGCGGCGTTGACCGTGATGCCACCCATCATTTCGGCAAAGATCCGCAGCGTATCTTTGAGCGTGTCTACGGTGTCAAACAGGGGCTCTTTGTCTTCCTGGTTGTCTTTGTTGTAGGCCAGGGGCTGGCCTTTCATGAGCGTGATCAGGCCCATCAGGTGGCCGACCACGCGGCCCGTTTTTCCGCGCGCGAGCTCGGGTACGTCAGGGTTTTTCTTCTGCGGCATGATGGACGAGCCGGTGGTAAACCGGTCCGCCAATTGGATAAATCCAAAATTTTGGCTCATCCAGATGATGAGTTCTTCGCTCAAGCGGCTGATGTGCACCATGCAAATGCTGGCAGCGGCGGTGAATTCCATGGCGAAGTCGCGGTCGCTGACCGCGTCCAGGCTGTTGTGGCAAACCTGGGCCACTCCCTGTGCGTCCACCATCCCCAGGCTGCGCGCCACCCGTTCCCGGTCCAGCGGATAGCCGGTGCCGGCCAGCGCGGCGCTGCCCAACGGCAGTCGGTTGGTGCGCCGGCGCACGTCGGCCATCCGCTCAGCGTCGCGGGCAAACATCTCCACATAGGCCAGCAGATGGTGCGCAAAGCTCACCGGTTGGGCCACCTGCAGGTGGGTAAAGCCCGGCAGAATGGTTTCGGTGTGCTCAGACGCTGCCTCAATCAATGCCTTTTGCAGCTCCACCAGCAGTTCGCCAATCAGGTCAATTTCTCCTCGCAGCCACAGGCGCACATCGGTGGCGACCTGGTCATTCCGGGAGCGACCGGTGTGCAGCCGCTTGCCGGCAATGCCCACCAGTTGGGTCAGACGTGCTTCTATATTCAAGTGCACGTCTTCCAGGTCCAGCTTCCACTCAAAGGCACCAGACTCGATTTCGGCGCTGATTTGCGCCATGCCGCGCTGAATGTCCGCCAGGTCTTGGGCGCTGATGATTCCCTGGTGGCCCAGCATGTCGGCGTGCGCCAAACTGCCCGCGATGTCGGCTTGCCACAGGCGCTTGTCAAAAAACACGCTGGACGTATAGCGTTTGACCAACTCGCTCATGGGTTCTGAGAAAAGCGCCGACCAGGCCTGGGATTTTTTGTCGAGTTGGTTTGTCATGCGCAGATTTTATCGGGGCAGGGCAGGGCGCTATCCCGTGTTGCGCAAGCCGGCCGCAATGCCGTTGATGGAAATATGGATTCCCCGCTGAACGCGTTCGTCTGCCTGACCGGCTCGGTAACGGCGCACCAGCTCGACTTGCAGGTGGTGAAGCGGATCGATATACGGAAAACGGTGGCGGATAGACCGCTGCAGGGCCGCGTTGTGCGCCAGTCGCTGCTTATCCCCGGTAATCAGGGTCAGCGCCTGGGCGGTGCTGTGCCACTCGGCCTCCAGGGCGTTGAAGATCTTTTTACGCAGGCGGGCATCGGGGACCAGTTCGGCATACCGGGCGGCCAGGGCCAGATCGCTTTTGGCCATCACCATGTCCATATTGGACAAAAGCGTCTGAAAAAAGGGCCATTGGCGCTCCATCTTGCGCAGCAGAGCGGTCCGCTCTTTCACCTGCGCCTCAGTGTGCTCGCCCTTTTCGCCGCGAATAAAGCGCTGAACCGCGGCGCCAAAACCCAACCAGCCCGGCAGTGCGAGGCGGCATTGACCCCAGCTAAATCCCCAGGGTATGGCCCGCAGGTCTTCAATGCGTGGGGAGGGCATCGGCGCTGGGCCGCCCCGAGCCGAGGCAGCCCCCTCGGGGGGCAGCGAGGACACGCCAGTGCCGAGCGTGGGGGCAAACATGCGGGAGGCGGGGCGCGATCCAATGTTGAGCTCGGCGATTTCGCGGATGGGGGTGGAGCTGAAAAAGTACTCGGTAAAACCGGGTGTCTCGTACACCAGCGCGCGGTAGGCGTCCATGCTGTACTGCGACAGTTGGGCAGCAGCCTGCAAAAAAGCCGGGGTCGCCGGTTGGGTGGCTTGGAGCAAAGTGGCTTCCAGTGTGGCGGCCACCAGGGTCTCGAGGTTGCGACGGCCGATTTCCGGGTTGGCGTATTTGGAGCCAATCACTTCGCCCTGTTCGGTCAGGCGAATCTGTCCGCGCACCGTGCCCGGGGGCTGCGCCAAAATGGCCTGGTAGCTTGGGCCACCGCCACGACCGACGGTGCCCCCCCGACCGTGAAACATGCGCAGCTGAATCCGGTGGGTGGTGGCCAGGGTGTCAAACAATTCCACCAAGGCGATTTCCGCCCGGTAGAGCTCCCAATTGCTGGTGAAGATGCCGCCGTCTTTGTTGCTGTCCGAATAGCCCAGCATGATGTCCTGCTCCGCGCCGCTGCGCTGCACCATTGCGGCCACGCCGGGCAGGGCGTAAAACTCACGCATGATGGGCGCTGCGTTGCGCAGGTCTTCAATCGTTTCAAACAGCGGCACCACGATCAGGTCGCAGATCGCCTCACCGTCCAACGTGCCGCGCATCAGTCCGGCTTCTTTTTGCAGCACCAGCACTTCGAGCAAGTCGCTGACCGACTCGGTGTGGCTGATGATGTAGTGGCGAATGGCCTCGCGCCCAAAGCGTTCGCGCATCGTTTTGGCCATGTCAAAAATAGCCAGCTCGCTCTGTGCGTGCGCAGAGTAGGGTGCGCCATTGACTTTCAAGGCCCGAGCATCATTCAGCACACTTAACAAGAGCGTGCGCTTTTCGGTCTCGCGCAGGGCACTGTAGTCGGCCGCAAGGCGGGCGGTGCGAAGCAACTCAGCGACCACCGCCTCGTGCTTGTCCGAGCTTTGGCGCAGATCCACTGTGGCCAAGTGAAAGCCAAACACCTCCACCGCCCGAATCAGCGGATGCAGGCGCTGGGCCGTGAGCGCCCGGCCGTGGTGACTCACCAGCGACGTCTCAATCGTGCGCAGATCAGCGACCAACTCTTCAGACAGGCGGTAGGGATTTTGCGGCGGCACGGCGTGGCGTGCAGCGTCGGTGCCGGTGAGTTGGTTCAACGTGGCGGCCAAGCGCGCATACATGCCAATCAGGGCGCGCCGGTAGGGCTCGTCCTGGCGATGCGGGTTTTGGTCCGGGCTGTGCGCCGCCAAAGTTTGCATCTCGGCGCTGCAGTCGCTCAGCATGGTGGAAATGGACAACTCGCCACCCAATAAATGCACCTCTGTCAGGTAATGCCGCAGTGCGACCTCGCTTTGGCGGCGCAGCGCGTATTCCAGGGTTTGTGCGCTGACGTTGGGATTGCCGTCCCGGTCACCACCGATCCACTGGCCCATGCGCAAGAAAGAATGCACGGCATGGTCGCCCAGCAGGTGCTCCAGTTCGCCGTAGATTTTTGGAATCTCGCGCAGAAAGGTGGACTCGTAGTAACTCAAGGCGTTTTCCACCTCGTCGGCCACCGTGAGTTTGTTGTAACGCAGCAGCCGGGTTTGCCACAGCTGGGCCACGCGGGCGCGTATCTGGGCGTCGATGGCCCCGAGTTCACGCTGGGTCAGGGCGTTGCGCGGTTGGCCCTCGCCGCGGTACAGCACGTCATCCCGGGCGGCCAGCAGTTGGGCGATAGCGCGCTCGGCGTCCAAAATGCTTTTTCGCTGCACCTCCGTGGGGTGGGCGGTCAGCACCGGCGAGACAAAGCTGTGTTCCAGCGTCTGCGCAATCGTGTGGGGCGTAATTCCGGCCCAGCGCAGCCGCGATACCGCCACGTCAATGCTGCCCTCTTGGGTGTCGCCGGCGCGTTCATGCACCGCCCGGCGGCGGATGTGGTGGCGGTCTTCAGCCAAATTGGCCAAGTGGCTGAAATAGGTGAATGCCCGAATCACACTCACTGTCTGGTCGGCGCTCAGGCCCTTGAGCAATTTCTTGAGGGCTTTGTCGGCCTCATGATCGGCGTCCCGCCGAAAGGCCACCGACAGTGTTCTGATCTGCTCCACCAGGGCAAACGCTTCTTCGCCGTCTTGTTCACGAATCACGTCGCCCAACATCCGCCCCAGTAAACGGATGTCCTCCACCAAGGGGCGTTCATTGTTTTTGGTGTTTTTAGGCAGGCTGGCGGGGGTGGGGACAACAGTTTTCATCGGGCAGTCAGGGCGAAAAAGGGCTTGTGATCCAGGGTTTTTGAGGCTGGGGATGGGCGGCAAACTGTGGATTTGCGCACCTGCCAAGGGTGGCACAGGTCATGCTAGCATTCCATACGGCCTTTGGCCCTCCCTCCAATTACCAATAGCGAACAACTTTGCAACACTTCACTATCGCCACCCGTGAGAGCCGCCTCGCCCTATGGCAAGCCCGCCATGTGCAATCCCTGCTCACGGCCCAAGGCCACCAGGTCACGCTCTTGGGCATGACCACCAAGGGCGATCAAATTCTGGACCGGTCCTTGAGCAAAGTCGGTGGCAAGGGCCTGTTTGTCAAGGAGCTCGAAACAGCGCTTGAAGAGGGCCGCGCCGACCTGGCTGTGCATTCGCTCAAAGACGTGCCCATGGAGCTGCCGCCCGGGTTTGCACTGGCTTGCGTGATGGAGCGTGAAGATCCGCGCGACGCCTGGGTCTCCAACCGCTACGCCCGCCTGGACGATCTGCCCCAAGGCGCGGTGGTGGGTACTTCGAGCCTGCGACGCGTCGCTCTGTTGCGCGCCTTGCGCCCCGATTTGCGGATTGAGCCCTTGCGCGGTAACTTGGATACCCGTCTTAAAAAGCTTGATGACGGCTTGTACGACGGCATCGTGTTGGCCGCTGCAGGCCTGAAACGTCTGGAGTTGGGCGCCCGCATTGCCCAAGTATTTGAGCCTACCCAGATGCTGCCGGCGGCAGGGCAGGGCGCGCTGGGTATAGAAATCCCGGAGGGGCGCGCCGACGTGGCGGGCGCCCTGGCTGGGCTGGTGCACCTGCCCACGCTACTCGCTGTTTCTGCGGAACGGGCAGTGAGCCGGGTTATGGGGGGCAGCTGCTCCATGCCCTTGGCGGCGTATGCCGCTTTTTCCGGCGCGGTACTGAATCTGGACGCCGCCTGGGGCGATCCTGAGGGCCAAAGTGCCTTGGTACAAGTCAGTGGTGCAGCTCCGGTGACCGATGTTCCGTCGGCCGTGCGCCTGGGTGAGCAGGTGGCGCAAGCCCTGCAGGCCGCCGTGGCCGCGCAGGCGCGTTGAACCCCTTGGGCCCTGAAGTCTTAGGGTCCCCTGAAGTGTCGACCCGGCCCCGCTTGATCGTGACCCGTCCAGCCAAGGAGGCGCAGGCCTGGGTGGCTGATTTGCGTGGACTCGGCTTTGATGCGCTGGCCTTGCCTCTCATCACGATTTGTCCGATGACTGAAATCACCGCTCTTACGGAGGCCTGGCAGGGCCTCGCGTCCTTTGATGCGGTCATGTTTGTGAGCGGCAATGCCGTTAGCCATTTTTTTGACCAACGCCCCGGCGCCCTGTCAAACCCCTTTGCCCACGCGGGCGCGGCACCCAGGGCTTGGGTGACCGGCCCGGCCAGCCGGAGCGCCTTGCTTGCCTGCGGCGTGCCGACCGGCGCGATCGATTGCCCATCGTCTGACAGCGGGCAGTTTGATTCAGAGGCGCTGTGGCGCCTGGTGCGCCACCGGGTGGTGCCTGGCTACCGGGTACTGGTCGTGCGTGGCCGGGCCGAGCG
This sequence comes from Rhodoferax sp., assembly GCA_029866205.1. GTDB lineage: Bacteria > Pseudomonadota > Gammaproteobacteria > Burkholderiales > Burkholderiaceae_C > Allorhodoferax. The sequence continues at coordinate 118,545 of JARWZT010000003.1, forward strand.
CGCAGAACCGTCGCCTCAGGGCGTGGGGCGCGACTGGTTTGCCCAGCAGATTGAGGCGGCGGGCGGCTCCGTAACTTTTGTGGTGGCCTATGAGCGACGTGCGCCCGCCTGGGACCACGCACAGCGCGAATGGGTCGCTCGGGCCGCATGTGACGGATCCGTCTGGATCTTTAGCAGCGCCGAAGCCCTGGGTTACCTCGCCCAATGCGCACCGCAGCAAAGCTGGGCGCAGTCCCGGGCCATTGCGACCCATCCACGGATTGCCGAGGCCGCCCGTAAGGCCGGTTTTGGCCGGGTGCAGGAGTCGCGGCCCTTGCTGCCCGAGGTAGTGGCGTCGATAGAATCCAACACATGACTACAGCCTCCGCCGAAGCGCCTGAATCTCCACCCGTTGCGCCCGCTGCGTTGGGAGGGTCCGAACTCCACCGGCCAAGCGGATGGTTGTTGCGCACCAGTGCCGCGGTGGCCGTCGTGGCGCTGGTCGCCTGTGTGCTCCTGTGGCAAAAAGTGACCTCAATGCAAGAGCAGTTGGCCCACCAAAGTGCAGACGCCGTGGGGCAGGCCAGTGAGGCAAAAAGCAGCGCGCGCCAGGCACAAGATCTCGCTTTGGAGACGGCGGCCAAGCTAGCAGTCACCGATGCCAAGTTGGCGGAAGTGGGCTTGCAGCGTACGCAGGTCGAAGAATTGATCCAGAGCCTGTCACGCTCCCGGGACGAAAATCTGGTGGCAGACATTGACTCTGCCATTCGTTTGGCCCAGCAGCAATCTCAGCTTACCGGAAGCATCGATCCTCTGTTGTCGGCACTCAAGACGGCGGAGACCCGATTGGCGCGCACAGCGCAGCCCCGCCTCGCGCCCTTGCAACGCGCCATTGCCCGTGATGTGGCACGTATCCAGGCCACGCCGCTGTCCGACACGCCGACCTTGCTCTTGCAGTTGGATGAGCTCACGCTGATGGCGGACGACTTGCCGATCGCCAACGCGATCGAACCGGGGCGCCCCAGCGAGACGCTCGCGCGCAAGCCCCAAGAGGCGATCTCGGTCTGGTGGCTGCGCATTTGGGCTGAGCTGCAAGCCGATGTGAAAGACTTGGTCCGTGTCAGCAAGATCTCGGAGCCTGAGGCTGCACTTTTGTCGCCTGAACAATCATTCTTCCTGCGCGAGAACTTCAAGTTGCGCATCCTGAATGCCCGGCTGGGCCTGATGTCGCGGCAGATTGACCCTGCCCGGGGCGATCTGGCGACAGCGTCGGTGGTGCTGTCCCGCTACTTTGCGCCGGGTGCGCGCAAGACACAGTTGGCGGCGGCCTTGTTGCTCCAGGTTCAGGCCAAGATGCGCTTGCTGGAGGTGCCACGCGTTGACGAGACGCTGGCCGCCCTCTCCACTGCCGTGGCGGGACGCTAAGCCATGCGCGCAGTTTTCTGGCTCATGGCGCTGTTTGGCGTAGCGGCGGCCAGCGCTTTGTTTGCGGCTGGGAACCCGGGCACCGTGACTTTGTTTTGGCCGCCTTATCGCATTGATGTGTCGCTCAACCTGGTGCTGCTTGTATTGGCTGCAAGCTTTGTGCTGCTCCACTTGGCGCTGCGGGGGTTCTCGGCTTTTGCCAGCATTCCGGCCCAGGCCCGGCGCTGGCGCATGCAACAACGCGAACGCCTCGTGCACGCGTCCTTGGTCGATGCATTGGTCCACTTGGTGGCGGGGCGTTTTGTGCGATCCCGCAGGGCCGCCGAACACGCGCTGGCGCTGCAGGTTGCGGCCGACGGCGAGGAAGATTCAGCGCGAAGCGCGGCCCGATTGCAGGCGATGCTGCACTTGGTGGCCGCAGAAAGTGCCCATGCCTTGCAAGACCGTACCGTGCGCGATAGCCACTTCCAGCAGGCCAGCGAGGCTTTGCGCAACCCGGACGTGGCCAGCACGCAAGAGGGCTTTTTCTTGCGCGCCGCACGCTGGGCGCTGGATGACCACGATGCAGGCTCGGCCATGCAATGGCTGGACCGTTTGCCCCAAGGTGCCGCTCGCCGTACCGTGGCCCTGCGTTTGCGCTTTCGCGTGGCGCGCATGCAAGGCAAAACCGCGCTGGCGCTGGAAACCGTGCGCCTGCTCGTCAAGCACCGCGCCATGCCCAAAAACAATGGAGCGAGTTTGTCCAAAGCGCTGGCTCTGGAATTGGTGTCTGCGGCCAAAGACCCAAGCCAGGTCGCTCAGGCCTGGGCGACCTTGGAAGCGTCTGAACGCGCCATGACGGATGTGGCCTTGGGCGCAGCCCGCCATTGGCTGACCTTGGGTGGCGACGCGGCCCAGTCGCGCCTGTGGTTGTTGCCGGTGTGGGAACGCATGGTTCATCAGCCCCATGAATTGACGCAGGCCCAGCGCAGGCAATTGGTGCGGGCCATTGAAAGCGGATTTGCCCAGCAAGACGGGACGCCTGACGCCGCTTGGCTGGCCCGCATTGAATCGGCCCAAAAGGCCGACCCGCGGGACGCCCTGTTGCAATACCTGGCGGGTGTGATGTGTGCACGCTTGGGTCTGTGGGGCAAGGCGCAGCACTTGTTTCGCCAGTCGGTCGCGATCACCAGCGACCTTGAAATCAAACGGGATGCACAACGCGCGCTCGACGCCGTGGTGCAGCGCCAGAACTAAGGCGCAGTCCGACATTTTCTGCAGACGGTTTCGTCTGAGGCTTTCTTCAGGGGAGCGCCATTGCGGGATCCGCAAAAATAAAGGGCACCGAGGTGCCCTTTATTCATGCACCGGCATGACCGGTGCGCAGCCAGTGCTTACTCTCCCGAGGGCAGGTCCGGCTTGGCCAGATCACGCTTGGTCTCGACCAAGACCAGTGGCCCTTCCTGGATTTGCACCGGTGCGGGGCGCTCGCGGGGGGTGTGAACCACCGGTGCCTCGGCAGCAATGGCGGCCTGAACGGCGGCAATACGCGCTGGGTCGGAGTTCACCCACTGCAACCCGGAGGTTTGAGCTACCGCTTGCAAGTCATCCATGGGCAGCGCAAAACCTGAGACCTTGGGCATGCCGCTGGACGCAGGTGATGGGCTGACAGCGACAGCAGCGGCTTTTGCCGGTGCGGTCGCGGCCGGGGCTTGCAGCGGTGCGGCGACCGGTGCTTCAGCCAGCGGCGCTGCCTGTTCGGCTGCCACAGGTGCTGGTTCTGCTGCGATTTTTTCAGCGGGTGTAGGCGATGACACGGCCACAGGGGCTGGTACAGCCGCCTCGGTCACGACCGGTGCCGCTGCGGGCTGGGTAAAGTAGGAAGCGCGCACCACGTGCTCGACTTCTTGAACTTCCTGGTCTTGGGACGCTCCAGTTTGCGGTGCCGCATCCGTACGCTCACCCCGCTCGCTACGGCCACCTCGCTCGCCGCGGTCACGGCCATAGCGGTCACGCGAACGACGTTGGCCCGATTCACGACCCTCTTGCCCCTCGGGGGTGCCGACTGTGGCTTCCGCAGTGCCTGCTGCATCGGGTGCAGCGCTTGCTGGGGCTTCCATGCTGCCGTCTTCGGCGCGCGGGCCACGGTCATTGCGGCGTCCGCGTCCGCCCCGTGAGCGGCCCTCACGCGGTTCACGCTCGGCGCTCACGCCGTCAGTACCCGTCGCCTCTCCTGTGCTTTCTGTGCCGCGTTCCTGGCGTGCGGTGCCATCGGCGCGTTCGCCGGATTCATTGCGCTCATTGCTTCGGTCACCGCCACGACCCCGTCCGCCACGCTCCCCGCGGGGTGCGCGCTCCTGGCGGGGCGCGTCACCTTCAGCAGGCATGGCCAGCAGGTCTGCGTCAGTGCCCATGGGCTTGCCTTCTTGGTCAAAGCGTTCGCGTTGTGCGCTGCGGTCGCCCGTACCTGCGCGCTCGCCGTTGCGGCCACGGCCACCGCGGCCACCGCGCTCGCCGCGTTCACCATTGCGGCCTTCGCCACGCCCGTCCACGCGGGCTTCGCCCCGGCCTGCCTCGCTGCGGGGGCCACGGCTCTCGCCACCCCGTCCGCCGCGACCGCTTTCACGGCCACCTTCGCGACCACCTTCCCGTGTGCCGCGGCCATCGCGACGTTCGTCGGTTTTGGCGGCAGGTGCCGCGACCACCGGAGCGGGTACGCTCGGCGGTGCCGAGAACAGCCCTTTGATCCAGCCGAAAAATCCTGCCGATGCAGGTGTCGCTGGCACCGGCGCGGCGGCGGGCGCCACAGGCTTGGCGACCGCCGGTGCTACCGGGGCAGCCTCGGCTTTGACCGGCGCTTGCGGCGCTGGCGCATCAGGCAGCACGCCTTTGATGATGGGCGTTTGCTTGTTGGTAGGCTCTTGTGAGCGGCGCGTCACGCCAGTCGCTTCTTCCATATCGTCCGCCATTTTGTAGCTGGCTTCGATGTGGTCCAGGCGCGGGTCGTCGTGCTTCAGGCGCTCGAGCTTGTAATTGGGTGTTTCCAGCGTCTTGTTGGGCACCATCAGCACATTGATGCGCTGCTTGAGCTCAATCTTGGCGATTTCGGTGCGCTTTTCGTTCAGCAGGAAGGACGCTACGTCCACTGGCACCTGGCACAGCACCGATGCGGTGTTGTCTTTGAGCGACTCTTCCTGAATGATCCGCAGAATCTGCAGTGCGCTGGATTCGGTGTCACGGATGTGGCCAGAACCACCGCAACGCGGGCAGGGGATGGACGCACCTTCGGAAAGGGCCGGGCGCAGGCGCTGCCGGCTCATTTCCATCAGGCCGAACTTGCTGATGGTGCCAAATTGCACGCGGGCACGGTCCTGGCGCAGGGCATCGCGCAGGCGGCTTTCCACCTCGCGGCGGTTGCGGCTTTCTTCCATGTCGATAAAGTCGATCACGATCAGGCCGCCCAGGTCGCGCAATCGCATCTGGCGCGCCACTTCGTCGGCGGCTTCCAGGTTGGTGCGGGTCGCGGTCTCTTCGATATCGCCGCCCTTGATGGCGCGTGCCGAGTTCACGTCCACGCTCACGAGCGCTTCGGTGTGGTCGATCACGATGGCGCCGCCGGAGGGCAGTTGCACGGTGCGGGCATAGGCCGATTCGATCTGGTGCTCAATCTGGAAGCGGCTGAACAGCGGCGCGTCGTCACGGTAGCGCTTCACGCGGGCGGCGTGCTCGGGCATGACGTGGGCCATGAACTGCTGCGCTTGCTCGTACACGTCGTCGGTGTCGATCAGGATGTCGCCAATGTCGTGGTTGAAGTAGTCACGAATGGCGCGGATCACCAAGCTTGACTCTTGGTAAATCAGGTACGCGCCCTTGCCGCCTTTGGAGGCACCGTCGATGGCGTTCCAGAGCTTGAGCAGGTAGTTCAGGTCCCATTGCAGCTCAGGCGCGCTGCGCCCGATGCCGGCGGTGCGGGCAATGATGGACATGCCGTTGGGGTATTCGAGCTGGTCGAGCGCCTCTTTCAGGTCGGCTCGGTCATCGCCCTCGATGCGGCGGCTCACGCCACCGCCACGGGGGTTGTTGGGCATCAGCACCACGTAGCGACCGGCGAGCGACACAAAGGTGGTCAGCGCCGCGCCTTTGTTGCCGCGCTCTTCTTTTTCAACCTGAACCAGAAGTTCCTGGCCTTCCCGGATGGCGTCCTGGATGCGGGCGTTGTTGACGGCTACGCCTTGCTGGAAATACTGTTTGGAAATTTCCTTGAAGGGCAAAAAGCCATGGCGGTCTTCACCGTAGTCCACAAAGCAGGCTTCAAGTGAGGGCTCAACGCGCGTCACGACGGCCTTGTAGATGTTGCCCTTGCGCTGTTCGCGCCCTTCGATTTCGATTTCGTAGTCGAGGAGTTTTTGTCCGTCGACGATGGCCAAGCGGCGTTCTTCAGCCTGCGTGGCGTTGATAAGCATCCGTTTCATGGAGTGCATCCTTTTCAGTTGTCAGTTGCCCAAAATGGGCCAACGATGCCTGAACCGAAAAACTGAACTGAGGAGGAATTGCCGGAGAACTTCGATTCACACGAGGTGTCGAAGCGTAGGCGCAGGGATGGGGACGAGGGGATGGATTCGGGTTGTTGCAGCCTGACAAACAGCACTGGGTGCTCCGCAGCCGGCCGGCAATGCCTCAAACGCGCCGACAAACGGAGCGCAAACGCTCCGCAGGCACAGGTTTTTCAAGGGCTTCAACACAAATGTCTCGTTTCATTCCATTCTCAGACCGAGCGGGTCTGGGAATTTGGGGTATTCCGTATCAGGGGTTCAATTCTTCGGCTTGACCGTGATGTGTGCTGGCCACCAACCGCAACTGGCGGGTGATTTGCAAGCAATGCAGCAAGGCGGCATCGACCGGCTAGCGAGGCTGTTTGTGGGGGGTGGACTAAACTCCAACCAAATCAACCACTTACGGCAAAACGCTAGTGAAACACATTATAGGGGTCAACGCCGCCGAGCCGATGGCTGCTTCCCCAGCAGGGTCGGGTGGTGCGGTGCGCTGGCTCACGGTGGATGAAAACAGCGCAGACCAGCGCCTGGACAACTACCTCATGCGGGAACTGAAGGGTGTGCCCAAAACCCATATTTACCGGATCATACGCAGCGGCGAGGTGCGGGTCAACAAAGGCCGTGCCAGCGCCGACACCCGCTTGCAGGTGGGCGATGTGTTACGCCTGCCGCCAGTGCGCCTTTCCGAGCGAGCGGCCGACAAGGCCCAAGCCATGGCGGACGTCGTCGCACACCACGTTCCGGCCAAGAACTTTGCCGTGTTGTTTGAAGACGCGCACTTTCTCGCCATCGACAAACCCGCCGGCGTGGCGGTGCATGGCGGTTCGGGTGTGAGTTTTGGCGTGATTGAGCAATTGCGGATGGCCCGACCCCAAGCCCCGTTTCTGGAGTTGGTACACCGTCTGGACCGCGAAACCAGCGGAATTTTGCTGGTCGCCAAGAAGCGAAGCGCACTCAAACATCTGCAGTCCCAGTTTCGCGACCGGGAGACCGGAAAAACCTATCTGGCGCTGACGCTAGGCCAGTGGCCGAGCAACAAAAAGGTGCTGGACAAGCCCCTGCACAAGTATTTGCTGGACACCGAGGGTGGTAAAGGTGAGGGCGAGCGCCGCGTCAGAGTGGTGTCCAAAGACGACCCCAATGGCATGCCCTCACTGACTTTGGTGAAAGTCAACTGCACGACGGCCCAGGGCGCGCCGCAGCCCTATTCACTGCTGGAAGTCACAATCAAAACCGGCCGGACCCACCAGATCCGGGTGCACCTGGCCTCGGAGGGGATGCCTATTGTGGGCGACGACAAGTATGGTGACTTTGAGCGCAACAAGGCCTTGGCGCGCGCAACCGGGGCGCAATCGCTCAAACGCATGTTTTTGCATGCCTGGCGCTTGCAATGCGACCACCCGGCGACCGGTCAGCGTGTGGAGTTGCAAGCGCCGCCGCCACCTGAGCTGGCTGCGTTTCTGCAGGCCGTTTTGCCCGCCGCACGCATTGCCATCCCCGCTCCTTTGGCAACACCCGCCTCAGAAACCTCTTTATCCACCATCGGGGCGTCTGCCTCCGGAGCTAGCATCCATGAATCCGACTAAATCTACGGCGCGTGCGCGCCGTTTTGACCTGATCGCCTTTGATTGGGATGGCACGCTGTTCGACTCCACAGCCATCATCGCGCGCAGTATCCAGCGCGCCGTGGGCGATGTGGGCGGGGCGGTGCCCAGCGATGCCGACGCCTCTTATGTCATTGGTTTGGGCCTGATGCAGGCACTCGCCCATGCCGCACCTGACGTACCCAAAGAAAAATACCCCTTGCTGGGTGAGCGTTACAAGCACCACTACTCCTTGCACCAAAACGACATTAGTCTGTTTCCTGGCGTCTTGGGCATGCTGGGTGACCTGCGCGAGCGACAGCATTTTTTGACCGTGGCCACCGGGAAAAGTCGCTGGGGCTTGAACCAGGCACTGGCAGATGTGGCCCTTAAAGAGCTTTTTCATGCCACCCGTACGGCGGACGAGACTGCCGGCAAACCCAATGCCCGCATGTTGAACGAGTTGATGGCCGAGCTGGGCGTCTCACCCGAGCGCACCCTGATGGTGGGCGACACCACCCACGACTTGCAGATGGCGATCAACGCCGGTTGTGCTGCGGTGGGCGTTAGTTATGGTGCCCACGACCACAGCGCCCTGGCGGCCCTCGGCCCGCTTTTTGTCGCGGATTCCGCAAGCCAACTGCACCAGTGGATGCTGGACCACGCCTGAGAGCGCATCGTGCCAACGCCATTTGAACGTATCGCTTTGTGCCAATCTGGTGATTTGGTCGACTCCGGCCTGGCCGTTCCTTTTGATGTCAATTACCAAGGGCTCAGCTGCTGGGCTTTTGCGATTCGGTTTGACGGCCAGGTCCACGCCTACCTGAACCGCTGCGCCCATGTGGCCATGGAAATGGATTTTCAAGCCAACCGTTTTTTTGATACCACCGGGCGCTGGTTGATTTGTGCCACCCACGGGGCCCTTTACCAGCCGGACACAGGGCGCTGTATGTCCGGGCCCTGTCGACGCGGCCTGGTCAAAATCGACCTCAGTGAGCAAGACGGCATAGTCCACTGGCATACTGCCCCTCAACTACAGCCTATCGCCTTCTAATATGAACGACAACGAGCCCTCCCTGGAACCCTCCGCAGCCGCAACTCCCGATCGTCCCCAGGCCACGGTGGGTCGTGAACCGCCAAACTGGGAGCGCTCGGCCATCGAAAAATGGATGGATGCCACATTGGCAGAGCAACGCAGTGCGCGGCGTTGGAAATATGGCCTGCGGACGGCGTGGTTGGTGTTTTTGGTGGCCTTGGTGTGGCTCGGCGTAGATCGGGGGACGGTTCACAATGCCGACATCAGCCGCCCGCACACGGCGGTGGTGGAAATCAAGGGGGAAATTGCCTCTGGCGGCGAGGCGAATGCCGAGGTGGTGGTCTCGTCGATGCGCAGTGCCTTTGAAGACGAAGGCGCGCAAGCGGTGGTCTTGCTGGTGAATTCGCCCGGAGGCAGTCCGGTGCAGGCCGGGATCATCAACGACGAAATTCGCCGCCTCAAGGCCTTGCACAAAAAGCCGGTGTACGTAGTGGTCGAAGAGACCTGCGCTTCCGCGGCTTATTACATTGCGGTGGCTGCCGACCAGATATTTGTCGACAAGGCCAGTGTGGTGGGCAGTATTGGCGTGCTGATGGACGGTTTTGGCTTTACCGGCCTGATGGACAAACTCGGGGTGGAGCGTCGACTGATGACCGCGGGGCAGAACAAAGGTTTCCTGGACCCGTTCAGCCCACAGACCGAAAAACAGCGGGAGTTTGCCCAGGCCATGCTCAATCAGATTCACCAGCAGTTTATTGCCGCGGTGAAAGCAGGGCGAGGCGACCGCCTGAAAGAGACGCCAGAGACTTTCAGCGGCCTGTTCTGGACGGGAGATCAGGCCGTTCAGATGGGATTGGCGGACCAGCTCGGCAATCTGGATTTCGTCGCCCGCGAAATTGTCAAAGCCCCCGAAATCATCGACTACACGCGGCGTGAAAACGTGGCGGAGCGCTTGGTCAAACGTTTTGGTGCTTCGATGGGCGAGTCCATGGCCCAAGCCCTGCGCACGGCGCCTGCCCTGCGCTAGGGCCCGATGGCAAAGACAGTGGGAGCGGCGTTGTCGAGCGCCCACCCTCGGGACTTCCAGGTTTTTACGTCGGCGCTGCGGTTGCAGGCGTTGGCCAGCGTCAGGCCGCTGGAGGTTGCGAGCCGCGTGCTGGGCTGCAAGGTCTGAAGCAGGGTGGCAAGCAGCGCTTGATTTCGGTAGGGTGTTTCGATGAACAGCTGGGTTTGTTGTGTTTTGAGTGCCAAACTCTCTAGCGTCTTGACACGCTGAGCGCGCTCTGCCGCATCACTGGGCACATAGCCCACAAAAGCGAAATTCTGGCCGTTCAGGCCGCTCGATGCGAGCGCCAACAGCAGGGATACCGGCCCGACCAGCGGCACCACGGTAATCCCGAGTTGATGGGCGGCGCGGACCACCGACGATCCTGGATCGGCCACTGCAGGCATTCCGGCTTCGCTGACCAAACCCAGGTCGTGGCCCGCCAACAAGGCGCCCAGCAGGGGGCGCGCGTCAAACCCGGCTTGGTGATCCCCTTTTTTATGCACTTCACGGGGCAACTCGACCAAAGTTTGGGCTTGAATAGCCACTTGCAAAGGAACAATTTCCCCCACCCGCTTCAGGTAGGCCCGTGTGGATTTGGCGTTTTCGCAGACCCAATGCTGCAGGGAAGCCGCGACACGCAGCGTTTGCAGCGGCATGGAGTCCTCCAATGGACTTTGCTGTGCACAGCCAAAGTCCAGCGGAGCGGGAACCAGATACAGATGACCCAAGCCCGCGCTCATGCCGCGCCCAGCAAAGGCAAACCGGCCGCACGCAACAGGCTGCATAGCCGTATCAGCGGCAAGCCGACGAGTGATGTCGGGTCGTCGTTCTCTATTGCGCTGAGGAGCGCAATGCCCAAACCCTCGCTCTTGCAGCTTCCTGCGCAATCGTAAGGTTGCTCGGTCCGAAGATAAAAATCTATTTCCTGGTCGGAAAAATCTCGGTATTTCACCTGCACCGGAACCAAAACCTCGCTGCAAAATCCGGTTTCTTCGCAGACGACCGCCATGGCCGTTTGAAAAATCACCGTGTTCCCGCGCATACGACGCAACTGCTCTGTTGCGCGGGTGTAGTCGCCGGGTTTGCCGAGGCTGTCGCCATGGAGGTCTGCGACCTGGTCACAGCCGATGACGATGCTGCCCGGAAATTTTGTACTCACAGCGCGTGCTTTGGCCAGTGCCAGGCGTGTGGCCAGCGATGCGGGCGCTTCGTGGCGGTGCGGCGTCTCGTCCACGTTCGGTGCCTGCACCGTAAAGTGCAGGCCGAGCCGTTCGAGTAACTGGCGACGGTAGACCGAGGTCGAACCCAAAATGAGTGAGCGGGGCGGGAGTGATTGCATATTGCGATTCTCTTACACTGCCGCAATGACCGCGATATTCAACCCACGCAAACTCCCGATCCTGAATTTTGCCAAGTCCCATGGCAGCCTCGCGGGTGATCTGCCGCTGGCCCAGCTGGATCGATTGCACGAATTTCAACAAGGTGGCGCGGAGGTGGGTGATGTCCACTTCCAGGCCCGAGGCGAAATGCGGCTCACCGCGGCTGGCACACCTGCGCCTTGGGTGCTGCTGTCGGCCACCACGCAACTGACGCTGGTTTGTCAGCGTTGTTTGGGCCCGGTTGCGCAGGACATTGCTTTTGAGCGGGATTTTCGATTCGTTGAATCGGAAGCGCAGGCCGACATCGAGGACGAAGACGCAGAAGAAGACGTGCTGGCGCTGAGCCCTGATTTCGACTTGCTGGCGTTGGTGGAGGACGAGCTGTTGATGGACTTGCCAGCCTCGCCCAAGCATGAGGTGTGTCCGCAGCCTGTGAAACTTCGGGTGGCGGATAGTGATTATCAAGAACCTGAAGATAAACCCAACCCCTTCGCTGCGCTCGCGGGCTTGAGAATTCCAAAGAAATAGTATCCATCCCCTGAGTCCGCTGTCGGCTTCGATGGCCGACCTTGGGCTATAATCGTGGGCTTACCGCGCGGCTAAGGTTCAGACTGGCAGTGCGTTTTTACCCACCCTACCGTGCTGCGTATTGCGCAGTGCAAATGACCAGGAGCCGACCATGGCAGTTCAACAAAACAAAAAATCTCCCTCCAAGCGCGGCATGCACCGCTCGCACAATGCCCTGGTCGTGCCAGGAATTGCAGTGGAACCCACCACCGGCGAAATTCACCTCCGCCACCACATCAGCCCCACTGGTTTTTACCGTGGCCGCAAAGTGTTGAAAACAAAGTCTGAAGCTTAATTCCCACTCAGGCGACAAGCCCGAAGCTGCATGCGATGTGGCGTCGGGCTTTTCTCTTTTTTGAGCGCGTGTTTGTTCTCGTTTTTTCGATAAAAGCCCTGCAGGCATGATCACCATTGCTGTTGATTGCATGGGGGGTGACCATGGGCCTTCGGTCATTCTGCCCGCGTGCCGCAAATTTCTCGAGGCTCGCCCGGAAGCCGCCATTCTTTTGGTGGGTCTGCCAGATGACCTTCGCAACTTTTCGCACCCGCGCGCAAAGGTCATTGCCGCCAGTGAAGTCGTCACCATGGACGATCCGCTTGAAGTGGCGCTGCGCAAGAAAAAAGACTCCTCCATGCGGGTTGCGGTTCAGCAAGTCAAAGATGGGAGTGCGCAAGCCGCCGTGTCTGCGGGCAACACGGGCGCTTTGATGGCGATCTCTCGTTATTTGCTCAAGACCTTGGATGGCATTGAGCGTCCCGCCTTGTCGGGCCAGATCCCCAATGCCTTGGGTGGTGCCACCACTGTCTTGGACCTCGGGGCTAATGTGGATTGCACGGCAGTACAGCTGCTCCAGTTTGCGGTCATGGGCTCAGCGCTGGTATCTGTGACGCAGGGCAAAACGCAGCCTTCCGTGGGTTTGCTGAACATCGGGTCCGAGATCATCAAGGGCAATGAAACCATCAAGCAGGCCGGTGATCTGATGCGCGCCGCCGCTTTGGCAGGTGACTTGCATTTTTTCGGAAACGTCGAGGGCAACGATATTTTCAAGGGCACGGTCGACTTGGTGGTGTGCGACGGCTTTGTCGGCAACGTGGCGCTCAAGACCGGCGAAGGGTTGGCCAGCATGATTGGCGGTTTCTTGAAAGCGGAATTTTCGAAAAATTTCTTTACCAAGTTCTCAGCGGTGGTCGCTTATTCGGTTTTATCCGCGCTGAAAAGCCGCATTGACCCCGGTCGTCACAATGGTGCGGCGCTGTTGGGTTTGCGTGGTGTGGTGTTCAAAAGTCACGGTTCAGCCGATGCTTGGGCCTTTGGAAACGCATTGTTGCGGGCGTATGATGCCGTGGACCATAAGCTGCTTGAGCGCGTCCAAACGCGGCTCGCTCACGCTGCCCCGCTCTTGGCGGGATTGCACTCCGATACAGAAACCGCCGTTGCGGCCCTCCCATGAGCAGATATTCACGCATTACCGGTACCGGAAGCTACCTTCCTCCCCATAAGCTGACTAACGCCGACTTGGTGGCCCGGCTCGGTGCCAAAGGAATTGAAACCTCCGACGAGTGGATTGTGGAGCGCAGTGGCATCCATGCCCGCCACTTTGCCGGCGACGGTGTTTTCAGCAGTGATCTGGGTCTGGAGGCCGCAAAAAAGGCCTTGGAGGCCGCCGGTCGCGTGCCCGAGGACATTGACCTGATTATCGTGGCCACGTCTACTCCGGACATGGTGTTCCCGTCCACGGCTTGCATATTGCAGGGCAAGCTCGGTGCTGTGGGTGGTGCGGCCTTTGACGTGCAAGCGGTTTGCAGCGGTTTTGTGTATGCGCTGACGGTGGCCGATGCACTCATCAAGTCAGGCAGCGCCCGCTGCGCGCTGGTCGTAGGTGCTGAAATTTTTTCCCGAATTTTGGACTTCAATGACCGCAGCACCTGCGTGCTGTTCGGAGATGGCGCGGGAGCCGTTATTTTGGAGGCTTCTGAGCGCCCCGGCATTTTGTCCAGCGATTTGCACGCCGACGGTAAACATGTCGACCTTTTGTGCGTGCCAGGCCACGTCAGCGGCGGGGCGATCTCAGGTGTGCCTTTGTTGCAAATGGCCGGACAGTCCGTTTTCAAATTGGCGGTGGGTGTACTCGAAAGTGCGGCGCGGGCCGTGCTGGAAAAAGCCGGCAAGACCGAGGCGGATATTGATTGGTTGGTGCCACACCAAGCCAACATCCGCATCATGCAAAGTACCGCCAAAAAGCTCAAATTGCCCATGGAAAAAGTCATTGTGACGGTGAGCGAGCACGGCAATACGTCTGCCGCGTCGATTCCGCTCGCCTTGGACCACGGAGTGCGCAGCGGCCAGATTGTGCCCGGCCAAACCCTTTTGCTTGAGGGTGTGGGTGGTGGCTTTACCTGGGGTGCGGTGCTGCTGGATTTTTAGCCCTTTGTTTGAGTCAAGACACCGACTTTCTTGCACGAAGACCTTATGAAACCATTTGCCTTTATTTTTCCCGGACAGGGTTCGCAATCCGTCGGCATGTTGGATGCCTGGGGCGACCACACCGTGGTCCGTGACACTTTGCAGGAGGCCTCTGAGGCGCTTGGCGAAGACCTCGCCAAGCTCATCCATGAAGGGCCGAAAGAGACGCTAGCGCTCACCACCAACACCCAGCCGGTGATGTTGGTTGCGGGTGTGGCGGCCTATCGGGTCTGGATGTCCGAAGTCGGTTTGGTTCCACAGGCTGTCGCCGGACATTCCCTGGGCGAATATGCTGCGCTGGTCGCGGCCGGTGCCCTGACGCTGACCCAGGCTGCACCTTTGGTGCGTCTGCGCGCCCAGGCAATGCAAGATGCGGTGCCGGTGGGTACCGGTGCCATGGCGGCTATTTTGGGTATGGATGCGGTACGCGTGGCGGCCTTGTGCGTTGAAGTGACCCAAGAGTTTGGGCTTGCATCACCTGAGGTGGTGGAGGCCGCCAACTTCAACGACCCGTCCCAGACCGTGATTTCCGGCAGCAAGGCGGCAGTCGACCGCGCCTGTGAGGTGTTGAAGGCCAATGGCGCCAAGCGCGCGTTGTTGTTGCCGGTCTCTGCGCCTTTTCACTCCTCTTTGATGCTGCCCGCCGCCGAAAAACTGCAGCAGCGATTGGCTGAAGTCGAGTTCTCGGCCCCTCACATTGCGTTGGTCAACAACATTGATGTGGCGGTGGAAGGCGATCTTGCCCGGATTCGTGATGCGCTTTACCGCCAGGCTTTTGGGCCGGTGCGCTGGGTAGAAACGGTGCTCAAACTCAAGGCAATGGGCATGGGGCACCTGGTGGAATGCGGGCCGGGCAAAGTGCTGGCCGGTTTGGTCAAACGGATTGACCCGGAGTTGGTGGGTGCGGCTGTTTTTGATCCCGCATCACTGATCGAAGCGCAAGGAGCTCTGGCATGACGCACGCGACGTTTGAAGGCCAGGTGGCGCTGGTCACGGGAGCATCCCGCGGGATTGGCGCTGCGATCGCGCTGGAATTGGCCCGCAAGGGCGTGCGCGTCGTAGGCACTGCGACTTCCGAAGCCGGGGCCGCTGCCATCGGGCAAGCGCTTGCAGCGTTCCCAGGCTGTGCCGGCCGTGTGTTGAATGTCACCGACGGTGCTGCTGCCGATGCCTTGGTCGAGTCGGTGGTGAAAGAGTGGGGCGGCATCCAGGTTCTGGTCAACAACGCCGGCATTACCCGCGACAACCTGGCCATGCGAATGAAAGACGAGGATTGGGATGCGGTCATTGATGCCAATCTCAAGGGCGTTTTCCGGATGAGCCGCGCCGTCATGCGCCCCATGATGAAGCAGCGCTATGGCCGCATCATCAATATCACTTCAGTGGTGGGGGCGTCGGGAAACCCGGGCCAGGCCAATTACGCCGCGGCCAAAGCCGGTGTCGCAGGTATGACCCGTGCGTTGGCGCGCGAACTGGGCTCCCGCAAGATCACGGTCAACTGTGTCGCACCAGGTTTTATTGAGACCGATATGACAGCAGGACTGGCCCAAGAGCAGCAAATTGCGCTTCAAAGCCAGATTCCTTTGGGACACCTTGGCAAACCATCGGATATTGCGCATGCCGTGGTTTATCTCGCCTCGCCCGAGGCTGCGTATGTCACAGGCCAAGAATTGCACGTCAATGGCGGCATGTACATGTAAAGTATGTGTCCAAGTTGGGTCGATGTGTCCGTTCGACCGCCGGTGCTGAGTCTGCGACTTTGCACTGGTAAAATTACGGATTGTTTTACAACCCTCAGAGGGAATCCATGAGCGATATCGAAGTACGTGTCAAAAAAATCATTGCCGAGCAACTCGGCGTTGAAGAGTCCCAAGTCACCAATGAAAAGGCTTTTGTCGCCGATCTGGGTGCCGACTCCCTCGACACCGTTGAGCTGGTAATGGCGCTTGAAGACGAATTCGGCATTGAAATTCCCGACGAAGACGCAGAAAAAATCACCACGGTGCAGAATGCCGTGGACTACGCCACGACCCATAAAAAGGCCTGATACGTTGGCGCCGCGCAAGCGGCGCCCGCGATTCAGGTAGGCGTACGGGCTCCTGGTTGCTGGACGAAAAGCCACGAACCCGGGGCTTGGCTAACGACTGCAGCCCTGCAGCGTTTCATTGCAGCAAAGTTCAATACAGGTGAATATGTCCCGTCGTCGCGTGGTAGTTACTGGGTTGGGGTGCGTCAGTCCCGTAGGAAATACGGTGGAGCAGGCGTGGTCGAATCTGCTCGCAGGTAAGTCGGGCGTCGGCCTGATCACCAAATTCGATACATCCGCCTTTGCCTGCAAAATAGCTGGCGAAGTGCGTGATTTTGATCTCGAGCGCTACATCAGCGCCAAAGACGCGCGTGCCATGGATACTTTTATCCACTTTGGCATCGCTGCAGCCGTCCAGGCGGTGGAAGATTCCGGACTGCCCACGGGAGATGCGCTTGGCGACGAAGAGGCCACTCGCATCGCGTGTGTGATTGGGTCCGGCATTGGCGGCTTGCCGATGATTGAAAACACCCATATTGAATATTCGAACCGCGGCCCACGGCGCATTTCTCCGTTTTTTGTTCCTGCGTCCATCATCAATATGACGGCCGGCCACGTTTCCATGCGTTTTGGCTTCAAGGGCCCGAATCTGGCGATTGCCACAGCGTGCACCACGGGGCTGCACTGCATCGGACAGGCGGGGCGCATGATTGAGTACGGAGATGCGGATGTCGTCATCGCTGGCGGCTCGGAGGCCACGGTATCTCCGCTGGGGGTTGGCGGGTTTGCGGCCATGCGCGCACTGAGTACGCGCAACGACGATCCTGCGACTGCCTCGCGTCCCTGGGACAAGGACCGAGATGGGTTCGTGCTGGGCGAGGGTGGAGGCGTGATGGTGCTCGAGGAGTACGAGCACGCCAAGGCCCGCGGAGCGCGAATTTACGCGGAGTTGGCAGGTTTTGGCATGAGTGCCGATGCCGGTCACATGACGGCCCCCAATATGGACGGCCCACGCCGTGCCATGGTCACCGCCATGCACAACGCAGGGGTCAATCCCGACCAAATCAACTACCTTAATGCCCACGGTACGTCGACGCCGCTGGGGGATACCAACGAGACCAATGCGATCAAAGCGGCCCTGGGCGAGCAGGCAAAGCGCGTGGTGGTCAATTCCACCAAGTCAATGACCGGTCACCTCTTGGGCGGTGCGGGCGGCATTGAGTCGGTGTTTACCGTGCTGGCTTTGCACCACCAAAAGAGCCCGCCGACGATCAATATCTTCAATCAGGATCCTGATTGCGACTTGGATTACTGCGCCAACGTGGCACGCGACATGCCCATGGAATACGCCTTGAAAAACAATTTTGGTTTTGGCGGCACCAACGGCGCCTTGGTTTTCAGGCGGGTTTAGGCGCTGTCTTGCCAGCATCTGGATTTGCGTAGATGCATTCGCCTCCGCCCGCGCAGTCTGACACGGGGCGTAGCACGGCGCACTTGGTGGTAATTGTGGCGGCCGCTTTCATGAACGGCTTATTGCTCGTCGCGTTGAGCGGTTCCGTACTGCCGGGTGCCTGGATCGGCTGGGCCGGGTTGAGCATGGGATTGGCGGTGTATTCCCTCGTGGGCTGGTTGCGAAGCCCCGCCGGGGTCTTGCGTTGGACGGGAAGCCAGTGGTCCTGGGGAGCCGTTGATCGGCAGGTGCTTTGTGAGTTGTACTGGTCCTTGGATTTGCAGGTTGCGGCCTTGGTTAGGTTTCGTCCATGGACTCAGCCTGCGCAACCGGTTTGGTTTTGGTTGCATCGGGGCGATCAAAGCGTGGCCTCCTGGTCCGCAATGCGGCGCGCGCTGGTCTATGGCGCCCACCACCAGGCCGCCATGGCAGACGGCGAACCCGGCACCGTGGGGCCCACTAATTTTTTTAATCGGTATTTAATTGGCCGGCGAGCGCCCCAACTAAGGGCAAGCCGGACGGGTCCTGTGGAAAATGGGCCTGCAGGCGCTCTGCAAGATTCGAATGTGAGGTAACTTTTATGCTGTCGTCTTTCAGTTTTCGGCGGATGCGGGTTCTGTCTGCATCATTCCTGTTGGTCTGCAGCACGGCTGCTTTGACCCTGGCACCTTGGCAGTCCGCGAGCGCGCAGTCGCGCACCTTGCCAGATTTCACCGATTTGGTGGATCAGGTGGGCCCCTCTGTGGTCAATATCAGGACCCTGGAAAAGGTTGTACCGCGGGCCGCACCAGGAAGCCAGGGCGACGAGGAAATGCTGGAGTTTTTCCGGCGCTTTGGCTTGCCCATGCCCAATACGCCCCGTCAGGCGCCGCGTTCCAACCGACAGGGTCCTGAAGAAGATCAGCCCAAAGGCGTGGGTTCGGGTTTCATTTTTTCGTCGGACGGTCTGATCATGACCAATGCCCATGTGGTTGAAGGGGCTGACGAGGTTTTGGTGACTTTGACTGACAAGCGCGAATTCAAAGCCAGGATTTTGGGCGCGGACAAGCGCAGCGACGTGGCGCTGGTAAAGATCGAAGCGACCGGCCTGCCCGCCATCAAGGTAGGCGACGTCAGCCGGCTGCGTGTCGGTGAATGGGTGATGGCCATCGGGTCGCCGTTTGGACTCGAAAACACCGTTACGGCCGGCATTGTCAGCGCCAAACAACGCGATACCGGCGATTACCTGCCCTTTATCCAGACCGACGTGGCGATCAACCCCGGAAATTCGGGTGGGCCGTTGATCAATATGCGTGGAGAGGTGGTGGGAATCAACAGTCAGATTTACTCGCGTTCCGGCGGGTTCATGGGGATTTCTTTCGCGATTCCCATGGACGAGGCGGTTCGGGTGGTTGAACAACTGCGGACCCAGGGTCGGGTCAGCCGGGGGCGGATCGGCGTACAGATTGGCGCTGTGAGCAAAGAGGTGGCGGAGTCCTTGGGACTGCCCAAGGCCCAAGGTGCTCTGGTGACCGGGGTGGAGGCGGGCGCGCCTGCGGAAAAAGCCGGGGTGGAGCCGGGCGACATCATCGTGAAATTTGATGGCAAGGCCATCGAGAAGTCCGGAGATCTCCCGCGTATTGTGGGCAGTATCAAGCCCGGAACCAAGTCTACGTTGACGGTATATCGCCGTGGCAGCATCAAGGAAATGAGCGTTACGGTCGCTGAAATCGAGGCGGACAAAGTGGCTGCCAAACCGGAGCTGCCCGAGGCCAAACCGAAAGGGGTGACCGGACAGCAATACGGCCTGGTGGTGAGTGATCTGACTGAAGCCCAGAAAAAGGAACTCAAGGTCAAGTCAGGGGTTCGCATCGATGCGGCTACCGAAGGTGCGGCCCGCGCGGGACTGCGCGAAGGCGATGTCATTTTGGCCGTGGGCAACACGGAAGTGGGCTCGGTGCGAGAGCTGGAGGCGGCGCTTGCCAGACACGACAAAAAGAAATCCTTGAATGTGTTGTTTCGCCGCGGCGACTGGACGCAGTTTGCGGTCATCAAACCTGGGGCATAAATTTGCCGGTATGGCGGCTGAGGTGCTCTTGGAGACCCTTACGCCGCTGTGGGGATATTCCGACGGACGTCGAGCCTCCTGAGAGACTTTGGCGTTGCTGCTTTCGTTAGAATGGGTTCCTGAAAACGCGTTCCAAAGGCCTACGTTGGTGCCTGGAGTTCATATCGTGGGATTTCGGGGCGCGACGCGCCCCTGATTCAGCGGTGTGCTGGAAACGTTGGAGTAAGCCATCGTCCCCGATGGTGTCTTTCGGAATTCCCCGCCTGTGCTGTTCCCGCTTTTTGCCTACAATGAACTTCCAGCTTTCGCAGTTGCCAAAGATTGTTGGTTCAGGGCGCGTTCGTTCAAGGACGCGCCCTTTTTTCTGGCTGGTCCTTTTTAATTCATCTCTTTGAAGCCATTGCTTGATGCAACACATCAGAAATTTTTCCATCATTGCCCACATTGACCACGGCAAATCCACGCTTGCCGACCGTCTGATTCAGCGCTGTGGCGGTCTGGAGCTGCGCGATATGCAGGCCCAGGTGCTGGACTCGATGGATATTGAAAAAGAGCGGGGGATCACGATCAAGGCGCAAACCGCAGCACTGCATTACAAGGCGGCGGACGGCCAAACCTACAACCTGAATCTGATCGATACACCCGGCCATGTGGACTTTTCCTACGAGGTGAGTCGTTCGCTGTCGGCCTGTGAGGGGGCGCTTTTGGTGGTGGATGCCAGCCAAGGGGTGGAAGCCCAGACGGTCGCCAATTGCTACACCGCGCTGGACCTGGGCGTGGAGGTGGTGCCCGTATTGAACAAAATTGATTTGCCCAACGCCGACCTCGACAACGCGCGCAGCGAAATTGAAGATGTTATTGGCATTGATGCGACCGATGCCATTCCCTGCTCGGCCAAGACCGGGGTGGGCATTGACGAGATACTGGAAGCCATTGTGGCCAAAATTCCAGCGCCCAAGGGCAACCCCGATGGCCCCTTACGCGCCATGATCATCGACAGCTGGTTTGACGCCTATGTGGGCGTGGTCATGCTGGTGCGGGTGGTCGATGGGCGGTTGGCCAAAGGGGAGCGCATCAAGATGATGGCATCAGGTGCCATGTACAACGCCGACAACCTGGGTGTGTTCACCCCCGCCAACGAACCGCGCCAATTTTTGCAGGCCGGTGAGGTGGGCTACATCATTGCCGGTATCAAGGAACTCCAGGCGGCCAAAGTGGGCGACACGGTCACATTGATCAAGCCCGGTACGGGTGGCGCGGCTGCTACGGCAACGGAGGCGCTTCCTGGTTTCAAGGAAATCCAGCCACAGGTTTTCGCGGGCCTGTACCCCACCGAAGCCAGCGAATACGACTCCTTGCGAGATGCGCTGGAAAAGCTCAAGCTCAACGATGCCTCGCTTCACTACGAACCGGAAGTTTCCCAAGCACTGGGATTTGGATTTCGCTGCGGCTTTTTGGGCCTGCTGCACATGGAAATTGTGCAGGAGCGGCTCGAGCGCGAGTTCGACCAGGACCTGATCACGACGGCGCCAAGCGTGGTCTACGAGGTCATGAAAAACGATGGCACCGTGATGATGGTGGAAAACCCGTCCAAGATGCCCGATATCGGCAAGACCGCCGAAATCCGGGAGCCGATTGTGACGGTGCACCTGTATATGCCGCAGGAATACGTGGGCGTGGTGATGACATTGGCCAATCAGAAGCGCGGCATCCAGATGAACATGGCTTACAAGGGACGCCAGGTGGTGTTGACCTATGAAATGCCGCTGGCCGAAATCGTGCTGGACTTCTTTGACAAGCTCAAAAGCGTCAGCCGGGGTTACGCTTCCATGGACTATGAGTTCAAGGAGTACCGCGCCGCAGACGTGGTCAAGGTGGATATCTTGCTGAACTCGGAAAAGGTCGATGCCTTGTCCATCATGTTGCATCGTTCGCAGTCGCAGTACCGTGGTCGGGCGGTGGTGGCCAAGATGCGCGAGATCATCTCCCGTCAGATGTACGACGTGGCGATCCAGGCCGCCATCGGGGCCAACATCATTGCGCGTGAGACAATCAAGGCCCTGCGTAAAAACGTGCTCGCCAAGTGCTACGGCGGCGATATTTCGCGCAAGAAGAAGCTCCTTGAAAAACAAAAAGCAGGTAAAAAACGCATGAAACAGATTGGCTCCGTGGAAGTGCCACAAGAAGCATTCTTGGCTATTTTGCAGGTGGAAGATTGATGCAGGCACTGACCGCTTTGGTGTTGGGGGCCTTCGTGGCTTACGCAGGTTCTTGGTACCTGGGCTTCGTCGAGGGTAACTTTGCGCTGCTCCTCTTTATGGCAAGCTTAGTCAGCGGCCTGTATTGGTTGGCCGAGCGCTTTTATTTCCTGCCGGCGCGCATGGCGGCCGCGGCCCAGCTCGAGGCGGCCGACTTACAGCGGCGTGCTGAGCTCGCCAAGCAAGGAATCAACCAGGTTGATGGCAGCGTGGCGCAAGCCAAGACCCATGTGCTGGCCCAGCCCTGGTGGCTGGATTGGACGGCTGGGCTGTTTCCGGTGATTATTTCGGTATTTTTCCTGCGTTCCTTTATCGTCGAACCTTTCAAAATTCCGTCGGGCTCCATGATTCCGACGCTCTTGGTGGGCGACCTGATTCTGGTGAACAAGTTTCACTATGGGTTGCGCTTGCCGGTCATCAACGTCAAGGTGACGGAGGGAAACAAGCCGCAGCGCGGCGACGTGATGGTGTTCCGCTACCCGCCCAAACCTAGCCTGGATTACATCAAACGCGTGGTCGGGCTGCCGGGTGACACCGTGGCTTATCTGAACAAGCGCCTGACGATCAATGGCCAAGTGGTTGAGACCCAATCCGTTCCTGAGTTTTTTGACGAAGACGCCATGCGTTATTTCAAGCAATACGAGGAAAAGCTCGGCGAGCAAGCGCACCGCTTGCTCAATGATGACGAGCGGCCCGCGTTTGTGCCTGGCAATGACCGTTTTCCCGGCTCGGAGGCCTGCAACTACACGGCCGAAGGCGTGACCTGCAAAGTGCCCGAGGGCAGCTACTTCATGATGGGCGACAACCGCGACAACTCGCTGGACTCCCGCTACTGGGGTTTTGTGCCTGAGCGAAACATTGTCGGCAAGGCATTTTTTGTCTGGATGAACTTTGGTAGCCTGAAGCGCATAGGGTCGTTCCACTAAATCCGCTTGAACCACGAAATGCAACAGTTGCAGCAACGGCTGCAGCACGAATTCGAAGACCCCGCCTTGTTGGCGCGCGCGCTGACGCATCGCAGCTTTTCCATTGACCACTACGAGCGTCTGGAGTTTCTTGGCGACTCGGTGCTCAATTTGGCTGTGTCGGACCTGCTTTATCGGCGTCTGAGTGCCTTGCCCGAGGGGGACCTGTCACGCGTGCGTGCCAACCTCGTGCGCCAAGAAACCCTGCACAAGCTGGCAGTGGACTTGGGTTTGCCCCGCTTGCTCAAACTCGGTGAAGGCGAAATGCGCTCCGGTGGCCCCAAGCGGCCGTCGATTTTGGCCGACGCGCTGGAGGCCATCATTGGCGCGGTGTATCTGGATGCGGGCTACGCGGCGGCACAGTCGCTGGTGCAGCGTCTTTTTGAGGCGGTGGACGTCAATCCGCAGATGGACGCCATCGGAAAAGACCCCAAAACCCAGTTGCAAGAGTGGCTCCAAGGTCGCAAATTCAAGCTGCCTGAGTACCGGGTAGTCACCATCATGGGGGCGGCACACCAACAAAGTTTTGACGTCGCCTGTGAAATTGCGGAGCTTCGCCTGTCCGAACGTGGCATGGGCGGCTCACGGCGGGCGGCCGAGCAGGCCGCTGCCGCGGCCATGTTGCACACCATCAAAACCAAGGTCGACCATGACAACTAAAAAAACTACCCCCCAGACCCGTTCCGCCCCGGCGACCGCTGCAACGGCCGTCGTGCCTCGTATAGATGACGGTGCTGACCTCGAAAGCATGCTGGAAGGCTTGTTGAAGACCACACCACGGGCCGCCCCCGGCGCGGTCAGCCAAGCCGGCGAGCGCTGCGGTTTGGTGGCGATCGTTGGTAAGCCCAATGTGGGCAAGTCGACTTTGATGAACGCCCTGGTGGGGCAAAAGATCAGCATCACCTCACGCAAAGCCCAAACCACACGCCACCGTATCACGGGCATCCATACACGCGGTGCGACGCAGTTTGTGTTTGTCGACACCCCGGGTTTTCAGACTCGGCATAACAACGCACTGAACCGCTCCCTGAACAAGACGGTCATGGGTGCGGTGGGCGATGTGGACCTGATCTTGTTTGTGGTCGAGGCGGGGATGTTCAACCAGGCCGACGCCAAAGTACTGGCGCTGTTAAGTAAAACGGTGCCCACCCTTTTGGTGGCCAACAAGCTTGACCAGGTCAATCGACGGGCCGATATCGCGCCTTGGCTGCAGGAAATGCAGCAGCGCCACGCGTTTTCGGAATTTGTGCCCATGTCGGCCAAAAACGCCAAAGATATCGAGCGCATGCTGGGCATTTGCGAGAAATATTTGCCCGAGCAGGCCTGGTGGTATGCCGCTGACGAGCTGACCGACCGGAGCGAGAAATTCCTGGCCAGCGAGACCGTGCGCGAAAAATTGTTTCGTCTGACGGGTGATGAGTTGCCCTACACATCCACCGTAGTGATCGACAAATTTGAAGAAGAGCCGGGGCGGGGCAAGCAAAAGCGCCTGCTGCGCATCGCCGCCACCATCGTGGTCGAACGCGATGGCCACAAGGCCATGGTGATTGGCGACAAGGGCGAGCGCATCAAACGCATTGGCATGGAGACCCGCGTTGAGCTGGAGAAGTTGCTCGACGCCAAGGTGTTTATCGAAATGTGGGTCAAGGTACGCTCCGGTTGGGCTGACGATGAAGCCCGCGTCCGGTCTTTCGGCTACGAGTAAATGGCCACTCGGCGCATCGCTGACGAGCCCGCGTATGTGCTGCACCGCTACGACTGGAGCGAGTCCAGCCTGATTGTGGAGGTGTTTACCCGCCACCATGGGCGTATTGCGCTGGTGGCCAAAGGTGCCAAGCGCCCGAGTTCGAGTTTTCGCCCCATTTTGCTGCCCATGCAGCCCCTGCATCTGGCGTTTGGTGGTGATGCCGAAATTCGTACCCTCAAGAGTGCGGAATGGCAGGGCGGGCACGTCATGCCCACGGGCGATGCGCTCCTGTCGGGTTACTACCTGAACGAGTTGCTGTTGACCTTGTTGGCCCGCGACGACCCGCACCCCGTGCTCTTTGAGGTTTATGCCCGGGTGGTGGAAGTGATTGCCAGCCAGCATGGCGAGGTATTGCAGGCGGCGCTGCGCAGCTACGAGCTGCTGCTACTGCGTGAAGTGGGGCTACTTCCCCAGCTGGACCTGCAAACCATGACGATGGCTCCGCTGCTGGCAGATGCGTCTTACGTTCTGGTGCCTGAGGGCGGCTTGCGGCTGGCCCATGGCGAGGACCGGGCCAGTCTGACCGGTGCCCAATGGACCACCTTGCAGGCCGCGCTGTCCGAGGACGCACCCTTCACCACCACCTTGCGTGTCTGCGCCAACCTGAGCGCTCCACTCAAGCCTCAGTTGCGGGCATTGCTGCACTACCATTGCGGTACCAAGACCCTGCGAACCCGGCAGATGATGATTGATATTCAGACCCTTTAACAGGCACGCTTGTTTCCATGAAGACCCCTTCGACCGCACTCTCCGTCAATCTGAATAAAGTTGCGCTGGTACGCAATACCCGACATTTGGGAATTCCCAGTGTGACCCGTGCCGCCACGCTCTGTTTGCAGGCGGGCGCTTCAGGCATTACGGTGCATCCCCGCCCCGACGCGCGCCATATCCGCGCCAGCGACGTGCTGGAGCTTGCGGCGCTGATGCAGGAATGGCCCGACCGCGAGTTCAACATCGAGGGCAACCCGTTTCACAACCTGATGGACTGCGTCGGTGAATTGGTGGCGCGCCGGTTACCGGTGCACCAGGTCACCTTCGTGCCGGATGGCGAGGGCCAATTCACCAGCGATCATGGCTGGAACTTTCCCCAGGACGCCGATCGCCTGCGACCGCTGATTGCGCAGAGCCATGCGTGGGGTACGCGGGTCAGCTTGTTCATGGATGCGGAACCTGGCGCCATGGCTGCCGCGCGTGCGCTAGGGGCCGATCGCGTGGAGCTGTATACCGAACCGTATGCGGCAGCCTGGGGCGGGCCGCAGCAGACGGCGCAATTGGCGCGGTTTGTACAGGCGGCGCGCGCGGCGCTGGACGCCGGCCTGGGAGTCAACGCCGGCCACGATCTCAACCTTGACAACCTGGCCGCCTTTGCGCGTCACGTCCCGGGTCTGCGGGAAGTGTCGATCGGCCATGCCCTGATCGGCGATGCGCTGGAGCGCGGTTATGCCGCGGCAGTGGAGGCTTATCTGCGCTGCCTGCGGCCATGATTTACGGCATAGGCACCGACATTTGCGACATCCGCCGTATCCGCGCCAGCTTGGAGCGCCATGGCGATCGCTTTGCCGCCCGGGTCTTGTCGGCAGGTGAGCTAGCCACTTGGAAAGCCCGCAGTGCGCGATGGCCTGAGCGCGGTGTGCGCTACCTGGCTACGCGCTTTAGCGCCAAAGAAGCCTTCAGCAAAGCCATTGGGCTGGGTATGCGCATGCCCATGGCGTGGCGTCTGTGCGAGATCGCCAACTTGCCAAGCGGAGCACCGGTGGTGGTGTTGCATGGCGGTTTGAAATCCTGGTTTGAGTCCAAAAGCCTCAAAGCCCAGGTCACCCTGAGTGACGAGAGTGACTACGCGGTGAGTTTTTGCATCGTTGAGACCCTATAGCCACCACCAGGCTGTTTCATCCCCATCTCCAATCACGTCGTTCTGCCCTATGAGTTTTCACGCGCCTTTGGTCATTGACATCGCCGGCACCCGCCTCACGGCAGAGGACCGCACGCGCCTGAGCCTTCCCCTGGTGGGCGGGCTTATCCTTTTTGGTCGCAATTGGGAAAGCCGCAGCCAACTCAGCGCGCTTTGCAAGAGCATCAAGCGTCTGCGTCCGGACCTGCTGATCTGCGTTGACCATGAGGGCGGCCGTGTTCAGCGCTTCAGGACCGATGGCTTCACCCACCTGCCGCCCATGGGCGCATTGGGCGAAATGTGGCTGGCTGCGCCCAAGTCGGGCCGCAAGGCGGGGCCCCTGGACGCTGTGCGCGCGGCCAGTGCCTGTGGCTTTGTGCTGGGATCCGAGCTGCGCGCCTGTGGTGTGGACTTCAGTTTCACGCCCGTGCTTGACCTGGACCACGGCGCCAGCGGTGTCATCGGCGACCGGGCTTTTGCGCGCGACCCGCGTGTGGTCAGTTTGCTGGCCCAAGGTCTGGCCCATGGTTTGTTGCAAAGCGGCATGGGCAGTTGCGGCAAGCACTTTCCTGGCCACGGCTTTGTCAAAGCCGACTCGCATTTGGCGGTGCCGGTGGACAAGCGCAGCCTCAAAACCATTCTGGCGGACGACGCTGCGCCTTACCGCTGGCTGGGAGCGACGCTGTGTAGCGTGATGCCAGCCCATGTGATTTATCCCAAGGTTGACCCCCGCCCGGCGGGTTTTTCCCGTATTTGGTTGCAAGACATATTGCGCGGTCAACTCGGGTTTGAAGGCGTGGTGTTCAGTGACGACCTCTCCATGGCGGGCGCCCGCACCTTGGAGGGGCAGGCACTGAGCTATACCGAGGCTGCCCTCGCAGCCTTGGCTGCCGGCTGCGATATGGTGCTGTTGTGTAACCAGTCGCTGCCCCAGCCCGATGGCTCCAAGCCCTTGGACGAGCTCATTGCAGGATTGACCCAAGCCCATCTTCAGGGCACATGGTGCATGGATGAGCGCAGCGAGGAACGGCGTCTCGAGCTGCTGCCACGCTTTGCGTCTCCTGATTGGGACCGCTTGATGGTGTCATCAGCCTATATGCAAGCGTTGGACTGGCTGCCTTGAAGGTAGCTTGGCCACGGCGTGCTACGATCTGTGGCGCAGTACTTTTGCTAGCCCCTCTTAAAATTTTTACATCATGAAACTAAATTCCCTGCTCGCCGCCGCCGTCCTGTGTTCGGCAGCTGCGTGGTCCTTCGCGCAGACAGCCCCTGCCGTCGCTCCCGCCGTGGTGCAGCCCGCACCGGCCGCTGCAGTGGACAAAACGCTCAAGGCAGAAAAGCCGACCAAAAAACATGCCAAAAAGCACGCACACAAGGTCAGCGCCAAAAAACACAAGGCCACCAAGCACAAGAAAAAAGCGGCGATGTGATCGGATGGATTGCCGAAAAAGGCCCCGAGAGGGTCTTTTTTTTGGCCTGCTGCTTCGCTCCCATGCCGCAGCGGCAGCGACAGCGAATCCTAAGGTGAGCGGTGCAGTCGGGGTGCCGACAGGGCGATGATCTGGTCCGCCGTCGCTTGGTCGATATTGCGATTGCCGGCCAATAATTTTTGTTTCAGAAGCAGGTCACGCAATTGCTGCACATCCCGCACAGATGGAGCGACCTTGATTTGGGCGAGTGCGGCCTGGCTGTTGCCCGATTGCACCAATGCGGCAACCTTGGGTGCCCAGACACTAGGACGCGACATGCATACTTCCCCTGATATTTCTATGGTTAAAAGCCATTTTGTCACACTGTGATTCCAAAACGCATGAACAAAACATCTTTGAAATGGGGGGCTACGGTCCTCGTATTGTTGTTGGGTGGGTGTGCAAGCCCTCCGTCTTTGCCTCCGCAGACTCCGCAGACTCCGGCCAGTCCAACCGCAGCGGTTGCACCGGTTGTCAAGGTCCCGCCCCGCATTGGATTGGCGTTGGGTGGAGGGGCTGCGCGCGGTTTTGCACATGTGGGAGTGATTCAGGTACTTGAAGAGGCCGGCATCCGTCCGACGCTGGTCACCGGTACCTCTGCGGGCAGTTTGGTTGCGGCCCTGTACGCCAGTGGCAAGTCCGGGGCCCAGCTTCAGCAGGTCGCCGAAACCATGGAAGAGGCCACTATTGCAGATTGGACCTTGCAAATCTTTACCCGCGGCGTGCTGCGCGGGGAGGCCTTGGCCAAATACGTCAACGCCCAGGTGGGGCAAAAGCCGATCGAGGCCATGGTGATTCCCTTGGGCATTGTGGCCACCGACCTCAATAGCGGCAATGAAGTGCTTTTCCAGCGTGGCGATACGGGTACCGCCGTGCGGGCGTCTAGCGCTGTTCCTGCGGTCTTTCAACCCGTGAAAGTCGGAACCCGGGAATACGTCGATGGTGGTCTGGTGTCTCCGGTGCCTGTGCGGGCCGCCCGAAAAATGGGAGCGGAGGTGATTATTGCGGTCGACATCTCCACGCCACCCGAGGCAAGTTCGGCGAACGGCACACTCGAAATCTTGCTGCAGACCTTCACCATCATGGGCAAAAGTATCAGCACGATTGAGCTCAAAGACGCCGATGTGCTGGTTCGCCCCTCGTTGCAAGGCGTCTCCAGTGCGGATTTCGGCGCCCGAAAGCGCTCCATTGAGGCCGGGCGCCAGGCCATGCTCCTGGCCTTGCCGCAGTTGCGTACGGCCATTGAGGCCAAAACGCACTGATTTCGTTGCAGCTTGAGCCTTGAGCCTGCGGTGTGTGCGCAGCCCCGTTAGCAGCCGAAAAAAAAAGGCCTCGTTTTGCAACGAGGCCTTGAAGGGATCCCTGAACCCGAAGGTTTCGAAAGGACCCGAGGAGACAACCGGTGCGAAACGATTTGTTTCGCGAGCAATCATTATCTCAGGGTTTTCCCTTGGTTTTTGGGTGCAAGTAAATAAATTGCCTGCACCCGTTCGCCTGAATTAACGCTTTTTGGCAGCGGCAGTTGCTTGCTTCGTTGCATTGGTCGCCGTGGCGGCAACCGCATTGAAGTTGGCTTCAGCGACGTCAGTGGCTTGTTTCACTGCTTTTTGAACCGATTCCAAAGCGGAGCTGGCTGCAGAGACCGCGCTCTTCATCACGGCAACGGCAGACTCCGAACCGGCGGGAGCGTTCTTGGCTGCGCTCTCGACCAAAGCGGCAAATTTTTGTTGGGCTTCAGCGGTTTGGGCTTCCACAGATTTGGTGAACTCAGCGCCAGCGCCGGTGGCGATGTCATACAGGTGACGGCTGTAAGCAGCGGTCTTTTCAGCCAAAGGCTGCAGCAAACCAGATTGCAGAGCCAACAGTTCTTGCGCGTCTTTCACGCTCAACATGGTTTGGGCGTGGCTGGAAGCCTCAGACAAAGCAGCTTTGGAAGCGGTCAGGTTCAGTTCGACGATTTTCTCGACGCCTTCGAAAGCCTTATTGGTCAGGCCAAACATGGTTTCCATGTTGGATTTGTGGGAGGCCATTACTTGTTCTACGGTCAGCATAAAAATACTCCAAAAAGTTAAGTTTGAAAAACCATCTGCTCCGTAACCCAACCCCCGGTTGCTTATGTTGCAGTGCAGCATGGTTGGAATTATAGGCATGAAAAACGACGGTGCAAGACTTTTTTGTTGCGCCGCAACATTTTTTCGCGTTTTCTTTGAAAAATTTTTTCAAACATAGATTGAAATCATGTTTTCAGAGGAGAAGGCGCGCTATTTGCCGCTCTTGTGCGGTCGCCGCTGGGACCGCGCCAGCATCCTTGGCGCGTGCCAGGGTGGCAAAATTCAGCGTCCCCGATCTTCCACTTGCAGCCTGAGCAGGAGTGAATGTGCCTGCATACCCACAATTCTCATTTCAAGCATGTCCAAACCCCGTCCGGCAAGTCGTAGCGATTACCGCGCTTGGCGCGCCATTTCCACCCGGTGGATGGACAACGATGCCTATGGTCACGTCAACAATGTCGTGTACTACAGCTGGTTTGACACCGCCGTCAATGCCTATCTGATTGAACACGGCGCCTTGGACCTTGTCGGCGGTGATGCCATTGGCTTGGTAGTGGAAACCCATTGCAACTATTTCGCGCCCCTGTCCTTCCCCCAAACGGTGGACATTGGCTTGCGGGTGGCGCACCGAGGCACCTCGAGCGTGCGGTATGAACTAGGCATTTTCGGCAGCGGCGATACTGCGGCGGCCCAGGGCCACTTTGTCCACGTGTACGTTGATGCGCAGACGCGAAAACCCACGCCACTTTCACCCACTCTCTTATCCGTACTGGATGCTTTGCTATGAACGCTGCCCCTACAGACTCCAACCCGGTCGATCTGGCCATTACCTCGCGCATGTCGGTGCGCGCTTTTACCAGCCGACCCGTTGAAAAGACAGTGTTGGCGCATTTGATCGAAGTGGCGAGCCGGGCCCCCTCGGGCACCAACACCCAACCCTGGAAAGTCTATGTGCTGCAGGGCGGCAGTCGCGACAGCCTGGTGGCGCAAGTGTGCGCCGCCCATGATGCCGTACGGGCCGACCCGGCGCTGGGCGCGCAGTACGTGGAGGAATATGACTACTACCCTGAAAAATGGGTCAGTCCGTATATTGACCGACGCCGTGAAAACGGCTGGGGCCTGTATGGACTGTTGGGCATTGGCAAGGGCGACAAAGACCAAATGCATGCCCAACACCAGCGCAACTACCGTTTTTTTGATGCACCGGTGGGCTTGATGTTCACCATGGACCGGGTACTGGGGCGGGGGTCCTTGGTGGACTACGGCATGTTCATGCAAAACATCATGGTGGCCGCACGCGGACATGGCTTGTCGACGTGTCCGCAAGCCGCTTGGAATGGCTTTGCCAAGATTATTCTTCCCCACATCGGCGCGGGCCCGGACGAGATGCTGGTCTGCGGCATGGCCCTGGGCTATGCCGACGAGACAGCGCCGGTGAACCGCTTTCACACACCACGGGTACCGGTTCAGGATTTCACGACTTGGCTGGAATAACAGTTCTGACTTTTCACAACGTATAAGGCATTCAATGACTTCCACTATTCAAAAACCCCGCATCCTGGTGACCCGGGCGATCTTCCCTCAGGTCATTGAGCGCCTAGCCGCGCACTTTGAGGTTGAAGCAAACCCGGCCGATGATTTGTGGGACCGTGCTGAGTTGCTGCGACGCTTGCAGGGCAAAGTGGGCGTGTTCACCACTGGAGTGGAACGCATCGATGCCGCGCTTTTGAGCCAATGCCCGGACCTGAAGATTTGCGCCAATATGACGGTGGGTTACAACAACTTTGACCTGCAAGCCATGACGGCGGCAGGCGTCTTGGGCACCAACGCGCCCGACGTACTGACCGAGACCACGGCCGACTTTGGCTTTGCGCTGCTGATGGCTACGGCGCGGCGGGTCACGGAGAGCGAGCATTTCTTGCGTGCAGGTCAGTGGACGCGGTGGAGCTATGACATGTTCTCAGGCGCCGAGGTCCACGGCAGCACGCTGGGCATCTTGGGCATGGGCCGTATCGGGCAGGCGATTGCACGGCGCGGCGCTTTGGGGTTTGGCATGCAGGTGATTTACCACAACCGTTCGCCCTTGAGCGCCACGCTGGAACAGGAGTGCAAGGCGCGTTACGTGAGCAAGGAGGACTTGCTCAAGTCGGCAGACCACCTGGTCTTGGTGGTTCCGTACAGTGCGGCCTCACACCATAGTATTGGCGCAGCCGAGTTGGGTTTGATGAAACCTACCGCCACGCTGATCAACATCGCGCGCGGTGGCATCGTGGACGACGCTGCGCTGGCGAAGGCGCTCAAGAGCCGGGTCATTGCCGCGGCCGGGCTGGATGTATTTGAGGGCGAGCCCAGCGTTCACCCGGAATTGCTGCAGGTGCCCAATGTGGTGCTCACGCCGCACATCGCCAGCGCCACCGAGGGCACGCGCCGTGCCATGGCCGATCTCGCGGTGAACAACCTGGTCGGCTATCTCGTGCAGGGATGGGCGGTGACACCACTCAACCCCGAGGTCAACGCAGCGGCTTGACGCCGCGACCCAGGGTGCGTCTCACAGCAGCGCCAGCACGCTGTCTTTGAGCAGCGCTAAGGTGGCCTGCTGGGTGAGCGTGGTGGGGCGCGACGCACTGAGTGCCACACTCAGGCCAATCCGCAAGGGCTGGGCGTTGGAGACGATGGAGCGCATGCTGAACGCGCTGGGGCGGGCCGAGCGGGCGACCGCGTTGCGCGACAAGATGGCGCAACCGGCACCGTCGTCCACCAAATCCAGAATGGCAGAGATGCCGTCGATCTCCAGACCAATGCTGGGCCGGCAACCGAGTGCGGCCATCTCAGACTCCACAAACATGCGAATCGCGTTGGGGCGACTCGGAATGACCAAGGGCAGGGCAGCGATTTCTTGCAGGGCGATCGGGCCGGGCGGGGGATCCTCTTGCAGGCCCAGTGGTCTGGCCTGCACCAACAAAAGCTCTTCACGGATCAGCGGGCTGACTTCCAGACCCGATACCGAAACCGTGTTGTAAAGCACCGCAATGTCCAGGCGCCCAGTGGTCAGGCCGTCTTGCATGGCGGTCGAGAGGCCTTCGCTGATGGACAGCTGGGCCTGCGGCAATTGCAGCCGAAACGCGCGCGTTAATGGAACGGTCAGCACGCGGGCCACACTGGGCGGCAGCCCCAGGGCCACGCGCCCGGCCAAGCCCCCGCGCACACGCGCCAGGTCCTCGCGTGCGCGCGCCACCTGGTGCAAGATGCCGCGCCCGTGCTCCAGCAGCAGTTGCCCGGCTTCGGTGGGGGCGGCCCCGCGACCGTTGCGCGTGAGCAGGGTCTGGTGCAGCCCGACCTCGAGCAGGCGCACCTGGCGACTGAGCATGGGTTGGGTGGTGTTCAATGCCGCGGCGGCGCGGGTAAAGCTGCCCAGTTCGGCCACGCGGACAAAATATTCGAGTTGCTTGAGATCCATCGCCCTTCCTTTTTTGCGATTTTCACATGGCATGGGCTGTGTTATGCGTTTTTTGTCTATCTGATAGATGGTGAGCAAGGGTGTAATTCAGGGGTTTGGCAAGCAAAATGCGAGCACTTCTTCTTTAGGCGCTTCTGCTTCTATGCCCCCAGGTTCCCAAACTGCGATTCCGTGCCTGCTGATGCGCGGTGGTACGTCCAAGGGCCCCTTTTTTCGGGCGGAAGATTTGCCGCAGGAGGTGGCTACCCGCGACCGCGTGCTCCTGGCCGCGTTGGGCTCACCCGACCTGCGGCAGATTGATGGCATTGGCGGCGCCCACCCGCTGACCAGCAAGGTTGGCATCGTGAGCCTTAGCCAAGTGGCTGGCGTGGATCTGGAGTTCTTGTTTGCACAGTTGCAGCCGGACAAGGACACCGTGGATACCACCCCCAACTGCGGCAACATGCTGGCAGCAGTCGTGCCTTTTGCGCTGGAAACCGGCATGGTTCAAGCGCAGGGTGACAGCACCACCTTGCGCGTGCTGACGCGCAACACCGGCATGCAGTGCGACATCACGGTGGACACGCGCGGCGGGGTGGTTCAGTACGACGGCAGCGCGCGCATTGACGGTGCGCCAGGGACCTCGGCGCCGGTGACCATCAATTTTCTGGATACGGCGGGCTCGGTTTGCGCCGGATTGCTGCCGACCGGGCAGGTCCTGGACCGGGTCACGGTCAACGTACCCGGACAAGCGCCCTTTACGCTGGACGTGACCTGCATTGACAACGGCATGCCGCTGGTGATTTTCAAGGCGATTGACCTGGGCTGTACCGGCTACGAAAGTGTGGCTGAGCTCAACGCGGATGGGCCGCTCAAGGCCCGTATTGAGGCGCTGCGGCTGCAGGTTTCGGTGCTGATGGGTTTGGGGGATGTGTCCAATAAGAACTATCCCAAGATGACGCTGATCGCTCCACCGCGCGCTGGCGGAGCATTAAGCACGCGCAGCTTTATCCCCCATGTGTGCCATGACGTTATTGGTGTGCTGGCCGCCGTGACCGTGGGCACGGCCTGCGTGATGCCGGGTTCGGTCTGCGATGGCGTGGCACGGCTACCGGGCGCCAGCCTGGAGC
Source organism: Rhodoferax sp. (assembly GCA_029866205.1). Taxonomy (GTDB): domain Bacteria; phylum Pseudomonadota; class Gammaproteobacteria; order Burkholderiales; family Burkholderiaceae_C; genus Allorhodoferax. The sequence goes on from JARWZT010000003.1 coordinate 153,028, forward strand.
AAACCGTGTCCGTGGAACATCCCACCGGTGAATTCAGTGTGGCCTTGGGTTTGGACCCGATCCAGCCCCAAAATGTGATTCGTGCGGCTTTGCTGCGCACCGCGCGCCTGCTGATGCGCGGTGAAGTGATGGTGCCGGCCTCCGTGTGGGACGGCAGGCAATGATGGACAGGCAAGACTTTTTACAACAGGAGACAGAAAAATGAAACGTTTGAAATACTGGTTGGCACTGCCCGCGCTGGCTTGCGCCATGGCCGTATCGGCGCAAACCGTGACACTGAAGATGCACCACTTCTTGCCCGCTGGCTCGGCGGCGCAAACCATGTTTCTGAAGCCTTGGTGCGACCGCATTTCCCAGGAATCGGGCGACAAGATGAAGTGCCAGATCTATCCGTCCATGCAGCTTGGCGGTACACCGCCCCAGCTGTTCGACCAGGTCAAGGACGGTGTGGTCGATGTGACCTGGACGCTCCTGGGTTATTCGGCCGGGCGTTTCCCGCTGGTGGAGGTATTTGAGCTGCCGTTCATGATGCAAAGCCCCGAGGCCACCAGCAAAGCGGTGTGGGACTATGTCCAGCTCAACGCCATGGGCGAGTTCAAGGACATCCATCCACTGGCATTCCATGTGCATGGTGACGGCGTCTTCCACATGGTCAACAAGCCCATCAAGGTGATGGCGGACCTGAAGGACCAAAAAGTCCGCGCACCCACGCGCCAGACCAACAAGATGCTCGCGGCACTGGGTGCGACCCCGGTCGCCATGCCGGTGCCGCAGGTGAGTGAGGCGCTCGCCAAGTCGGTGATTGACGGTGCCTTGGTGCCCTATGAGGTGGTGCCGGCGGTCAAGATTCAGGAACTGGTCAAGTTCCACTCTGAGACCGACCCCGCCGAGCCAGCCATCTACACCTCGGTGTTTGTGCTGGCCATGAACAAGGCCAAGTACGACAGCCTGCCGGCGGACCTGAAAAAAGTGATTGATGCCAACAGCGGCAAGTCGCTATCGGGCATCGCGGGCAAAGCCTTTTTGGCGGCTGACGTCGAGGGCAAGAAGCTCACCACCAAAAACACCACCAACGTGATCCCGAAATCGGAGCTCGATTCCTGGAAAAAAGTGGGTCAGACGGTGACCGATGCCTGGGTGTCGGACATGAGCGCCAAAGGCGTCAACGGGAAGCAGCTGCTGGAGAGCGCCCGGTCATTGATCGCCAAAAACACCGACAAGTAATCGGGGTGCGGGTGGCAAGCGTCGGGCGCTAGCGCACCCGCCCGCTTGCCGACGCAAAGCCGCTTCCCATAGATTCGCGCCAGCGTGGCCCGTGGCAGGGCGCGATGTGCCAAGGAATTTCCATGCAAGAAACCCATTCCACCGCAGCGCCTTCGCTGTCCCCGCAAGACTTCGGGCCCTTAGGCCGAAGTCTGTTTGCTGCCTGTCGTGTGTTGTCGCTTTTGGGCGGAGCGGTATTTATCGCTTTGGTGGCCATGAGTATTGTCAGCATCGTCGGGCGCAAGCTGTTTTCTGCGCCGGTGCCCGGTGACGTGGAGGTGCTGCAGATGGCGGCAGCTTTTGCCTCAGCCAGTTTTTTTGCCTACTGCCACATGAATGGCGGCGATGTGAAAGTGGACTTTTTTACGGCCCGCGCCAGCGCCAAAGTGGTGCACCGATTGGACGCTTTGGGTTCGGGTCTGGTCGGGCTGTTTGGTAGCGTGTTGACTTGGAGGGCCTTGGCCGGGGCCTTGTCCATCCGCGAGGCGGGTGAAACCAGCATGATTTTGGGCTGGCCGCTGTGGATCGCCCAGATATTGATGGTGCCGGGCTTCGTGCTGCTGGCGCTGGCCGGCTTTTACATGCTGGCGCTGCACCTGCGCCACAGCACCCTTACGCCAACAGGAGCTGCAGCATGAGCGGTATTGCCATTGGAGGGCTGATATTTTGCGGCCTGATGTTGTTGTTGGTACTGCGGGTGCCCATCGGCATTGCGATGTTCACGGCAGGCGCGGCGGGCTACTTTTACCTGACGGATGCGCAGGCACTGCCGCTGCTGAATTTTCTGAAAAACCTGGCCTACGCCCGCTTGTCGAACTATGACATCGTGGTGATTCCCCTGTTTTTGCTGATGGGCCAGTTTGCGACCCACGGCGGCCTGAGTGCGGCGCTGTTTCGGTTTGTCGAAGCCTTTATGGGTCATTTCAAGGGCGGCATCGCCATGGCGGCGATTGGCGCATGCGCGGGCTTTGGCGCTATTTGCGGCTCATCCTTGGCCACGGCGGCCACCATGGGGCAGGTCGCCTTGCCGCAGTTGCGCCGCTTTGGGTATTCGGGCGCGCTGTCCACCGGCGCTCTGGCCGCGGGCGGCACGCTCGGCATCATGATTCCGCCTTCGGTGCCGCTGGTGATCTATGCGATCCTGACGCAGGAGTCCATTGGCAAGCTCTTCATGGCCGCAGTTTTGCCGGGGCTGATTGCCACTGTGGGCTACATGTTGGTGGTCAAGATCATCGTTACCCTGCGCCCCGAAGCCGGCCCGGCCGGACCGCGTGTATCTTGGGCTGAGCGCCTCAGCGCCACGCTGCGGGTGACACCGGTGTTGCTGGTGTTTTTGGTGGTGATTGTGGGCATTTACGGCGGCTGGGCCAACCCGACCGAGGCGGCGGCCATTGGCGCGGCGGCTTGTGGTGTGTTGGCGGTGGTGAGTGGGGGCATGCGTGGACGCGGCGTCGTGGACAGCATTTTGGGCACCGCACAGGCCACGGCCATGATTTACCTGGTGCTGCTGGGGGCCGACATGCTCAACACGGCATTGGCGCTGTCGCAAATGCCGGTCGAGCTGGCCGCCTGGGTGCAGGCCAGCGCTTTCAGCCCGATGGTGGTGATGGTGGCTATTCTGGTGATTTACATCTTCCTGGGCTGCGTCATGGACAGCCTGGCCATGATTTTGCTAACCATTCCGATCTTTTATCCGGTGGTGATGGGCCTTGATTTTTATGGGATGACCAGCACCGACAAGAGCGTATGGTTTGGCATTCTGGCGCTGATGGTGGTCGAAATCGGCCTGGTACATCCGCCGGTCGGCATGAACGTGTTCATCATCAACCGTCTGGCCAAAGACGTTCCACTGGTCGAAACCTTCAAGGGTGTCGTGCCCTTCCTGGTGTCTGACTTCATGCGCATCGCGCTGCTGCTGGCATTCCCTTCCATTTCACTGGTGCTGGTGCACACCTTCAAGGCCTGAGTCCATGATCCGTTCCATTCGAACCCAAGTTGCCATTGTTGGTGCAGGTCCCGCGGGTCTGCTGCTGGGGCAGTTGCTACACAAGGCCGGCATTGACGCGGTCATCGTCGAGCGCCAGAGCCCGGACTACGTGCTGGGTCGCATTCGGGCGGGCGTGTTGGAGCAAGTCACCACGGATTTGCTGGACGAGGCGGGTGTGGGCGCCCGCATGCACCGCGATGGATTGGTGCACAGTGGCTTTGACATGCTGTTTGCGGGGCAGCGCCACCGGGTGGACCTGACGGCGCTCACGGGAGGGCAAAACGTGATGGTCTATGGGCAGACCGAAGTCACGCGCGACCTCATGGATGCGCGCACGCAGGCTGGCTTGCCCACCTATTACGAGGCCAGCGAGGTGCAGGTGCTGGACTTTGACACGGACCAGCCCCGGGTATGGTTTGACAAAGGGGGGGAGTCGTATGAAATCAGTTGCGACTTCATTGCCGGCTGCGACGGCTTTCATGGTGTCTGCCGCGCCAGCGTGCCGCGCGGCGCCATTCAGGAGTTTGAAAAGGTCTATCCCTTTGGTTGGCTGGGTGTGTTATCGGACACGCCGCCCGTGCACCATGAATTGATTTACGTGAACAGCCCCCGAGGTTTTGCCCTGTGCTCGCAGCGCAGCGCCACGCGCAGTCGCTATTACCTGCAGGTGCCTTTGTCCGATTCTCTGAACCAGTGGTCGGACGATGCCTTTTGGGCTGAGCTGCGCCTGCGACTGGACGAACAGGCGCGTGCCGACCTGGTCACTGGTGCGTCGATCGAGAAAAGTATTGCGCCCCTGCGCAGCTTTGTGACCGAGCCCATGCGCTTTGGCCGTCTGTTTTTGGCTGGGGATGCAGCGCACATCGTGCCGCCCACCGGTGCCAAGGGCTTAAACCTTGCAGCCAGCGATGTGAAGTATTTGTCGCAGGCGCTGCAAGATTTCTATTTGGAGCGCTCCAAGGCCGGGATTGATGCGTACTCCGCCCGCTGCCTGCGCCGGATCTGGCGGGCCGAACGCTTTTCGTGGTGGTTTACCACGCTGATGCACCAGTTTCCGGGCGACGCAGCCATCGACTCGCGGCTGAAGGAGGCAGAGTTGGACTACCTGATGCATTCGCAGGCCGGCTTGCGCTCGATCGCCGAAAACTACGTCGGTTTGCCGCTCAACTTTGGTAGCCCAGCAGCCTGACGCCCGCCATTTTTCTGAATTTCTGAAAGACCTCTGCCCATGATCATCGACGTGCACGGCCACTACACCACCGCGCCCCAAGCGCTGGAAAACTGGCGCAAGCAGCAAATCGCCGGCATTCAGGACGCTGCCCTGATGCCCAAGGTGTCGGACCTGAAGATCAGCGACGACCAACTGCGCGAGTCCATCGAGCTGAACCAGCTCGCCAAAATGCGCGAGCGCGGCAGTGACCTCACTATTTTCAGCCCACGCGCCAGCTTTATGGCGCACCATATCGGTGACTTTCAGGTTTCTTCGACCTGGGCGGCGATTTGCAACGAACTCTGCTTTCGGGTGGCACAGCTGTTTCCGGACTCCTTTATTCCGGCGGCCATGCTGCCGCAGTCGCCCGGCGTGGACCCGGCCACGTCGATCCCAGAACTGGTGAAGTGCGTGGAGCAGTATGGCAATGTGGGTATCAACCTCAACCCCGATCCTTCGGGCGGCCACTGGACCTCCCCGCCTTTGAGCGACCGCCATTGGTACCCGATTTTCGAGAAGATGGTCGAATACGACATTCCGGCCATGATACATGTGAGCACCAGTTGCAATGCCTGCTTTCACACCACGGGCGCGCACTACCTCAACGCCGACACCACGGCCTTCATGCAGTGCCTGACCAGCGATTTGTTCAAGGACTTTCCGACCCTGAAGTTCCTGATTCCCCACGGCGGTGGTGCTGTGCCCTACCACTGGGGTCGCTTTCGGGGGCTGGCGCAAGAGCTCAAGAAGCCCTTGCTGCAAGATCACTTGCTCAAGAACATCTTCTTTGACACCTGCGTCTACCACCAGCCGGGCATTGACCTGCTCACCAAAGTCATCCCGGTGGACAACATCTTGTTTGCCAGCGAAATGATTGGCGCGGTGCGTGGCATTGACCCTGAAACCGGTCACTATTTTGACGACACCAAGCGCTACATCGAAGCCTCTACCCAGCTCAGTGCCGCCCAGCGCCACCAGATTTACGAGGGCAACGCTCGTCGCGTGTTCCCGCGTCTGGACGCCGCACTTAAAGCAAAAGGACAATAAACATGACCACCCTTGGCATTGTCAAACGCAACATCACGCGTGCTGACCCGGCTGCAGTTGAAAAACTCGGCCGTTTTGGTGTGGCTACCCTCCACGAGGCCATGGGCCGCTTGGGGCTGATGAAACCCATTATCCGCCCGGTCTATCGCGGCGCCCGCCTGTGCGGAACGGCGGTAACGGTGTTGCTGCAGCCTGGCGATAACTGGATGATGCACGTGGCGGCCGAGCAGATTCAGCCCGGCGACGTGGTGGTGGCGGCCTGCACCACGGACAACGAGGACGGTTTTTTTGGCGATCTGCTGGCCACCAGCTTTCAGGCGCGCGGTGCCCGTGGTTTGGTGATTGATGGCGGCGTGCGCGATGTGGACGAGCTCGAGCGCATGGGCTTTCCGGTGTTCAGTAAAGCGATTCACGCCAAGGGCACGATCAAGGCCACCCTGGGCTCGGTCAACGTGACAGTGGTCTGTGCGGGCGCCATCGTCCATCCCGGAGATGTGGTGGTGGCCGATGTCGATGGCGTGGTGGTAGTGCCCGCCGCGCAAGCGCAAACCGTGGCCGATGCCGCTGAAAAGCGCGAAAGCTTTGAAGGCGAAAAACGCGCCAAACTGGCGTCAGGCGTGTTGGGCCTGGACATGTACAAGATGCGCGAACCACTGGCGGCGGCTGGATTGAAATACATCGATTGATGGACCCCGCTTTGGCGCTTGCGCTCCGCATCCCGGTTCATGCTGGCCTGCGGACAGACATCGCCAGGTTGCGGCGCACAAGCACCTCCTGCCAGCACTTTTTGCCAATGTATCTATGACCAAACCCACTTCCGGCGATTTCACCAAAACCCCTGGCTGGCTGGACTGGTACAGCGGCCCCAGCCAACCGCGCTTTCAAGTGCCCCCTGGCAGCGTGGATGCGCATTGCCACGTTTTCGGGCCCGGCGCGGAGTTTCCGTATGCGCCTGAGCGCAAATACACGCCGTGCGATGCGTCGAAAGACCAGCTGTTTGCGTTGCGTGACCACCTGGGCTTTTCCCGCAATGTGATCGTGCAGGCCACCTGCCACGGTGCGGACAACCGGGCACTGGTCGACGCTTTACTGCACTCGAAGGGCAGGGCCCGCGGCGTGGCCACCGTCAAGCGCAGCGTGAGCGACGCCGAGCTGCAAGCCATGCACGATGCCGGTGTGCGGGGCGTGCGCTTCAATTTTGTCAAACGACTGGTGGACTTCACGCCCAAAGACGAGCTGCTGGAAATTGCCAAGCGCATCAAAGCCTGGGGTTGGCACGTGGTGATTTACTTTGAGGCGGTCGACCTGCCGGAGCTGTGGGATTTTTTTACCGCTTTGCCCACCACCGTGGTGGTGGATCACATGGGGCGCCCTGATGTCTCGCTGCCCGTGGACGGGCCACAATTTGCGCTATTTCAGCGATTCATGCGGGAACACCCCAATGTCTGGAGCAAGGTAAGTTGCCCCGAGCGTTTGAGTGTGACCGGCCCGAAGGCCTTGAGCGGAGAGCGAAACGCCTACCGCGACGTCATTCCTTTTGCCCGCGCGGTGGTTGAAGAATTTCCTGACCGCGTGCTGTGGGGCACCGACTGGCCGCACCCCAATTTAAAGGACCACATGCCCGACGACGGTCTGTTGGTCGACTTTATTCCCCACATCGCCACCACGCCAGAGTTGCAGCGCAAGCTGCTGGTGGACAACCCGATGCGTTTGTACTGGAACCAGGAGTAGCCATGGCTTTGGAAAAACCTTATCTTGATGTGCCTGGCACCATCATTTTTGATGCGGAACAATCCCGCAAGGGCTACCACCTCAACCAGTTTTGCATGTCGCTCATGAAGGCGGCCAACCGCGAACGCTTCAAGGCGGACGCGCGCGCCTACCTTGACGAGTGGCCCATGACAGAGGAGCAAAAACTCGCGGTGCTGTCGCGTGACCTGAATCGCTGCATGGCTAGCGGCGGGAATATTTATTTTCTGGCCAAAATTGGCGCCACCGATGGCAAGAGCTTTCAACAAATGGCGGGCTCCATGACCGGCATGACCGAAGAGGAGTACCGCAACATGATGATCTCGGGCGGGCGCTCGGTCGAAGGCAATCGTTATGTGGGCGAAGACGGGAGCGCGCAAGCCCACCGCCAACCCCAAGGTTCGGCCCATCCGTCAAAAGCAGCGGGGCAATAAAGATGGCACACATTAGCGCTTCGGTTTACACCTCGCACATCCCCGCCATTGGCGCCGCCCTGGACTTGGGGAAAACGCAAGAACCCTACTGGCAACCGGTTTTCAAGGGCTATGAGTATTCCAAGACCTGGATGCAGCAAAACAAGCCAGATGTCATTTTTTTGGTCTACAACGACCACGCCACTGCCTTCGACCTCGACTTCATTCCGACTTTTGCCATTGGTACCGCAGCCTCCTATGCTCCGGCCGACGAGGGCTGGGGCCCGCGCCCGGTGCCCACAGTGCAAGGACACCCGGAGTTGGCGGCCCACATCGCCCATTCGGTGATCCAGCAGGACTTTGACCTCACCATCGTCAACAAAATGCCGGTCGACCATGGGCTGACGGTGCCCCTGTCGCTGATGTGTGGTCAGCCGCCCGCGGACCACTTTTCCTGGCCGTGCCCGGTGATTCCGTTCGCGGTGAATGTGGTGCAGTATCCGGTGCCCAGCGGCCAGCGCTGCTTTGCGCTGGGGCAGGCGATTCGCCGCGCGGTTGAGAGTTTTGACGCCGACCTGAACGTCCAAATTTGGGGCACCGGCGGCATGAGCCACCAATTGCAAGGGCCGCGTGCTGGCCTGATCAACAAGGCCTTTGATAACGCCTTTTTGGATCAGCTGATCGCCGACCCGGCCGCGGCGGCGCGCATACCGCATATCGACTACGTGCGCGAGGCGGGCAGCGAAGGGATTGAACTCGTGATGTGGCTGATTGCCCGGGGCGCCATGGCTGACGTGGCGGGTGGCAAGGCTCCCCACGTCGCGCACCGTTTCTACCATGTACCCGCCAGCAACACGGCGGTGGGACATTTGATATTGGAGAACACCTGAGTGACAAAAACAATCAAAGTAGCCTTGGCGGGTGCCGGTGCCTTTGGCATCAAACACCTCGACGGTATCCAGCATATTGAGGGCGTACAAGTGGTCTCGCTGGTGGGCCGCGAGCTGGAAAAAACGCAGGAAGTGGCCCGCAAGTACGGTATCGCCCACGTCAGCACTGACCTCGCCGACAGCCTGGCCCTGCCCGAAGTGGACGCCGTCATTTTGTGCACGCCCACGCAAATGCATGCCTCACAAACGCTGGCGTGCCTGCACGCGGGCAAGCATGTGCAAGTGGAAATTCCGCTGGCCGATCGCTGGAGTGACGCCGCCGAGGTGGTCCAGGTGGCCCAGCAAAAAGGCTTGGTCGCCATGTGCGGCCATACCCGGCGCTTTAACCCCAGCCACCAGTGGGTGCACCAGAAAATCCAGGCCGGCGATTTCCACCTGCAGCAGATGGACGTGCAAACCTACTTTTTCCGTCGCAGCAACATGAATGCCCTGGGCCAGCCGCGCAGCTGGACGGACCATTTGCTTTGGCACCACGCTGCACACACCGTTGATCTGTTTGCCTACCAGGCTGGCAGCCCCATTGTCAAAGCCCATGCCCTGCAAGGCCCGATCCATCCGGTGCTGGGCATTGCCATGGACATGAGCATTCAGCTGCAAGCGGCCAACGGTGCCATTTGCACTTTGAGTCTGAGCTTCAACAACGATGGGCCTTTGGGCACCTACTTCCGCTACATCGGCGATACCGGCACCTACCTGGCGCGGTACGACGACTTGTTCACCGGCAAAGAAGACAAAATTGACGTATCCCAAGTGGCCGTGTCCATGAACGGCATTGAGTTGCAGGACCGGGAGTTTTTTGGGGCGATCCGCGAGGGGCGTGAACCCAACGCCAGCGTGGCCCAAGTGCTGCCCTGCTACCAGGTGCTGCACGCGCTGGAGCAGCAGCTGAATGCTGGCTGAGGAGACCACCATGAATCCGCAACACCTGGGCGTGATTGGCTATGGCGAGGTTGGCCGCATCTTTGCCGCCGGTTTGGGCACCCATTTCGCCTCCGTACGCGTGTGGGACATTGATTTGCGTAAGCCAGCGCCTGAGGCGCAGGCCTGCATTTCTTTGCAGGAGCTGGCGCAGCACTGCGACCTGGTCATTTCGGCTGTGACAGCGGCCAACACCTTGGCCGTTGCGCAGGAGGCTGCGCTGCACCTGCGTGCCGGGACCGTTTTTCTGGACCTGAACTCTGCCTCCCCTGGCACCAAGGTCCATGCCGCGCAGGCCATTGAAGCCGCTGGCGCGGACTATGTGGAGGCGGGCGTCATGACCTCGGTGCCGCCCCTTGGCATCCGTGTACCCATGCTGCTGGGCGGGCCGCAAGCGCAGGCCTTGGCCCTGCGCTGCAATGCCATGGGGATGGACGCCACGGCGGTGTCGCCCACCATCGGGGTCGCCTCGGCCATCAAGATGTGCCGCAGCGTGATGATCAAAGGCCTGGAGGCGCTGGTGATTGAAAGCTACACCACGGCCCGGGCCTATGGCGTCGAGGCCCATGTGCTTCCGACCTTGGTGGAGACTTTTCCGTCCATTGATTGGGAAAAGACGGGCAGCTATTTTTTCAGCCGGGTTGCCCAACATGGCCAGCGGCGCGCCGAGGAAATGCGCGAATGCGCCAACACCGTGCGCGAGGTGGGGTTTGAGCCCACCATGGCCCAGTCCATCGCTGAAAAACACCAGTGGGTGGCCGACCAGTCCCGCGCCGGAGTGTTCGCGGGCGTTGATAAATCGGGGCCTTGGCAGGACTACGCCGACGCGTTGCTGGCTGCGCGCAAGTCCTGAAAAAATTTCGGGCGCTGGCGCCGTCCCCTTGACGGCTTGCGCAGGCTTGGCACGCGGTTTCTGAACCACAATGCTGGTTTGGAGGATGACTGTTTTGAACAATGAGATGCTTGTTTTGGTGGTCGCGTTGCTGGTGCTCAATGCGGCGCTGGCTCTTTGGGCCGTCTTGCGGCGCAGCGATGGCGCCGCGGCCGCGGCCGCGGCCGCGGCCCAGGCACAGGCCGAGTTGGTCCAGCTGTTGCATGCCAATGCCGAGCGCATGGACCGGCTTGAGCGTGAGCTGCGCCGTGAGGTGAGCGAGTCCGCCCGGGACGGCCGCCAGGAGTTGGCCCAGAACCTGGCCACTTTTCAGCAAACGCTCACCCAGCAGGCGGCCGAAGCCACCCGCACCCAAAATACCCAAATCGACGCCTTTGGCCTGCAGTTGGCCGGCCTGCAAAAGTCGCTCTCGGACACCCTGAGCACCCAACTCACCGGTTTGAGCGAGTCCAACGCGCGGCGCATTGCCGAATTGAGTGAAACCAGCGCCCGCACTCTGACCGAGGTGCGCCAGACGCTGGACGCCCAACTGGCCCAACTGCAAACCACCAATGCCGCCAAACTGGACGAAATGCGCGCCACCGTGGACGAAAAACTGCAAACCACCTTGCAAGCGCGCCTGGGCGCGGGCTTCAAGCAGGTGGCCGATCAGCTGGAGCAAGTCCACAAAGGCCTGGGAGAAATGCAAACCCTGGCCCAGGGCGTGGGCGACCTGAAGCATTTGCTCACCAACGTCAAGACCCGTGGCATTTTTGGCGAGGCACAGCTGGCGTCGCTTTTGGAGCAGGTCTTTGTGAGCGAGCAATACGCCGCCCAAGTGGCCACCCGGCCCGGCAGCAAAAACGTGGTCGACTTTGCCATCAAGCTGCCGGGCAAGTCCGATGACGGTGCGCCGCTGTGGTTGCCGATTGACGCCAAATTTCCCAACGAAGACTACGAGCGCCTGCTCGACGCACAGGGCAGGGCGCACGCGGGTGACGCCGCCGACGCAGGCAAGGCGCTGGAGCTTCGCATCCGCCTGGAAGCCAAGTCGATCTCAGAAAAATATGTGGAGCCGCCCTTCACCACGGACTTCGCAATTTTGTTCTTGCCCACCGAAGGGCTGTACGCCGAAGTGCTGCGTCGCCCGGGTCTGATGGAGGCGTTACAGCGTGAGCACCGCATCACTCTGGCCGGGCCCACCACGCTGTTGGCCATGCTCAGTTCGCTGCAAATGGGTTTTCGTACGCTAGCGCTGGAAAAGCGCTCCAGCGAGGTGTGGCAGGTGTTGGGGGCCGTCAAAACCGAGTTCGGCAAGTTTGGCGATGTGCTGTCCAAGGTCAAATCGCAAACCGAAACGGTGCTCAAAACACTGGACGGTGCCGAAGTGCGCAGCCGCGCCATGGGTCGGGCGCTGAAAAAAGTCGAAAGCCTGCCCGAGTCGCAGGTGGCCGCCCTGATTCCGCAGGACAAGGACTTTGACAGCGACGCCGGGTCCGCGTTGTTGTGAGCATCGCCGCGCCAGAACCTGCCCACAAACCCGCCAGCGCGCTTGTGTCAGCGCCAAAGACGCGCGGCGACTGGGCGCTGGCGCGCCTCATCTGCGGTCATATTTGCCTGCACGCCAGCATGGCGGGCATGCGTTTGGCCGCGCCATTGCTCGCCCTCAAACTAGGCTACAGCGCGGTGCACGTGGGCTTTTTGCTGGCCTTGTTTTCGCTCAGTCAGGTGTTTTTGGCGCTGCCCGCAGGTCGGTACGCCGACAAGCACGGGCTGCGCCGCCCCATGGGCCTGGGTGTCATGGTGGCCACATTGGGTGCGCTGTTGTCCCTGGTGTTCCCGGTGTATGCCAGCTTGTGTGCCAGCGCCTTGTGCATGGGCGCGGCTACGGGAGCCGCGTCGATCGCCTTGCAACGCCATGTAGGGCGCGCAGCCCACGACAGCACCGCGCTCAAAAAGGCCTTCAGTTGGCTGGCCATTGGCCCGGCCGCATCAAATTTCGTGGGGCCGGTGAGCGCAGGCTTGCTGATTGACCACGTCGGCGCCACGTTTGGCGCGGTAGTGCCGCTGGCTGGCTTTCGGTCCGCATTTTTGTGCATGGCGCTGCTCCCGCTGCTGTGCTGGTGGTGCGTGCGTGTCACACAAGAGCTACCTGCCGCGCAGCCCGCCACCGGCGCCCGAGCGCCATCGGCCTGGGCCTTGCTGCGCGTGCCCGCCATGCGCCGCCTGATGCTGGTGAACTGGTTGCTGTCCGCTTGCTGGGATGTGCACACGTTTGTCGTGCCTTTGCTGGGGCATGAGCGGGGGTTCAGCGCCTCGGTCATCGGCACCCTGTTGGGCGGATTTGCGGTGGCCGCTGCGCTGATCCGCATGGTCATGCCGGTGGTGGCAGCGCACCTCAAGGAATGGGTGGTGCTGAGTGGCGCGATGGTGGCAACAGCCTGCCTGTTTGCGGTCTACCCCTGGATGGTGTCGCCCTGGACGATGGGTTTGTGCTCCGTCGCTTTGGGGATGGCGCTGGGTTCAGTTCAGCCCATGATCATGAGCACCTTGCACCAAATTACGCCGCACGCCCAGCACGGGCAGGCGCTGGGTCTGCGTCTGATGGCCATCAATTTATCCAGTGTGGTGATGCCGGTGCTGTTTGGAACTGCCGGGGCGGTGGTTGGCGTGTCCGTGGTGTTTTGGACGATCGGCGGAATGGTGATGCTGGGTTCGCGCCTGGCCTGGCGACTGCGCGCCTGACAGAGCCGTGCTGTCGCGGGTTCTGGCCCCACTTACCGCAAACAGGTTCAGGTGACGGCTGGCACTGCGTCACCGAGCCCGTAAAAGGCCTTAATGACGTTCCAGGCTTCTTGCGGTGTATCGCAATAGTGCAGCAGCCCCAAATCCTTGCGATCAATCGCGCCTTCTTCAATCATCACGTCAAAGTTGATCAGACGCTTCCAGTAACTGCTGCCGTACAGAATAATAGGCACAGGCTTCTCTTTTTTTGTCTGCACCAGCGTGATGATCTCGAACAGTTCGTCCATCGTGCCGTAGCCGCCAGGAAACGCCACCAACGCCTTGGCACGCATCATGAAATGCATTTTGCGGGCGGCAAAGTAATGAAACTGAAAATGCAGCGACGGCGTGACATAGGGATTCACCCGTTGCTCGTGTGGCAGGGTAATGTTCAGCCCGAGGTTGCAGGCACCGATCTCAAAAGCGCCCCGGTTGGCCGCCTCCATCACGCCCGGACCGCCGCCGGTGCAAATGTAAAGTTGGTCTGATTGCGCGCGTCCCTGACTGTAGCTGGCCACCAGCCGCGCAAACTGGCGGGACTGGTCGTACCAGACAGAGTTGCGCAGGTCACGTTGGGCACGCTCTGTGTCTGCCGCGTCCGTGCTTTTTTGGGCCTGCGCCATGCGCTCGGCAGCCATTTCCGGCGACACAAAGCGGGCGCTGCCAAACACCACCACCGTATGTTCAATACCCTGGCGCGCCAGTTCGAGCTCGGGTTTGAGCATTTCGAGTTCAAAACGGATGCCCCGGGTTTCGCGGCGCAGCAAGAACTCCGGGTCGGCAAATGCCAATCGGGTTGAATCTGCACCCAGCACCTCTTGCGGGTCGTGCTTGAACTCGCGCCATTCGCTTGCCACCTGGCTGGCGGACAGGGTTGTGGTGTTTTCCATGGGTGAATTGTCAAACATCGTGTTCCCGTGTCAATGATCCAAAAAACAAAAAGCTCCCGAAGGAGCTTTTATTGTGCAGGCGCCGTGTGAACGGCGCGTGTCGTTCAAATTAGACGCGTTTGCGGTATTCGCCCGTGCGGGTGTCAATTTCGACTTTGTCGCCTTGGGCCACAAAGATTGGCACGCCGATTTCAAAGCCAGTGGCAATCTTGGCGGGCTTCAATACCTTGCCAGAAGTGTCGCCTTTGACAGCGGGCTCGGTCCAGGTGATTTCGCGTACCACGCTGGTGGGCAGCTCCACGGAGATGGCTTTCTCGTCGTAGAACACGACTTCGAGTTCCATGCCGTCTTCGAGGTAGTTCAGTGCGTCGCCCATGTTTTCGGCTTCGACTTCGTACTGGTTGAACTCTTCGTCCATGCAGATGTACATCGGCTCGGCAAAGTAGGAATAGGTGCAGTCTTTTTTGTCCAGAATGACCTGGTCCATCTTGTCGTCGGCCTTGAACACGACTTCGGTGCCAAAGTTGGCGATCAGGCTTTTGAGCTTCATGCGCACCGTTGCGGAGTTGCGGCCACCGCGGCTGTATTCGGTTTTCAGCACGACCATGGGGTCTTTGCCGTGCATGATGACGTTACCGGCGCGAATTTCTTGGGCAATTTTCATAGTGAATAAAAGAGGGTTGATCTCGGTCTGCGGGTTAGGCCGCAATGTGCGGCGGGGCGAGAGATGCGCGCAATCGGCGCTCAAAAGCAGCAAAGCCGCTAATTTTATCGCGTTTTCTGTTTCAGATCGGCTGCGCCCACGGCCTGTACAAAGCCGCAGAGCTGGGTCACCAAATCCGTTTGCTGCGCCAATTGCACCTGCGTGCCCTGGGCCCAAGCCCGCCAGCCCCCGGGCCAATCCGACGCTGCCGCTTCGGTGTCCGCTTGCGGCAGGCCCCAAGGCAGCTCCAAATCGCCGCCCAAGGGTTCCAGGCAGTTCCATTGGGCGTGCCAGGCGCGCACTTCAACCGGCGCATTCAATGCTTCCAAAAAAGACGCCAGTTTGGCCCGGTGCGCGCCATCGTCCTGCGGGTAGATCTGCCAGACAAAGGGTCGACCGGCCCACAGGGCACGGACCAAAGAGTCTTCACCTCTCACAAAGTTCAAATCACAAGCCCAAAGCAAGGCGTCAAATTCGGTCTGTGGGAACCAAGGCAGATACGTCATCCGCAGTGACCCAGAGTCAGGGGACAAGCAAGAGATTGCTTTTTCGACGGACTCTTGCGTCGCTCCCGCGGTAACCAGCAGGTGCACCGACCTGCCTTGCCTGCAAAGCAGTGACAGCAATTGCTCGACCGGTGCCGTGGCGTAGCAAAACAAGGAGACCAGCGCCTCGCCCCGGTCGACAATATTGTGGTGTTGAAGCCATTGGTGCCGGGCAGCGTTGTCCCGAGCATTGCGCATGGTAAGCAGCCCCGGCTCGCGCAGCAGGCCGCCCGTGCGTGGCGTAAAGCCCGGGTAGAAAAAATGCTTGGTCCAGCCTTTGGCCGGGCCCGACATCACCGGCGAGGGCAGGCCGTGGCAGCGCTCCACAAAGTTTTCGGCGCTCAGGTATTCCAGGTTCATCCATACCGGCGCAGCGGTGCCGGTGAACCGCTGCGCGTGGGCCCGTGCCGCCACAAAAGCGTCAGGCAAGGTGCAAGCAAAGCTCTCGATCCAGACTTGGGCCGGCTCCAGCGCGGCCAAGACGCTGAAATCGCTGGCTTCGCCCCACGCCCGCACCGAGATACCGGGCCAGCGCCCCTCAAGGGCACCTGGCGCCATCCACGGCAGGGCTCCAAAGTCGTCCAGCCACAGTCGCACGCGGTGACCCCGGGCGGCCAGGTCCGCACTCAGGCGCCAGCACACGCCAATGTCGCCAAAGTTATCAATCACCTGGCAAAAAACGTCCCACAGCCACCCATCGGCCGTGGACCGCACGGTGGCCAACGGTTCGTTCACTGGCGTTTGGGGGCGTGGATGCATACCTGCGATTGTCTACCGGCCATGCGCACCGCGCCGCATGCATCGGCCAAAAACGGCAGACCAAAACGGCTGACAATAGCCCCATGACTGACCCCGTTCATTCCGACGAACTTTTGCGCCAAGTGGCTGCCTTGCCAACGCTGCCCGGCGTTTACCGCTACTTTGACGCCCAAGACCAGGTGCTTTACGTGGGCAAGGCCATCAGCCTCAAGAAGCGCGTGTCCAGCTACTTCCAAAAAAATCACGGCGGCACCCGCATTGGTCACATGGTCAGCAAAATCGTCAGGCTCGAGACCACGGTGGTGCGTTCCGAGGCCGAGGCGCTGCTGCTTGAAAACAACCTCATCAAGACCCTCAACCCGAAATACAACATCTTGTTTCGGGACGACAAAAGCTATCCCTACCTGAAGATGACGGCGGCGTCGAAGGCCGCCGCCACGGGCAACAAAGCAGGCGCAGCGGCTCCGCAGTTTTCAAGGGTGGCGTATTACCGGGGTGGGGTCGAAAAAAAACACCACTACTTTGGACCGTACCCCAGCGCCTGGGCCGTTAAAGAAGCCATCTTGCTCATGCAAAAGGTGTTTCGGCTGCGCACTTGCGAAGACTCCATCTTCAGCAACCGCACGCGCCCCTGTTTGCTGTACCAGATCAAGCGGTGCTCGGGCCCCTGCGTGGGTCATATCAGCGCTGAAGACTATGCCCAAGACGTCCACGAGGCACAAAAATTCTTGCGGGGCGATGCCCAGGAGGTCATGCGGTCTTTGGAGTCTCGCATGATGGCGCACGCCGAGCGGCTGGAGTTTGAGCAGGCGGCCGAGCTGCGCAACCAAGTGGCCGCCCTGTCCAATGTGCTGCATCAGCAGTCGGTGGACAACGTGTCTGACCGCGATGTCGACATCCTGGCGGTCAAAGTGCAGGGGGGCAAAGCCTGCGTCAACCTGGCGATGGTGCGGGGTGGCCGGCACCTGGGCGATCGGCCCTATTTCCCGGTCCATGTGGAAGACGCTGCGGTGCTCATTGAAGACGACGATTCGTCTTTGGGCGTGCCGGTGGCGGTGGAGGCCCAGGTGCTGGAAGCCTTTTTGGCACAGCATTACATCGGTCTTCCCATGCCTTCGGTGTTGGTGGTCAGCCACCCGGTGGACAAAGCGCTGCTTTCGGCGCTCTCGGATCAGCATGGGTTTCGGGTCACGGCAGTGCACCAGCCGCGGGAGCAGCGCCGGGCTTGGCTCGACATGGCGCAAACCAACGCCGCGCTGCAGTTGGCCCGCCTGCTGGCCGAAGAAGGCTCCCAACAGGCCCGCACCCGTGCGCTGGCCGAGGCGCTGGACTTGGTCAATGACGACCTGGATGCACTGCGCATCGAGTGCTTTGACATTTCGCACACGGCAGGCGAAGCCACCCAAGCCTCGTGCGTGGTGTTTCAGCACCACGCCATGCAAAACGCCCAATACCGGCGCTTCAATATCGAGGGCATCACTCCCGGCGACGACTACGCCGCCATGCGACAGGTTTTGACCCGGCGTTACAGCAAGACGGCCGAGGCGCTGGCGCAGGCCAAGCATGCGGGCGTGCCGCCATCGGGCAGCGACCGCTTGCCTGATTTGGTGCTGGTCGACGGCGGCAAAGGCCAGGTTTCCATGGCGCGCGAGGTGTTTGAGTCACTGGGGCTGGACCTGTCCCTGATCGTCGGGGTGGAAAAAGGCGAGGGACGCAAAGTCGGGCTCGAAGAACTGGTCTTTGCCGATGGCCGCGACAAGGTCTATTTGGGCTCCGACTCTGCTGCCCTGATGTTGGTGGCCCAAATCCGCGACGAGGCCCATCGCTTTGCCATTACCGGCATGCGCGCCCAGCGTGCGCGGGTCCGGCTCAGCGGCGGCAAGCTGGAGGAAATTCCGGGCGTGGGCCCCAAGCGTCGGGCTAAATTGCTGCAGCGCTTTGGTGGCGTGCGTGGCGTCACCATGGCCAGCGCCAAAGACATTGCGTCCGTCGAAGGCATCTCACCGGAATTGGCCGAAGAGATTTACCGGGCGCTCCATTAGGCGTGCCACAATCCAAGTCATGTTCACGACTATTCCGACGCTCTTGACATGGACTCGCATCTTTGCGATCCCCTTGATCGCGGGAGTGTTCTATTTGCCAGAAGCCAGCGCGTCGCTGGCCGAAAAAAACCTGGCGGCCACCCTGATGTTCGTGGCCTTTGCTTTAACCGACTGGCTTGACGGCTACCTGGCGCGCAAATTGAACCAGACCTCGTCCTTTGGCGCGTTTCTGGACCCCGTGGCAGACAAATTTCTGGTGTGCGCCTGCGTCTTGGTGCTGGTGCACTTGCAGCGCGCCGACGTGTTTGTGGCCCTCATCATCATCGGACGCGAAATCGCGATTTCGGCACTGCGCGAATGGATGGCGCAGATTGGCGCCTCCAAAAGCGTGGCGGTTCACATGATTGGCAAGCTCAAGACAGTGGCGCAAATGGTCGCCATTCCATTCCTGTTGTTCGACGGCCTGCTTTTTGGCGTGGTGGACACCCACGCCTGGGGCGTTGTGCTGATCTGGGCTGCAGCCGCGCTTACCGTGTGGTCCATGGTTTTCTATCTGCAAAAAGCCGTGCCTGAAATTCGGGCGCGAAACAAGTAGGCTGCAGTCGTCAATTATTTGCGGTTCGACTTAAGCAGGCGCCAAATTTGCGCATAAACTGTGCTCCCGAATAAAGCGGCAAGACGATCTATCGCTTGCTCGCCCGACAAGGATCCGCTGTGAACAAGACTGAATTGATTGAACATATCGCCAAGCACGCAGACATTTCCAAGGCCGCCGCGACGCGCGCACTGGAGTCAACGTTGGGCGCGGTCAAGACCACTCTTAAGAAAAACGGAACGGTATCTTTGGTGGGTTTTGGGACTTTTTCTGTCACCAAACGCGCAGCGCGCGCGGGTCGCAATCCCCGCACGGGCGATGCGATTAAAATCAAGGCAGCCAAGGTTCCCAAGTTTCGTCCAGGCAAGGCCTTGAAGGACGCGTTGAACTGAATTTTTAGTGGGGTGATTAGCTCAGTTGGTAGAGCGGCGCCTTTACACGGCGTAGGTCGGCGGTTCGAGCCCGTCATCACCCACCACCCACTTAGCACTAGAGCAAAGGCGAGCTGTCCAGTTCGCCTTTTTTGTTTTATCTGGAGATAGCGCATGTTCGATTTCGTACGCAAGCACACCAAGATCTTGATGGCGGTGATGTTTTTGCTCATCATTCCAGCCTTTGTGCTCGTCGGTGTCGATGGCTACCAACGTATGAACGAAAGTGGCGCCGCAGTGGCCAAAGTGGCCAGCCGCAGCATCACCCAAGCGCAGTGGGACGCTTCGCACAAAAACCAGGTGGATCGCATGCGCGCCCAAATGCCCGGTCTGGACGCCAAGATGCTGGAGTCTCCCCAAGCCCGTTACGAGACCCTGGAGCAGCTGGTGCTTGAGGCCGTGCTCGAAGAGGCCCTGACCGATTCCCACCTCAATATCAGCGATTCCCGGTTGGCCAAAGAGTTGCAGCAAAACCCGGCCATTGCGGCCTTGCGCAAGCCCGATGGGCAGCTCGACATGGAGCGCTACCGTGCGTTGGTGGCCAGTCAGGGCCTGACGCCTGATGGCTTTGAGGCGCGCATTCGGCACGATATCTCGGTTCGCCAAGTGCAGGGCGGGTTGATGGGTTCGGCCTTTGCGCCCAAGGGCGTGGCCGATATGGCCTTGAATGCTTTTTTTGAGCGCCGCGACGTACAAATCGCGCGTTTCAAACCGTCTGACTTTGCCGACAAGATCACTTTGTCTGATGCCGATATGGAGGCCTTTTACAAGGCCAATAGCGCCTTGTTTCAAGCGCCTGAGACGGTAGACCTGGAATACCTGGTACTGGACCTGGCGGCGGTCAAAAAGACCATTACCGTGGCAGAAGATGATCTGCGCACCTATTTTGAGCAAAATGCCGCCCGCACCGAAGCCAAAGAAGAACGCCGCGCCAGCCATATCCTGATCAATGCGCCCAAAGACATGAAGGCCGCCGAGCGCCAAAAAGCCAAAGAAGTGGCGCAGCAACTGTTGCTCAAAGTCACAGAAAAGCCCGATACCTTTGCCGCCACCGCGTCCAAGTTTTCACAAGACACCGGTTCCGCAGCCAAGGGCGGCGATCTGGAGTTTTTTGGCCGGGGCGCGATGGTCAAACCGTTTGAAGATGCCGTGTTTGCCATGCGCAAGGGTGAAATCAGCACCTTGGTGGAGTCTGATTTTGGTTACCACATCATCAAACTCACCGACATCAAAACGCCCCCCAAACCTACCTTTGAGAGCGCCCGCGCCACTCTGGAAGTTGAGCTCAAAAACCAACAGGCTCAGCGCAAGTTTGCCGAAGTGGCAGAGACCTTTTCCAACGGTGCCTATGAGCAGTCTGACACGCTCAAGCCGCTTGCCGAACGCCTGAAGCTGGAAATCAAAACCGCCAAGGGCGTGCTGCGCAACCCCGCGCCCGGTGCGGCTGGCGTGCTGGCCAATCCCAAGCTGCTGGCGGCTGTTTTTGGCCCTGACGCGCTGGACAAAAAGCACAACACCGAAGTGATTGAGACCGGCCCCAGCGAGCTTGTGACCGCACGGGTCTCGGCCCATACGGCTGCGCGCACCTTGCCTTTGGACGAAGTGCGCGGCCAGGTAAAAGCGCGCTTGTTGTCCAGCCGTGCCACCGAAATGGCCAAGGCAGAGGGCACTGCGCGGCTTGCCGCCTGGAAAGCCAGCCCCGACAGCG
Source organism: Rhodoferax sp. (assembly GCA_029866205.1). Taxonomy (GTDB): domain Bacteria; phylum Pseudomonadota; class Gammaproteobacteria; order Burkholderiales; family Burkholderiaceae_C; genus Allorhodoferax. Next base: position 173,893 of record JARWZT010000003.1, read on the forward strand.
CCACGCTGAAAGAAGCCGCCGTGGTCTCCCGCGAGCGCGGTCAGGCTATCACCGGCACTTTGCTTGAAGGCCTGATGGGCGCAGACACGCAAAAACTGCCTGCCTGGGTGGGTGTGGACTTGGGTGGCCAAGGCTATGCGGTGGCCCGCATCAACAAAGTTTTGCCGCGTACCGAGCCCGAGGTCGCCGCAGCCAGCCAAGAGCGCGCCCAGTTTGCCCAATGGCTGGCATCGGCCGAAGCCCAGGCCTACCTCGAACTGCTGAAAAAGCGTTTCAAGGTACAAATCAAGGTGCCACGCCCCGATTCGTCGGCCACGGCCCTCGCCAATAATTCGTAGAGGTCAATGGTTTGGCTGCAAGGGCAGCTATAATTTGGGGCTTCGGTGGCTGTAGCTCAGTTGGTAGAGTCCAGGATTGTGATTCCTGTTGTCGTGGGTTCGAGCCCCATCAGCCACCCCATATAAAACAACAACTTAGCCTCGGTTCGCAAGACCGGGGCTTTTTTGTTTGTGCGCATTACGGACTGAATACAGACTGCGGCACCGGGTTTTTACCCGCACACCCTCAAGATTTGCCATCCTAGCCTCTGGGGCAACTCGCCTGATCTTGCCCAACACTCATTTTTCGGTCAAAACCACCTAGAAGCTCACGCCATGAGCCTGACTGAGCCTAATCTGAGGCTCATTACCAACTCAGGTGGAACAGCATGACCTTGTCCCAAGCCCGTCCGCTGGCACGATTAGCGGCAAATGAGTCCCGCGCCATGGACATCTCGTTCGTCTTTGGCAACATCATCCGGCAACCCGATGCGCAAGCGGTGGTGAACAGCGCCAACGCCAATCTGCGGTTCGGCGCGGGGGTGGCCGAGGTAATTCACGGTGCAGCCGGGCCACGGCTGGAAGATTACTGTGAAGCTTTGGCACCTTTAGCCTTGGGAGAAGCCCTGATTACTCCGGGCTTCGATTTGCCCAATCCATGGGTAATTCACATTCGGGCGGGGCACTACCTCAATACCCCGAAGCCCGAGTACTACCTGGAAAAAGCATTGGACTCCATGATGGTTTTGGCCAGCGCCAATGGCATCCGCTCGTTGGCTGTTCCGGCGGTTGGCACTGGAACGTTCAAATTTCCGCCCATCCTCGCAGCGCGAATCATGGCCAGGGTGCTCAAGCGCCACGCGCGCGAGGGCTCACGGGTGGAGTGGGTGAGGGTGTGCTTAGCCGACAGGGCGCTGGTGCCGCTGTTTGAGTCGGCGTTTTGGGTGGCCTAAACCAAGCGTCGCCCCATAGATTTGATTCTGCGCACGCTGCGATCGCTCTTTTTTCTTGGGTGATGTCGCGAACACCCGGTGCCCACCAGACGCAAGGTCCCTGACTGCTTGGTCGCCTAAGCCATCTCCATCAAACCCTTGCGCCTCGCAATTTAGTCAAGCTGTCGCAATAACCATTTCTCTCCGTCGGTCAACTTTGGCCGTGTCCAAGGGAGCAGCCAATGCATCAATGTGATTGGCTGACATTGCTGCGAAAGCACCCGTTTGTCGTGCCAGGTCACGGCGAGACCTGGATGTTGGCCGTGTTGTCTACGGAACTCCTCTGGCGTCATTGAAACCGGGTTGATCAGCCGGTCTGAGGCGGGTGGTGGCAGGTGCATTTTCTACTTTGCGTTGGGTGGTCAGTGAGACCGATCATCACTATTTCACATGCTCAAGTAAGCCTCGATTGCTTAGGCCAAAGTGCTGACAGCGGCGGCGGGATTTTTACGAGACCTGCCAAGAGTTATCGGCCTTGTTTGTTTCCCCGTTACATCCGATACCTGATGGGGGCAGCGCAGCGTTCAAGGATTTGCCCGTTTATCACTTGCTTGGTCACCTCCTCGCGGTCTTCGCTCACCGTGTGCAAGGCTTGCGCCGCCGCATCAAAATTTCCGAGCTCCCGGTGCAGTTCCGCAATCTCAAGACCATTGTCAAGGGCATTGGCTTTGATCGGCATTTCGGCCCCTGCCAGTATGAGGGCCAGCAAACAGGCCATGTTTTCCGATTGTCGGGCTGTCGGGTGGAACGGCGGAACCGTAAACGGGCGAGTCGCCCTCGGGAAATCTGGCTTGGGGTTGCTGCGCAGTAGTTTTCGTAAAGCGCGTTGCGGCAGTGGCAATGATGCGTAGTAGTCACGCCGCCACTCGTCATGCGCCCGTGCGTCTTCTATTTCCCTGTGCGCCCGGTATTGCTCTCGGTACTGGTCGTTAAGGTAGCGCCAGTAGTTGCGCCGCGCAGTAACTTCCACGCGCGGGGACGGTGGGGTTTGAATGATCGCTGGCAGTTGGGCATCTGTAGGTTTGTCCGTAAACTCGGTGTCTGGGTCAGCCTTTGTACCCAGTTGGATTGCATCTCGAAGCAGAAATGCCGTGCCACACCGGCAAAGGCGCAGACCGCCATCGGTTGGTGCGAGCCCGTGCTCTTGGGCGCCGTCGGTCCAGTACCCCATGGCGCTCATATTCAAGGATGCGTAGACCACCGTCTTAAAAATCGATTGGCAGCAGGGGCTGGCAATAAGTGTGTGTCCGCTGACTCGGGTCATGTTGTGCTTTTCAAAAAAAGAGGGCCAGTGCCACCATGGATTGCCTTCCATGATTCGCAGTTAGTGAGCTTGGGTGCTCTGGGCCAAGGGCAAGCCAGTGTGCGCTTGAGCCTGCGCGTCCGCACGCTGATGGGCGAGCTGCCGGTGTTTGAATGTTCAACTCCACTCAAACACAAATTCCGCTTGCACCTTGCGCGCCTTCACCCAGGCGAAGCCACGGTACTTCAGGCGCAGTGCCTGCGCTTGCTCTGTGTGGGGCGCGTCAGTCAGTGGTACTTCGAAAAACCACAAAGAGCAGCCTTGTTCCTGCTGGCGTAAAAACCGCCTCCAGGCGAAATTCAAGTGCCCAAAGGGCAGTTCGGGGGCACGGCCAAGCGGGTCAATGACCACGCCCAGCCGTTCTGCCTCGGTGGGGCTGGTCAACAAACGCAGGTGTTCCCGCTGGCAGCGAAACTTCTCCTCGGGCAAGGGTGCAGGGTAGGTTGGGGCGGGATTACGCAGCCCACTGATACCCACCCCGACCGAGAGCGGCCATACCAGCACCGCCAGCGGCACAAAAAGCACTGACTCGGCCCGCTTGCGCCAGTCAACCGGCTCGTCCGCACGAATCGCCTCCATCATTTGCGCCACAAATTCGCTCTCCTGGGGCGGGCGCACGACCCACTGCACGTACAAGCGCAGCAGCACCAGCGCACAAGCACCCAGGCCCAGGTATGCGCCCACCCAATCCCATGCGGTGTATTCGGTCATATCAAGCACCCAGGTCATTTCCGGTAGAGGTAGAAGCGGCGACGGTATAGCCACTGGGGGCGTCTTGCTCAGCCACGCCATTGACCACCAGGCGCTCGCGCACCACCACGCCGCGCACCACATCAATAAACAAGTCTTGCTCGTAGTTGCTTGCATAGCCGCCGTGCACGTACTTCAGGAGCTTGCCTTTGGTGCAGCGCAATTCTCCGGTGTACCAGTGGGCAAACACACCGTCGGGGTAATCTGGGAACAGGTCGGCCAGGCTGCGTTTGAGCCAACCGGCCCCTGTGCGACTCGTTCCCTCGAGCTCGACCAGGTACAGCCTTCTGCCCTCGATGGTCCACGTACCCTGGTAGCCACGCCAGCAGGCGGTCCATTCGGCGTCAAACTTGATTCGGTTGCCACCCGTCTCGAGGTAGGTCGCCAGCGGCTCGGTGCAAAGAGAGAGTTTTTCACCCCGAAGGAGCAGGGTTTCAGTAAATTGGGCGGTCATGGACAGTGGCCTTTCGCGGTGCAGTGGCAGGGGGTTGTGAACGTCAATGGCTGAATCTTTACAGCCTGCAGGCTCACCATACGACCCCGCCGCGCAGGCTCGAGCAGCGCAAAACACTGCAAAAAACTACAGCTCCGCAGGCTCATGGGGTGATCTTTGGGCTGGGCAAACTCATTGCTCATGACACAGCTCACACCCTCTCCAAGCTCATCCTCGGCCTCTGACTCAGCGTTCTGTGCCATTCCTCAAGTCCACTCCCTGCGCGAAGCTTGGCTACTGGCTGCCATTGAGGCGGTACGCCCGCTGTTTCTGGCCAAGCAGCACCATATTCCGCCGTGCCAGGTGTCAGTCGGCTTTGCCAGTAGTGGCAACCGACTGGGGCACATCGGCCAGTGCTGGAGCACTGGCAGCAGCACCGAGTCGGTGAACCAGATCTTTATCTCCCCCACGCTCAGCACTGCCTACGAGGTGCTGGACACCCTGGTGCATGAGCTGGTGCATGCAGTGGACGACTGCAAACACAAGCACGGCAAGGAGTTCAAAAAGATTGCACTGGGTCTGGGAATGAAAGGGCCCATGCGCAGCGCCGGTGCCGGGCCAGAGCTCAAGGCCAAGCTCGAGGCACTGTTGCCCCAGCTTGGCCCCTATCCCCACGCCAGTCTGTCGGTGCCCATGAAAAAGTCGGTGCGCCGCAACCGGCCCCGCGCACAGTGCAAGACCTGTGGTTTTCAGGTGCCCATGCTCAAAAAGTTCCTCGCCTTTGGCCCGCCCATCTGTCCGCAAGACAAAGTGGAGATGGAAGCCGTGGGCGATTGGGAAAACGTTTAACTCCAAGGAAATACTATGCCAACTTCAAACGAGCTCGTCGCCACTCCAGTGACAACACCCGTAGCCCAGCCCACCGTGCTTCTGGCCCCAAGCAAATCTGTCGTCTCCAGCCAAGGCTGCGTCATGGAGGTGCTGGTGCGCGTGCAAGCACTCGACTGGCCCGAGGGCCTGATCCAGCGAGGCACGCATAAGCGCTTGGCGCTGGTGGTAGACCGCTCTGGCAGCATGCACGGCGACCCGTTGACCGAGGCCCTTGCCTGTGTGGTGCACATCGCTGAGCGTCTAACGCCCACTGACCAAATGGCCCTGGTTGTCTATGACGCTAAGGTTGATACCTTGCTGCCACTGTGCTCTATGGGGGCGCCCAAGACCGTAGCGGATGCAGTGGCCCAGGTGCAAAGCGGGGGTACCACCAATTTGTTTGGCGGGTGGGAAGGTGGCGCTTTCCAACTGGAGGGCGGCTCGGCGGGCAGCATCTCGCGTGTCATTCTTCTGTCGGATGGCCAAGCCAACGAGGGATTGTGCGATGAAGAAGCCATTGCTCGGCACTGTGGCCAATGGCTTGCGAAGGGTGTGAGCACTACCACCGTGGGTCTGGGGCGCGGCTTTAACGAAAACCTCATGAGCGCCATGGCCCGCGCCGGTGGCGGCCAGCAGTATTACGGCCAAACCGCCGCTGACCTTTTTGACAGCTTCGACGAAGAGTTCTCTCTCTTGCAAGCTTTGTGCTTGCGTGGGTTGGACGTTCGCTTTGTGCCTGCTGCGGGCGTCATCATTGAGCCAGTGGGCTTGGTGCGCAAAAGTGCTGACGGCAGCTTCCGCCTGAGCGACTTGGCCTGGGGGGCCGAAGCCTGGATGGTGCTGCGCCTGCATATCAGCCCGGGCAGCCTGGGCGCGGTGCGTGACCTGCTGGCTGTGAGCCTGAGTGCGCACACTTTGCAGGGCGAGAGCATTGCACCTGTCACCAGCATGCTCAGCCTGCCGGTGGTCAGTGAGGCCGAGCACGTAGCCCTGCCACTGGATGAATTGGTGCAACGCCGCACCTTGGAGCTGGAGTTTGCCCAGGCCAGCCAGGAACTGCGCGACTTGATAAAAGACGGAGACTTGGACGCAGTGGTCCGCCTAATGGCCAAGCTCAAACGCCGCTTTGGCCACCACCCCTGGCTGGCAGACAAGTTGGAGCACATGCAGGTGCTCTCCGAGCGGGACGCGGAAATGTTTTCAAAAGAGGTCTATTTCTCGGCGATGAAGATGTCCACTCGCCTATCCGCAAAGCAGGAAATGCACTATTCCATGGATGAAACCCTGAACGCCGGGCCCGCATTTCTGCGCAAAAAAGTCGAAGAAGGCAAAGGGCGCGTCCGTGGCGTTGCAGGAAATGGCGCGAAGTGAGGGTAAGCCACGAGCCTGTAGCACTTTGGAACTGATACCATTTAAAAAATTATTAAACCATGAGCGAAATAGTCCGTCTCTACAGCTACAAAGACCTCTTCGCCGGGCGCCGCGCCGTGGGCAAGGCGGAGATCATGGCCAAGCTAGAGATATCCGAGGCCACCTTTAAGCGCGACATCGCCAAGCTGCGTGATCAGTTGCGCATGCCCATCGCTTTTAACCGCGACATGGGCGGCTACACCATGGCGCCGGGGCATGACGACACCGAGCTGCCCGGCCTGTGGTTTAACCAAGAAGAGCTGCTCTCCTTGGTCACCATCCAGCAGCTTTTGGAACAACTCGAACCTGGGTTGCTCGGCGCCAAGCTAAAACCGCTGCACACCCGCTTGGTGCAACTGATGGAAAAACACGGCTTAGCCAGCCAGGACGTTGCCCGGCGCATTCGCATCTTGAACGTAGGTAAGCGTGTGGTCACCGCCCAGTCGTTTGAAGTGGTTGCCGCAGCCACGATGGCACGCAAGCGCCTGCGCATCAGCCACTTCAGCCGCCAAAACGGTAAAACTACAGAACGCGAAGTCTCGCCCCAGCGCCTGGTGCACTACCGCGACAACTGGTACTTAGACGCCTGGTGCCACCTGCGGGATGACGTGCGCAGCTTCAGCATTGACGCGATTACCCGAATCAAGGTGCTGGATGCCGCAGCGCACGACGTGCCCGATGCCGACATCAACACCGCCGTGGACGCGGGCTATGGCATCTTTGGCGGCGCACCCAAGGGATGGGCTAAGCTGAAGTTCACACCCGAGCGCGCGCGCTGGGTGGCCGGGGAGCACTGGCATCCGCATCAGCGGGGTAGCACTCAGGTGGATGGCAGCTACGTGCTGGAGATTCCGTACTCGGATGAGCGTGAGCTAATGGGGGATGTGCTGCGCTTTGGGGCGGATGTGGAGGTGATGGCGCCGCCGGATTTGCGGGGTCGGATTAAGCGGGCGTTGCATGAGGCGGTGGGTAGGTATGTATAGAAAAATCGTTTACTTATATATTAAATGATAATATTTAAAGATGTCATTTCAAGAGCTGATACTGCATGGCTACAGGAGCAGATTGGCACTATGGCTGTTCGAGTAATGCAGGCTTTTGAGGAAAAAGGAATCAGTTCTCAAGGGCTTCGGACTGTGTTTTTTGGTTTGGTTAGCCCTTACGATTTAATGGCAGATCCAAGTAAACGCAATTCATTGTTTGATTTTCTTCGAAAGGATGAAGCAGCTGACTTATGTCAAATACTGGGCTTGTTTGGAGAGCCTTTTCACGCGCTTAAATCATTGCAAATGAATCGAGGCTCAGACAAGTTTGAAACGTGCTGCGCCTACTTCGGACTTCAACCCGAAGGCCGACCGATCAAAGAAGAGTCAGCTGAAGTTCAAGTAATAAATGCAAATTACTCTTTGTTTTCACATCAACAAATCGCTGTTGACTCGGTGAATCTTTTATTAAATAAAAATCCAAAGCGCGTTATTTTGCATATGCCTACTGGTGCTGGCAAAACAAGAATGGCAATGCATATAGTTTGTCAACATTTAATAAAAAATCCAAATACAATTATCGTATGGTTGGCGAGTAGTGAAGAGTTATGTGATCAGGCTTCCGACGAATTTATTAAGGCCTGGACTTCGTTGGGAAATCGAAATATTAAAGTATATCGATATTGGGGTAATCGAGAGCTTAACACATCAGCACTTGATGAAGGATTTTTTGTTGGTGGATTTTCAAAGTTGTATTCTTTAGCTAAAAGAAATATAACTAAACTAGCAACCTTAGGAGATAGAACATCATTGATTGTTGTTGATGAAGCTCACAAAGTAATTGCTCCAACTTATGAGATGATAATTGAAGGTATTTCGGCCAGAAAATTTTTAATGCCATTGCTTGGCCTGACTGCAACGCCAGGTAGAACTTGGAATGAACCTGATGCAGACGTTCAACTTGCTGAGTTTTTCAAAAAACAAAAAGTCACACTTCAAGTTTCCGGATATCAAGACCCTGTGGACTATTTGGTTAAGAGCGGTTACCTGGCTGAACCAAAATTTCGCAGACTCAAATACGTTTCAGGAAAATTATCTGCCCATGAGCTAAAAATTTTAGCTGATGATCTTGATGTCCCAGCATCGATTCTGAATAAATTAGCTGGTGATGAACGACGCTCTGTTTTGATTATTCGCGAGTTGGAGTCGATGATTGAAAGGCATCAACGAATCATTGTATTCGCCACCACGGTTGGGCATGCCGAAATGTTAACAGCAGTGCTCAGCATGAGAGGGCACAATGTAAAATGCATAACAGGAGCAACGCCGCATGCTCAACGAGCTGATTCAATACAATGGTTTAAAAGTATGAATGATAAACCAAGAGTAATTGTTAATTTTGGTGTGCTAACGACTGGTTTTGATGCGCCCAAAACTAGTGCTGCTTTGATCGCTCGACCGACTAAATCACTTGTCCTTTATTCACAAATGGTTGGTCGTGCAATTAGAGGAGTAAATGCAGGTGGTAATGATGTAGCCGAGATAGTTACGGTCGTTGACACTGCTCTTCCAGGTTTTGGTGACCTAAATCTGGCTTTCACAAATTGGGAGGATATTTGGTAATGGCTACACATGATATTGTTCCTGCAGCTTTAGCGGTTAAAGCCATGCGGGATAGCGGATACAAAAATGCCGCGTATGCAATAGCTGAATTAGTAGATAACTCAGTGCAAGCAGGAGGCACTGTTGTCGAAATTCTTTGTCAAGAAGAAGTTGAGCTGGTGCAGCAAAGGAAAAGGACTCGAGTAAAACAAGTCGCGGTAATGGATAACGGCTGCGGCATGAGTCCCGACATGCTTCGTAAAGCGTTGCAATTTGGAAACGGAGGCCGTTTAGATGATCGTAGTGGGATAGGACGTTTTGGTATGGGGCTACCAAATTCATCTATTTCTCAAGCTAGACGGGTTGACGTTTGGACTTGGCAAAACGGATATCAATCTGCCGCATATAGCTATTTGGATGTTGGAGAAATTGAACGCGGTGCACTTACTGAAGTACCGAATCCAATTCCTCAGGCTGTACCTCAAACTTGGGTAAGACGATCCGGTGTAGCGGGTCAATCTAAATCAGGAACCCTGGTTGTTTGGTCTGATTTAGATAAATGTGACTGGCGTACAGCACAATCAATTTTCAAGAATTCGGAATATACTATCGGTCGTATTTACCGGTATTTTTTAAATGATGAACGCCTAAAAATTAGAATGGCTGCATTTTTGGATCAAGCTACAAATCCGGCTACAGATGATGATGTTGCAGCGAATGATCCACTGTACCTAACGCCAAATGCAACTTTGCCTCCTCCTTGGAATGCTGAACCTATGTTCGACCGGCATGGAGAACCGCAACAAATTGAAATTGATTTGAATGGTAAGTTGCATCTTGTTACTGTGACAATTTCTGTAGCTAAAAAAGTAGCTAGAGATGGTCACAATGCAGGTGATCAGCCTCATGGACGGCACGCCAAAAATAACGTTGGTGTATCGGTTGTCCGCGCTGAACGTGAGCTTGAACTTCAAACCGGATGGTGTGTTCAGTCTGACCCGCGTGAACGCTGGTGGGGCGTTGAGGTTAGCTTCTCGCCTGAGCTTGACGAGGTGTTCGGTGTTACTAACAACAAGCAAAGCGCTAGAACTCTTGCTGAGTTCGCCGAAGTGAGCATTGAACAAATCGCTGAACGAGAAGGGTATGAAACAGAAGCGGAGTTAATAGAGGCTTGGGAGCAAGACCATGATCCTAGACTGATATTGATCAAAGTCAAACAATCAGTTGAACGTAATCTAAGTGCTATTCGTAAAGTCATCAAGGCACAAGCGACCCCCCGTCAGGGAGAGAAATTCCGACACATGGATCCAAACTCTGCGGAAACTATTGGAACTCAAGCTACCAAGCGACGCCAAGAAGAAGGTTACAAGGGAACGAGTGATTTAGGTGAATCGCTTCCGCCAGAAGTGAAAACGCAACAGATTGAAGAAAGTCTGGTGTCCGTTGGCGTTGACCCAGTTGAAGCACAGCAAAGAGCTACTTCACTGGTTAGCAGTGGTTATAAATACGAGTTCTACAACGTAGGCGTAGATACAGCGGAATTTTTTACTGTTCGTCCTAAGGGAGGATCGATTTTGATTGGTTTGAACACCAATCATCCGGCTTACGATCACTTAGTAACCTTACTTGAATCAAGTGATGAAGTAAGTGACGTTACTGTTCTTAAGGCACGTTTACGCAAGTCATACGAAGGTCTAAAGTTGCTGCTCGAAGCATGGGCGCGCTACGAAGACGAGTTGACTGATGGCATCAAGAAAGAACGTGCGCAAGAAGCTCGACTTGATTGGGGTAGAGTTGCTCGTCAGTTCTTAAGAGAAGATTAATAATTTAGAGAGACAAAATGGCTACTGAAGCAAAAGATATTTTCGAAGCGAATTCAAAAAATGTCCGTGATCTTCTCTGTGAAAACGGATTAGGTTTGTATATTCCTGCTTATCAGCGACCTTACGGCTGGGACAAAGACAAGGTCAACAAATTAGTATTGGATACGTTTCATGGATTTACTGAGTTAAGTCGCAGTGATGAAAGTTTCACGTTTTTAGGAACAGTCATCACAATTCATGATATTAATTACAAGACAGTGCCCGCTAGTTTGCAGCCTGATGTCCCTGCAAAACTGTTGAGTGTTATCGATGGTCAGCAACGTTTGTCAACTCTTTTGATTTTCTGTTTGGCTTTGCACAATCAAATTAAGGTGGCAACTAATAAGTTCTTTAAAAATAAGAAGCCTGAAGACTTCAATGAGACTGAGGGATGGCTTGAAAACATTGGTAAGAAAGTACTTGGTGAGTTAGAAGGAACCTTCATTGAACGACAACGTTCTGGTGATTCACCAATTTATCCAAGAATGATCCGCTCATTCGACGACAAGTGGTCCAAACAAAAAATTCATGCCAAATATTCATCGCCGATTTCAAATCTGATATTTCAGTATGCGCTAACTATCGATGATGTAAAAGTGAAAGAGTTTAAAGCTCAAAAAAGACCAGGAAACGTCGAGGGTGAAGAAGCGCTCTGTGACAGGTTCAATCAAATTTCGAAGATTCTAAAAACTTTAGACTTTCCGGATGATGAAGAAGACTTTGAAGAGCTTCCTAGCTTGACGCAGATTGCGCAAGATCCAAAATTTCAGCGCGCTCTCATAAACCATGTTTTTTCACAAGATGTTTGTAATGATTTAATCTCAAGTGATGAATTGCCCGAGTACGCTAAGCTTCTTCAGTTGATCTTGCTAGCAAATTACTTGTTAACTCGAGTGGCATTAACTGTTGTTCGCGGAAAAAATGAAGACTACGCCTTCACGATCTTTGAGTCCCTGAACACAACTGGTGAACCGCTGACTGCTTTCGAAACTTTCAAGCCGCAAGTTGTGATGGCTGAGGAAAATATTGAACATTATGATCAGTCGAAGTCTCACGAGCATTTGACTCATGTAACTGCTTACCTTTCCACCTTCAAAGTCGGCGACCCTCTTCAGAAGGCAACTCGTGAGCTAGTTATTACTTTTGCAAGCAACGAGACCGGATACATTCTTTCAAAGAGGCTAGCGGACCAGCGTAGATACCTTAAAGATGAATTCGAGAGACACCGCAATGACAAGGTTGCGCGTGAAAAATTCATAATGAACCTTCGCGATGTCGCGGACTTCACCAAATATTCCTGGTCTGAGTCAACTTCACCAACGTTATTTGGTTTGCCCGTTGAAGCTACGTCAAACATTGTTAAGCTTTGTTTAGCATTTCTGCATTCTCTGAATCATTCCATAACAGTTGCACCAATCATTCGTTTTTACTCAGAGGCACTTGCTGCACCTGAAGATCAAAAAGCAAAGATGATTAAGGACCTTGAAGGTGCGATAAAAGCTGTAACAGCCTTTTCTGTTCTATGGCGTGCATCGAGAAGAGGTACGAAAAATATCGATAGGCAGTATCGTGAAATTCTGTTGGGAGCAAATTCAAAGACTTCTGGTGCTCCTCCTTTGTCGCGGACAGCACGTAAAGGAATTCAAGAGGGAGCTTTGTCTCCACTTGTTGATTTAAAAATACTGAAAGCTGAATTTCGTTCTCGACTAGAGCATAAAGATTTTGGTGATATCAAATCTAAGGATGATTTCATTAATCAAGCTGCGTCTGTACCTGCGTATACGAACAACAAAAAATTAAGTAAGTTCTTGTTACTGGCTGCTCATCATGACTCAGTCCCTGACCCTTCATTTTACGGACTAATCGTGAAAGGTAGGTCTGCTGTATCGCCTTGTTTGTCTTATGAGGGCTTTACAGAAGATCGGAACATTACTCTTGAGCATATCGCCCCTCAAGAGCCCTCGACTGGGTGGGAAGAGGACATCTACTCAAACAAAGAGACTGTTCACTGCATTGGCAATCTCGTATTAGCGCCTCAAGTTGCTAACTCATCGTTGTCCTCTAGACCATGGGCCCAAAAACGTGTGCTTTATAAAGTGCTGGGCGCTTCTTCCCAGGTTGAGGCTTCCAAGATTCTAGAAGATGCAAAAAGTACTTCAGGTATCGAGTTTGGTGATTCGACACAAGACATTCTTAACAAGTCGGAGCACCTCCCCCAACTGATTGCGTTAGGTGAACGAGTTGATTCATGGAACAGTGAGTTCGTCGAGATTAGATCAAAAAGACTTTTGTCTTTAGCTTACGATGAACTCTACAAATGGCTTGATTAGTCTAGCAAATAGTGAACCACTAAAGCTTTCAGTTTTAGTGGTTCTTCACTTATGACAAACTAGACAAGCTCCACCACCTTCATCTTCCATGTAGAGCTCGTCCAAGTCTAAGTTTTCAGAGTTACCAGCTCTGAGCGGATTTATCTTTCTGTTTGCAAATTCTTTTTGTTTACGAGCTTCAAAGTCATTCTTGATTTGAAGCATACGTTCAGGTTTTTCAAGATCAGTCAACGGTTCATTTTGGGACCAGGTGAACCGCGTGCCTGTTTCAATCGCGGTTTTCTCCATGTTCTTTGCATTCTCAAATGCAACAGGATGACGTTCTTTTAATCGAACCCACTCAATTTTTTGCTGGAAAAAGCAGAATGTACAGCCGCTGCGTGAGCGCCATTCATAGTACTTTGGAAGTCCCATACCGGAGGCTTCAAGGATGTCGAGTACGTCCTCCTTATTTAGGTTGTATTCCCTAAAGGGCAGTTTCACCGTTAAATTTTTATGATGTGACTGCATGCCATCGCGGTGCTCTTCATCAGCCCGAATCGCCACATAGGAAATCACGTGGTCGCCTTTGTTTAGCCACTCATTGACCCATTCCTTGAATGGTTGCAGTTTGAGCTTAATCGTGCACCACCGTGTTTGTGGTGAGGGTAAGAAATTGCCGTTTTGGCGAAGCCAAAATTTAAAGTCTCGATCAGGACTCAAATAGTTGATTTTCTTCCCGAGAGTGCCCTCTAGCTTTCCAAGAAACTCATAGACCTCTGGTAGCTCTTCGCCGGTATCCGTGAAGAAGTATTGAATGTCAAGTTCAGGAAAATGTTCACGCATATATATGGCAAGCGCGGCGCTGTCCTTGCCACCAGAGATGCCTAAAACATGATGCGTGGTCATAGTGACTCCTTGATATCTTGAGAGAATTTGATGCCAAGATCAGCCAACGTTGCAAAAACCAGTCGGGTGTCCATCGTTTTCAATACTGGCATGAACTGATCGATTGCCTGGTCGATGGCGGCTTGATCATTTTTTGAGACCTCGATGGTTTTGGACAAGTCATTGCCTTGTCCAGACGAAAGCACGAGATTAAAAATTCGGCGAGAGGAGTCTCGCCCTCTTAGGCCAGCGACTGCCTCTGCTTTACGGAATTCCATCGAAAGGTTCCCGAGTTGAATGATGGCTGCATCCAGATCGCGGTCAACCCAGCCGTGTGATGGCTTGTTGATCGCATTGCTGATCAAGGACTCGATCTTCTCAATGCTTCCATCGAATTCTTCAAGCCGGGTGGCAAATGATTCGAGCTGAAAGTTGCCAGTAATACCCTTGACCGACAGCGCACGATTTTTGAGGTCTTCGTAGCTGTCAGATTCGTGTTGCAAGGACTGCAAAACCATATCTTTGACTTCAGCTAGCTTTCGCGGGTATGCCGCCCGGAGCTCTGCGACGATGATCTTCAAGTGGTTGACCAAGTTATCTTCGGAAGTCGAGCCTAATATCGTAGGGAGATCTGCAAAAAGCACTTTATTTGGGTCGCTTGCTTTCAAGAGCATGCTGCGTACGTTTTGAGCAGGCTGGGAAACGCTGGTTGTACGTTTGGTCCAGTTCGGCAAAGCGAAGGCAATGCTGACAAGGCCGCGTGCCGTATCAAGAGGGGTGTATTGACTAAAGTAAGCCGCACTATTGTCGGTGGCAAGAATGTTTTGCGCTATACCGCGTGCCAAGCTGCTGCGGTCTTCACTTACGCTGACGTACTTGAACTCAACCAGCTTAGGGTCATTCAGCAACTCATCGATGATGACTTCTGTCACTTCTGGTGTAAAAACCCCGTTGAAATACACCGCAATCTGCGATTTATTTGCCATCAAATAGGCCAACAAAATGATGGGCATCACCCCTTTTTTTAGTCCGAAGGGTGCGGCTTGCCATGTTGAGTAAATCTCAGTAAGTCGGACTTTGTCGGTTGAATTCTTAAACTGTGCTTCCGTAGTAGCCCACAGCCGCTGATAGGAGCCACCTTTGCCATCGTCGTCCTTAGGTTTGCCAAACGCCCAGCCCAAGCGCCCGCGGTTCATATGAAGCCCCGCGTCGTGCAGGATGGTGTAGTACAAGCCAGCATCGGCGGGGTAACCTTCATATCCAAGCTTGGACAGAGTGGCGTCCCTCAGCATTTTGTACATCAGCTGCCTGCGTGCTTTTACGATGTTGCTTGATAGTTCATCGCGATTGATCAGTTCACTGTTGATCACAGGCGTTTGGTCGAATATTTCTTCCGCAACGTTTGAGGCCATCTCGGTGATACTTAGGTGGCTCTCTTGGTTTACGCGAATGCCGCGCAAAAACCATGACGCCGTTCTGAACGCATCGCTAAGTTCCTCTTGCAGGCTGGCTTTGAGGCTGCTGAGTCTGGAGGTTAGCTCTCGTCGGGCAACCGAGTCACCTTCAAGCTCAGTTCTATTTGTTAAGACATGTTCAGCCGCTGCGAGCTCTTGGGAGAAGTCCGTGATACGGATTGCATTTTTCGATACACCGACAATGACCGGCAAGCCTTGCTGTGCGGCTGAGGCTTCTTGAACACTAGACAAGAACTGCTTAGCGGTAACAGGACTGTCCGGGACACACAATATGAATGTGCCGACACTGCCAGGCGATGCCTGGTAGGTTGACAGGAATGTGGCAAGTTCACTGAGGGGAGTGATTGCTTTGCCGAACCAACGCATGGTCCCGCTTTTGTAGTACAGGCGTTTGGCGATGACCGGATTAAGGTCACTGAGCTCAGTGACACCTTTGATGTTGAACGAAGACCGCTCTTTTCTGGCGGAGGAAATTGCGCCCTCGATATCAAAGTCGCTACCTGCGAAAACACCAAAAGCGTTTATATGCTTTCTCTCAATCAGGATTTTCCAGTTGCTAAGCTCTTCAAGCGCCTTAGAGGTGTGTGCAGTTTTGTCTTGACCGAGGCATGAAGCAATCGTTGTTGCGTCCGCGGCGAGTGCAGCTCCAGTGCGGAACATCTCGATCAGCGCCACCGTTTTGGTCACGTCTACATGCAACGGCGTCCCCCGGGACTCGGCGCGCTCAACCGCATCTACTGCGAGTGCCCAGCGATGCCCATCAGGTGACGCCAATATTGCAGGCTCAGAGTTTGCACGAAGGTAATCCCAATAGTTCGAGGGACGGTACATCGCGTCCCACGACACTGGTTGCGTTTGCAGGTGCTCAGCAAAGCCAAGGGGCTCTCTAGATGTCAGGAAGCCAAAGATGCTTCGCTCGTTTTGACCAAACTTCCTTCTGGAGATGGGGCCCAACATCGCTGTGATAGCCGGGTGTAAAGGCCAGCAGGCAAAAAGACTTTGCGCCAGATTTTGAGGGGAAGCAGGGCGGCGCTTTTTGATGTTATCGGCGATGACGGCGCAAATTTCTTGCACTGGGGCCGCATCAATCAGTGCCTTACTTGATATGGATTTGCCAATGAGTTCGATGACTTCGTCAGTTGCCGCAACCAGCGGTATATCGATGTAGCGGCCTTGAATTTTTGCCCAGTCATCACGGGTTTGCCGCCCAAGGGCAGTGGCATAGGCCTCAAATGATTGGTGCAAGATGCCCACGACCACAAAGTTTCCTTTTGCCCGGCTAGCGGCCTCCGCAAGCTGCTGGAAAAAGTAAATATCTTCACCGCCTTCGAGCGCTGAGTTTTCCAGGAATTTCCCTAATTCATCGATGATCAACAGCAGGCCTTGCGCGTTGCCTTCTGCGAGTTTTAGCAGTTCACCAATGACGTCCGTATTTTTCCTCTTGGACAGCCGCACACCGGTGCGCTTTTCAATACTTGCGATCAATTGCTCACGAATATTGACTCGCTTGCCTACGACTGGTAGCACGGTCCAACCGTCGCCTTTGGCTTCAAATGCGGAATAGATCTGTGAATCGTGTGGAAGAGCGAGAATATTTTTGGCCTTTTCGCGCAACGCCTGGTTCGGTCCTACCAAGGAACAAAGCATCAGGGCCAGGGATGATTTTCCACCGCCGTAGGGCCCTGTCCAAGTGAAGGCGCGTTGTTTTGTCTGCAATACCTGCTGTGACATACTTTCGAGCAGTGTTCTTGCGGTACCTTGGCATACGTATCCCGACAAGGCATCTTCGCGGCCAAAGTCATCATCAATTTGAATGGAGCGCAGGAATTGTCGAGAGATGTCGACGACGGTGTTGAGTTTGGCTTCTTGCATGTCGCAGTGTTCTTTGTTTTGTCAGTTGCCGCCGTAGGCTGCAGTCAGAAGCTTCGTCTTCAACGCTTCAATATTTGTAAGCGAGTTATTTTTCAAGGTGACCTGCCTAAGGCCTGCCTGTTCCGTCCATTGAATATGGCCATTACTTAGCGCCTCAAGCGCAATCAGGCGTTCGGCGATCCCGTTTTCGTCAATCTTGAAAACACGCCCGGGCGAGCCGTAATCGTGTGCAACCCTATCAAACGCCATAACCGAGCCTGACGACTCAAGTCGCCCCCAGTAGTCCAGTAGGGCATAGCCAAAGATGCCGTCATGCAGCGAACGCTTAATGCCACGGCGGAACTCGAAAGAATCTTTGGAGTTGTGCGTCACAAGCCCGATCTCGCCAAGCAGGGGTTCGCTTAATTCCTCGGGGGAGTCGGTATTCACACGCGGCGCGTAGCTACGGATACAGCACTCGACGTCTCTCTTCAAGGTTGATTGAGAGAGCTTGACCTTGTGCTCTGATAGAGCGCTAGTGATCGCGGAGCCCAGTGATTCCCGATCAAACACAGACTGCATGACATGATTAAAAAGGTAGTACCACGTCGTAGTCTTCTCCGGTGTACTTGCCAAAAACCAATGCATCAACCAAATTGTTGATGTGTTTTCACAGAAGGGATCAAGACCGTTGTAGTCATCGAATAACGTTTTAGCGAGCGCTGTCACCTTGTAGGCCTCGCCATGCTCTTCTAGTACGTTGCAGGCAACTGCCCAAAAACGTATTGAACTGACCATATTTTTGCCGACACCGAACTGAACAATCGCCTCTTCGTCTGAGAAGATTGACTTCGGTGCGTCTCCGAAAAGCGAGCTTGATTGCACTGCGTCATAGGCCTTTTTGAGCCAAAGTTGCCGTAGGGGGAAGGTCTCATGACCGGAGAATTGTGGCTTTTTACCGAGAATCAGTTCGTTCATGGCTTGATGATAGCTGTCGAACTGGAGCAAGTCGCCAGTTCGAAGGAAAAATTCTAGCACTGGTTTTGTATCCAGTGTAAATAAATTCCCTATTTTTCGAAACAGACAAGGTCGGTCCCTTTGCACAACAGACACGGCACCTCGAGTTCGCAACTCATTCGGTCTGAAGCAAAAGGAAGCCCTCAACACTGAGCGTTTTCGGGATCCTCTGCCCGCCTTGCTTTGCAGGGAGCATGAGAGTGATCTGGCGAGACACCGTCTCTGCAAGGCTCACGTGCAGCGGCTTGTCCGCACCGTAGTAATAGATGCGGTCAAAAACGCAGTTCTGAACGATCCACTGCGCAACTTCAAGCATATTTTCGTCTTCGACGAAGAAATCAACGGCCGCACCTAGCCGGTTGCATAGCGGTTTACCGAGCCGATTGCATTCATGGCTTGCATGCTGGTCTAATTTTGGTGCAATCCGTTCATCAATGTGCTTTGCCAAGTCGCTTGAGCAAAAACCGTAGGTGAGCCGAATTGCCCCAAAATATTCAACGACAGGGTCTACCAAGCTCACCGCCAAGTGGTGTATAGCGTTGTAGGTCAGTGGATTCAAGGGAATATTTCGCAGGCCAAGGCGCTGTTGGGTCTCGCCGCATTCGATGAAATCTCTGAAGACAAAAGTTGCCCCACAGGGCGCATCGAGATCCGGGATCGATGATGAACCACAAATGTCAAACCCTCGAATAGTGAGACGCCTAGCTTCCAGACTTTTTTGAAGTTCTAGCGCGGACGGACCAAAATCGCCATCTCCCAATATATTTAGGGCCTCTAATGATTCATCAAACAAAAGCTGCTCTGCATAAACAGCCATTTCTTCATGCATATACCGGCTTTTACGATACAAGATCGGAAATGGATATTCGTCAGATCCGTATTCAAAGACTTCAACTTCTTGCTTTCTGATGTTCAGTTTTATACGCTTGACAAGAAGAGGTAAAGGCGACTCCGTAAAGTCTTTGAATTCAAGCAGGGTCAATTTCCCCGAGCCAATATGTATTTTTATCAGCTGTACTGCCCCCGTTTCCTCCCACAGAATCAAGCCGCAGTTCACGTAGGCACGCAAGATAACTGGTAATCTTTCGAGCATCTCAATGTGAAACTGCAGGGACTGATTCGTGTCGCGCCATCCGAGACCTTGCGCCGAGGCCTCGTCACACGCAGCAAGTAATTCATCTGGACTTGCCGCTCGCATCAACAACTGCAAGGCAGCAGTCTGCGCCGCCTTGTAATCGCCGAAAAAATACTTAATATCACGCTGGATTCTGGCCTCTAGTTTTTTGTACGCAGGACGCTTTTCGAATTGCATAGAGGCCAAGTACAGCAACAGTTCATTGGCTCGCTCCTTCGAAGCGATATCGAGCAGCGACGTGTCGAAATGCGTATGCACCAGGCGAACGGCCCGTGAATAAGAGCGTGTCTTTTCAAGGATTTCACCCAGAAAATCGACCTCCACGGACTCTGGAAGCCGACCTAAGTCGAGGCTAAATTTCCAAAGCTTCTCTAGTACTGGCTGGCATTCGAGGAACTGTCGCTCGAGTTGCGTAATTCTTTCTACACGTACTCGCGGCGGGCGCTCGGGCTTAGTTCTGAGAATGCGTGCCGACAAAAGTCTTTCGGTAAAGTCGTTGCGGCGGAACCTGCGAGCGTTGAATTGCTGCTCTAGGTCTTTGTCAGCAAAGATCAGTGCAATGCCTGGCCCCACCATAAACACTTGTTGTCCAAGCGCATGTTCCAAGTAATCCTTCAGCTCGCTTTGTGTGAAATACTTTTGGAAGGTCTTACGTGAAGTGATGTAGCCATCTCGGTACGGTTTTCCTGGAACCTCTGGACCATAAAGCATGACGGACACTGCTAGAACCTTTGCAGTGATCGCAAAAGAGTGATGAATTGCCTCGGCTCTTTCCGCGGGGTCTTCAATCACATTGACTACAAAGCCGAGATTAACGACATCAGCTGTCTCAATGTCGTTGGATGGCGCGTAGTGAGGATCCCACCCTTTTGCTTGGATACCTGACCCCTGCAGGGCTTGGACGTCTGTTCCCTTGCCGCATCCAAAATCGAAGAAAGACCGCTCTGCGCTGAGCAGGCCGGTTTTAACAAGGTATTGAACGGGTGCAGAAAGAGACGTTCGGCTAATCGCCGTGAGGTGCCGCTGAATAGGCGCATCAGAATTTGGCGGGGCGTCGTTTTCGCTCGCATTGGCGTTGCCTATTGGGGAAAAAACGGTGCCTTTTAGCTCGTATCCCATCCCAGCAATGAGTCGCTCCCAGTTTCTTTTGAAGCCTATTATTTTCGTGTTCGCAAATAGCCCCAGAGATTCGGCCTCCTGGGTGGTTTTGCACCAAACCTCCCGGTTTGGGTAGCTGTTGGCGACTAGCAGCTCTTTACGGTGCAGTATGGGCGGATTGAGTGATGCTCTGTATGTTCGAAAAACCGGTACAGTTGAATTGGGCTCAATGAGCCAGCTGTCCCCGAGGGTGGGGAAAGGGTCTAAATCAAAGTCAATGTACTCAAGTAAAGAAATTCGTCCAGACTTGACGTTGAGTTTTATGACACTAATTTTTTCGTAGCAATCATTTGGCAGTAGATTGAATGAGTGCTCAATAAGCGTCCGTCGGGGGACGTCTTCGATAGCCTTCAATGCAGACGTATGAAGATAGAGGTCATCAAAGACTTTTTTTCCTACGCCATTCATATTCATGATTAACCCGCGGCAGGCACAGAAGCACTCAATTGGATAAGTTTATATT
This sequence comes from Rhodoferax sp., assembly GCA_029866205.1. Lineage (GTDB taxonomy): Bacteria > Pseudomonadota > Gammaproteobacteria > Burkholderiales > Burkholderiaceae_C > Allorhodoferax. The sequence goes on from JARWZT010000003.1 coordinate 194,711, forward strand.
TAAATTGTCTTGAAGTTTTTAATACAGTAATTTGAAAACTCACGTGGTGAGTGCGAAACGAGGAAATTTACTTCTTTAAACGTCATGTCTTTTGCAAAATTTTTGATTGTAAAAATTAATTCTTCTTTTATGCCTTGCCTTGCGACATCATCTTCTATTTTAAAAATCGAATTATTTAATATAAAGTTAAAATTTTCATTGCTGTACATTAAATACGACAGCATAGCAAACAAATGTGGTATCGATTGATCGATATATATAGTCTTAGGGCATGCGAAGGAAAGAGAGGAGGGATTTAAATATTTACCAATTGATAGCATCGATCTCTTGATCAGCCATTGCTCATCGGATAATAAGTTGTCGTCTATAAAAGTTCTAATTTCAATTTCTGATGTTTCGAGATCATAGTTCGCCAAAAATAGTCCATTCAATGTAGGTATCGATATCGAAATTTCCCTTAGTAAAATTCTAGATTTAATTTGAGAAAGTGTTAAGAACCAAAAATTCGACCATAAAGGAACAAAAGATAATTCATCAAGGATTTTTCTCTGAGAGTAGTCGCTTGTATATTGGCCGTCATCTAACCTCTGGAATATTCGCAGTATTGCGTGCTCAGAAATCCCATAATTACTCGATACGACCCTTTCTTCCGTTAAAGCTTTGTGTATTATAACTTTTTCGCCAAAGATGCTCTTTTCCATCCAGCTATTAAATTCTCTATCAGGGATGAAATTTAATATTTCGAATGCAAAGTATTGATTTCTATTTGATCCGCCATGGTATGCGCCTATTACACTTGGCGCTAATTTCTTTTCTGCCTGATTGGCCCATTTGTCGAATTGTTTTCTCTTGGTAGCTGTTTGTTTTTTCCCGAGCATGGTGATCAGCGAATCCATTGTTCTTTGTTTTAATTCCGCAAAAAACCGCTCCTTGAGGCCGCGCGCCAACGATTCTGAGATGGGCATATATTTAACAATATTGACTATACGATGTGGTCATTATTCGTATCTGTTAATCAATTGGCGAACAGCTTCTGTACGATTGCCGCTAGCTGATGTGAAACTACCCATTCCAAATGCACACGAGCCCGTGTCAGCCCCACAAATAGCAGCCGACGGTTCAGCGCATCCAACTCGGCAAAGTCACATTCCGTCAGCACCACCGCCGCAGCGGCCTGGCCTTTAAAGCGGCGCACAGATTCCACCAATAGGTCGCCTTCCGTCCAAGCCGCCGCGCCACCGGCGTCAAACGCGCCGGTAAACCGCCGCAGCGTCCAGGCGCCCAAGGTGTCTAGGCCTAGCAGTTGCGAGCGTTCGCGCCCACGCATGCTGATGACGGCGATGTCGTCCAGCGTAAAGCCGCGCGCAAGGCAACGCTCTACCGCTTGTATCGTGCAGGGCTGAATGGCCTCGGGGTTGTCAAACACGATGGGGTCGGGCAGTTCGCCTGCGTGGGGGCCCAGGGCTTCAATCTCAGTGCCGGTCAGGTGCAGGCCGTTGATCAGCTTGACCAGCGCGCGGGGTGAGCGAAAGTTTTCAAACGAGGTGATGGTGGTCGCATCGGGCAAATCAAACGCTTCTCGGTCTTTGTAGAGCTGCTGCTCGGGGTCTTCCAGCAGGTAAATGCGCCCATTGTGCCGCACGCGCTCCATCAGGGCTTGCACCCATTCGGCCTGCATGTCTTGCATTTCGTCCAGCACCAGCAGGTCCAGGTCGGGCGCGTGGTCTTGCAGCAGGGCAATGCACTGGCTGGCAATGGCGCCAAAAGCGCCAGGTGCTGCAAAGTCGACCGTCTGCCCGGCGCTGCGCAGCGCCCGCACTGCGTATTCATGAAACGTTTCAGTGGGCGTGCGCACTGGCGCCACGCGCGCCATGTGGTCGGCCAGCGAACGGTTAAAGCACAGGTAGGCGGCTTTGAGGCCTGCGGCCTCGGCGTCTTTCAGCAGCCGCAGGGCCAGCTGGGTTTTGCCCGAGCCTGCCGTGCCCGCCACCCGCACCAGGCCCGAGGGCACCTGCATTCTCGGCACCCAAGTGGCCAGCCCGGCGGACATGCGCGTGGCCTGCTGCTGCAGCCGCCCGGCCAGCGCCGACACATCGGGCACCACCTGAAACCGGTTCTCAAAAAACGCCAGTACCCGCGCCAGTGTGTCTGCGCGCCGCAGGCCAGGCCCCAGCGTCTGGGCAATGCGGGTGCTGATGTGGTCCATTTCGCCACTGTCCACAATGCGCTCGCGCGGCCACTGCACGCTCTCGGTGTGCACCTGCACGTCAGGCAAGACCAGCAAGTGGTGCAGGGCGACGCCCAGGCCCGCGTCATGCAAGCGGCCACGCAGCGCGCCGTATTGCAGGCCGATTTGCCCGGTCACGTTTTTGCTGTGGCCGCCGTAGTTTTTAAAAATGCCGCCCGGCGCAAAGTCCACCGGGCCGGACTTAAGTTCAATCAGCAGCACATCGCCCGCCTGATTGACCACCACGATGTCAATCTCGCCATGCTGCTCATGCTCGCCCACGCCGCGCGACCAGTCCACGCTGTGGAAGAGGGTGTAGGCGCCCGACAGGCCTTGCTCTAGGGTGTGCAGCAACGCCAATTCCGCGTGCCCCCCCGCGCCAAAAGCGCTGCGCGGGGGGAGGGTGGGGATGATGCGGGCCATGGGGGACTGGGGACCTTGGAGTGTTCGCGGATTCTAGGTGGCGCCTTGATGCGTCCTTTGGACGACACAAGCTCACGAGCTGACCTGGCGAGCCGTGCTTTCAGCCCAAACACATGCGTTTAAGAACAGTGCTGCAGGCTCATCCCATGCGCTTTGATAAGAGCAAAGTGGGTACTCCTAACCAAGAAACGAGTTCACCATGTTCAAAGCCGCCACAACACCCCGCTTCTGCCGCAATGCGCTGGCCCTGTCAGTCAGTTTGGCGCTTCTAGCCGCATGCGGCGGTGGAGGCGGGGGCACGCCAGCACCCACTGGCCCGGTCACGTCCACCCTGAGCTTTCCCCTGCAAACCGGCTACCGAACCTTAGTTGCCAATGGCGCTGCCAACAATTTCACCATCAGCGGCACTTGCGCGGGCTCGGGCAACCACACCGTTGGAGCAGCCAATACGCCTGTCACCTTTGAGGGGTCTGCGGCCCTGTCGGGTGCTTCGACCTGGACGATGAACTTTACGGGCTGCACGCTCTCCAGTGTGGCAGCCACGTCCACCACCTACTACGACAGCAACTATGTGCCACGCGGGTTTTCATCGGTGGGAACAAATTACGGTGTCTACCAGACGGCGCCCACCATCCCGAGCACCATCATGGTCGGAAACACAGGCACCATTGGCACCGAGACGCTTTACACCAACAGCTCTAAAACGGTAGGTAATGGCACCACCGTGGTGAGCTACGTGGTGGAGGCAGACACCGCCAGCACGGCCATCGTCAACCTGATTGCCCGGATTTACAACGTTGGCGGCACGCTCATCGCCACAGAGCAAGACCGCTACCGGATCGACGCTACTGGAGCCTTGACGCCAGTGAGCGCGGACATTCAGTACTCCTACACGTCTACAGCGCATTTGCTGTTGACCTATTAGTCCAACTTTGTTCGGACAAATCCGGTGGATGGTGATAAATCTATTTAATTGGAAAATACATTTTTTTAGAATTATTTTGTAAGTTACATTTGCCGGTCGAAAATAAAATTATTGAATGGTTAAATCATGAAAACATCGCTCTATTTGGCCTGTCTGACAGCGCCCGTCTTCTTGCTCGGCGCCTGTGCTCACCAGGAAGAATCTCGTTCTCTGGCGATCCAGAAGGTCGAGTCGGCCGGGCAGTCGTACAGCGGTCCACGTACCCCCATGTCGGTGGGCAAATTTGACAACCGCTCCTCCTTTTTGCGTGGCATCTTCACCGATGGCGTAGATCGCTTGGGTGGCCAGGCCCAAACGATCCTGGTAACCCACCTGCAGCAAAGCCGCCGATTCAACGTGCTGGACCGCACCAACCTGACTGAAATCAAGGAGGAGGCTGGGATGTTGAAAAAGGCGCAAAACCTCAAGGGCGCCGAATTTGTGGTGACGGGCGATGTCACCGAATTTGGCCGCAAAGACGTGGGCGACAAGCAACTGTTTGGCCTGCTCGGACGCGGCAAAACCCAGATCGCCTATGCCAAGGTCAACCTCAACATCATCAACACCCTAACGTCCGAAGTCGTTTTTTCTGCGCAGGGTGCGGGCGAATACAGCCTGTCTGAGCGGGAAATCATCGGCTTTGGCGGCACGGCCAGCTACGACTCCACGCTGAACGGCAAGGTGCTTGATTTGGCGATCCGCGAAGCAGTGAACAACCTGGTCAACGGTGTTGACAGCGGTGCGTGGAAGCCGGGCCTCTGAATTAGCCTATTTATTTAGAAGATACCTATGTTCCTCAAGCTTATCCGCCTCACCGCATTGCTAGCCTTGGCATCTGCCCTGGCTGCATGCGCCACCAAAACACCTTCTCTCTATAGCTGGCAAGGCTACCAAGCCAACTTGGACGCTTACTTTAGGGCCAGCAGTCTGAGCCCCGACGCGCAAGTGCAACTGATGGAGCAAGACCTTCAAAAGATCCGGGCCTCGGGCTTGGCCGTGCCCCCGGGCTACCACGCCCACATGGGCCTTTTGTATGGCGAGCAGGGCGACTTGGACAAGTTTGCGCAGCAAGTCGCGATGGAAAAGAGCAAATTTCCGGAGTCCCAGACCTTCATGGACTTTCTGACACGCAAATTCAAGAAGTGAGTGATTTATGAAATACCAGACCTTTTCTAAGATCGCCATTGCGTTCGTTGCCGTTCTTCTCATGGCGGGTTGCGCCACGAAAAAGCCGGGCTGGGACTATTCGGCCTACAAGGCGAGCAAGCCTCGCTCCATCCTGGTGCTTCCACCCATCAACAATTCGCCGGACATCACCGCTACGTACAGCGTGATGTCTTTTGTGACGAAACCATTGTCCGAGGCGGGCTACTACGTTTTGCCGGTAGCCATGGTGGCCCAAGCGTTCAAAGAGAACGGCCTGACGCAGCCGTCGGATATGCACCAGACAGCTCCGGACAAGCTGCGCGAAATTTTTGGTGCGGACGCTGCGCTTTACATCACTGTGACCAAATTTGGTGTGTCTTACACGGTGGTCAACAGTGAAACGATGGTGCAAGTGCAAGGCAAGCTCGTAGACCTGAAAACTGGCGCCACCCTGTGGCAAGGTGCGGCTCAGGCTTCCAGCGTAGAAAACGAGCAACAGCAGCAGGGCGGCTTGGCAGCCATGTTGATTACCGCCGTTATCAAGCAAGTGCTGGCCAGTACCTTTGATGATAGCCATCGGTATTCAGGAATGGCGACTGACCGGCTGCTTGCTACCGGAGTGCCGAACAATGGCTTGCTATACGGGCCGCGGTCTCCCAACTACGGCAAAGACTGAGGCGATCCAATAGCTACTTTCTAGGGGACAGCAGCGATTAGTTGATGTCGATGCGCCATACTCCCCGCTCCAAAACTTCCGGAGCACCGACCATGTTGACAGCCTGTGGCCACTTCCCGCTTGCCCCCCGCCTTTGGAAAGCATGGGCCGTTGGGGCAAAGCGCGCGCTGCAGGTCTGCTTGATCCTGGCCGCCTTTCCAATGAGCACTTTTGCCACCGAAGAGCCCGATTACACGGTCGTCCAGACCATCGACTCCATAGAGATTCGACAGTACACGCCGTACACCGTCGCGGAAGTCGTGGTGCCTGGGTCGGCAGATTCGGCGGGCAGTGCTGCTTTCCCGATTTTGGCGGGCTACATTTTTGGAAAAAACAAGGGTGAACGAAAGTTTGAAATGACGGCGCCAGTGACCCAAGCACCGGTGCCTGTGAAACTGGAAATGACCGCCCCGGTAACGCAATCGGCGGCGCCCGGTGGTTTTTTGGTGCAGTTTGTGTTGCCCAAGGGCGTTACCAGCGCCAACGCACCCGAGCCCTTGGACTCCAGGGTCATGCTGCGGGACGTGGCTGCGAGCCGGGTGGCGGTGATTCGTTTCTCCGGATTTTGGTCCGACGCAAATTACCAAAAGCATCTGATGCGCCTGCAATCCACCTTGACCGCCAATGGCCTGAATCCGGTGGGCGAGCCCGTGTATTCCCGATACAACGCACCGTTTACACCATGGTTCTTGCGACGCAACGAGATTTGGCTGCATTTGGCCAACGCGCCGTAACGGGGTCCCGCAGTCCTTCCCCATCTATTGCTTTTATTACGTCATGAATCTTTTTACACCGCTCACCTTGCCCAACGCCACGGTGCTTTCGAATCGCATTGTCAAAGCCGCCATGGAAGAAAACATGTGCGATGCCGACCATGCGCCCTCTGATGCGCTCTTGCGTCTGTACCGTGCCTGGGCGCAAGGCGGTGCGGGTTTGATACTGACGGGCAACGTGATGGTGGATCGCCGGGCGATGACAGGACCGGGGGGCGTGGTTTTAGAGGACGACCGGCACCTGGATCGGTTCAGGCAATGGGCGCAGGTGGCCCAAAGCGCGGGCGCACAGGTTTGGATGCAGATCAGCCACCCGGGTCGGCAAATGATGGCTGCATTGGGACAGGAAACCTGGTCCGCGTCTGCGGTGCCCTTAGACATGGGGAATTTGTCGAACAAATTTTCTGTTCCTAAAGCCATGACCGTAGCGGACATTCACGAAGTTCAGGAGCGCTTTGTCCGCACCGCAAAGTTAGCCGAACGTGCCGGATTTAACGGGGTGCAAATCCATGGGGCGCATGGTTATTTGCTGAGTCAATTTCTTTCGCCGATCTCCAATCAGCGCCAAGACGCCTGGGGCGGCAGCATCGACAACCGGGCCAGGCTCCTGCTGGACATTGTGACGGCCGTGCGGGCCGCGGTAGCGCCCCAGTTTGCGGTCGCAGTCAAGCTCAATTCGGCAGATTTTCAGCGTGGCGGGTTTAGCCCCGAAGACGCTCAGCAGGTGGTGCAGCGGCTCAATGGCCTGAACGTGGACGTGGTCGAACTCTCTGGCGGCAGCTACGAGGCACCCGCCATGCAGGGCCAAGCCCGGGACGGGCGCACGCTGGCCCGAGAGGCGTATTTTTTGGAATTTGCCCAAAACATGATGGCGGTGGCGCACATGCCTCTGATGGTGACCGGCGGTATACGGCGCAAAGCGGTGGCCGAGCAGGTGGTGAGCAGCGGCGTGGCCTTGGTGGGCATGGCAACGGCCTTGGCCATCGACCCGGCGCTGCCACAGGCATGGCGTGCCGGCCAGGATGTTCAACCGGCACTGACCCCCATCACCTGGAAAAACAAAATGATGGCGGCCTTGGCCACCATGGCGCGGGTGAAGTACCAGCTCAAACGCTTGAGCCAGGGCCAAACCACCGTGCCCTCCATATCCCCCTTGTGGGCGCTGGTCTCGCAGCAAGTGAGTACGGCCCGACAAAGCAAAAAGTACCGCCGGTGGATGGCGAAGCACTCCGCCTAGTGGGGTTCAAAATCGGCCGCCAGGTCGCCCGACCAAGTCCAGGCGCCAAGCTTCAGCCGGTGTCAGCCCGGTTTTTTGGGGTCGACGCAGCGGGCGTCGCCTGCTTTTTTCCAGCAGTTGCAGCTCAGCGTGTAGCCCTTCATTTGCCCTTTTTTGACGCCGTTGACGCCGGCTTGCCGGGTGGCACCGGGAGGAATGTAGAGGTAGGGCGAAAATGATTTTTTGACTTCGGTGCCGTTTTGCAAGTTGACCAAAGCGCCGTGGCAGGCCAAGGGGCCGGGGAGTTTGTTGGTCGCCTCGATGAGCAGGGTGGTGTCGGCGTCTGCAGCCCATCCGGCTTTGACCTCAATTTGCTTCCACTCACCCGCCGAGAGTTCCGATTCCTGGAACGCCGACTTGGTTTCAAACGGGTTCCAGGCCCAGCTCTGTGCCGGGACCAGGCACAGGGCGACCAGCAGAGCCACGCCATGGGCGCGTACCAGCCACTGCGCTGGTGTGTCCCGTAGGGCAAGCTTGGGTGTCGGCACCATGTTGAATCTCCGAATGCGCGTTGATGAAAACTTTATGATGTTAGCTGGCGAGGCGCGTATTTTTAATGTGCCCGCCCCCTTGCACGACCTCGTTGGAAAATAGCACCATGATTTCAAAAACAAACTTTGCTTTCGCTGCTGCATCGCGATTTTGGGCCGCCGGCCTGGTTTTCTTGCTCGGATTGGCCTTGGGCAACAACGCGCTGGCTTACAAAGTGGAACGCGTTTGCGAAACTTCGGAGCCCACCGTAAAGAAGCCCGCCACCAAAACCTGCAAAACGCTGCTCGTCAGGGCCGAGCCGGGTGCGGGCAAGGATGAGAAAAAAGAAGCCAAGAAAGAAGAAAAGCCGGCAGGGGGTCACCACTAACGGCGTGCCGGTCTTGCCGCTTTTGCGGTGACATTGGCCTACGCGGCCAACGCCTCCAGGGCCTCAGTGGCCGCCAGCCATTGGTCTTCCAACGCTTTGAGCTCATCATTGACTGATTTGAGGCGTTTGCCCAATTCAGCAATCTCGTGGGGCAGGGGGCTCAGGCTGAGTTTGCCTTCGAGTACCGCGCCCTCGCCGCTGAGTGTTGCAATGCGCTCGTCCAGACGGGCGATCTCCAAAGACCATTTGCGCTGCTCGTTGGGCGAGGGAGCGGGCTTGGGCGGCTTGGCTGCAGCCTTGGCCTGTTGTTTATTGAGTTGGCTTTGCGCCTCTTTGATGGCCTCGCGCTGGCGCTTGGCTTCGTCCAGCAGGTAGCGCTGGTAGTCGTCAAGGTCGCCGTCAAACGGTGCCACGCCGCCGCGTGAAACCATCCAAAATTCGTCACACACCGAGCGCAGCAGCGCACGGTCGTGGCTGACCAGCATTACGGTGCCTTCAAATTCGTTGAGCGCCATGGCCAGCGCTTCGCGGGTGGCCAGGTCCAGGTGGTTGGTGGGTTCGTCAAGCAGCAGCAAATTGGGCCGCTGCCAAACGATCATGCACAGCACCAGGCGCGCTTTTTCGCCGCCGCTCATGCTGCCCACGGCCTGTTTGACCATGTCGCCGCCAAAGTTGAAGGTGCCCAAAAAGCTGCGCAGGTCTTGTTCGCGCGTGGCTTGCCCGGCAATGCGGCCTTCGGCGGTCATTTCCTTGACCAGCCGGATCATGTGTTCCAAAGGGGTATCCGCCGGGCGCAGCACGTCGAGCTCCTGCTGCGCAAAGTAGCCGATGTTCAGGCCTTTGCCCTCGGTGACTTCGCCGCCGATGGGGGCCAGATCGCGGGCCACGGTTTTGACCAGCGTGGATTTGCCCTGGCCGTTGGCACCCAAAATGCCAATGCGCTGCCCCGCCAGCACCGAACGGCTCACGTTTTGCACGATTACCGTGGGGGGCGTGCCCTCGGCTGCGTCGGCAGGCGGGGGATAGCCAAAGCTCACGCCCGACATGGACAACATGGGGTTGGGCAGATTGGCGGGCTCTTTGAATTCGAAGGTGAAATCGGCGTCCGCCAGCAGCGGCGCGATTTTTTCCATGCGGTCCAGCGCCTTGACCCGGCTTTGCGCCTGCTTGGCCTTACTGGCTTTGGCTTTGAAGCGGGCAATAAACTTTTGTAGGTGGGCAATTTTGTCTTGCTGCTTGGCAAAAGCGTTTTGTTGCAGCTCCATCTGCTCGGCGCGCATGTCTTCGAATTTGCTGTAGTTGCCGCCGTAACGCACCAGTTTGCCGGCGTCAATATGCAAGGTGACGTTGGTGACGGCATCCAAAAACTCCCGGTCGTGGCTGATCACGACCATGGTTCCCTCGTAGCGCTTGAGCCACGCCTCGAGCCACACCAGGGCGTCCAAGTCCAGGTGGTTGGTGGGTTCGTCCAGCAGCAGCAGGTCGGAGGGACACATCAGCGCCCGCGCCAGTTGCAGGCGCATCCGCCAGCCCCCTGAAAAACTGTTGACCGGGTTTTCCAGCTCGGTGGTCTTAAACCCCAGACCCAAAATCAGTGCCTGCGCGCGTGCCGGTGCATCGTGCTCACCGGCGTCGTACAGCGCCATGTAGGCGTGTGCCATGCGGTCGCCGTCGTCGCCGGCCTCGGCAGCCTTCACCTCATCGCGGGCCGCGTTCAGGACGGTGTCGCCCTCAATCACAAATTCGGTGGCGCTTTGGTCGGTTTCAGGCATGTCCTGCGAGACCTGGCCCATGCGCCACTGGGTGGGGATGTAGTACTCGCCGGCGTCTTCGTGCAAATTGCCGTTTAGCAGGGCAAACAACGAAGATTTGCCCGCGCCATTGCGGCCCACCAGGCCCACTTTTTCTCCGGGGTTCAAAGTGACAGAGGCGTGTTCCAGCAAGACCTTGGCGCTGCGGCGCAAGGTCACGTTTTTTAAAGTAATCATGAATTGAGGGTTTCGCGCGTGAGGAGCAAGACCTGGTCTTCACCAGCGCTGGTTTCCAGCCAAATCACTTCCAGCGACGGAAATGCGGCTTCAAAATAGGGGCGCTCGTTGCCGATCTCCAGCACCAGCACCCCCTGTGGGTTCAGGTGGGCGGCCACGCCTTGCAGCAGGTCGCGGACAAAGTCCATGCCATCGCTGCCACCACCGATATTGCCGTCCAGTGCCATCGCGGGCTCCGCGCGGTATTCAGGGGGCAGGTCTGCCATGCTTTGGCGGTTGACGTAGGGCGGATTGCACAAAATCAGGTCAAACGGCCCTTGCGACGCCAGTTCGGGCGCGGCCAGACCATCAGACGCCACCAGCGTGATGCGGTCTTGCAGGCCATGTTTTTGCAAATTGATCGCTGCGACCGCCAGCGCGTCCAACGACAAATCACTGGCCGTGATAGTGACGTCCGGGTACACGCTGGCAGCAATCACCGCCAGGCTGCCATTGCCGGTGCACAGGTCGAGCACCTTGTGGGTGGCGGCGTGCAAAAAATAGTCGATGCCGCCTTCAACCAGCAGCTCGGCAATGAGGGAGCGCGGCACGATGGTCCGCTCGTCCACATAAAACGAAAAACCTTGCAGCCAAGCTTCGTGGGTGAGGTAGGCGGCGGGCTTGCGACTGCGAATGCGCTCTGCCACCAGGGCCTGCACCAAGGCTTCTTGGTCCGCCGGGACGGCGGTGTCCGCAAGGCTCGCGTCACCGTCGAGCTGCGTGTCCAGCGGCAAGCCGAGGCGCCACAGGACCAGCCACACCGCCTCGTCCCGCGCGTTGGTGGTGCCGTGGCCAAAGGAAACGCCAGCTTTGGTGAGTTGGTCGGCGCAGGCCTCAATCAGTGAAATTAGCGTCATGCCTGGGCCTGCGTGTGCAAGCGTTCAAGCACGCGGCGATAGATGTTTTTCAGGGGCTCAATATCTGCCAGAGCCACATACTCATTGATTTTGTGGATGGTGGCGTTGGGCGGGCCCAGTTCGATCACTTGGGGGCAAATTTGCGCAAGAAACCGGCCGTCGCTGGTGCCGCCGGTGGTCGACAGCTGGGTTTCCAGGCCGGTTTCGTCGCGGATGGCGTCGCGTACCGCGTCCACCAGGGTGCCCGGTGGGGTCAGAAAGGGCAGCCCACCCAGGGTCCAGGCCAAGTCGTACCGAAGCCCGTGCTTGTCCAAGATTGCGGCCAAACGCGATTGCAGCGACTGCGGGCTGGATTCTGTGGAGAAGCGGAAGTTGAAGTCAATCACCACCTCGCCTGGAATCACGTTGCTTGCGCCTGTGCCGCCGTGCATATTGCTGATTTGCCAGCTGGTGGGCGGGAAATACGCATTTCCCGCATCCCATTGCACGCCGACCAGCTCGGCCAAGGCCGGTGCTACGCGGTGGATCGGGTTGTCCGCCATGTGGGGGTAGGCAATGTGGCCCTGCACGCCCTTGACGGTCAGTTTGCCGCTCATGGTGCCGCGGCGGCCGTTTTTGATCATGTCGCCCGTGCGTTCTACCGACGTCGGTTCGCCCACGATGCAGTAGTCCAGCACCTCGCCACGCGCCTGCAGGGTGTTGCAAACCACCACCGTGCCGTCCAGGGCAGGGCCTTCTTCGTCGCTGGTGAGCAGCAGTGCAATGTGCAGTGTGGGCGCAGGGGTGTTGTGCAAAAACTCTTCAATGGCGACGACGAAGGCAGCCAACGACGTCTTCATGTCACTGGCACCGCGGCCGTAGAGCTTGCCATCGCGGTGGCTGGGGCTAAAGGGCGCGCTGTCCCATTGCGACAGCGGACCGGTCGGCACCACGTCGGTGTGGCCGGCAAAAACCAGCGTCTTGGCATCAACGGCCGTGCCTTCGGGGAGGGTGGCCATGCGCTTGGCCCACAGGTTGGTGACCCGAAAATTTTCGGGGCCACTCTCCAGGGTTTCGCAGACGAAACCGAGTTTTTCGAGGCGCTGGGCGATCAGTGCCTGGCAGCCAGCGTCTTGGGGGGTGACCGAAGCGAGGGACAGGAGTTGTTCGGTCAGCTGCAAGGTGGCAGGGGTGGCGGAATGCATCAGGGGTTCATCGTCAGGGTGATGGGATCCGCCGTGGTACCGAAGCTGCCAACCGGGGGAGAAACCAACAGGCTGTGTGCGTCGGTGCCGTTTTGCATGCGCCACATCAGGTTGGTGGGGGAGTCGGCATGGGACAAGCCCTCACTGACCTGCACCGTGCCCTCGGAGATCAGGCGGGCAATGTCTTGCTCGAAAGATTGCGAGCCCGCGGAGAGCGATTGCTCCATGGCGGCGGGTATCTCCGCGAAATTGCCGGCGTGGATCAGTTCGGCAATACGGGTCGTGTTGACCATGACTTCGCAGGCCGGCACACGCTCGCCATCGTTGGTGCGGATCAGGCGCTGGGACAACATGGCCTTGAGTGCCAAAGACAAGTCCCGCTGTACGGCCTCACGGGCCTGGGCCGGATAAAAACCCAAGATGCGGTTAAGTGCGTGGTGGCTGTTGTTGGCGTGCAGCGTGGCCAGACACAGGTGCCCCGACTGGGCATAGCTCAGCGCGGCAGACATGGTTTCCCGGTCCCGAATCTCGCTGATAAAAATCACGTCTGGCGCCTGGCGCATCGCGTTCTTCAGGGCCAGCTCCAGCGATTGGGTGTCTATGCCGATTTCACGTTGGTTGATGACCGACTTTTTGTGCCTGAACACAAATTCGATCGGGTTCTCGAACGTCAGCATATGGCCCGAAGTCGTGGCGTTGCGGTAATCAAGCATGGAGGCCAGCGTGGTGCTTTTGCCAGCGCCCGAGGCGCCGACCATCAGCACCAAGCCCCGCTTTTCCATGACCAACTGGCGCAGTACGAGCGGCAAGTGGCTGTCTTGCAGGGCCGGAATATCGAAAGGAACGTAGCGAATGACGATCGCCACCGTGCCGCGCTGAAAAAAAGCGCTGATCCGAAAGCGGCCCAGGTTTTCCAGCGACAGCACCGTGTTGAGTTCGCTGGTGCTGAGCAACTCTTGTAGGCGCTCCGCCGGCACCAATCCTTTCAGCAGCTCAAGGGGTTCTTGTATCTCGAGCGGCTGGCTTGTGATGGGCACCACCAGGCCGCTGATGCGGATCATGGGCGGGCTGTTGGCGGAGAGGTACAGGTCCGAGGCCCGTTTGTCGACCATGAAGCGCAACATGCGCTCCAGAACGCCGTTTTGTGCGGTGTGCGTCATGGTCGGACCAATCGGACGGGGCAAAGTCGCCGTGGGGGAAGGGATCAATCGCGCAGCAAATCGTTGAGCGAGGTCTTGGCGCGGGTTTGGGCGTCCACGCGCTTGACGATGATGGCGGCATACAGGCTGTATTTGCCGTCGTTTTTGGGCAAGCTGCCGCTGATCACGACGGAGCCCGACGGGATGCGTCCGTAGCTCACCGTATCGGAAGCGCGGTCGTAAATGGGGGTGCTCTGGCCCAGGTAAACCCCCATGGAGATGACCGAGTTTTCTTCCACGATCACGCCCTCAACCACTTCAGAGCGTGCGCCGATGAAGCAGTTGTCTTCAATGATGGTTGGGCCGGCTTGCATAGGCTCCAGCACGCCTCCGATACCCACGCCGCCGCTCAGGTGCACGTTCTTGCCGATCTGGGCACACGAGCCCACGGTAGCCCAGGTATCGACCATGGTGCCTTCATCGACATAAGCGCCAATGTTGACGTACGAAGGCATGAGGATCACGCCCTTGGCAATAAAACTGCCGCGCCGCGCGACCGCAGGGGGCACCACGCGCACGCCCGTGGCTTTCATTTCTGCCTCGGTCATGCCGGCAAACTTGGTCGGAACCTTGTCGTAAAAGCCGAGATCGCCGGCCTGAATCAGCGCGTTGTCCTTCAGGCGGAAACTCAACAACACCGCTTTTTTGATCCACTGATGCGTGGTCCACTGGCCAACGCCGTCGCGGGTAGCGACGCGCAGCGTGCCGTTGTTGAGTTCGGAAATCACGTGTTCCACGGCTTCAGACACTTCTTTGTGTGCAGATTGCACTGAAATGTTGGCGCGGTTTTCCCAGGCGGCGTCGAGAATGTTTTGGAGTTGTTGGGTCATGATGGGCAGTGGTCGCAGAAAGGTTGGGTTCAAGAATGGGGTGAATCAGGCGCGGTTTCGGTCTTGTACAAAGGCCACGATGCGCTGGGCTGCCTCAAGGCACTCGTCGTTCTGCGCCACCAACGCCATCCGGATGCGCCCGGCACCGGGGTTGACACCGTGGGCCTCGCGCGCCAGATAAGAGCCGGGCAAAACCGTCACATTGTAGGCAGCGTACAAGTCGCGGGCAAAGTCGACGTCGCTGCCCCTGACACCGGCCCACAAATAAAAACCGGCATCGGGTAGCGCCACCTCCAATACGTCCGCCAACAAGGGCGTGATCGCGGCAAACTTTTGACGGTACTGTGCGCGGTTTTCTTGCACATGGACCTCGTCGTTCCAAGCGGCAATGCTGGCGCTCTGCACGACCGGGCTCATGGCGCTGCCGTGGTAGGTGCGGTAGAGCAAAAACTGCTGGATGAGTGTGCTGTCGCCAGCGCAAAAGCCGCTGCGCATGCCCGGCACATTGCTGCGCTTGGACAGACTGGTAAAAGAGACCAGGTTTTTGAAATCACTGCGCCCCAGGCCGGCGGCGGCCTCCAGGCCGCCCAGCGGTGCCTCGTCGCGAAAATAGATTTCGCTGTAGCACTCGTCGGACGCAATAACAAAGCCGTAGCGATCGCTCAGGTCGAACAAAAGCTTCCATTCCGACAGCGGCATCACGGCCCCCGCCGGATTGCCCGGACTGCAGACAAACAGCAATTGCGTGCGAGCCCACACTGCGTCGGGCACGCCCGCCCAGTCTTGGGCAAAGTTCCGCTGGGGGTCGGAGGCCACAAAATAAGGCTCGGCACCGCCCAAAAGGGCTGCGCCCTCGTAAATTTGATAAAAAGGATTCGGGCACACCACCAGTGGCTTGGCGCTCGCCGCTTGGGGTGCGAGCACGGTTTGCGCAAAAGCAAACAAGGCCTCACGCGAGCCATTGACCGGCAGGATTTGCGTGCCGGGGTTGACTTCAAGCTGGTAGCGCCGCTGCAGCCACTGCGCAATGGCTTGGCGCAGACCGGGCTCACCCAAGGTGCCTGGGTACCCGGCCAGACCCGTGCCCATAATCGCCTCGCAGTAGGCGGTTTTGACAAGCGCGGGTGTCGCGTGGCGGGGTTCGCCAATGCCAAGGCTGATGGGGCGGAAATCGGGGTTGGGGCGGACCGGGGCAAACAGCTGGCGCAGGCGTTCAAAGGGATAGGCCTGCAAGAGCGACAGATGGGGATTCATGGGCGCCGATTATCGTTGATTCGTCGTTAAACTTAAAAAATTGCGCGCCCTGGCAAACGCTTGCCGGGGTGCCTTCATCGGGAGTGATTTCCATGCAAACAGCGCCACAGCGCCCGCTCAGGTACACCTGCTTCAACCTGGACGGGGCCCTCGAGTTTTTGGGGGATCAACAGGGCGTCTGTGACTTGTTGCCGACCTTGTGTGCGGCGCTGGCCAAAGATGTGCCCGAGATTGCCCAATTGCTGGGCCAGGGCGACTCTGAGTGCGCTGCAGCGCGACTGCATTCGCTCAAGGGCTTTGTGCCGGTGTTCTGTTTTGCGCCGCTGGTCGAGGAGCTCACGCGGGTCGAGCGGCTCAGCCGATTGGGAGTCTCAGACGAAGTGGTCAAGTCCTATGCCCTGTTGGCCCCTGACCTGCAGTGCCTGGGTTTGGAGGCGGCGCACTATCTGGAGCGTGCTACGCCGAAGTCTTGAGCTGGTGCAGGGTGCGCAGCGGCGGATGCGCAGTACCCGCACGGTATCATTGCCCCCGCCTGACGCCTTGGTGAACAGGCCAATCTGACCCCCAAAACACCCGCTTAGACCCCGTCCCACCGCAGTGCGCCTCAATTCGATCAAGCTGTCCGGATTCAAATCCTTTGTAGAGCCCACCAACTTTTTGCTGCCTGGCCAGCTGGTGGGCGTGGTGGGTCCCAATGGCTGTGGCAAGTCCAACATCATGGACGCCGTGCGTTGGGTATTGGGTGAGAGCCGCGCCAGTGAGCTGCGCGGCGAGTCCATGCAGGACGTGATTTTTAACGGCACCACAAGCCGCAAACCCTCCAGTCGTGCCAGTGTGGAGCTGGTGTTTGACAACGCGGACCACCGCGCGGGCGGCCAATGGGGCCAGTTCGGAGAAATTGCGGTGCGCAGGGTGCTGACCCGAGACGGCACCTCCAGCTACTACATCAACAACCAGCCGGTGCGTCGGCGAGATGTTCAGGACGTTTTCTTGGGTACCGGCCTGGGGCCGCGCGCCTACGCGATCATCGGCCAGGGCACGATCAGCCGGATTATTGAGTCCAAGCCCGAAGAGTTGCGCCTGTTCCTGGAAGAGGCCGCTGGCGTCTCCAAATACAAAGAGCGCCGCCGCGAGACGGAAAACCGCCTGGGCGACACACGGGCCAACCTGACGCGGGTCGAAGACATCCTGCGCGAACTCAATATAAATCTGGAAAAGCTGGAAAAGCAGGCCGAGGTCGCGCTGCGCTACAAGGCTTTGCAGGCAGATGTGACCCTCAAGCAGCACCAGCAGTGGTACCTTAAGCGCGCTGAATCGCTGGCCGACCAAGCAAAGGTGCAGGCCGATGCCCAGAGTGCGGTGATCGCCCTGGAGTCGCGCATGGCCGACTTGCGCCATATCGAGGCGGACCTCGAAACCGTACGCCAGGCGCACTACGCCGCAGGTGACCAGGTCAACCAGGTGCAAGGCCTGTTGTACGAAGCCAGCACCGAGGTCGGGCGCCTGGAGGCCGAAATTCGATTTGTCGTGGAAGGCCGCCAACGGGTGGAGCAGCGCCTGCTTACGCTGGCCGAGCAAAGCACCCAGTGGGTGCAGCGCAAGGAAGAGGCGCTTGACGAGACCGAACGTTTGTCGGAATTGGCGCTGGTGGGCGAAGAGCAGGCGGCGCTTCTGGAGGCGCAGCTGGAAGACCAGGCCCTGCAGCTTCCGGATTTGGAAGAGGCCTTGCAACGCGCCCAATCGCAGGCCCATGCCCAGCGCGACAGCGTGACCCAGGTTCAGCAAGCCTTGGGTGTGCTGGCCGCTGAGCAACGCAGCGTCTCCGAGCAAAACCGACAGCTGCTGGCCCGCCGTGAACGCCTCAACGCCGACCGCAATGGCCTGACGGCCACCGACGATGCGCGCCTGGCCCAGCTGCAGGACGAGTTTGACGTGGCCCGCGAGTCTGCAGAGGTGGCCCACGCCCGCCTAGAAGAACTGCAGGCCTTGGTGCCCCAGCTGGACGAGGCCCGCCGCGCCCAGCAACAACAGGTCAACACCGACGCGGCGCGCCAAGCCGATGTGTCCGCCCGTCTTGACGCGCTCAAGACCCTGCAGGAACGCCTGAAGACGGACGGCAAGTTACAGCCTTGGCTGCAAAAGCACGGCCTGGAACATCTGCAAGGCCTGTGGAGCCGTATTCAGGTGCAAGCCGGTTGGGAAAACGCGGTCGAGGCGGCCCTGCGCGACCGCTTGGGCGCGCTGGAAGTGTCCCGGCTGGACATGGTGCAGGCCTTTGGTGGTGATGCTCCGCCGGCCAAGCTGTCGTTTTTTAGTGCGCCAGTGGCCGGCAGCGCCGCAAGCAGTGGCGGATTGCCCCGCCTGCTGGACCTGGTGCGGGTCAACGACGCGGGCTTGGCCGCAGTTTTGCGGTCCTGGCTTTCGGGCTGCTTTACGGCCCCGACGCTGGAGGCTGCGCTGGCCCAGCGCAGCAGCCTGGCCGCGGGCGAGACGATTTTTGTGCCCGCGGGCCATGGGGTGTCTGCGCACAGCGTGGGTTTTTACGCCCAAGACGCGGAACAGTCGGGTTTGCTGGCCCGCGCCCAGGAGATTCAAAATCTGGAGCGCGACCTGCGTGCCCAGACCCTGATGGCCGAGGAGTCGCGGGCCGCGTTGGGCCGTGCCGAGAATGCCTATGCGGAGTCTGCCCAGCGCCTCACGGCCCTGCGCAGTCAGGCCCAGGAGGCACAGGCCCGAACCCACGGCCTGCAGGTGGAAGTGCTGCGCCTGACCCAACTGGTGGAGCAGGTACGCAGTCGAAGCGCCCAAATTGATTCCGATACCGCCGAGGTGGATGCCCAGCTAGAGGACTTGCAGGAGCGTGCGCTGCAGGCGGAGGCCCGTTTTGAAGAGCTCGACATGCAGCTGGCTGACAGCCAGGAGCGCCATGCCGAGCTGGACGAGCGGGTGATTGCCAGCCAAAACCGCCTAAGCCAATGCCGCGAACAACAGCGGGGGCTGGAGCGCCAGCACCAGGAAGCCCAGTTTTCCCAGCGCAGCCTGCAAGCCCGCCAAAGCGAACTTCAGCGCGCCATCGAGACCGCGAGCCAACAAGCCGTTGCCGTGCAACAAGAGACCGAGCGGGCGCAGACCGAGCTGCAACGTTTGACCGCTGCAGCGGCCCAGGCGGGACTGCAAAGCGCGCTGGCTCTGAAGATGGAACGCGAGCAGCAACTCGGCGCCAAACGCAGCGAATACGACGACCTGACCGCTAAATTGCGGGCCAGCGACGAGCGTCGGCTGCAGCTTGAACGGGAGCTGGAGCCCCTGCGCCAGCGCATCACCGAGTTCCAACTCAAGGAGCAGGCGGCACGGCTGGGCTTTGAGCAATACCAGTCCCAGCTGTTTGAAGCGCAGGCAGACATGGACGCCATCGCCAAAAGCCTGGAAGAAAGTGGCATACGCCTGTCGGGCATGCAAGCCGAGATTGACCGCATGCACCGCGAGATTGCGGCGCTGGGCGCGGTGAACCTGGCTGCGCTGGACGAGCTGACCGCCGGGCGCGAGCGCAAGGAGTTTTTGGACGCGCAAAGCCTGGACCTGAACGAGGCCATGAATACCCTTGAAGACGCGATCCGCCGCATTGATGGCGAGACGCGTGAACTGCTGTCTGGCACGTTCAATGAGGTCAACGCGCACTTTGGACGCATGTTCCCGGAACTGTTTGGGGGCGGAAACGCGCGCCTGGTGATTACCGGTGACGAAATACTGGACTCGGGTGTGCAGGTGATTGCCCAGCCACCAGGCAAAAAAAACCAGACCATTCATTTGCTGTCGGGCGGGGAAAAAGCGCTCACGGCGATTGCGCTGGTCTTTGCGATTTTCCAGCTTAACCCGGCACCGTTTTGCCTGTTGGACGAGGTGGACGCGCCACTGGACGATGCCAACACCGAGCGCTACGCCAAGCTGGTGACCAGCATGAGCGCAAGTACCCAGTTTTTGTTCATCAGCCACAACAAGATCGCCATGGAAATGGCCGAGCAACTGATTGGTGTGACCATGCAAGAGCAAGGCGTCTCCCGCATCGTGGCTGTGGACATGGAAGCCGCTGTGGGTTTGGTGCAAGCCGCATAAATTAAGATCACGCCATGAGTAATTTTCAGTTGGGCTTGGCCCTCCTTGGTGCCTTGGTTCTGTTGGGCCTGGTGGCACACAGCGCCTGGTCGGCACGGGTCAACGCGCCCAAACAGGCGCAGGCCAGCGCCACCGCCGATGAAGCGCAGCAGGAACCCGCGTTTGATGACTCTGGTTTTGACTCCATTCCCTTGCACGCGCACCCCGCCCGCCGTTTGCCCATTGACGCGTTGATTGATGCCGTTGCCGCGATTAATCTGGATCCGCTGGCAGAAGAAGTGGCCGGCGAGGCGGCGCTTGCGGCAATGCCTGCGACCCGGCGCGCGGGCACCAAGCTCTTTTCCATTGAGGGTTTCAATTCGGACCTGCAGGAATGGGAGGCCCCCGTGGCGGGTGCGCGGTACAGCGTGTTTCAGGCCGGTGTGCAACTGGCCAACCGCTCAGGCGCTCTCAACGACATCGAATATTCGGAATTTGTGGTCAAGACGCAGGCCTTTGCTGATGCGCTGGGCGCCACACCCGAGTTTCCGGAAATGCGCGACGAAGTGGCGCGCGCCCGCGAACTTGACAACTTTGCCAGTGCCCATGATGCCCAACTGGGCTTGAATTTGCGCGCGAGCAACGCCTCGTGGAGCCCTGGTTATGTGACCCAAATGGCAGCCCAGCAAGGTTTTGTTCCCGGCCAGTTGCCCGGCCGCATGGTGTTGCCAGCGGTGGTGGAGGGCGCGCCTCCGGTGTTGTCGCTCACGTTTGACAGCCAGGCAGCGCTGGCCGAAGACCCGGCCCAGTCGGCCATTCGCGAGTTGATTTTGCATTTGGACGTCCCCCAGGTCGACCGCACTGAGCAACCGTTTGCCCGTATGTGCCAGGCGGCGCAGGCCATGGCCCACAGCATGGAAGGCCAGGTCACCGATGACAATGGGCAGCCGCTCGCGCCGCAGGCGCTAGACGGTATTGCGCACGAACTGCAGCGCCTCTACGACATGCTCGAAGAGCGCGACTTCGCGGCGGGCTCGGTGCTGGCGCGGCGCCTGTTTTCCTGAAGCCAGCCAGAGCTGCCACCCACGGGGCGGATCGTGTCGCGTTGTTTTACTCTGTAGTGCTTGGCGGCTGTCGTGACAACTCCTGATCTTTTTGCCTCATTGCCCCCCGAGCCGGTGTCGCCCGAGCAGCGCATGGCCGAGTTGCGGACACTGCTGCAACACCACGGCCACCAGTACTACGTGCTTGACGCGCCCGAAGTGCCCGATGCGGTGTACGACCAATGGTTTCAGGAGCTGCAGGCTTTGGAGGCCGCGCACCCCCAATGGCGCACCGCCGATTCTCCGACCCAGCGTGTCGGTGGCAAGCCTTTGGATGCTTTTGCCTCGGTGCGACACGCGGTGCCCATGCTCAGCATCCGCACCGAAACGGATACCGAGTCCAGCGGCGCCCAGGCGTTTGATGCCCGCGTGCGCAAGGAGCTGGAGCTCACCGAGCAGGACCCGCTGGTCGAATATGTGACCGAGCTGAAGTTTGACGGGCTGGCTATCAATTTGCGCTTTGAGGGCGGTGTCTTGGTGCAGGCGGCCACCCGGGGCGATGGCGAATATGGTGAAGATGTCACGCAAAACATTCGTACGCTTGCCCAGATTCCCCTGAAGCTGCGGGCCTTCAACCAGTCGGAGTTGCCGGCGGTGCTCGAAGTGCGTGGCGAGGTCTACATGCGGCGTGACGATTTTGAGGCCTTGAACGAGCGCCAGCGTGGGCGCATTGCACAGGGCGAGAAAGGCGAAAAAACCTTTGTCAATCCGCGCAACGCGGCAGCGGGCGCGGTGCGCCAGCTGGACCCGGCCATTGCCGCCCAGCGCCCCCTGAGTTTTTTTGCCTATGGCGTAGGCGAGGTGCGTGGCCAGCTGGCCGCCAGCACGCACATGGACTTGTTGCAGACGCTCAAGGGCTGGGGTTTTCCGGTGGCCGACTTGACCAGTACCGCCTTGGGTGCGGACGGTTTGGTGGCTTTTCACCAGCGTATCGGTGCGCTGCGGGACCAATTACCGTTTGATATTGACGGCGTGGTCTACAAGGTCAACAGCCTGGCGCTGCAGCAGCGCTTGGGCTTTGTCAGCCGGGAACCGCGCTGGGCGGTGGCCCACAAATACCCGGCGCAAGAGCAGATCACCACGGTGCTCGCCATCGATGTGCAGGTCGGGCGCACCGGCAAACTGACGCCTGTGGCAAAGCTGGCGCCGGTGTTTGTGGGGGGCGTCACCGTGACCAATGCCACCCTGCACAATGAGGATGAGGCCCGGCGCAAAGACGTGCGGGTTGGCGACGCCGTGATCGTGCGCCGCGCGGGCGATGTCATTCCCGAGGTGGTGGGCGTGGTGCCTGAAAGTCTGGCGTCAAAGACCCGCGGTGCGATGTTCACCATGCCTCGTATCTGCCCGGTCTGTGGCTCGGCGGCCGTCCGCGAGGAGGGTGAAGCCGACTACCGTTGCACCGGTGGCCTGTTTTGCAGCGCCCAGCGCAAGCAGGCCCTGTTGCATTTTGCGCAGCGCCGTGCGGTCGAAGTGGAAGGCCTGGGTGAAAAGCTGGTCGACCAACTGGTGGACGCCGGCCTGATACGTACGCTGCCTGATTTGTACCGCTTGGGCTTTACGGCGCTGGCCACGCTGGACCGCATGGCGGACAAGTCGGCGCAAAACATCGTTGAGGCCCTCGAGAAGTCCAAGGAAACCACCTTGCCGCGCTTTTTGTTTGGACTGGGTATTCGCCACGTTGGCGAGGCGACAGCCAAGGCGCTGGCCCGCCATTTTGGCCAGATCGACGCCATCATGAACGCCACTGAAGACCAGTTACTGGCGGTCAACGATGTCGGGCCGACCGTGGCCCAAAGCATTCGTACCTTTTTTGACCAGGCCCATAACCGCGAGGTGGTGGAGCAATTGCGCGCCTGCGGCATCCATTGGCCGGCGCTGGAGGCCACCAGTGATGCCCCCAAGCCTCTGGCCGGGCTGACCTTTGTGATCACTGGCACCTTGCCAACGCTGGGCCGCGATGCGGCCAAAGACCTGATTGAAGCCGCCGGCGCCAAGGTTTCCGGCTCGGTCAGCAAGAAGACCAGCTACCTGCTAGCGGGCACCGAGGCGGGCAGCAAGCTCGACAAGGCGCGTGAATTGGGTGTGGCGGTGATTGACGAAGCCGCCTTGCACCAAATGCTGGAGAAAGCCCCATGACCGTTCGTGAAATTCTGAAAATGGGCGATGCCCGCTTGCTGCGCGTGGCGCAGCCCGTCACCGCGTTTGACTCCGATGCCTTGCATCTCTTGGTGACGGATTTGCTGGACACCATGCGCGCCGCCAACGGTGCCGGACTGGCGGCGCCACAGATCGGCGTGGACTTGCAGGTGGTTATTTTTGGCTCGTATGACCGCAATCCGCGCTACCCGGACCGGCCCGTGGTGCCGCCGACGGTGCTGGTCAACCCCGTCATTACGCCGTTGAGCGACGCCACCGAGGACGACTGGGAAGGCTGCCTTTCGGTGCCCGGCATGCGCGGTGTTGTGCCACGCTGGTCGAGCATTCGTTATACCGGCTTCGACCCCTACGGCGATGCCATTGACCGGGTGGCAGACGGCTTTCATGCCCGTGTGGTGCAGCACGAGTGCGACCACCTGTGGGGCAAGCTGTACCCCATGCGCATGACCAATTTGGCGCAGTTTGGCTTCACCGAAGTGCTGTTCCCCGAGATCGCCGCGGGCGAGGACGACTAAAACCTGTCCGCGGTGTTTGGCAGGGGGTGGGTGGTAGGTCAGGGCTTTGCGCTTTGCGCCTTCAGTGCCAGCGCTACTTCCCGCACCAGTGCAGGGCCCCGATAAATCAGGCCGGTGTAGATCTGCACGGCATCGGCTCCGGCCTGTACTTTGGCAAGTGCATCGGCGCCATTCAGGATGCCGCCCACACCAATAATCGGAAACTGTGGCCCCAGCGCGCTGCGCAGTTGGCGTACCACCGCGTTGCTCATTTCACGTACCGGAGCGCCTGACAGGCCACCCGTTTCGTTGGAGTGCGGCAGCCACTGCACCGCCTCACGTGCCAGGGTGGTGTTGGTGGCAATCACGCCGTCAATCTGGTGGCGCAGCAGGGTGGCCGCGATCACCGCGATTTGCTCCGCGTCCAAGTCTGGTGCGATTTTCAGGAACAGCGGAACCTGCTTGGCCACCTGCTGGCCTTGGGCGTCGGTGCGGCTGTGCTGCAGGGCCAGCTCTTGGCGCCGCTGTGCCAGTGCACCCAGCAGGCTATCCAGTGCAGCATCGCTTTGCAGGGCGCGCAGATTTTTGGTGTTCGGGCTGGAGATATTGATGGTCACGTAGTCGGCATGGGGGTAGACGCCCTCCAGGCAGGCCAAGTAATCGTCCGTGGCGCGCTCGATCGGCGTGGCGGCGTTTTTTCCGATATTCAGGCCCAAGATTAACCCCGGGCTGTGCGCGCGTCGCAGGGCCGAGCGCTTCACATGGGCCACAAAAGCGTCCAGGCCCTGGTTGTTAAAACCCAGTCGGTTGATGAGCGCCTCGGCTTGCGGTAGCCGAAACATGCGCGGCTTGGGGTTGCCCGCTTGCGCCAGCGGCGTGACCGTTCCCACCTCGACAAATCCAAATCCCATGGCACCCAAGCCGTCGATGCAGCGGGCGTTTTTGTCCAGTCCGGCGGCCAAACCCACCCGGTTGGGAAAGCGCAGACCGGCCAGTGTGACCGGGTCGCTGATTTGAGGCTGTGCGTACAGCTTCTGCAATGCGGTGCCCTGGGTACGGGCCACGGCATTCAGGGTCAAGTCATGGGCAGCTTCCGGGTCCATGCGGAATAAAAAGGGGCGGACCAAGCCGTAAGGCACAAGAGACATCGGATAATTCTCGCTGGATTTTTTAACAATGACCGCGATTTTCCCCGATGAACACCACGCCCCAACCTTTGCAAGCTCCTTCTGTGCCCGAATCGGGTCCGTTAACGCAAGATCAGCTGAAAACCCTGGTGGGCCAAGCCGCCCTGCAGTACGTGGTGCGTGGCGAACTCGTCGGCGTGGGCACGGGCTCCACGGTGAACAAGTTCATTGATGCGCTGGCGACGATCAAAGACCAAATCAAGGGCGCTGTATCGAGCTCGGTGGCCAGCACCGAGCGCTTATTGGCCTTAGGAATTCCGGTTTTCGATTCCAACGAAGTGGAACGTCTGGCCGTCTACATCGACGGTGCGGACGAAATTGATGGCAGCGGCAATATGGTCAAAGGCGGCGGCGCAGCGCTTACGCGCGAAAAAATCGTCGCTGCGCAGTCTGACAAATTTGTCTGCATTGCCGACGAGTCCAAGCTGGTTCAAACCCTGGGCAAGTTTCCCTTGCCAGTGGAGGTGATTCCCATGGCCTGCGGTCGCATCATTCGGCAATTTGCCGCGCTGGGAGGGCAGGGCACCATCCGGCTGAAGGACGGCCAACCCCTGGTGACCGATAACGGCCAGTACCTGATCGACGTGACCGGTTTGCAAATTGCCGATCCCCGTGCGTTTGAAGCAGAAGTCAGCCAATGGCCCGGTGTGGTGACCGTGGGCGTATTTGCGTTTCAGCGTGCACAAGTGTGCCTTTTGGGAACCAGCAGCGGGGTGAAAACGCTCAATTTCTGAGCCTTTAAGGCCCAGTTGCCGCGGTCTGAGGGCCACGCCACGACCGGCTGCTTGGCCTTGGCTTTGACTTACTGTGAGGGCTGGCTGCTTAACATGCGCTCGACATAGCGGGCGATCAGGTCAATCTCGAGATTGACATGGGCTGCCAAGCGCAGATCACGCAGTGCCGTGTTGTCGACGGTATGGGGGATCAGGTTGATGCTGATCTCGCAGCCATGGGCCACGTCCGCAATGCGGTTGACCGTCAGGCTGACACCGTTGACCGTGATCGAGCCTTTGTAGGCGAGGTATTTGGCCAGGCTGGCGGGCGCCAAAATGCGCAGCTCCCAGCTCTCGCCCACCTGCGCAAAATGCGTCACGCTGCCAATGCCGTCCACGTGACCCGAAACCAGGTGACCTCCCAAGCGGTCATTGGCGCGCAGTGCCTTTTCCAGGTTCACTTCGCCCAATCCATCGAGCCCGGCGGTTTTGTCCAAAGACTCGGCAGACACGTCCACCGTAAATTCGGCCACAGGCGCTTGCGCATGGAGGCTGGTCACGGTCATGCAGGCGCCATTGAGAGCGATACTGTCGCCCAGGCCCACATCGTCGAGATAGCCCGTGGGGCAAGCAATGGTGAGGCGCTTTCCGTGCGCATCCGATTCCCCCAAGGATGCAACCTGTGCAATGCGGCCAACGCCGGTGATGATTCCTGTAAACATGCTTGCCTCAAACAATTAAAAAATGGAGCGCCCGGCAACCCGGGCAACGATGCGCAGATCCAAACATACGCGCTCTACGCTGTGGAACTCTAACTCCAGGCCCTGAGACAGCGCGGTTAGAGGGCCAAAATTCGCCATGCCCGCGCCTTGTCCCAACAATTTGGGCGCCAGATAAACCAACAATTCATCGACCCGCCCCTCACGCAGCAAGGAACCATTGAGCTTGTGACCGGCTTCCACATGCACTTCGTTGATTTCGCGTTTGGCCAGGTCCTGCAACAAGGCTCCCAGGTCAACCTTGCCTGTTTTCAGGCCCTGGGCATCGCAGCCCGGCATAAAAACCACCTCGGCACCACGGGCCTCCAAGGCCGCTTGGCGCTCAGGGTGCGGATTGGCCGCATAAATCCAGATCTTGCGTTGGACCGCGGTGTCTGGGCCACCAAAAAGAGCGGCATCGGGCGGCGTTTGCAAGTCACTGTCCACGATGACCAGTGTGGGCTGGCGCGGCGTGTCCACCAGCCGGACATCCAACCGGGGCTGATCCTGCAGCACCGTACCAATACCGGTGAGCACAGCACACGCCCGGGCCCGCCAGGCATGGCCGTCCACACGGGCGGGCGCGCCGGTGATCCATTGGCTCTGGCCATTGTTCAGCGCCGTGGTGCCGTCCAGCGAGGCGGCCACTTTGAGTCGCACCCACGGCATTTTTCGCACCATACGGCTGAAAAAACCGATATTGAGCTCCCGGGACATCTCCGCCCCCGGGCCCACGACCACCTCCAATCCGGCGGCCCGCAGGCGGGCAATGCCCTGACCCGCCACCTGCGGATTGGGGTCTACCAGTGAGGCCACCACCTTGCGTACGCCTGCGGCGACCAGCGCATCGCAGCACGGGCCGGTGCGGCCCTGGTGGGAGCAGGGCTCCAAAGTGACGTAGGCCGTTGCGCCCACGGTGGAGTGCCCGTGGGCCTGGGCATCGCGCAAAGCCATGACTTCCGCATGCGCACCGCCTGCGCGCTGGGTATGGCCGCGGCCGATCACCTGTCCGCCCGCGTCTACCAAAACGCAGCCCACGCGCGGATTGGGCGAAGTCACAAAAAGGGCGGACGCGGCCAACCCCAGCGCCTCGTCCATCGGCGGTGAAGTTAAAACATCTTGCGGAGATTGAAAGCCGAGCGAGGTCACTTCCAGCAGTCTGCCACAACCTTGCCTGTGGCCGCGCTGGCGATGCTTTTGACGCCCGCACTGCTCAATATGAAATTACCGCAGGCATCAGCAGCCGCTGGGCCCCCAGAAGTGCGTGTGGCGGTGAGGGTGTAGGTGGTTGCGAGAGACGTCGCGCTCACCGTGATGGAATAGGCTTGGGTGCCTTCACCCGCACGGGGTGATTTGCTGAATGGCTGACTGGTCATCAGCGTACTGGTGGCAGTGCCGCTGCCGTCTTTTGCATAATCAAAACTCTGGGCGTAGATGCGCTCCAACCAAAGCTGGGCGCTAAGCAGTTGGGTTTGGGCGTCCACCCGGCGACCGCGCGCCACATACTCCTTGTAATTCGGAAGAGCGACTGCAGTCAGAATGCCCACGATAGCAATGACAATCATGAGTTCGATCAGAGTGAAACCCTGCGTCCGTTTTTTAAAGGTGCGGAAATCGTTGTGCATCACGGGTCCTATTGTGTGGATTTCATGCCAGGAATGGTGCGCCACTGGGATCGGTTCGTGTCGGAGTACTTGAGTGCCGGGATGTTGTCTGTTTTTCCGATAATTTTCACCGACGTGGTGGTGCCATCGGACTTTGTCACCACGACAGAATTTTGGTCATTGGACTTGATTCCCAGGGCATTGACCTGCGTCGTCACTCCGTTACTGGCAACGGTAACTGAACCCAGTGCGGACGAAGCTGCTTTGCCCGTCTTTGAGTCGATTGCATACACCTTGGCCTGAGTCCCGCACCCAGAAGTCGTTGACGTCATCGGTGCCGATGTATTCACAAAAACGGCGTCGCCCAAAAGAACCGGGTTATTGATGACTTTCTCACCGGAACCCACCGGAAAATATATAACCCATCCCTTGCTTGCGGTCGCCTCCGAAGAGGAGTGAATATAAGTAGCAGACGCTACACTTTTTAATATTCGAGCACTTAAATCATTACGTGTGATTTGGGTCGTATCTTTGGGATTGTCTAAAATAGAATAAATACGATTTTGCGAGTTCGTATCTTGAAAATTCGAAGCGGTGAGTGCATTGCCGGTCCCAAAAATAATCCTGACACGGTCATTTGCCTCCAACTTAATAATAGGAGCTGTAGTGATGCTGATTTGCGGATCGGTTGCCAATTTACCTTGGTTGGCATCAAAAACCAGTGTGGGCTTTGAAGGAGTGGATGATTTGCCGGTGGAGTTGGATTCAAACCCTTGCCAAAAAGTAAAATCGTCATTGTTGACATCAAACTTCCATAGCTTACCGTTCAAGTCTGTTGCGTATACATATGCAGCTTTTGTCGAATTCGAAGGCGCAAACCAAGTCACCCCTACAAGTCCGTTGCGAGTTGCATCCGTCGTAGGTGCGACAAGTTTGACATAACGGGCTGGATCCAAAAGAGTAGTAGCCTTGATCCATGCATTCTTATTTTGACGGCTTGCCAGAGTTGGAGTCCTGGAGGGATTGCTATTTTCTAAACCGTCAATGAAGAGTTCCGGACCTTCTGAAAACAATATATACAGGACTGATTTATTCAGCGTGGAATCTACCCCGTTTGGGACCAATAATCCAAAACCCCTATTGTTTTGCGTGTAAATGCTGCTCACCGGCTGGTTACTTAAAGGGTGAATGGCATTGTTTCCGATGGTATAGCCCAGATCTCCGTCATCCACGTCAGTAAATATCCATCTGAAAATTTCATTTGATTTGGTGGCATTCAGCAATAAAGGATCTGTTACATCCAACGCAAAAATTGCTTTACCGCCCCTTCCCAAACTGCTGAACAGGTATGTTTTAAAAGAGGTTATCTCGGAAATTTTGGGATCAGCTGAGTGGAACCCAACATCGGCAGTAAAGGGGCTGCCATCGACCAAGGCTTCAGGAGTGCGGCCTGATTGTGCAGAAGCATATAGTCGACTGAACAAAGGCGAGGGCAGAAACGACATAATGAAGTCGCCGTTATTCGCATAAAAACCATGCAACATCCCGTCATTGGACCCAACCCAGACTATTTCGCGTCGATCTTTGTACTGGGTTTTGAAATCTGCGTAGGTTGGAACAATAATTTTCGATGATGGAGGTCGTTGAATCCACGGGACAGAGTTAACGAGCATTCCCAACTTGTTTCCGCTATCCCGCGCAAAAAAGTTATCTGTAATGGTGCTACCTGCCGCGGCAATCGGACTTTGGGTGCCCCTGATGAAAGAAACTAAGTTGGTTGTATGTTCCACATATTTTGGAACGGGAGTTGAATCATCAAGAGCAGTGGTCATCCATGGAAATGCGATGCTCCGATCCCCAAAAATAGTGCCGGATGTTAAATTGTTGCTTCCAATAAAAGGTGGACTGGCAGGGACGTTGCGCGATGTGTTAAATTTCGGTCCGAAATCATTTGAGATAAAATTGTCTAGTAATCTAATTTTATTTAGAATTCCACTCTGCTTGAGTTGATCGAAATCTGACAGTATTGCAAACTGTGGATTGCCAGTGTCTCCACTAATTGCAATTTTGCTGGTATTGCCAGCGTAATTGGTCGCGTTACATTTTATATTGCCTGGAAATAGATCGTAATTTGATTTTACGGAGCTCGTTACAATTGACTTTTCATAGGATTGGTTCTCCACAATACCTTGACCTGCCGCATTGTTTTGAATAATCAGCGCGGTGATGGTGTACAGTGATATGAGTTTGCATTGCAGTCCAAACATTAGTCTATTTCCCTGGTTTTTTAATTGATTGCTCTGCTGACAAATGTTTGAAGCATCACTTCATTTTTTCCGGTTTGACTAAAGCCGCGTGCCGTTATTCTAAATAAATAGCACTTTACGCTAATATAAGTAGATGTCGGACCACTGTCGGTTAACGATGCATATCCCGTAGGGTTTGCGTTGAGAATCGGTACCTGGCACTGAAAGTGAACCGTCGCGCCAGCATCTATCACAGGTAAAAAATTTGAATACAACGCAGGATCAATATATTCGATAATGTATTCTGGCTGACGCACTACGCCCACAACCCTAGCGGTCCCGGTGTAAAAACCCAGTGGCGTTGCTCCGGCATAGGTCTGGGCGCAATTAAAAGACGCAGGATAGGTCTTGAAATTATCATTCCAGATGCCGCCCTTGGATTGGGGCCACCATGGCAAACCCGGTGTGGTGGTCGAGGCTGTACCGTAGGCCATAGCCACTTGGGTGCTGCTTGGAGCGCATTGTCCATTGGTGCAGTTGTTCACAGGAAGGCTCGTTGGTGCGTCGAACCCTTTAAATTCTGTCGAACTCATCGCTGGCATTGCGGATCGGAGTGTGCCGTTGCGAGCGCACATCGCTCCTGTGGGCTTTACTGCAGCGTTGGCAATCGCCAGGTCTTGCTGTGCGTCATTTAAGGCGGCTTCCGCTGCGGCGCGTGCGGTCAGTTGTTCTTGCTCATGGATCGCAATTTTATTGGCTTGGGTCGCATACTCCACTGCGTACCAGGTTCCAAGTGCCAACAGGGTAGTGAATATTAATACCCATACCACTACGATGCCCTGTTGGTCTCGGTAACGTTGGTGAGGCACAGGCCAGCGAGTCATTGCGTTGGTCTCACATTGGCGCGGTTATTTTTCACTGAAAATATCTGAGAGAAAGTTTCTCGGCTAATCCCGTCAGAATAAGTAACAGCAGTTCCATCGCAATTTTTCGAGGAATATGCTGCTTCCGCCCCTTTCGTTTTTAACATCGATCGCGCCACCAAACATACCTTGACTGCAATCACATTGGACCAGTCGGTCACATTACTGGACTTTACAAATTTTGTGCTCAAAGCGGTTGATTCAAGATAATAGAACCGCAACTGATCGATTCCTTCAACCAATGCTTGGTATCCTGTCGTGCCGCCGTCACTTTGTTTCACTTCACAAGCCAAGTTGTTCATACTGAGACTTCCTTGCTCAACCACTGCTCTGGTGGTTTGTACCAGACTGAATCGGTTTGATACCAGAAAAACTTGGGTGTTAGAAATATTTACATACGCGTCGGGAGGTACTCTTGCGCAATTGGCTGCAATTCCCATATCTATTCCACCTGCAGTATTAAAAAAAGCGTCGTCAGTGAAATAATTGATTGCAATGGAATCAGAATCCACTGCTGTAGGTTGGTTATTGCAAATTCCGGTTCCCGCATCCCAGTACTGTGCCGTGCAGCCAATAATTGGATAACGATAAACCAGTAAATCAGTATTTTTTGTTGTTTTATCTAATGCAATCTTGTTGTATTCCCCAAGCACATTAACGTTTCCGCTTCGATCGATTGCAAAATTGAGTGGGTAATAACCGGCCAATTCAATATTTTTGCCAATGGTATTTAGCGCAGTATTGGCATTCTCATACATTGCAGATTTTTCAAATTGGGTGCGTTGACTCGTAAAAATTGACAAATAGAGATTGGATACTATTAATATAATTCCTGAGCTCAATAGCATGGTGACCAAGAGCTCGATCAACGTGAAGCCGCGTTGGGTGTTTTTCACTTGCTTGCGCACCGCAGAGCCACTTTGGGTCACTAAGGCGTAAAGTAAAAATTTGCGCACCGGATTCCTTTGTCGCTGGAAATGTTGGCTGCAGAGGGGCAGCAACTGGTGAGACCGACTGCACTTGTGGTGGCGCGACAGATAGGGCTGGTCCCCGGTGTTGCTGCAGCTGCGCCAGTGCCCAAAAAATGCTTGTCAAACCAAAAAAGACTCAGCACCATCGAGGAGTCACTGTTACTCGTCAAATTCAGTGCTCCTTGGGGGAGCAGTTTTCTGGTCGAAGTACGTATTTCAAAAATGTCAAATGCCGACCGTTGGGACGCAGTGCACGCTGACGTGTTGCAGTTCACAGCAGGAGTCGGTGCCGCACTCGCTTGATCACTCCATATAGAGCTAAAGTTGTAGCCTCGGCCCACGCTGGTAAAGTAGGCATCAGCTTGACTTCGGTTTGCGGAAATCCGACCATTTAGGTCACTAAATATCGCATTGGTCCGCACTTTAAATAGTCCATCCTGCTGTGCTTGGGAGGCAGACAAAGCCAGTCTTGCAATTCCCAAGAGACTAAACGCTACCAGTGCGATGGCAACCAGTACTTCAATCAGTGTTTCTCCAGTTTGTGCCTGTTGATTCATGGTCTGACTAAGCCATTTTTTATGTAGTTCATAGGTTTGCTAGCAGGTGCTGCCGCTTCTGCTCGTCAGTTTTCCATACCAATTGATGCATATTAATTCGTAGGGCACCGTATCTCCGTTTTCTTGAATCAAGAAGCTGCCCATCGCGTTGTAAGCGACACCATTTGCGTTGTAAATAAAGCCATCCGGTCCCGTGGCGCGAATCGCTTGGTATTTATTGGTGAAGGCTGCTTGGACGTAAATTATTTTGTCCAAATTGACCGTCGTGCCATTTTCAACGGTGGAACATGCCGGGTATTCAAATACCATCCAACCGGATGCCCAATTTGATTTTTTGCCCAATGAGGCGGCGGTCCCGGGAACGCAAGACATGGTGCTTGCCGCCGTACTGGGCTTTGTCATGCATACTGCGACACAGGTCCCACGGTTGATGGCCTCAGCCCTTGCCAAATTAGCGCTTTTGTAGACCGCGTTGCGCAGTTGCTTCAAATAGTAATTGGCCACAATATCGCCGAATGCAGGTGCAGCGATCCGCGCCAAGATTCCTACGATCGCAATGACAACAACGACTTCCATCAGTGAATAGCCACGCTGACGGTCGCGTAGTGAACTGGCGACCCCAGTTCTGTTGTTTTGCTTCATCTCTCCCCTTTGTCACCCCTCCCGAGGTGTCTACCTGTGTTGCGCAGTCTGAATGCCGACTATCCGCGCACCTCCTCAACCAGGGTCCGAAACTCGTCAATATCTTCAAAGCTTCGGTATACGCTGGCAAAACGCACGTAGGCGACTTTATCCAATTTTTTAAGCTCCCGCATGACTAATTCGCCAATTTTTGCGGATGAGACTTCACGCAGGCCCAAATTCAGGAGTTTTTCTTCAATGCGCTCGATGGCACTGTCGATTTGGTCGGTGCTGACCGGACGCTTGCGCAGTGCAAGGTTCATGGAGGCCAAGAGCTTGACGCGTTCGAAGTCAATCCGCCTGCCGTCTTTCTTGACGATGGCAGGAAAGTTGACTTCGGGTCGCTCGTAGGTGGTGAAGCGTTTTGCGCAGGCGCCACATTGGCGCCGGCGGCGGATGAAGTCACCGTCTTCGGATACGCGGGTCTCGGAAACCGGGGTTTCCGTGTGGCCGCAAAACGGGCACTTCATCGCAGTCTGCGCTTAGCGGTAGACCGGAAAACGCGAGGTGAGTGCGTGTACCTTGGTGCGAACCGCTTCAATATTGCCAGCGTCGTGGGGGTTGTCCAAGACGTCGGCAATCAGGTGTGCCGTGGCACGCGCCTCTTCGTCTTTAAAGCCGCGGGTGGTCATGGCGGGAGTACCAATGCGCACACCGCTGGTGACCATGGGCTTTTCGGGGTCGTTGGGGATGGCGTTTTTGTTGATCGTCATGTGGGCTTCACCCAGCACGCGCTCGGCCTCTTTGCCGGTGATGTGCTTAGAGCGCAAGTCCACCAACATGACGTGGCTTTCTGTGCCGCCGCTGACGATGCGCAGACCGCGCTCGGTGAGCGTTTTTGCGATAACGTCCGCATTGGTCATGACCTGTTGCTGGTAGGCCTTGAAATTGGGGCTGAGCGCTTCTTTGAACGCCACAGCCTTGGCTGCAATCACGTGCATCAAGGGCCCACCCTGCAAACCAGGGAAGATGGCACTGTTGATCGCTTTTTCGTGTTCTGCTTTCATCAGAATGATGCCGCCGCGGGGTCCGCGCAGGCTCTTGTGGGTGGTGGACGTCACCACGTCTGCAAATGGGACCGGGTTGGGGTACAGGCCCGCAGCGATCAGACCGGCGTAGTGCGCCATGTCGACCAAGAAGAGTGCGCCTACATCCTTGGCGACTTTGGCAAAGCGCGCAAAGTCAATGCGCAGCGAGTATGCGCTGGCACCCGCAATGATGAGTTTGGGCTTGGTTTCATGGGCTTTGCGCTCCATGGCGTCGTAGTCAATGGCTTCCTGGGCGTTCAGGCCGTACGACACCACGTTGAACCACTTGCCGCTGATGTTGAGGGGCATGCCGTGCGTCAGGTGGCCGCCTTCCGCAAGGCTCATGCCCATGATGGTGTCGCCGGGCTTCAAGAACGCCAGAAATACCGCTTCGTTGGCGGAAGCGCCGCAATGCGCTTGCACATTGGCCGCGTCAGCACCAAAAATTTGCTTGGCCCGGTCAATTGCCAATTGTTCGGCAACGTCGACGTTTTCGCAGCCACCGTAGTAGCGTTTGCCAGGATAACCTTCGGCGTATTTGTTGGTCAGCTGGCTGCCCTGCGCCGCCATCACGGCGGGGGAGGCGTAGTTTTCGCTGGCGATCAGTTCAATATGGTGTTCCTGGCGTGCGTTTTCGGCAACGATTGCCGCCCACAACTCGGGGTCGGTCTGCTCAACAAGAATGCTGCGGTCGTACATGGTGGGTCCTGGGTAGTGGGTAATCAAAGGCGTCTTGACGAGGCGTCAACGAACACGGCAGGGAGCACATCCGACGTTTGCGGTGCGCTTTTCTCGCACAATTCTAGTGCAGGCCACCCGCGCCGCTTGTATCCGAAATGCGCCTTCAACCGGTCTGATTACGCCTTGTTGAGAGCGGCTGCTGGCAGCACGGCGGTGGTCGTGGTGGGTACGGGGCGACCGGCAAAAACCGCTTGCAGGCGTGCATGCTCGGCCAGCACTTTTGCGGTATAGCCGCCATCATCTTCCAAATTGCCAGCACCCACATAAAGTTTGAGACCGAGCTCGGTCGTGCCTGCGCGGGCAATGCATTCCTGCAAGACTTTGGCGCCGACGCGCATGTTGGCTACCGGGTCAAACGCTGCGAGTTTGCCGCCAAACCGTTCGTATTTGTCTCCGTGAACCTGGGTCATGACCTGCATCAAACCTTGCGCTCCTACCGGGCTTTGCGCGAACGGGTTGAAGCCCGACTCCACCGCCACGACCGCCAGAATGAGTGTCGGGTCCAGCTTGCTGCCAGCACCGGCTTTGAAGGCTTCTGCCACCAAGGCACTCAGGGGTTCGGGTGCAATGTTGTATTTTTTGGAGAGCCAGAAGGCGACGGCGGCCTGAGGCTTGGGCAAATTTGAGGGGTTGACGGCTGTGACACGGTCAGTCGCTTTGCCAGACACCAAGCCGGAGAGCGATTCCTGGCGCTCCTGAAGCCAGCCCATCAGTTGCAATTCGCCGGCTTGGCGCATGTCGGGTTGGGCCGTGAGCATGATTCCACCAAACATTACCGCCAGTCCCAACAAGGCGAAACCATTGTGAGTCACTTGAAAAAGCCCTTCGACGATGTCTCGGGCAATGGTGGCCAATGAAGCTTGGATACGTTTGGCAGTGGTCATGTTTGTCCTTGAACGGTGGGCACTTTGGGCTGCAAAGCGATGTGCCGTGGTGGGGTGCCAGTGGGCGCAGAGCCGCTCTGGAGTGGGTTTGGACGCCACCGCACTGGCGGTAATTTGTGTCCGGGAAAGCGCTTATCCCGTTGATCTCGCTGCCTTTGATCGGCCATGTCCGGGCCCTACGGGAAATTTTAGGAGCGCTGCATATTCCAAGTCAATTATATAAAACAAATTACTTATTCAGAATATGGGGTAAATCAGCGGGCAAGGAGCGGAGAAATTTGCGCAATTCGTGTGGCATTGCGGCACTGTTGCGGGCGAAGCATCGGTTTTTCACTCAATTCGCGGCGAAAATACGCCCCTGTCATTTATTGCTCCTTCTCTAGAAAAGGCTCCACGTGCCGTCGACTCCTGCAAACAAAACTTCTGATCTGGCTCAGCTGGACAAAATCACCGGCGGCGCTTTCACCGCTGCCACTGCGGGCGAGCGCGCTGGTCGGGTTCGGGAGTGGCTGCTCACCCAACCGAGCAACGATCTCCTGGCGGAGGTGTTCCGGGAACTCAGCGGACGAGACAAAGGGGCCGCCAAGCTGCTGCGCGAACGCCTGGACGACGCCAAGCGGGCCAAGATGCAAGAGTCCATGTCGGCCGAATGGGCCCTCAAGGCGCAAGCCTTGTTGGACTTGACCAAACTCAACATCGCCGATGCGATGGCGTGGCAGCGTGACGCTGCCAAAGCCGGTGCGCCACTGAGCAAAGAGCCGCTGGCCAGTCTGAAAGTGCAGATTGCCGAGCGCGTTCGTCTGATTGAAGATTTGCAGCACCAAGCGCAAGTACAGCGCGAAGCGGCGGTATTGTTGGCCCAACGCATTGAAGTGATGTCCACCAAGCCCTGGCGCGAAGCCCAGGCAGTGGCCGAGGCCTTGGGTGTGGACGTGGCCCAGTGGCAAGCGCAGGCGGCCCAATTGGTGGCCCACGCCAGCTGGCCCAGCACGGATCTTAAATTTACGCCGATGCTGGAGGCCTCGCGGGCCCAGTTGGTGGTGGTGTGGGAGGCGTTTCAGCTTGCGCTACAGCAGACTTTGGAGGCGTCCCAAGACGCCAATGCACCTTTGCCCGGCGTGGGCGTCTGGGCGGAGGAGTTGCGGGCCGAACGCGCATTGGCCAATCCCAGTCCCAAGCCTGCCAAAGTAGCCGTGGATCCGCAAGTACGCGAGGCCGCCAACGCCAAGGTGCGTGAGGTTTTGGTGCAACTCGAGGCGCAAACCAGCGAGGGGCAGGGCAAGGCCAGTGCCGGTGCCGCCAGCGCACTGCGCCAGGCGCTCAAGGAGTTTGGCAAGGTCATCGACCACAAGCTCGAAAACCAGGCCCAGGCGGCCCTGGCAGCGGCGGGTGAACTGGAAGGCTGGCAGCGTTGGCGCGCCGACCAGTTGCGCGAAGAATTGCTAATCAAGGCAGAAGGCCTGCTCAAGCGCCCGGAAGGACAAGCCATTGGCGGGCGCAAGATGCAGGAAACCTTGCGCACCATGCGCGAGCAGTGGAAGCAGACGGACCAAGGTGGCGTCCCCAACCATGCGATGTGGAAGCGCTTTGATGAAGCGTGCAATGAGGCCCATAAGGTGGTGGAAGCCTGGTTGGAAAAACTCAAGGCCGACGCGGTGGAGCACCGCAAGCAGCGTCTCGCACTGATCGCCGAACTGAACACCTGGGCAGAGGAAAACCGGACTGCGCGAGACGACGATTGGAAAGGCTTTAGCCGCATCCTGCATCAATTTGGAGATCGCTGGCGCGATGCGGGCCATTTGGGTGAAAAAGCATTTGCAGAATTGCAGCCCCTGTGGAAGGCGGCCATTACCGCGGCTGCAGCGCCCCTGGAGGCCCTGCAGGCCCAAAGCTTGGCTCTGCGCCGGGCCATGATTGAAGAGGCCAAAGTGCTGGGAGAAGCGCCTGTATTGCGCATTGACGCCGTGCGCGCGCTGCAGCAGCGCTGGCAAGCACAGGCCCACCAGGTGCCGATTGACCGGCGCCAGGAACAAAAGCTGTGGGATGCATTTCGCAAGCCCATCGACGACGCGTTCAACCGCAAGACGCTCGAGCGTGAAAAGGCCGAAGCCTCATTGGGCCAGCGCGACCGGGTGGTGATTGACGCCTCCAAAGCACTGCAGGCGGCCAACGCGGGTGGCGATGCGCAAGTGATTCGCGCCGCCATTGCCGCGTTGGAAGCTGCGTTGCAAGGCCAGGCCCAGGCGCAAGCCCAGGTGACTGCTGCGGGCGCTCAAGAAGCCCAAGTCCAGGCGGTCGCCGACTCGGTGGCACAGGCCAGCGCAGCATCGGTGGATGCTGCGGTGGGCGAGGTGGGCTCGGAAGAAGCGGTCGCAACAACCGATGCGGGTGAAGCCGTGGAAGCGCCGCCGGCCGCTCCGGTGGCTGAGGTGCTTGCGCCCAAGCCTGTGCCCAAGCCCGTCGTTGCCATGCGCGGGGATGACCGCCCTGGAATGAAGCGCGATGCGCCTGCCGCCGATGCCGGTCGCGCAGGCAAGTGGGGTGACCGCAAGGATGCCGGGCGCGGTGGGCGCGATGCCAGGCCAGGCATGGACGGCCGCCCCCGCCCTGAGGTGCGTGGCGAGGGCCGCGGCTTTGGGGGGGCGGATGCCCGCGGCGACCGTTTTGATCCACGCAATGCGCCGCCCCGTCTTGGTGATGCGGCCTTTCGTGCGCAACGTGAGGCGTTGGAGAGTGCACAAATGGCGCTGCGCAAGTTGGCAGCCCAGGCCCACGGTGAAGCGCTTACCCAACTGCTTTCGGCTTGGGAAAGCCGCGACAGCGCCAAAGTGCCGAGCCAGCAGGAGCTGGGTAACCAGATCAACGCCGCCACCCGCAGCGTCTGGACCAGTGCGCTGAATGGCGCGCTTGCGGCGCATCGCACCTCGCCCCCAGAGGCCTTGCTGCGCTTGGAAATGGCCGCCGAGATCCCCACGCCTGCCGACCACCTGAACGCGCGTCGCGCGTTGCAGTTGCAATTGCTGACCCGGCGCAACGACCCCTCACCTGCCCAAACCTGGGGCCAGGACGTGGCGATTGTGCTGTCAGCGCCCTATGCGCCGGACGACGCGCGGCGCCTCCAGGGAAGTCTGAAAGCCTTGCTCAAGCGCTAGCAGCGAGCGCCTTTGACCCCTCGGAGCTCCCGGGCGGCGGAGCTAACGGGTCACCGTGGTCAACGCGATGCGCTTCGGCGCCGCGTTTTCCGCGCTCAAACGCAACACTTCTGCGCGCGGAGTATTGGCTTGCAAGTCCCAGTCACTGAGAACCCAACGTACATGGCCGTCACCCATCGCGTGCTCTGCGGGCTGGTGAGTGTGGCCGTGCACCATATGGTCGGCGGTGTGCGCTTTGAGCTGCGCCATGCAGGTACTTGGGTCCAAGTCGATCCAGGGCGCGTGATGCTGCGTGCGTTGTTTTTTTTGCGCTTCGCTTTGGTCGCGCATCTGGCGGGCCAGCGCCAATCGCTGGGTCAGAGGCTGGGCTAAAAAGTTGTCCTGCCATGCACTGCTCCGTACCTGGGCTCGAAAGGCCTGGTATGGGGTGTCGGCCAGGCATTGCGCATCGCCATGGGTCAGCAGCCATCGCGTGCCACCTAACTGCAGCACGCTGGGATCGTCCAGCATTTGAGCGCCACAAGCGGCGCGCAAGCGCTCACTCATCAAGAAATCGCGGTTGCCACACATGATGAAAATAGCCATGTGTCGGCTTGCACGGTATAACAGTTCTGCCGTCTCGTGCTCTATTCCTGTGGGCTCTTGCAATACGTCGTCCCCCACCCACACTTCGAAAAGATCACCCAATATAAAAAGGGCTTGGGCGGGTGACTCGGACAGATAGCGGTCCAGGGTGGCTTTCGCCTGCGGCTCCTGGGTTTGTAAATGCAGGTCGGAAATGAGGTCCACCAACTGCCAGTGCGGCGGGGCGATGATCTCCATACCAACCTGATCGGGCTTTTACAAAGCGACGGCTTTGGTCAGAACAACATCTTCTTTGGGCACATCGTCGTGGAAACCCTTGCGTCCCGTGGCTACCGCTTTGATCTTGTCAACGACGTCTGTGCCATCCACCACTTTGCCAAAAACCGCATAGCCCCAGCCTTGGGACGAGGGTGCAGTGTGGTTCAGGAAGTCGTTGTCGGCGATATTGATGAAAAACTGCGCGGTCGCCGAGTGCGGGTCGCTGGTACGGGCCATCGCCAGTGTGTACTTGGTGTTTTTCAGGCCATTGGCAGCCTCGTTTTCGATCGGTTTGGCGGTTTTCTTTTGTGCCATGCCGGGCTCCATGCCACCGCCCTGGACCATAAATCCTGGAATGATGCGGTGGAAAATCGTGTTG
The DNA here is from genome assembly GCA_029866205.1 of Rhodoferax sp. Classification (GTDB taxonomy): domain Bacteria; phylum Pseudomonadota; class Gammaproteobacteria; order Burkholderiales; family Burkholderiaceae_C; genus Allorhodoferax. Next base: position 234,958 of record JARWZT010000003.1, read on the forward strand.
TCGTAGTGGCCGCTGGCCACATAGCCCAGAAAGTTTTCGACTGATTTCGGTGCTTTTTCCTGGTCGAGTTCGACCGTGATGACGCCGAAATTGGCAATATGAAGTTCTACTTTGGGTTGAGTCATTTTATTTAACCAGGTTGACGGAGTTGATAGAAATGGGGGTGGTGGGCACGTTTTGGAAGTCGCCTTGGTTGCCGGTCGGACTTTGACGGATTTTGTCTATCACGTCCATGCCGCTGACAACCTTGCCAAATACTGCATAGCCATAGCCGTCAGGTTGGGGGGCATTCAGGCTGGTATTGTTGGAAACGTTGATAAAAAACTGGGAAGTTGCGGAGTTGGGGTTGCCGGTACGGGCCATGGCGATGGTGCCGATGTCGTTTTTCAGGCCATTTTTGGCTTCGAGCGGAATGGGGGGGCGCGTCGGCTTTTGCACCATGGCGGGCGTAAATCCACCGCCTTGGACCATAAATCCATCAATGACGCGGTGAAAAATAGTCCCGTCGTAATGCTTGTCCGCCACATAACGCAGGAAATTTTCCACCGTCTTCGGTGCTTTTTCTGCCTGCAGTTCCACCACAAAATCGCCTTGGCTGGTCTGGAACTTGACCCGGGGCGTGGACTGCGCCTGCGCGGGCAGGGCGCACCACACGGACATTGCCGTCAGAATAAGCGGCGCAATAGTGCGGCGCCTTAGCGCGTGAAACCCGATCGACATCAGATCACTCCTTCAAAAAATATTTGCCAGTCTCTGGCTGTGCGTACCCAATACTGGCGCTTGTGAACCCCTGTGCGGCGTCCTTCGACCACTTCACCAAAAGTGGTCACCATGGTCTCTGAAGAGTCGCTCCACTGCAAATAGCTGAGGTCCTTAAGTGCAATATTCTTTCCCCGGGTCGTCTTGAGTTCGGAGCGGATCTGGGTGGTGTATTGATCCAGATTCTTGCCGTAACTCGAAAAATCGGCGGTGTAAAAGCCCAGCACTTTATTGAGGTCACCCGCCTGCTTGGCCTCGCGCCAGGCATTGAGCGCGGTTTCAAAGGGACGGGCCTGGGTTTGCAACTGGTTGGCGGGCATCCAGACCAGCTGCGAGGACACGACCACGGGCGTTGTGCCGACGGATATGCGACGGATCAGCGCCAAGATGTCTGGGTTTGACAACACCAAACAACCATCCGTCGAGCGTGGCGCACGCGAAAACTGTTGGGGGGGCGTGCCATGCAGCCAGATGCCACTGCCTGACTTGCCGCGTTTGATGTCCAGAATGTTGGGGTAATTCAAGGGCATGGCCCCGGCCCCGTAAAACTCATTGAGCACCTTGGTGTCAAGGTTGCTGGTGATGTAGTAGACGCCCAAGGGCGTGCGCTGGTCACCTTCCTGGCTCTTGATTGTGCCGGCCTTGCCCACGGATACATAGTAGTCCGCCGTCAAACGCAGACCCGAGGGCGTGTTGGTAAACAGGTACAGGCGTGACTTGCCAGCGTCAACCGCAATTGCAGTGCGCGTTTGCGGCGAAAGCTTCAAAAACTGGCTGGGAAGGGTTCCCTCGGCAGGACGTTCTTTGCTGGCCAGAACCCGGCGCAGCGACTCGTCTTTGAGCTCTGCCAGTGCGGCAGCACCGGCATTGGTACTGGCAGCGGGAACGTCACCCATCACTTTCAGGGTGCGCGTGCGTGCCGCCAACAAGTCGCCGTACACCAACTGCGCCAGCTGAAAGTTGGGGACGTCACGCACCAATTTTTCAGCCACTTCCAGGGCCCGGCGCGGGTCACCTTGGGCCATCAGCTGGTAGACCTCCAGCAAGCGGGCTTCGTGCGATGTGGACTCGGCTGAAGCGGTCCTTTGCTGCGTCGCCTCGGATTTTTCGCCGGTGCGCGCACTGACCGCAGTGCCACAACAAAGCTCTAGAGCCACCACCAAGGTGGCCCACCACTTTGGATTAACCACCGACGGCCTCGCGCACGATTTTCCAGCTGTCATTGACTCGCACCAGGTCCAGCGTCTTGCGGCTCGAAATCGCGATGCCGTTGGCGCGGTAGTCCTGACGGAAGCGGGCGGTGGCCTTGTTGCCATTGACGACCACTTGCAAACCCTCTAGGCGGACCGATATTTTCGATTTTCCTTCGATGCGCATGCGGCGTTCCGCCTCCCAGGCGCTGCGACTTGCGCCTCCGCTGGGATTGAAGTCTCTGCTGTAGGCGCTGAAATAGGCCCGCATATCTTTGTTCGACCAAGCGGTAACCCAGTTTTGCACCGCAGCTTCGGCTTCGCGCACCGCACCCTCGTTGACCGCCCTGGCGGGCGCGGTGTTGGGCTCCGGTGTGGCGGCTGACCTGGCTGGTGCCACCGCCTCTTTGACTGGCGGCGCAGTCGCCGCCGGGGCCTGCTGAACCGAGGGCGTCGCCGCCGCAGTGACCACCAGTCGCGGTTGTCCGGGCCCTGCCAGCTGCCGCATCAAGGTGAGCTTGGGCGTGACTGCCGCATTGCCGGCTTCAATTTGCAGGGCTTTGCTGTAGGCGGTGCTGGACAGTTTGGCGTACACATCGCCCAAATTTTCATGGGCCGTGGCGTAGCTGGGGTGGGTGCGCAAGGCCGCTTCGAAGGCGGCGCGCGCCTTGTCGATTTGGTTTTGGTCTGCGTAAATAACGCCCAGATTGTTGAAGGGCTCAGGAAGCTCTGGAAACTCTTCGGTCAGCTTGGAAAACGTGGCAATCGCATCGGCCGTTTTTCCGGCATCCCGCTGGGCCACGCCTTTGAGCAGTCGCATTTGCGCGTCGCGTGGCTTACCGGACAAAAAGCGGTCCGCCCGTGCCAGCGCTTCTGGATACTTGCCATCGCGGGTCAACTGGGCAACGTCGCTGTACTCATCGGCATGCGCCGGGGCGCTGAGCAGCAAAAGCAAACTGGCAAGCAACACCATGGTGCGGGTAAACCGGGGGCGACACAGCAGCATGGGATGGGACAACATTTCTCTTGGTCAAGGGGCAACAAAAGGCCGCCGATATACTGCCTGTCATTGTAGCGGAGGGGTGCAGAGAGCGCGGACTTGCGGCCCGGTTTCCCCCGCAGGTTTGGTTTGAGAGATTTCCATGAGTTTGCGCATCTATAACACCCTGTCCCGCCAACTGGACCCGTTTACTCCGCTCGAGGCAGGGCATGTGCGGATGTACGTCTGCGGCATGACGGTCTATGACGTCTGCCACCTGGGTCATGCCCGCTCCATGGTGGCCTTTGACGTGGTGCAGCGCTGGCTCAAGTCCAGCGGCTTGCGGGTGACCTATGTCCGTAACGTGACGGACATCGACGACAAGATCATCCGCCGTGCGCTCGAAAACAAGGAATCCATTGGCGCGCTGACCGACCGCATGGTGGCGCTGCTGCACCGTGATGCGGATGCTCTTGGCGTTCAGCGACCTAGCCATGAGCCGCGGGCGACAAAGTATGTGCCGCAAATGTTGTCTTTGATTGAGCGACTGGAGCAACGGGGCTTGGCCTACCGCGCTTCCAACCAGGATGTCAATTTTTCGGTGCGCAAGTTTGAGGGCTATGGCAAGCTCTCCGGTAAATCGTTGGACGCGTTGCGCGCTGGGGAGCGCGTGGCTGTGGACGATGGCAAGCACGATCCTCTTGATTTTGTGCTCTGGAAGTCGGCAAAGCCGACCGAACCCGATGACGCCAAGTGGCCGAGCCACTTCGGGCCGGGACGACCAGGCTGGCACATCGAGTGCTCAGCAATGGCCTGCGAGCTGCTGGGCGAGTCCTTTGATATTCATGGCGGCGGTGCAGACTTGCAGTTTCCTCACCACGAAAATGAAATTGCGCAGAGCGAGGGAGCTTTCGGCAAACCGCTGGCACGCTACTGGATGCACAACGGATTTGTGACCCGGGACAACGAGAAAATGTCCAAGAGTCTGGGAAATTTCTTCACCATCGAGGAAATTCTGGCCCGTTTTGATGCCGAGACGACCCGTTTTTTCATTGTTCGTTCTCACTACCGCAGCGCGCTGAACTACAGCGATGCCCACCTTGAGGACGCCCGCAGCGCGCTCAAGCGCCTTTATACCGCGTTGCAATTGGTACCGCCTCAGGCGGTTGCGCTGGACTGGTCTGATCCTTATGCAGCCCGCTTCAAGACCGCAATGGACGAGGATTTTGGAACGCCCGAGGCGGTTTCTGTGCTGTTTGACTTGGCCAGCGAAGTCAATCGCACCCGGTCTGCGACGTTGGCGGGCTTGCTTAAGGCTTTGGGCGAATGCCTGGGACTCTTGCAGCAGGACCCAGAAAAGTACTTGCAGGCCGGTGTGATGGGCAAGACACAAGCCGAAGGGCACGACACGGCTTCGGCGGGTACGGACTTCGGCCCCGCGCAAATTGCCGATCTGATTGCCCAACGTGCCCAGGCCAAGGCAGGGAAGAACTTTGCGGAGGCCGATCGAATTCGCCAGAGCCTTTCGGCGCGCGGCATCGTTCTCAAGGATTCGCCCCAGGGCACCACCTGGGAAATGGCTTGACCATGGCGTCCAAAGTGCCGCCTGCCGCAGCGCCGGTAAAACCACTGTTTTGGGATGAGGCGTGCAAGTACCTCATGAAAAAAGACCGGGTGATGAAGCGCCTGATCCCGCAGTTCAAGGACGCGACCCTTGAAAGCCGGGGCGATCCTTTTGTTACTCTGGCACGCAGCATCGTTGGGCAGCAAATTTCGGTCAAGGCGGCGCAAACCGTGTGGGACCGCTTTGCCCTCTTGCCTGCTGCAATGGAGCCCGCCAACGTACTTCGACTTAAAGTGGACGACATGCGGGCTGCGGGGCTCAGCGCACGCAAGGTCGAGTACCTGGTTGATTTGGCGCTGCACTTTGATGACCAGCGTCTGCGGGTGGACGCTTGGGCAGAGCAGGGCGACGAGGAAATCATCAGTGAGTTAATCGGCATTCGGGGCATTGGCCGTTGGACTGCGGAAATGTTTCTGATTTTTCATTTGATGCGGCCCAATGTCCTTCCGCTGGACGACGTTGGTCTGATCAACGGCATCAGCAGTAATTATTTTTCTGGGGAAATCGTGAGTCGCAGTGACGCCCGGGAGGTCGCGGCCGCTTGGGCGCCGTACTGCAGCGTGGCAACTTGGTATATTTGGCGCTCACTGGACCCCGTTCCGGTCGCCTACTAGGGGCTGCCTTCGGCGCCGTTGTTGGGTCGTAACGCAATAGGAGAGTGCATTTGGCAAAAAGAACATTTTTGGACTTCGAGGCGCCTGTGGCCGAGCTTGAGGGCAAAATCGAAGAATTGCGCTATGTGCAAAATGAATCGGCGGTTGACATCTCCGCCGAAATTGACCAGCTGAGCAAGAAGAGCCAGCAACTGGTCAAGGACATCTACAGCAGCCTGACGCCCTGGCAGATCACCAAGATCGCACGCCACGCGGAGCGCCCCTACACGCTGGATTACATCAGCGAGATCTTTACCCATTTTGTCGAGCTGCATGGTGACCGCCACTTTGCGGACGATCTGAGCATTGTGGGTGGCCTGGCCCGGTTCAATGGCGTGCCCTGCATGGTGCTGGGTCAGCAGAAAGGTCGGGACACCAAGGAGCGTGGCTTGCGCAACTTTGGCATGAGTAAGCCCGAGGGCTACCGAAAAGCGCTGCGCCTGATGAAACTGGCGGAAAAATTTGGTCTGCCCGTATTCACCTTTGTGGATACTCCCGGCGCTTACCCCGGGATTGACGCCGAGGAGCGTGGTCAGTCCGAGGCCATTGGTCGCAATATTTTTGAGATGGCGCAGCTCGAAGTGCCCATCATCACCACCATCATTGGCGAAGGTGGCTCAGGTGGCGCGTTGGCCATTTCGGTAGCGGACCAGGTAGTGATGATGCAATACGCCATCTATTCGGTCATCAGCCCGGAAGGTTGTGCCTCGATCTTGTGGAAAACCTCCGACAAGGCGCAGGAAGCAGCGGACGCGCTGGGCATTACGGCGCTGCGGCTCAAGGCATTGGGTTTGGTGGACAAGATCGTCAACGAACCGGTCGGTGGCGCACACCGCGACTACAAGCAGGCTGCCGTGTTTTTAAAGCGCGCGTTGGGCGATGCTTATCGCCAGGTGAGCGACCTCAAGGTCAAAGATTTGCTGGACCGACGCTACGACCGGCTCCAAAGCTACGGCCGATTTACCGACACCAAGGCCAACGCCAAATAGCGGCTCTGATGCCATGACGGCGTCTTTTGACGCGGCGATCCACCGATTTGCGCCGCCCCTGCCGGTCGCGATTGCCTTGAGTGGCGGCGCCGACTCCACGGCATTGCTGATCGCCTGTGTCCGCAAATGGCCAGGTCAGGTGCACGCCGTGCACGTCAACCACGGCCTGCAAGCTGCGGCGGCCACATTCGAGGCCCATTGCGTGGCACTGTGCGAGCGCTTGGTCGTGCCCTTGGTCGTTGAGCGCGTCGACGCCCACGCCCAAGCCGGTCAGAGCCCTGAGGACGCTGCCCGCATTGCACGCTACGGCGCGCTCGACAGTTTTGTCGCCGGGCAAGCAGTGGGTGGGCGGTCACTGTCGGTGGCGCTTGCGCAGCATGCGGATGACCAAGTGGAAACGCTGCTGCTAGCGCTCGGCCGCGGCGCGGGCCTCGCCGGTCTGAGCGCGATGCCCTCGCATTGGCTGCGCCACGGGGTGAACTTTTTCCGGCCTTTGTTGGCTGTTCCTGGGCAGGAGATTCGCCATTGGTTGACCGAGCAAAGGGAGCCTTTTGTCGAGGACCCGAGCAATTCCGATGAAACGTTTTTGCGCAACCGAATTCGCGCGCGCTTGATGCCCGCTTTGCGCGATGTGTTTCCGCATTACGCCCAGACGCTGACCCGCAGCACCGCGCACGCCGCACAAGCGCAATCCCTGTTGACGGAAATCGCAGCAACCGACTGGCGGTCCGTGTGTGACGAATCGGGCAACTCGCCACAAATTAAGCTTTTGCAGACACTCAGCCCCGCACGCCTCGCCAATGTACTTCGCCACTGGCTGGCGCAGTACTGCCAAAGTCAGGCCAGCAGCGCGCAACTGAAAGAGTTGATGGAGCAGATCGCCGCCTGCACCACCCGAGGCCACCAGCTAAATATCAAGGTGGGTCATGGTTTTGTGCAGCGCAATAAGGGCAGTTTGGCTTGGTACAATTCTGCGGTTTAGCTCTGAAAAAACCAAATTCAATGGCATTAATTGTTCACAAATACGGTGGCACCTCGATGGGTTCTACCGATCGCATCCGCAATGTCGCCAAGCGGGTGGCCAAATGGGCCCGTGCAGGTCACCAGATGGTGGTCGTTCCGTCGGCCATGAGCGGAGAAACCAACCGTTTACTGGGTCTGGCCAAAGAGCTGGCGCCGCAGCAACAAACCCACGATTACGAGCGCGAGCTCGACATGTTGGCGTCCACGGGAGAGCAAGCGTCCAGCGCCTTGTTGGCCATTGCGCTTCAGGCTGAAGGTCTGCAATCGGTCAGCTATGCCGGTTGGCAGGTGCCGATTCGCACGGACAGCGCCCACACCAAAGCCCGCATCGAGTCTATCGACGACACCAAGGTGCGTGCCGACCTCGAGGCCGGCAAGGTGGTGATCGTGACCGGTTTTCAGGGAGCAGACGCTCTCGGCAACATCACCACCTTGGGTCGTGGCGGCTCTGACACCTCCGCGGTGGCCGTAGCGGCCGCCATGAAAGCCCAGGAATGCCTGATCTACACCGACGTAGACGGCGTCTACACCACCGATCCCCGTGTCGTGCCTGAGGCGCGTCGGCTGCAGACGGTGAGCTTTGAGGAAATGCTTGAAATGGCATCCATGGGCTCCAAAGTGCTGCAAATCCGCTCGGTGGAATTCGCCGGAAAGTACCGCGTTCCCTTGCGCGTGTTGAGCAGTTTTACGCCTTGGGACATTGACATTGCCGTCGAGTCCCAGTCGGGCACATTGATTACTTTTGAGGAAGACGAACACATGGAACAAGCCGTCGTATCAGGCATTGCATTCAACCGCGACGAGGCCAAAATTTCGGTCTTGGGCGTGCCCGATCGCCCTGGTATTGCGTACCAGATCCTGGGCGCGATTGCCCAAGCCAACATTGATGTTGATGTGATCATCCAGAATCTGAGCAAAGACGGCAAAACCGACTTCAGCTTTACCGTGAACCGTGGCGATTTCGCCAAGGCCATGGACCTGTTGCGCGCGAAAGTACTGCCCAGCCTCGGCGCGTACGACGTGGTGGGCGACACCAAGATCTGCAAGGTGTCCATCGTGGGCATCGGTATGCGGAGCCACGTCGGTATTGCCAGCAAAATGTTTGGCGTGCTGAGCGAGGAGGGCATCAACATTCAGATGATTTCGACCTCCGAGATCAAGACCTCGGTCGTGATCGACGAAAAGTACATGGAGCTGGCTGTGCGCGCCCTGCACAAAGCCTTCGATTTGGACCAGGCGGCGGCTTAAAACGTCCCCCAAATCGTGAGATAATGCAGGCATTGGAAACGTGACCGAGTGGCCGAAGGTGCTCCCCTGCTAAGGGAGTATGGGGTGTAGAGCCTCATCGAGGGTTCGAATCCCTCCGTTTCCGCCAGTACAAAGACCTCAAACCTGCTCAGCAGGCCTTGAGGCGGCCTCAGGCCCCGCACCACGCGGGGCTTTTTGCTTTGGGCTCCTGACTGCTACCTCCGGCAGCGACCCCGTAAAGTCGTCTCAAACCCCGTTTGTCTCAAAACCTCATGACTTTTTCGGACTTGGTTCCGAGCCGTGAATTTACCGGTTTCGGCAAAACGGGCTTTGAACCAAGCCGAACGAAATTTCGTGGTTCAGAGCGTTATGGTTGATGCCAAGCTACTCTGCCATCGCTTTCAAAAGTGCATCTTTGGCATCCGAGTAGAACTGGATGTCGATCTTGGTGGCCATGTCATCTGAGAGGTCCACCAACTGCCGCCTGCAAGCCACGGGCATCAGTAACGACGTCGCACCTTTCTCAACAGCAATTTCTGCGATAGTCACGGCGTTGTGAACAGGCTCGATAGATCCACCCAGGTTGATTTCACCCACGATGATCAACCCGCCTCTGACACTTCTTTTGAGCAACGACGTGCACAAAGCGACCAATGATGCGACCCCAAGCTTTGAGCCGGACCTTGCAGCATCAAAGGCGCGAAGCTGCACGGTGAATTCATGCTGCCTGGGATCCTTATCACCAACCAGTTGAACTGACCTTGCATAAAGATTCTGCTCGGCAAATCCAATGCTTTCCCGAAAAGCGGGCGGAATTGGCTTGTTAAGGACTTTCACACCGGTGCCCGGTCCTTCATTGACCTCAATCCTATAGAGTCCCGAGTTCTCTTCACCGCCCCCTGGGCTGATGCTCCATACCTGTCCAGGTTCCAGTGGATCACCGCCGATGCTGTTGTCACTTTGAAGTTCCGGTGTTGAGACGAACTTCTCCACACCATCTGCGCCCATGATGTAGCTGAAATGAGTGTTCCGGAATTCGGCTGCGCCCACACGCTTTTGCTGTTCCTTGACGCGTCGGCGAACCTCCATTGCGATTCGCACAGCCCATTCCAAGTCTTCGTCTGGCACTGCATCATCGCCACTCGGGTAAATCAGCTTCAACAAACCACTGACTGTCTTGTTAACGGCATTTGTGTCACGGCCAGAAAGCGCGCCGCCAAAATAAACCCGGTTCTGAAGTTGGCTGACTCGGCTTTGATTTCGGAGTTGTGTCCAACATTCCGACAAGAAATCACTTACCAGGCCAAAGTGATTAGTTACCAGATCCTTGTTGATCTTGGGCACATCCCAGCCAGGTAAAAACGCGTGGATACGGTCCATGAATGCTGTGTCATCACGCATTTCCGGTGGCAACGGGCCAAACAAATGACCGACCCTCTGTTGATGTTCAACATCAACATCAAAATTTCCGACCAGTACGATGCTGCCATCAGCGCGAATACTTTCTTTTCCGCGACTGAACTCTCCGGACTCCATGTAGCCCTTCATGATGTTTACGCCGTCTTTCTGATCGAAAGAAATTCCGGAGACCTCATCAAAGCAAACTACGTCGTATTGGCAGACAAGTCCACGTCGAGCCTTGGCAGTGTTCTCAACAAACATCTTCGCAACAGTTGCCTTGCCACCAGAGATCAAATGAGCATATGGGGAGACTTGCTGGAACAGGTGACTCTTGCCAGTGCCCCGAGGCCCAAGCTCAACCAAGTTGTAATTTCGTTCAACGAACGGAACCATACGTAAAAGTAGTGCGTTCTTTTGTCTGGCACTGAGGCCGCTTCCTTCAATACCAATCGAGCGCAATAAAAAATCTTTCCACTCTTCAGTGGTGAACGCCTTTCGCGCCTTGGCGAGAGAGTCCAAAACATCGCGTTTGGAAAGTTGGATTTCTCTCAAAGAGGAAATGCCGAACGGTCGGCCTTTTGTTTCCTGGGCAATTGCCACATCAAAGGTAACACCGAGTTCAGCGTAAAACCCACCGGTCAACATACGCTCGTGTTGATTGACCAGCTCACTTGCAATTCGAACGTCGGTTAGTCGCAAACTTGGCAAGCTTGCGACGTATTCACCCTTGTTGTCTACGCGGGCAGTGATCAGATCGATTATTTTGACCTCACCTGTTTCTAATGCGCGAGCCTTAAATAACTCTTCCTCACCAGCTCTAACGGTGCGCGATTTGAGTTGACGTTGAACAATCTCTAATCCCTCGTCAATTTCTTCTTGTACGGTACTGGCGCAATAACGGCCAAGCATGAATTCAACGACGTAGGTCGGGACTGGGAACTGTCGACTGAAGGTGCGTACCAAGTCTTTTCTTACCAAATAGCCCTCGAGCTCGCTGGCAGCTTTTTTGTCAATTGCATCTAGTTCAATCATTCATCATCCTCCACCGATCACGGTATTCGCTTCAGCCACCAACTCGCCCGCCGCATTTAGCAAAACAATATGTGCTGGATTTCCTTGAAGTTCTTCATTTTCAATAACCACCGAAGCGGTTCCGTTTTCCTTCAACGGTTTCACACTCACTACTATGCTCGAAGTGGGGTCGCCTGCGTGCCCTCGGATATCCATTGAGAGCCCAGTAAACTGACCGTCAACTGCTGCCGTGCAGCGCAAGCCTTTCCAAGAGATGTCTGTAATCTCTGTAACTGGTTTGCTAGAGTCAGCCGAACCCTTTGTCACGACAAGCTCCAAAGTTAAGCACTCTTGAAGACTTAAGCCGCCATGGGTATATTCCTCTGACCGGCGATAACAGCTAACGCCGTCCGCTAATGCAAACTGTTGGTTAGGGTTCCAATACCATGGGTATAGACGTTCACTAGTTGATGCGCCAGGTTTGATCGAGGCGCATCTACCCCATTTGTTATCCGTAAGATCACCCGCCATTTCGACTTTGGGCAGCTTTCCTGGCATCAGCAGCCATCCATGGTCTGTAACGATTCGCACGCTTGTCCACCCAACGTTCAGTAAGGCTGCGACTCGTTCAGCAATTTCTGCCAGCAACGGGTCAATGTGCTTTGCCAACTTCCAACCTCGTGCATGTCCCTCACTATCGATGTCCCCGAATTCACACCAGGCGTTTCCTTGGCCGTCTCCGTTGTCATTTCGTTCCAGAACCTTCCACCC
>JARWZT010000002.1 GCA_029866205.1 Rhodoferax sp.
AGCCTGGACGGACAGGCGCTCAAGCACGCCAAGGTGGAATGGCAAAACCCCGAGCAACTGCGCTTTGTGCTGCACGAGGGCAAAAAACGGCAAATCCGGCGCATGTGCGAGCAAGTCGGCCTGAAAGTGGTGGGCCTCAAGCGCGTGCGTATCGGCAACGTGATGTTGGGCAATTTGCCCGTGGGCCAGTGGCGCTACCTGGCGCCGCACGAGCGTTTTTAAGCCCCCAGAGGGTGGGCGCGTTCTGAGGAATGCGCCCCGCAACCTTGAAAACCTGGCGCCTATCCCCACCTATAGGCACGCCTTTGTGGCGCGCCCTGTTTGACTTCTTTCCTCGTTAATCTGAACTGCTATGACCAAACAAACCCTTAATTTCCAGGCCGAAGTGGCGCAATTGCTGCACCTCGTCACCCACTCGCTGTATTCCAACAAAGAAATTTTCCTGCGCGAGTTGATCTCCAACGCCTCAGACGCCTGCGACAAGCTGCGTTTTGAAGCCATCAACGCGCCCGAGCTGTTTGAAGGCGACTCCGAACTCAAAATCCGCGTCACCTTTGACAAAGACGCCAAGACGCTCACCATCACCGACAACGGCATTGGCCTAAGCCAACAAGAAGCCATCGACAACCTCGGCACCATTGCCAAGAGCGGCACCAAAGACTTTGTTTCCAAACTCAGCGGCGACCAAAAGGCCGACTCGCAGCTTATTGGCCAGTTTGGCGTGGGCTTTTACTCCGGCTTTATCGTGGCCGACAAAATCACCGTCGAATCCCGCCGCGCCGGTTTGCACGCGGCAGAAGGCGTGCGCTGGGTGAGCGACGGCGGCGCCAGCGGTGGCGGCGCGTTTGAGGTGGAAACCATTAACCGCGAGCACCGTGGCACCAGCGTCACCCTGCACCTGCGCGACGACGCCCAAGACTACGCCCAGGCCTGGAAGGTCAAGGGCATCATCAGCAAATACTCCGACCACATCAGCCTGCCCATCCAGATGGAAAAGGAAGAGTGGAAAGACGGCGAGCTGATTGACCCCAACGACGAAAAAGGCGGCCGCCAACCCGGAGGAATGGTCAAAACCGGCGAGTGGGAAACCGTCAACAAGGCCAACGCCATCTGGGCGCGCGCCAAAAAGGACATCAGCCAAGAGCAATACGACGACTTCTACAAGCAAATCAGCCACGACATGGAAGCGCCGCTGGCCCACACGCACAACCGTGTGGAAGGCAGCACCGAGTACACGCAACTGCTCTACATCCCCGGCAAAGCGCCGATGGACTTGTACAACCGCGAAAAAACAGCCGGTATCAAGCTCTACGTCAAACGCGTGTTCATCATGGACGACGCCGAAGCGCTGATGCCCAACTACCTGCGATTTGTCAAAGGCGTGGTCGATTCAGCCGACTTGCCCCTGAACGTGAGCCGCGAACTACTGCAGGAAAGCCGCGACGTCAAAGCCATCCGCGAAGGGTGCACCAAGCGCGTGCTGGGCATGCTGGAAGACCTGGCCAAGCACGACAAGGCACCCGCGCCTGCCGCCGATGGCGTGACCGACGTGCTGTCCGACGAAGACAAAGCGCAGCAAGGCAAATACAGCAAGTTTTATGCGGAATTTGGCGCCGTACTCAAAGAAGGCATGGGCGAGGACTACGCCAACAAAGACCGCCTGGCCAAGCTACTGCGCTTTGCGTCCACCAGCAGCGACACGGTCAGCGTGTCGCTGGCCGACTACAAGGCGCGCATGAAAGAAGGCCAGGAGGCGATTTACTACATCACCGCCGACAACCTGGCAGCGGCCAAAAACAGCCCACAGCTCGAGGTTTTCAAGAAAAAGGGCATCGAAGTGTTGCTCATGACCGATCGCGTGGACGAGTGGGCGCTCAACTACCTGACTGATTTTGACGACACGCCCCTGCAAAGCGTGGCCAAGGGCGCCGTCGATCTGGGCAGCCTGCAGGACGAAGCCGAGAAAAAAGCGGCCGAAGAAGCGGCTGAGACCATCAAGCCCTTGCTTGCCAAGCTGAAAGAGGCGCTCAAAGACAAGGCTGAAGACGTGCGCGTAACCACCCGCCTGGTCGACAGCCCGGCCTGCCTGGTGGTGGAAGACCACGGCATGAGCACCCAGTTGGCGCGCATGCTGAAACAAGCCGGTCAGGCAGCGCCAGAAGTCAAGCCGGTGCTGGAGATCAACGCCGACCACGCCTTGGTCAAAAAACTGGACGGCTCGGTCCACTTCAACGACTTGGCGCATATTCTGTTTGACCAGGCGCTGTTGGCGGAGGGCGGCCTGCCCGCTGACCCGGCGGCCTATGTCAAACGCGTCAACGCCTTGCTGGTCTAAAGCCTGAAGCCAGGCCAAAACCCCGCCACCCTTTGGGTGGGCGGGGTTTTTTTTCGACTTCAATCGTGCAGGCGGCCGCGACCCCGGTCTGATCTACATCACTTATTTACGGCCAGCGCGGGGCAAACTTCAACGCTTATCCCGAACCCCTGAGACTGCGCATGCTTGTTGGCCTTCCCAAAGAAATAAAAAACCATGAATATCGGGTCGGTCTCACGCCTGCCAGCGTGCGGGAACTGACTTCCCGAGGCCATAGCGTCGTAGTCCAAAAGGGTGTCGGTGACGGCGTCGGTGTGGGTGACGACCAGTACCAAGCCGCCGGCGCCAGCCTGGCGGCCGATGGTGCCGAGGTCTATGCACGCGCCGACATGGTGGTCAAAGTCGAAGAGCCCCAAGCGGCCGAGAGCGCGCTTTTGCGGCCCGGGCAAATACTCTTTAGCTACCTGCACCTGGCGCCTGATGCGGAACAAACTGCCGCTTTGGTGAAGTCGGGGGCGGTGTGCATTGCCTACGAGACCGTTACCAGCGCAGGCGGACGCTTGCCCCTGCTCGCGCCCATGAGCGAGGTGGCCGGACGGATGGCGGTGCAAGCGGGCTCCGTCTACCTGGAAAAGTCCCATGGCGGCATGGGCGTGCTGCTGGACGGCATGCCCGGCGTGCCCGCCAGCCACGTGGTGGTTTTGGGCGCGGGCGTGGTAGGCACGCACGCTCTGAAAATGGCCGTCATGCTGGGCGCTCGGGTCACGGTGATCGACAAAAACGTGAACCGCTTGCGCCAACTCGACGTGGTGTTTGGCAAGCGCATCACTTCGCGCTATTCCAGCAAGCAAAACGTGGAAAGCGCGATTCTGGACGCCGAACTGGTGGTGGGCGGCGTGCTGGTTCCCGGTGCAAGTGCTCCCAAACTGGTGAGCGCTGATCTGGTCTCGCGCATGAAAAAGGGCGCGGTTGTAGTGGACGTGGCCATTGACCAGGGCGGCTGCTTCGAGACATCCCGCCCCACCACCCACGACCAGCCGACCTATGAGGTCGGTGGCGTGGTGCACTACTGCGTGCCCAATATGCCGGGCACCGTCGCGCGCACCTCCACGTTTGCCCTGAACGGTGCCACGCTGAAACACACTCTGGCGCTGGCCGACAAGGGCTGGCAAAAGGCACTCAAAGAAGACAAACATCTGAGAAACGGTCTGAACGTGGCGCAGGGGCAAGTCACTTACCCGGCGGTCGCCCAGGCCTTGGGCTACACCTGTGTGGCCGCCGAGACCCTGCTTTAGCCATGCTTTGCGCGGGGCTGCGACAATCTGTGCTGGCTCTTTCCCCTCTCAACACCGAACCAGCACCCATGAAAACTGCCCTGCGCGCCCTTGCCCTGTTCACCACTCTTGTCACCCTGCCCTTGGCTTGGGCCGATACCGTAACCGACGCTGCCGCCAAGGAAGCCGGCGCTGTGGTCACACCCAGCGGCCTGGTTTACCGCGCACTCAAAGACGGGAGCGGCGCCAGCCCCACGGCGAGCGACAGCGTCAAAGTGCATTACAAGGGTACTTTCCCCGACGGGCGCGAGTTTGACAGCTCCTACAAGCGCAACGAACCCATCGACTTTCCGCTACGCAATGTGATCCCGTGCTGGACCGAAGGCGTGCAAAAAATGAAAGTCGGCGGCAAAGCCAAGCTGACCTGCCCCTCGACCATTGCCTATGGCGCACGCGGCGCAGGCAATGTGATTCCGCCCAACGCCACGCTCTTGTTTGAGGTGGAGCTGCTGGCCATCAACGGCAAATAAACGCTGCGCAGGTGCGAGGGTCGGGTCGAACGGCACGCGCCCGATAATGGGGTGATGACGTCACCCACCACAAACCACGCGTTTTCCGCGCTTTCGCTGGCCCCGGCCACCCTGGCCAACCTGGAGCAACTCGGCTACCTGGAAATGACCCCCATCCAGGCCGCCAGTTTGCCCGCCGCGCTGGCCGGCAAAGACCTGATCGCCCAGGCCAAAACCGGCAGCGGCAAGACGGCCGCTTTCGCGCTGGCTTTGCTGTCCAAACTCAATCCACGCTGGTTTGCGGTGCAAGCCATGGTGCTCTGCCCCACCCGCGAGCTGGCCGACCAGGTCACGGTAGAAATCCGTCGCCTGGCGCGCGCACAGGACAACATCAAGGTGGTCACGCTGTGCGGTGGCATCCCCCTGCGCGGTCAGCGGGCTTCGCTGGAAAACGGGGCCCACATTGTGGTCGGCACGCCCGGGCGCATCCTGGACCATTTGGAGCGCGGCTACCTGGCACTCGACAGCTTGAACACCCTGGTGCTTGACGAGGCCGACCGCATGCTGGACATGGGGTTTTTCGAGGACATCAGCAAGGTGGTTAAACAAACGCCCAAAGAACGGCAAACACTGCTGTTCTCTGCCACCTACCCTGAGGGCATCGAGAAGCTGGCGCGCTCGTTTTTGAAAGACCCGCTGCACATCAAAATCGAAGCGCCCCAAGCCCAAAGCCAGATTGAGCAGCGCTTCTACGAGGTCACCCGCGCCAACCGTTTTGAGGCTGTGGGCCAGTTGCTGATGCACTTTCGACCAGTGAGCACCTTGGCGTTTTGCAATACCAAGCAGCAGTGCAAAGACCTGGTGGACTGGCTCCAGCAACAGGGTTTCAACGCCCTGGCGCTCTACGGCGAGCTGGAGCAGCGCGAGCGGGACCAAGTGCTGGCGCAATTTGCCAACCGCAGTTGCTCGGTGCTGGTGGCCACGGATGTGGCCTCGCGTGGGCTCGACATCAACCAGCTGGAGGCGGTGATCAATGTCGATATCACGCCCGACCCGGAGGTTCATGTACACCGCGTGGGTCGGACCGGGCGCGCCGGCGAATCGGGTCTGGCCCTTAGCCTGGCCAGCATGAACGAAATGGGTGCAGTGGGCAAGATCGAGCAATACCAGCACTTCACCAGCACCTGGTTTGGTCTGGACACGCTCACCCCCGCCTCAACAACACCGCTGCTACCGCCCATGGTGACTCTACAGATCTTGGGCGGCCGCAAAGAAAAAATCCGCCCAGGCGACGTACTGGGTGCGTTGACCAGTGACGAGGGCGGTGTCGCCTACACACGGGAGCAAATCGGCAAGATCCAGGTCACCGAGTTCTGCACCTTTGTCGCAGTGTCGCGCGCAGTAGCGACTGCCGCCTGCGCCAAGCTCAACGCCGGGCGCATCAAGGGCAAATCGGTCAAAGTGCGGTTCATGTAAATTGCCAGAATGGCCCACCCCTCAGGAGTCTGAAACCCATGTCTGCCACTTTGCCTCCGCTCTACCGTGAATTCACCACCCAAGCGCAAATTGATGCCCAGTACAACGCGTCGC
Source organism: Rhodoferax sp. (assembly GCA_029866205.1). Lineage (GTDB taxonomy): Bacteria > Pseudomonadota > Gammaproteobacteria > Burkholderiales > Burkholderiaceae_C > Allorhodoferax. The sequence goes on from JARWZT010000002.1 coordinate 5,688, forward strand.
TCGGTTTAAGCGACCCGACGGCGCCGGGCAAGCACTATGTGGCGCAAAGCGTGCTGGCACGCGCCACGCTCAGGCACACGCTGGATGTGCCGTACGGAGCTACGCTGCACGAGACCTTGGACATTTTCCCGGCCGATGCACCCCACGCGCCCGTGTTCGTATTTATTCACGGCGGCTACTGGAGGGCACTGTCCAGCAAAGAATTCAGCGGCGTGGCGCTGGGCCTGCAGCGCCGGGGCATCACCACCGTGGTGGTGAACTATGCGCTGTGCCCGTTTGTGACGATCGACGAAATCACCCGCCAAGTGCGCGCAGCAGTGGCCTGGACGCTGCGCAACATCGCCAACTATGGCGGCGACCCGCAACGCGTGGCCGTGGGCGGACATTCAGCCGGGGGACACCTGACGGCCATGTGCCTGCAAACCGAGTGGGCGCGCGACTACGGCCTGGCTCCGGACCCCATCAAAGCCGCCCTGTGCATCAGTGGTCTGTACGACATCGCGCCCCTGCGCTACAGCTATTTGCAGCCCATGATCCAGTTGGACGAGGGCATCATTCGGCGCAATTCACCAGCGTTTTCGGTGCGTCCTTGCGCCACCCCCACCTGGATCACCTGGGGCGGCGCCGAAACCACCGAATTTGCGCGCCAGGCCCAAACCATGCATGCCGCCTGGGGGGCGCAAGGCAACGGCGCAGAACTCCGGGCCATTGACGGCGCCAACCATTTCACGGTACTGGCCGGCTTTGAGCAGCCCGAAGGCGAACTTTGCCAATGGCTGGCGACCCAACTGGGCTTGTGACCCAACCCTGGGCTCCCGGTGTAACCGCTGGGACTTTTCGGGGGTAAACCCGCTACGCGGCACGGCGGTGGCACTCCAAAATTCAGCATGCCCACACCACTGCCCGTCCCCGCTGCCTTGCAAACCCCTTACCGCGACCGCAAGCGCTACGCCTGGCTGCTCTCCTTGCTGATTCCGGCCACGGTGCTGATCGGGCCCGCGCTGATGTGGTCCACCGGCGCGGCCTGGGCGTTGTGGGTCCCGGTGGTTTTTTTCTATGCTGCCGTGCCACTGGCCGACTACCTGCTCGGCGAAGACACCAGCAATCCGCCCGAGTCCGCCGTGCCGGCACTCGATGCTGACACCTATTACCGCTGGATCACCTACTTGCTGGCGCCCGTGCTCTGGCTGTCCTTCATCTTTGGCGCTTGGTTTGCGGTGCGCATGGATTTGCCTCTGCATGGATGGGCGGCTTTGGTCTTGATCAGCGGTTCAGTGGGCGGCTTTTGTATCAATCTGGGCCATGAACTGGGCCACAAGAACACCGCGCTAGAACGCGCCCTGGCCAAGATCGTGCTGGCACCCTCAGGTTACGGCCACTTTTTTGTGGAGCACAACCGAGGCCACCATCGCGACGCGTCAACTCCGCTGGACCCGGCGTCGTCACGCATGGGGGAATCGATTTACCGGTTTGTCCTCAGGGAAATGCCCGGCGCTTGGTTTCGGGCCTGGGAGCTGGAGCGCACCCGGCTGCGGCAGGCCGGTTTGCCCTTGCTGTCCTGGCACAACCACATCGTGCAACCGGCCCTTTTAACCCTGGCGCTTTGGAGCGGTTTGGTGCTGTGGCTGGGCTGGACCGTGCTCCCGTTCTTGCTGGCGGCATCATTCTGGGCCAATTTTCAGTTGACATCGGCCAACTACATCGAACACTACGGCCTGCTGCGTCAGCTGCGCGCGCCGGGCAAATACGAGGCCTGCCAGCCTCACCACTCCTGGAACAGCAACCACATCTTCTCGAACTGGATCCTGTTTCACCTGCAGCGCCATTCGGATCACCATGCGCATCCGCTGCGACGCTATCAATCGCTGCGCCACTTTGACGATCTGCCCACGCTCCCCAGCGGCTATTTCGGCATGTTCCTGATAGCCTACGTGCCACCGCTGTGGCGCTACGTGATGGACGAACGCCTGCTAAGGGCGGTTGGCCATGACCTGCGCCGGCTCAACCTCGACCCCCGCAGTCGCGACGCGCTGATTGCCCGCCACGGCCTGCAAGCGGCTGCCTGAGCCGCAAGCGCCTGCTGCGGCTGCATGCATTTTCGCGCCTGGCTCTTTTTTATGTGTAGACGACGATGACCCTTACCACCCACCACCGTATTTGTCCTTTGTGTGAGGCCTGCTGCGGACTCGAGATCAAAGTCTCGGGCCAGAAGGTCGTCAGCGTACGCGGCCACGAGGCGGATGTTTTTAGCGCTGGCTACATCTGCCCCAAGGCGGTCGCGCTCAAAGACCTGCACGAAGACCCCGACCGCCTGCGCAGCCCGATGGTCAAGCGAAATGGCGTGCACGTGGCGGTCACTTGGGACGAGGCGTTTGCCGAAATCGAGCGACGGCTTCTGCCACTCATCGCGGCTCACGGCCGTGACGCTGTGGGACTGGTCACCGGCAATCCGTCCGCGCACAAGATCGGTTTGCTCACCTACTTCCCCAAGCTCGCCCGCGGCCTGGGCACCAAAAACATTTTTTCTGCCTCCAGCGTCGACCAAATCCCCAAACAACTCGCCAGTGGCCTGATGTTTGGCACCTGGCTTTCCATCGCAGTGCCCGACATCGCGCGCAGTGACTTGCTGCTGGTGATTGGCGCCAACCCGCTGGCCAGCAACGGCAGCATGTGGACAGTGCCTGATTTCAGGGGCAAGGCCAAGGCGATGCAGGCACGGGGCGGCAAGCTCATCGTGATTGACCCCCGCCGCACCGAGACCGCTGCCGTCGCCGATGCGCACCATTTCATCCGCCCGGGCGCTGACGTTTTTTTACTCGCGGCGATGGTGCACACCTTGTTTGCCGAAAATCAGGTGCGCCTGGGCGCGGTGCACGAATGGGTCACCGGCGTGGACGAAGTGCGCGCTGCCGTAGCGCCCTTTGCTCCCGAGGCCGTGGCGGCCCGCTGCGCCATAGACGCCGATACCATTCGCGCCCTCGCGCGCCAACTCGCCACCACCCCACGCGCTGCGGTTTACGGCCGCATCGGCACCTGCACGCAGGAATACGGCACCTTGGCCAGCTGGCTGATCGACGTCCTCAACGTGCTGACCGGCCACCTCGACACCGCCGGCGGGGCCATGTTTGCCAATGCGGCCGCTTTTTCGGCCAACAGCAGCGGCTCCGCCGGGCGTGGCAAGGGCATTTCCACCGGACGGCGCCAGTCACGCGTGGCCGGTGCACCCGAGGTGATGGGCGAATTCCCGATCAATTGCATCGCCGAAGAGATTGAACAACCCGGCCCTGGCCAGATCCGCGCATTGATCACCTTGGCCACCAACCCGGTGCTGTCCGTGCCCAACGGGCCGCGCTTGGCCAAAGCACTGGACACGCTGGACTTCATGGTGAGCCTGGACATTTACCTGAACGAGACCACACGCCATGCCGACGTGATCTTGCCCGGTCCCTCGCCGCTTGAGGACCTGCACTACGACGTCGCCTTTCCGCAAATGTCCTGGCGCAACCACGCGCGCTACAGCCCGCCGGTGCTTGCGCGTGCCGAGCATCAACCCGAAGAATGGGAAAACCTGTTGCGCATAGCCGCCATTGCCCAGGGCCTGGGCGCCGCAGTGGACATTGGCGCGCTGGACGACAGCCAGTTTGCCGAAGACGCCCAGCGCAGCTTTGGCCCACACGCAGACGCGGTGATTACCGCCACCCAAGGGCTTCGCGGCCCGCAGCGCGCCCTGGACCTGGCGCTGCGCGCGGGGCCGTATGGGGATTCCTTTGGCCAGAAGCCCGAGGGGCTGAACCTGCGCAAAGTGATGGCCTCCAACGCCAGCGGCGGTGTGGATCTGGGCGAATTGCAGCCCCGCATTCCTGAACTGCTGCGCACGCCCAGTGGCAAGGTCGAACTGGCGCCACCCTCGCTGCTGGCCGACTTGCCCCGCGCACTGGCCGATCTGCAACGCCCCGCACCCGATCTGGTCGTAATCGGACGGCGCGATGTACGCACCAATAACAGCTGGATGCACAACTTGCCCACGCTGGCCAAGGGCCCCTTCCGTTGCACCGCACTGGTGCACCCGAGTGACGCCCAACGCCTGGGCTTGAAGGACGGCGCCATGGCCCATCTGGAAAACCACCGGGCCCGTCTGGAAGTCCAGGTCCACATCAGCGATGAAATGATGCCCGGCGTGGTCAGCCTGCCCCATGGCTGGGGCCATGACCTGCCCGGTGCCCAACTGTCGGTTGCCGTTCAACGCCCAGGCGTCAACCTGAACGCCCTACTGGACGAACAACTGCGCGACCCGCTTTCCGGGAATGCGGTGTTGAGCGGGGTGGCGGTACGTATGCAGCCTGCGCAAACCCTAGCCGCCTGAGCAGTCAAGCCTAGGCGACGCGAAAGCCACAGCCTGGCGCCGGCGCACTCCAATGGGCCGAATGCCCTACATGTTCCGGCGGTACTGACCACCCACCTCAAACAGCGCATTGGTAATTTGCCCCAATGAGCAAACGCGCACCGCATCCATCAGCACTTCGAAAACATTGTCATTGGCAATGACCGCCTGCTGAAGCCGCGCCAGCATGGCAGGCGCCTCTTTGGCATGGCGGGCATGGAAGGCGTGCAGGCGCTCCAACTGGCTGGCCTTCTCGGCGTCGGTGCTTCGGGCAAGCTCGAGCTTGTCCATTACCTGGTCGCCGTGGGGATTGCGGAAGGTGTTGACCCCGATGATCGGCAACTCGCCGGTGTGCTTCAGCATTTCGTAGTGCATGGATTCGTCCTGAATCTTGCCCCGCTGGTAGCCAGTTTCCATGGCCCCCAGCACGCCACCGCGCTCAGCGATCTTCTCGAACTCGGCCAGTACCGCCTCTTCGAGCAGCTCGGTGAGCTCTTCGATGATGAAAGCACCTTGGGACGGGTTCTCATTTTTGGCCAGACCCCACTCCCGATTGATGATGAGCTGAATCGCCATGGCCCGACGCACGGAGTCTTCGGTGGGCGTCGTGATCGCCTCATCGAACGCGTTGGTGTGCAAGCTGTTGCAGTTGTCGTAAATGGCAATGAGTGCCTGCAGCGTGGTGCGGATGTCGTTGAACTGAATCTCTTGCGCGTGCAGGCTGCGACCGCTGGTCTGAATGTGGTATTTGAGCTTTTGGCTGCGCTCATTGGCGCCGTATTTTTCTTTCATGGCCACAGCCCAGATGCGGCGCGCCACACGCCCCATTACGGTGTATTCCGGGTCCATGCCGTTGCTGAAAAAGAAGCTCAGGTTGGGCGCAAAGTCGTCAATGTGCATGCCACGCGCCAGGTAGGCTTCCACAAAAGTGAAGCCGTTGGACAGCGTGAACGCCAGCTGGCTGATCGGGTTGGCTCCCGCTTCGGCAATGTGGTAACCGCTGATCGACACACTGTAAAAATTGCGCACGTCGTGGTGTACAAAGTACTGTGCAATATCGCCCATGACCTTGAGGCTGAACTCGGTCGAGAAGATGCAGGTGTTCTGGCCCTGGTCTTCTTTCAAAATGTCAGCTTGTACCGTGCCGCGCACATTGGCCAGCACCCACTCCTTGATTTTGGCGGTCTCGGTTTCGGTGGGTTCGCGGCCGTTATCGATTTTGAATTTGTCGATATTCTGGTCGATAGCCGTGTTCATGAACATCGCCAGAATACTGGGCGCCGGGCCGTTGATGGTCATGCTGACCGAGGTGCTGGGGTTGCACAGGTCAAAGCCGCCGTACAGCACTTTCATGTCGTCAATGGTGGCAATGCTGACGCCGCTGTTGCCCACCTTGCCGTAGATGTCCGGGCGTGGATCGGGGTCGTTGCCATAGAGCGTGACCGAGTCAAAGGCGGTGGACAGACGCTTGGCGGCCATGCCTGAACTCAACAATTTGAAGCGCGTGTTGGTGCGAAAGGCATCGCCTTCACCAGCGAACATACGGGTCGGGTCTTCACCCTCGCGCTTGAAGGCAAAAGTACCGGCGGTGTAGGGGTAGCTGCCAGGCACGTTGTCGAGCATTAACCACTTCAGGATTTCGCCGTGGTCTTCATAGGTAGGCAGCGCCACTTTGCGGATGGTGGTACCGCTCAGGGACCGGGTGGTCAGTGCGGTGCGGATTTCCTTGTCGCGAATTTTGACGACGTATTCGTCGCCCGCGTAGGCCTTTTGCATTTCGGGCCATTGGGCCAGCAGCTTTTTGGCGGCGGCGTCTTGCACGTTTTCACGCTCTTGGGCCAAGCCAATCGCAGCCTCAGCGGCGCGGGCTTTGACCGGGCGGCCCACCTGCAGCATGGCCGCGGCCGCTTGCAACTGCTGAATTTCGCGGGCCAACTGCGCCTGGGCACGGGCCCGCTTTTTATAGCCGCGCACGGTATCGCTGATCTCGGCCAGGTAGCGCGTACGAGCGGCGGGCACCACCGGCGTCTGGTTGCTGCTGTGGCGCACACCGGCCGCAGGCAGCAGGCGCTGCGCGGGTACGGCCAGTCCCAGGGCCTGCAGGCGCGGCAACATCGCTTGGTAGAGCGCGGTCACGCCATCGTCGTTAAAGCGTGCGGCCATGGTGCCAAACACCGGCATGTTTTCCATCGGCACAGTCCAGGCCTCGCGATTGCGTTGAACCTGTTTGGCCACGTCGCGCAGCGCGTCGCTGGCGCCCTTGCGGTCAAACTTGTTGATGGCCACAAACTCGGCAAAGTCGAGCATGTCAATTTTTTCAAGCTGGCTGGCCGCGCCAAACTCAGGCGTCATCACGTACAAGGGAACGTCCACCAGCGGCACGATGGCCGCGTCACCCTGGCCGATACCAGAGGTCTCAACAACGATCAAATCAAAACCAGCCACTTTGCAGGCGGCAATTACATCAGGCAGTGCCTGGCTGATCTCCGAGCCAAAGTCGCGGGTCGCCAGCGAGCGCATGAATACGCGGGCACCCGGCTCTTTCGTTGTCGTGGCCCAAGGCGAAATCGCGTTCATGCGGATGCGGTCGCCCAAGAGCGCGCCGCCGCTCTTGCGCCGCGAAGGGTCAATGGAGATGACGGCAATGCGCAGCGTGTCGCCACAGTCGAGGCGGAGTCGGCGGATCAGCTCATCAGTCAGCGAAGACTTGCCCGCACCGCCGGTACCGGTAATGCCGATGCTCGGAATATGGGTGGCAGCCGCCTGAGTCCGCAGGGCTTGCAGCGTGGTCTCGTTCACCTTACCGGCTTCCACCACGGTCAAAAACTGGGCCAGCGCGCGCCAATGAGCGTCGCCGTGGCCCTGGAAGGCAGCCAGATCGCTGGGCGCGTAGGGCGCCAGATCGTGGTCGCAACGCATCACCATCTCGCCAATCATGCCGGCCAGCCCCATTTTTTGCCCGTCTTCAGGGCTGTAAATGCGGGTGACGCCATAGGCTTGGAGCTCATCAATCTCGGACGGCACGATTACGCCGCCGCCGCCGCCAAATACCTTGATGTGCGCGCCGACCCGGCTCTTGAGCAGATCGACCATGTACTTGAAGTACTCCACATGGCCCCCCTGGTAGGAGCTGATCGCAATGCCCTGTACGTCTTCCTGCAGCGCGGCGGTAACCACCTCTTCGACGCTGCGGTTGTGCCCCAGGTGAATCACCTCGGCACCCATGCCTTGCAGAATGCGGCGCATGATGTTGATGGCCGCGTCATGGCCGTCAAACAGACTGGCAGCGGTGACAAAGCGCACCTTTTGCGTGGGGCGGTAGTTGGCCAGGGCTTGGTATTCGGCGGACAGGTCAGACATGGGAAGCTCCGAAGGGAAGATAAAACAGCAAACCTGAGTTTACGTTAACGTAAACGTCAATCGTAGCAATTTGCAAAGTTGCGGGACCAAGGCTCGCCTCAAGAAAAAAAGCCGCAGGGCCATTGGGGCGCTGCGGCTTCTCGCGATACAGGTAACGCTTATTTGTAAAGCGTCTCCGGCAACCACAAACCAATCGCTGGGAATGTGTAAAGCAAGAAAATGGCAAACACTTGGATGGCCATAAACGGCAACATGCCCGCAAAGATTTGGTTCAGCGTCACATGGGGAGGGCTCACGCCCTTCAAGTAAAACGCTGCCATGGCCACGGGCGGGCTCAAGAAGGCAGTTTGCAGGTTCAGTGCCACCAACAGGCCGAAGAACAGCGGGTCGATTCCGAAGTGCGGCAGCAGGGGAATAAAGATCGGCATGAAAATCACGATGATCTCGGTCCACTCCAACGGCCAGCCCAACAAGAAAATGATCACTTGCGCCAAGATCATGAACTGCACTGGCGTCAAGTCCATACCCAACACCCACGTGTTAATCAGCTCCTGGCCACCGAGCAGTGCGAATGCCGCCGAGAAAATGCTGGAGCCCACGAACAGCCAGCACACCATAGCGCTGGTTTTGGCCGTCAGATAGACCGACTCGCGCAGCACCACGTAATTCAGGCGGCGGTAGGCCGCCGCCAACAGCAGGCCACCCAAAGATCCCATGGCCGCCGCCTCGGTGGGTGTAGCCAGTCCAAAAACAATGGTTCCCAATACCGCCAAAATCATCAGGGCCAATGGGAAGAACGAGCCGAGCAGCATTTTGAAGATCTCAAGCCGCGCAAAGCTGAAGTAAGCATAGAAAATGCCCAACGCCACCACACAACTCGCCAAACCGATCCAGAACGACATCGGCGCAGGCACGCGTTCGGCCGCCGCCGCTGGTGCTTCTGCCGCAGCAGCGACGGTAGGGGTCGCAGGAGCTGGTGACTCTGCTTTTGCGGGCTCAGCACCTGACGCCACGCTTGCGCTGGCTGCCTCGGTCGAACCTGGCGGCACCTGCAAGCCATCAGCTTCGGGTTCGGCCAAACCACCAACACTGGGAGCTTCGCCTTGGGTATCAGACGAATCCGACAGTTCTCCACCCATAGCGACCACGCCTTCGACCGTCTGCACAGGCAGGGGTGCCGTCACCTTGAAGTAAACGGTTCCCAGGATCGCGGCCACCGCCAAAGCGGGCAGCAAGGCGATACCCAAGTGATTGACCAGTTCGCGCATGGGTACTGCCGCATTGCGCTTGCCTTTAAGAGCACCAATCAAGCCGGGCAAGGCGTTGCCGCTGATATTTTTGGACACCACTTGCGCAAACGCAGGCAAGGGCACAAAGCGGTCTTCGGCCGACATGGGCGGGGCCATGCTAGGCTTAATTTTGGCAATAACGATCACGTAGACCACATACAAAGCCGCCAGCATGATGCCGGGGAAAAATGCACCGGCGTACAGCTTGACCACTGACACGCCAGCCGTAGCGCCGTAAACGATCAACATCACCGAAGGCGGAATCAAAATACCCAGACAACCGCCTGCGGTGATGGCACCGGCCGACAACTGAACGCTGTAACCGGCCCGCAACATGGCGGGCAGCGCCAGCAAGCCCATGAGCGTGACCACCGCACCCACAATGCCCGTCGCCGTGGCAAAGATCGCACAGGTCACGATAGTGGCTACCGCCAGAGAACCCGGCACCCGGGCCATGGCCAAGTGCATGCTCTTGAACAATTTCTCGATCAGGTTGGCGCGCTCGATCAGGTAACCCATAAAAACGAACAAGGGGATCGAAATCAGCACGTCATTTGACATGACCGAATACGCGCGCTGCACCATCAGATCAAGGGTTTGCTGCACTGCTAAAGCGGGGTTTTGACTCTTGTAGGCGATCCAGGCGAAGATCATCCCCATCCCCATCAGGGTGAAGGCGGTTGGGAAACCCAACATGATCGCCACCACAACCAAGGCCAGCATCAACAGCCCCAAGTGACCATTGGTCATTTCGGAGGGTGCGGGCAGCAAAACAAAGGCCGACAGCACGACCAAGGCCATGATCGTCAGGCCAAACCAGATTTCTTTTTTCATTATTTACTTCCCTTGCCAGCTGTCACCAGCGCATCGAGTTTGGCGATGTCTTCGTCCTTGACGTTGACCATTTCTTTGAGTTTTTCCACATCGACCTCGTCCACGTCGTCGCCACGCTTGGGCCATTCACCTTGCTTGATGCAAACGACGCAACGCACAATTTCGACCAGACCTTGGGCCAACAGAAAAGCGCCCGCAATTGGCAAAATCGTTTTAAACGGGTACACCGGCGGTCCGTCGGCAGTGATATTGGAATGCTCGTTGATCGCCCAAGAATCTGCTGCAAATCCGTAACCTGCGTAAGCCAAAGCGACCACACCGGGAATAAAAAACAAAAAGTAAAGTATCAAGTCAAACCAGGCTTGCAGGCGTGGCGGGAAAAAGCCGTAAAGCACATCGCCGCGCACATGGCCATTTTTTGACAAGGTGTAGGCACCCGCCATCATAAAAAGCGACCCATACATCATGCTCATCACGTCAAAGGCCCAAGCATGGGGACTGTCCAGCACATAGCGGGAAAAAACTTCCCAAGAAATCATCAAGGTCAACGCCAGTATCAGCCAAGAAAAAAACTGACCAATCCAAGTGCTGACTTTGTCAATAAATAGCAACAGGTTTTGCATTCGGGAACCCTAAAAATGAATCAGCCATCCAGGACACCTGGATGGCCGATAAAAGCGCTTAGAAAATTAACCTTTATTCGGCTCAGCCGCTTTGGCACCAAAGAAGTGGTTCACCGCCATACGGCGGCTGATGTTGGTGTCCTGGTCCCATTTCACAGCACGAGATGCAAACGCTTTTTGCGAAGCAACGATCTCTTTGAACAGGGGGTTCTCAGCTGACTTCTTCTCCAAAATTTCAGACCAAATTTTGAGCTGATCTTGCAAAATCGCGTCAGGTGTTTTGTAAAACTTGACTTTGTCTTTGGTTTGCAACTCGATGTAGTCTTTGGAGTACCGGTCCACAGCCTTCCAGGACATATCCGCAGAAGCCGCCTCAGTTGCACCTGTAATGACCGCCTTCATCTTGTCGGGCAACGCGTCGTACTTGGTCTTGTTAAACATGATCTCGAAAGTCTCAGCGCTTTGATGGTAGCTCTGCAACATGCACACTTTGGACACATCAGGGAAGCCCAAAATCCGGTCCGAAGTGGCGTTGTTGAATTCAGCGCCGTCCAGCAGGCCGCGATCCATCGCTGGCACGATTTCGCCGCCTGGCAAGGCGTTGACTGCAGCACCCATCGCTGTGAACAAGTCAATAGCCAGTCCGTTGGTACGGAACTTCAAACCTTTGAAGTCAGCCGACTTGGTAATTGGCTTTTTGAACCAGCCCAGTGGCTGTGTGGACATAGGGCCGTACAAGAAAGACTGCACGTTTCCACCAATCGATGCGTACAACTTGGCCAGCAGCTCATGGCCACCGCCGTACTTGTGCCATGCCAAGACCATGTTGGCGTCCATGCCGAAGGCGGGACCGGAGTTCCACAAAGCCAGGGCGTTTTGCTTGCCGTAGTGGTAGCCCAACACGCCATGACCGCCGTCCAAAGTACCCTTGGAAACCGCTTCGAGCAAGCCAAAGGCTGGCACCACAGAACCTGCGGGCAACACCTCGATCTTTAGGTCGCCACCGGTCATGTCATTGACTTTTTTCGCGTAGTCCAGCGCGTACTCATGGAAAATGTCCTTTGCAGGCCAAGTGCTCTGCCACCGCATAGAAATGGGACCTGTTTGCGCTTTGGCAATCATGGGTGCGGCCATTGCGGTTGCTGCAAGCGCACCTTTGATCATGCCGCGGCGGGAAGAAACAGCCTTCTTTTCATTCATCTGAGAGTCTCCTATTGGGTGGTGATGAGTTAGAGAAGCAAGACTATGCCCTACTGTCAGGCAATTTGAACTAGGGTAACTACCAGTCCAGAGTTTGAAAATTTTTCAGCATCTGGCGTACTATTTGATTCACTTTGACACTGCTGTCTCGTTGCAGCAGGTCAAGACCGCCCGTTCGCCATAATCGGGCCAAAGCCTCAACGATCTTCATGACCTTCCTCGCATTGGACATTGGCAACACGCGCCTCAAGTGGGCGCTGTATGCATCACCGATTCCCGGGGCGGACCTGCTGGCCCACGGGGCCGAATTTCTGGAAAACATCGACAAACTGGCCGACGGCGTGTGGGCCACGTTGGCGCAGCCCCAGTACATTTTGGGCTGCGTGGTGGCTGGCGACGCCATCAAGCGCCGGGTGGAAGAGCAGCTAGAACTTTGGGACGTTACCCCGCAATGGGTGGTCGCCAGCGACCACGAGGCGGGCCTCACCAATGGCTATGACCACCCCAGCCGCCTGGGCGCAGACCGCTGGGTCGCGATGATTGGCGCCTACCACCGCATGCTGAACCAAGGCGTGCCCCGGCCCATGGTCGTTGTCATGGTCGGTACAGCGGTGACGGTGGAGGCCATCGCGCAAGATGGTCGCTTTCTGGGCGGATTTATCTTGCCTGGCCACGGCATCATGCTGCGCGCGCTGGAATCCGGCACCGCCGGTCTGCACGTGCCCACTGGCGAGGTTTGCCCTTTTCCGACCAATACCAGCGACGCCCTGACCAGCGGTGGAACCTACGCGATTGCCGGCGCTGTGGAATGTATGGTTCAACACGTGCGCGGACAATGCGGCCAAGAACCTCTTTGCATCATGACCGGGGGGGCAGGTTGGAAAATGGCACCAAGCATGACGCGCCCCTTTGATTTGGTGGACAACCTGATTTTTGATGGTCTGTTGGTGATCGCGCACCAGCGATTTGGCGCGGATTGATGCGCTGCAGGCGATGCCCCGTCAGGCCCTTTTTGCCAACCAGGCCTCGGCCAGGCGCACCCAATAGCTGGCACCCAGCGGAATCAACCGGTCGTTGAAGTCATAGCTTGGGTTATGCAGCATGCAAGGCCCCCCACCATGGCCCACGCTGCGGTGGTCTCCATCCCCATTGCCCAAAAACACATAGCACCCCGGCTTGGCCATCAGCATATAAGCAAAATCTTCAGCCCCCATCGTGGGCTCCTGTGGCTCGACGTGGTCTGCGCCCACAAGCGAAGTCATCACCTGGCGGGCAAAGTCAGCCTCCGGGGCGCTGTTGATGGTCGGCGGATAGTTGCGCCGAAAGTCAAACTCGCAGCTAACGCCAAAGGCCGCCGCCGTGTGCTGCGCCACTTCTCGCATACGCTGCTCCAGCAGGTCCAGCACCTCAAACGTAAAGGTACGCACTGTGCCCTGCAGGACGCAAAAATTCGGAATGACGTTGGTCGCTTCACCGGCGTTGATCATGGTTACCGAGATGACGCCCGCATCAATCGGCTTCTTGTTGCGGCTGATGATGGTTTGAAAGGCCTGCACCATTTGGCAGGCGACCGGAACCGGGTCCAGCCCCAAATGGGGCATGGCACCATGCGCACCCTTGCCACGGATGGTGATTTTGAATTCATTGCTCGACGCCATGACCGGGCCGGCGCTCACCGCGAAATGGCCCTGGGCGATGCCCGGCCAGTTGTGCAGGCCAAACACGGCATCCATCGGAAATTTTTCGAACAAACCCTCCTTGATCATCTCGCGCGCGCCGCCACCGCCCTCCTCGGCCGGCTGAAAGATCAGATACACCGTGCCATCGAAATCTCGGTGGGTACTGAGGTACTGCGCCGCAGCCAGCAGCATGGCCGTATGTCCATCGTGGCCGCACGAATGCATCTTTCCCGGGTTCACGCTGGCATGCGCAAAAGTATTGACCTCCTGCATGGGCAGGGCGTCCATATCTGCGCGCAAGCCGATCGCGCGTGACGAAGTGCCCGCTTTGACGATTCCCACCACCCCTGTCGTGCCCAGTCCACGGTGGATGGGAATCCCCCATTCGGTGAGTTTGGCGGCCACCACATCGGCCGTGCGGACTTCCTGAAAGCACAACTCGGGATGCGCATGCAAGTCGCGCCGCAAAACGGCAATGGCTGGGGCGTGCTGGACGATGGAATCTATCAATTGCATGGGGATACCTCAATATCAAATGCCAAACTGCGGTTGCGACTGGCGCGGGCTTGCTACCATGGGCGACATTTTCTCCCTAAGGGCGTACCTGCGCCCACGCCACTATGCAAGAGACCATTCACCTGCACGCCGTGCCTTCAACGGGTACCCGCCAAGTCTTGGGCGCCTGCCCGCACGATTGCCCGGATACCTGCTCACTGGTCACGACCGTGCAAAACGGCGTCGCGACCAAAGTGCAGGGCAACCCCCACCATCCGCAGACAGACGGGGTCTTGTGCACCAAAGTTTCGCGTTACACCGAGCGCACTTATCACCCTGAACGCCTTTTGCAACCCCTGCGCCGCAGCGGCCCCAAGGGCTCAGGACAGTTCACGGCCGTATCGTGGGAAGTTGCATTGGCGGACATCGCAAATCGCCTCAAAGCTATCGTCGCAGACCCCCTGCGGGGGCCGCAAGCCGTCTTACCCTACAGCTACGCTGGCACCATGGGCTGGGTGCAGGGGGAAGCGATGGCCGATCGGTTCTTCAACCGTATGGGCGCGTCGCTGCTGGACCGCACCATTTGCGCATCGGCTGGGGGCGCAGCGCTTGACGCCACACTGGGCGCAAAAGTCGGCATGCGCGTGGAATACTTTGCCGAATCCAAACTCATCCTGATCTGGGGGAGCAACTCCATCGGCAGCAATTTGCACTTCTGGCGCTATGCACAAACGGCAAAGCGCAATGGCGCAAAAATCATCTGTATTGACCCCAGAAAAACCGAAACAGCCGAAAAATGCCACGAGCACATTGCCTTGCGTCCGGGCACCGACGCGGCTTTGGCGCTCTCGTTGATGCATGAACTCATCACTCACGACTGGCTGGACCACGACTACATTGCCCGCTACACCCTCGGTTGGGAAGCACTGCGAGAGCGCGCGCTTCAATGGCCGCCCGAACGCGCAGCGCAAGTCTGCGGCATACCCCAAGGGCAAATTGAGTCTTTGGCGCGTGACTATGGGAACTCAGTCGCCACTGGAACCCCTGCAGCCATCCGCCTCAATTACGGTATGCAACGCACACGCGGCGGTGGCAATGCAGTGCGTGCCGTGACCTGCCTGCCCGCGCTGATTGGGGCTTGGCGCCACCGCGCCGGTGGGCTGCTGCTGTCCGCTTCAGGAACCCATGTTTTCGATGAGTCAGCGCTAAGCCGACCCGACCTGCGCCCAGACGGCCCCACCCGACGCATCAACATGAGCACCATCGGGCGCGATTTGTCAATGCCCGCCAGCGCAGACTTCGGCCCCAAAATAGATGCGCTCATCGTCTACAACAGCAACCCTTTGGCCGTCGCCCCCGACTCCACCCAGTTGGTGAAGGGCTTCGGTCGCGAAGATCTCTTTACGGTGGTTTTGGAACATTTTCAAACCGATACCGCCGACTACGCAGACTACATCCTGCCCGCCACAACGCAGTTGGAGCACTGGGACGTGCACACCACCTACGGCCACACGGACATCCTGCTCAACCAACCCGCCATCGCACCCGTAGGGCAGGCACGCACCAATACCGATGTCTTTAGGGCTCTCGCCCGAGAAATGGGATACACCGATCCCTGTTTCGATGACGATGACCAGCGCCTGTGCCGCATGGCCTTTGACTCGCGGGTGGACTTTGCGCAACTGCTTGACAAAGGTTTTGTCAGTCTGAGTGCCCCTGACGCACCCTTCGCGCAAGGGGGCTTCAAAACACCCTCCGGCAAATGCGAATTCTTCAGCGAACGATTGGCCGGCACGGGAGCCGACGGACTACCCGATTACCTGGCCAACTACGAGCCTGCCAATGACCAGAGCGAATTCCCATTGGCGATGATCTCTCCCCCGGCCCGAAATTTTTTGAACTCAACTTTCGTCAACCTTCAAAGCCTGCGTGATATCGAGGGGGAGCCTTTGTTGGAAATAAACGCCCAAGACGCCTTGGCTCGCGACATCAGCAACGGTGACATGGTGCGGATCTACAACTCCAGGGGCGAATACCACTGCAAAGCGTGTGTCAGCCCGCGCGCTCGACCGGGCGTCGTGCACGGCCTGGGTGTTTGGTGGCGCAAGCTCGGCCCTCGCGGAACCAACGTGAATGAGCTGACGCATCAGCACCTGACCGACATGGGACGCGCCCCGGCGTTTTATGACTGCGCGGTAGAAGTGGAGAAGGCCTCAATCACCGCCTGACCCACCACAACTTGCAGATCCACACTCCGAGCCATAAGGCTCTTCTGAAGATGAAGGAATCAGCGGTCAGAGCGTTGGACGCGCGAAGTTCAATATCCGGGTCGCAATCCAGGTTTCAGCCAGAAAGCACAGCAAAGCCAGCAAAAAGAAGGCAACCCCGGCCAAAAAGCTCACAATTGAAATGCGCAAACCCTGAAAATTCAGCGTCTCGCCCAAAAACAGCACAATGATGGTGAGGCCGATGGATACGGCACACAACGACAGCAAGGCAATACTGGCGTTGGCAAGCAAGCCCCGCCGACGCAAATCGCCGAGTTCGTTGAAAAACTTTTCCTGAACTGACGTATCCAAGCCGGACTCGATACTATTTTCAAGAAACCGTGCTCTGTCAATGATGCGGGCCAAACGACCGGCGACAGCGCCAATCATTCCAGACACTGCCGTCAATAGAAAAACCGGAGCGATCGATAGCTGAATCCCATGAGAAACAGCATCTGCATCAAGAGGAATCAACATCCTTCGGGCCCTTTCTCAAAAAAAAACGCCAACTGAAAAGTTGGCGTTTATAAAACAGCAGTCTGCTGTTTTGTTGGTTGCGCGAGTAGGATTTGAACCTACGACCTTTGGGTTATGAGCCCAACGAGCTACCAGGCTGCTCCATCGCGCGGTATGCGGTTATTCTACCTTAAACTGCAGCCTTTGTGGCGTCATCTTCGACTATTTCGCTGCGTTCAACCAATTCAACCAAAGCCATCGGCGCATTGTCACCCACGCGGAAACCCATCTTCAAAATACGGGTGTAACCGCCTGGACGGGCTTTGAAACGGGGGCCAAGAACATCAAACAATTTGGTCACACTATCGCGATCGCGCAGACGGTCAAACGCCAGGCGACGGTTGGCCAAAGTTGCTTCCTTGGCCAGCGTAATCATCGGTTCCACCACGCGACGCAGCTCTTTGGCTTTGGGAACCGTAGTCTTGATAGCCTCATGGGCAATCAAAGAGTTCATCATGTTGCGAAGCATCGCCAAGCGGTGTGAGCTTGTGCGGTTCAGTTTGCGTAATCCGTGTCCGTGGCGCATTTTAATTTTCCTTCAATGTAATTAGTACAAGCAGCCGTATCAGGTACTGCCCTGGGCGCTGAGCCCTCGGAGGGCTCAAATTTCAATTAGCGCTTTTCAAGCGCTGCTGGTGGCCAGCTCTCAAGCTTCATACCAAGCGTCAGACCACGAGAAGCCAAGACTTCCTTGATCTCGTTAAGCGACTTGCGACCCAAATTGGGGGTCTTGAGCAACTCATTTTCCGTGCGCTGAATCAGATCGCCGATGTAGTAGATGTTCTCTGCCTTGAGACAGTTCGCCGAGCGAACTGTGAGCTCGAGCTCATCCACCGGACGCAACAGAATCGGGTCAAACTTGGCCTCGCGGCTGGACACTGCGGGGCCGAAGCCTGGCAGCTCATTGCCTTCCAACTGGGCAAATACCGCCAGCTGCTCGACCAAAATCCGAGCCGACGAACGCACAGCGTCTTCAGCACTGACCGCACCGTTGGTCTCAATGTCGACCACCAGCTTGTCCAAGTCAGTGCGCTGCTCAACGCGTGCACTCTCGACCACATAGCTCACACGCTTGACCGGCGAGAACGACGCATCCAAAACCATGCGCCCGATCGATTTTGTAGGCTCGTCCGCATGACGGCGCATCGAACCGGGAACGTAACCACGGCCTTTTTCCACCTTGATTTGCATATCGAGCTTGCCACCCGAAGACAAGTGGGCAATCACGTGCGCAGGATTGATAATTTCGACATCGTGCGGAGTCTGAATATCGGCAGCGGTCACGACACCTTCGGTGTCCTTGCGCAAACTCAACGTGACCTCGTCACGGTTGTGCAACTTAAAGACGACGCCCTTGAGGTTCAACAAAATGTTGACTACATCTTCTTGGATGCCGTCAATGGACGAATACTCGTGCAACACACCGGCAATGGTCACCTCAGTGGCCGCATATCCAGGCATCGATGACAACAAAACACGACGCAAGGCGTTTCCAAGCGTATGACCGTAACCACGCTCGAAGGGCTCCAGAGCCACTTTTGCACGGTTTAGTCCGACTTGTTCAACACTGATTGACTTCGGCTTCAACAAACTATTTTGCATTCAAACTTCCTCTCAATACCCCCGACTCGTTACGTCGGTAAGGCTGGTGAAGCGCCTATAACGCAGCATGCTGCGAAATAGGGACAATAAAAACGACCCAAACGCAATTAGCGTGAGTACAACTCAACAATCAGGGATTCGTTGATATCCGCGCCGAACATGTCGCGGTCAGGAACGGCTTTAAACGTACCTTCTGCCTTGTCGGCATTCACGTCAACCCAAGAAGGCATACCTACCTGCTGGGCCAACTGAAGAGCCTCAACAATGCGGTTTTGTTTCTTGGACTTGTCACGGATCGCAAGCATGTCACCCGCCTTAACCATGTAAGAAGGAATGTTGACCGACTGCCCGTTCACGGTAATGGCCTTGTGCGAAACCAACTGGCGCGCCTCAGCCCGTGTAGAACCAAAACCCATGCGATAGACCACATTGTCCAAGCGCGACTCCAACAAGAACAACAGATTTGCACCCGTATTGCCTTTGCGACGGTCCGCTTCTTCGAAGTAGCGGCGGAACTGACGCTCCAACACGCCGTACATGCGCTTTACTTTTTGCTTTTCGCGCAACTGAAGACCGTAGTCAGAGGTGCGGGCACCAGAGGTGCGGCCGTGTTGACCAGGCTTGGAATCAAATTTGGCCTTGTCACCAATAGCACGACGAGCGCTCTTGAGAAACAGGTCCGTGCCTTCACGGCGTGAGAGTTTGGCCTTGGGGCCTAGATAGCGTGCCACTTGAACTTCCTTTTTATGTCATCTGCCGCAAAAAATTGCGGGAGCCGACAACTGTCGTTGTCGGCGGTGGGCTTGTTAATGAGATTAGATGCGACGACGCTTCTGTGGACGGCAACCGTTGTGCGGCACTGGTGTCACGTCAGCAATCATGTTGATCCGGATACCCAGTGCGGCCAAAGCACGCACTGACGACTCGCGACCTGGGCCGGGGCCTTTGATCTCGACGTCTAGGTTCTTGATACCTTGCTCCAAAGCGGCGCGGCCGGCCACTTCAGAAGCCACCTGAGCAGCAAAAGGCGTCGACTTGCGTGACCCTTTGAAGCCCTGACCACCCGAAGACGCCCAAGACAAGGCGTTCCCTTGGCGGTCTGTAATCGTAATGATGGTGTTGTTGAATGAAGCGTGCACGTGTGCAATGCCGTCCGCTACATTTTTGCGAACTTTCTTGCGGACACGTTGTGCGGCGCTGTTTGAAGGAGCTTTTGCCATAGTGTTGTCTTAATCCGTCTTATTTCTTGAGAGATGCAGCTGCCTTACGCGGGCCCTTACGGGTGCGCGCATTGGTGCGAGTACGCTGTCCACGCATTGGCAACCCACGACGATGGCGAAAGCCACGGTAGCAACCAATGTCCATCAATCGCTTGATGTTCATCGTGGTCTCCCGGCGCAAGTCACCCTCAATCGTAAATTCAGCGATCGCATCGCGAATTTTCTCGAGGTCACCGTCGGTCAAATCTTTGACCTTTTTGGAATATGCAATGCCACATGCTTCGCAGATTTTGCGAGCCCGTGTGCGTCCGATTCCAAAGATTGCGGTCAGACCGATCTCAGAATGCTTTTGCGGCGGAATATTGATACCAGCGATACGTGCCATTTACGTCCTCTTAAACTCTAGCCATTAACCTTGGCGTTGCTTGTGACGTGGATCAGTACAGATCACACGGACAACGCCTTTACGACGAATGATTTTGCAGTTACGGCAAATTTTCTTAACCGAAGCCGAGACTTTCATTTTTTCTCTCCTAAAACTTTTACAACGCCCGGCGAACCCGCTATTTTGACAGATTCACCGACCCGAATATCCATTCAACTGCAATAAGTTGTGCCTAAGCCCTTGCTCAGGACGACTTAAAGCTGGCTTTTTTCAACAATGAGTCGTATTGCTGCGACATCATGTAGTTTTGAACCTGGGCCATGAAATCCATAGTCACCACCACAATAATCAAAAGTGACGTCCCACCAAAATAAAATGGCACGTTGTATTTCAATATCAGGAACTCAGGCAACAAACACACAAAAGTGATGTACACAGCGCCCGCCAAAGTCAGTCGGAGCAAAATCTTGTCGATGTACTTCGCCGTTTGGTCGCCTGGCCGGATTCCAGGGATGAAAGCGCCGCTTTTCTTCAGGTTATCAGCCGTCTCGCGGCTATTGAAAACCAAAGCTGTGTAGAAAAAGCAGAAGAACACGATCGCACTGGCATACAACATCACGTAGATAGGCTGACCAGGACTCAAAGTTCCCGCGATATCTTTCAGCCAGCGCATGGACTCGCCAGAACTAAACCAGTTTGCAATCGTAGCAGGCAACAATATGATGGATGACGCGAAGATCGGAGGAATCACACCCGCCATGTTCAATTTCAAAGGCAGATGTGACGATTGGCCACCATACACCTTGTTGCCCACTTGACGGCGGGCGTAATTGACCAATATCTTTCGTTGGCCGCGCTCAACAAAGACCACAAAGTAGGTAACCAAGGCCACCAGCACCACGATCAACAACGCCACAATAATGCTCATAGCGCCAGTACGCACTAGCTCAAGCAAGCCGCCGATCGCATTGGGCAAGCCCGCAGCAATACCGCCGAAAATCAGTATGGAGATACCATTACCCAAACCGCGCTCAGTAATCTGCTCACCCAACCACATCAGAAACATCGTCCCGGCGGTCAGCGTCACCACGGAGGTGATTCGAAATCCCATTCCCGGGGAAACCACCAAACCAGCAGAAGCCTCTAGCGCCAAAGAAATACCGACGGACTGGAAAAGCGCCAATCCCAAGGTTCCATATCGCGTGTACTGGGTGATTTTTCGGCGTCCGGCTTCACCCTCTTTCTTCATCTGCTCAAACGCCGGCAGCACATAGCCGAGCAATTGCATGATGATCGAAGCCGAAATGTACGGCATGATTCCGAGCGCAAAAATAGTGAATCGCGAAAGCGCACCACCCGAGAACATATTGAAAAGACTCAATATGCCGCCTTGCTGCCCATTGAACAACTGCTGCAATTGGTTCGGATCAATGCCCGGCACGGGAATGTGCGCACCAATGCGGTACACCACCAGCGCCAACAAGAGAAACATCAAGCGGCGACGGAGGTCGCCGAACTTGTCCGCCTTGTTGGATTGTGCTGCGTTAGTTACCACGAATGATTCCCGAAAAGCCTGACTTAAGCGACGCTACCGCCAGCAGCCTCAATGGCCACCTTGGCACCCGCCGTCACACCCAAGCCTGTTAGTTTCACAGGCTTGGTAATCGCACCCGTGTTAATCACTTTCACGACCTTGGCGATTTGACCGATGAGGCCGGCCTGCTTCAGTGTCAACACATCTACTTCGGGCAGACCCAGCAACTCGAGGGTTGTCAGGGTCACTTCTGCATTGAACTTCAGCAAATGCGATTTGAAACCACGCTTGGGCAGGCGACGATGCATAGGCATCTGTCCACCCTCAAAGCCGACCTTGTGGTAGCCGCCTGAACGCGACTTTTGTCCTTTGTGACCACGACCTGCGGTTTTACCGAGACCGGATCCGATACCACGACCAACGCGACGTTTGGCGTGTTTTGCGCCATCTGCGGGCTTAATGCCATTGAGTTCCATCATCAATCCCTTAGAGCACTTTGACCAGATAACTGATCTTGTTGATCATGCCGCGAACTGCGGGCGTGTCTTCCAACTCGCTGGTGCTGTTCATCTTGCGCAGTCCCAGGCCACGCACGGTGGCGCGGTGGGATTCTTTGCATCCAATCGGGCTGCGAACCAGCTGGATTTTTACTGTTTGTGGTGTCGTCATAGTCCGTACCTCGTATTAAACGAAGATCTCTTCAATTGTTTTTCCACGCTTGGCAGCAACTTGGGCAGGCGTCGTCGAAACCGACAAAGCATCCAAAGTAGCGCGAACCATGTTGTAGGGATTGGTCGAACCGTGGCTTTTGGCAACGATATCGGTGATACCCACGACTTCAAATACGGCGCGCATCGGGCCGCCGGCAATGATGCCCGTTCCCTTGGGAGCCGGCGCCATCATCACATTGGCTGCACCGTGATGACCCATCACTTTGTGGTGGATCGAGCCGTTTTTCAAGCTGACCTTGATCATGTTGCGACGGGCCTCTTCCATCGCCTTTTGCACGGCAGCAGGCACTTCTTTCGATTTGCCCTTGCCCATGCCAATACGGCCGTCACCATCGCCGACCACGGTCAGTGCTGCAAATCCAAGAATACGACCACCCTTTACCACCTTGGTAACGCGGTTGATCGCGATCATCTTTTCACGCAGACCGTCCTCTGGACCTTCAGCCTTGCCCTGCATTTTTGCTTGTACTTTAGCCATCTTTAATTCCGATCTGCTTAAAACTGCAAGCCGGCTTCGCGGGCTGCGTCTGCCAAGGCTTTAACCCGACCGTGGTAGGCAAAGCCTGCGCGGTCAAAGGCCACTTTTTCAATGCCGGCAGCTTTGGCTTTCTCAGCTACAAGCTTGCCAACCATTTGGGCCGCTGCGACGTTTCCGCCCTTGCCAGAGCCACCGAGGGAGGCACGCACATCGGCCTGGGCAGTAGATGCCGTTGCCAAGATCTTGCCACCATCGCCAGAAATAACCGTTGCGTAAATATGCAAATTGGTACGGTTCACGGTCAATCGTGCCACGCCCTGAATCGCAATACGAATGCGGGTCTGGCGAGACCGGCGAAGACGTTGCTCTTTCTTTGTCAACATGGTGCGGACCTTTATTTCTTCTTGGTTTCTTTAATCGTGATCTTCTCATCCGAATAGCGGATGCCCTTGCCTTTGTAGGGCTCAGGAGGACGAACATCACGGATTTCAGCGGCGATTTGACCCACACGTTGGCGGTCTGCACCTTTTATCAAAATCTCGGTCGGGGTTGGCGTTGCAACCGTGATGCCGACGGGCATGTCGATGTTCACTGGATGCGAATAGCCCACAGCCAAATTCAGCTTGTTGCCGGTGGCTTGCGCTTTGTAACCCACGCCAATGAGCATGAGCTTCTTTTCGAAACCCTTGGTCACACCCACCACCATGTTATTCACCAACTGGCGCATGGTGCCCGACATCGCGTCGGACTCGCGGGAATCATTTGCTGGCGAAAAGCTCAGTTTGCCAGCTTCATTGACGATCTTGACCAAGGCGTTTTGTGCCAAGTTCAAGCTGCCGCCAGCGGCTTTGACATTGATCTGGTCGTTTTGCAACGAAACATCAACACCAGCCGGTACCAAAATAGGAAGTTTACCTACACGAGACATATCAGTTACTCCTCAATGCAGGCTTAAGCTACGTAGCACAAAACTTCGCCACCGACACCGGTAGCGCGTGCTTTGCGATCAGTCATCACACCCTGGGGCGTCGTGACAATGGCCACACCCAATCCGTTCTGGACTTGGGGAATCGCGTCACTGCCGCGGTAGACGCGCAAGCCAGGGCGGCTAACGCGCTCAATGCGCTCAATAACAGGGCGACCTGCGTAATATTTCAGGGCGATTTCCAACTCAGACTTGCCGTCAGTGGTGGAAACCTTGAAACCATCGATGTAACCTTCGTCTTTCAGGACTTGGGCGATGGCAACCTTCACTTTGGATGAAGGGACCAAAACGGTAGCTTTCGCAACCATTTGCGCGTTGCGGATACGCGTCAACAGGTCGGCAATGGGGTCACTCATACTCATATTTGTTCTCCTGCCTGCTTACCAGCTCGCCTTGACGATGCCGGGGATTTCTCCAGCAAACGCCATTTCGCGAATTTTTGCGCGGCCCAGACCAAAGTGCTGGAACGTGCCACGAGGACGACCGGTGATAGCGCAACGGTTGCGCTGACGCGTCGGATTAGCGTTGCGAGGGATTTTTTGCAAGCCCAAGCGAGCTTGCGCGCGCTCTTCTTCGCTCACCTTTGCATTGCCAGCGGTTGCTTTCAAGGCTGCATATTTTTTTGCATACTTAGCCGCCAATTTGTCACGCTTGAGTTCGCGCTCAATTAATGCCATTTTTGCCACTGGTCACCTCAATTCTTGAACGGGAAACGGAAACCGGCGAGCAATGCTTTGCATTCTTCGTCAGACTTCGCAGTCGTGGTAATACTGATATTGAGACCACGCAAGGCGTCAACCTTGTCATATTCAATTTCAGGAAAAATAATCTGCTCTTTGACACCGATGTTGTAGTTTCCACGGCCGTCAAAGGCGCGTCCGGAGATACCACGGAAGTCGCGAACTCGGGGCAGTGCAACGGTCACAAACCGATCCAGAAACTCGTACATCTGAACGCCACGCAATGTCACCATGCAACCAATTGCCTGGCCTTCGCGAATCTTGAAACCCGCAATAGCTTTCTTCGACTTGGTAACCACAGGCTTTTGGCCCGCGATTTTGGTCAGGTCAGAAACGGCGCTGTCCATCACTTTTTTATCGGCTACCGCTTCGCTCACACCCATATTCAGGGTGATTTTGGTCAGACGAGGAACCTGCATGGGCGAAGTGAAGCCAAACTTGGCCATCAACTCGGGCGCCAACTTTTCACGGTAAAGCTGTTGTAAACGTGCCATTTTTATGCCGCCTTAATTTCTTCGCCACTGGACTTGTAAACGCGTACGCGCTTGCCGTCAGCCTGCAGCTTGATGCCCACGCGATCCGCCTTGCCCGAAGCGACGTTGAAAATCGCAACATTGGACTGATGGATGGGCATGGTTTTCTCAACGATGCCGCCAGCGGCACCCTTCAGGGGATTGGGTTTGGTGTGCTTCTTGACGAGATTGACTCCGTCAACCACTACGTGCGAATCATCCTTGCGCAGGGAAACAACACCGCGCTTGCCTTTGTCGCGTCCTGCGATGACGATCACTTGATCGCCTTTGCGAATTTTGTTCATGGCCAGTCCTTACAAAACTTCAGGTGCCAAGGACACGATCTTCATGAACTTTTCAGTGCGCAATTCACGCGTCACTGGCCCGAAGATGCGGGTGCCGATGGGCTCGAGCTTGGCATTGAGCAAAACTGCTGCATTGCCGTCGAATTTGACCAAGGAGCCATCACTGCGGCGAATGCCTTTGGCAGTGCGCACTACCACGGCGCTGTACACCTCGCCTTTTTTGACGCGTGAACGGGGCGCAGCTTCTTTGATGCTGACCTTGATGATGTCGCCTACGCTGGCGTAGCGGCGACGTGAACCACCCAGTACTTTGATGCAAAGCACGGATTTTGCGCCGGTGTTATCGGCGACTTCCAGTCGAGATTCTGTTTGGATCATTTCTTTATTCCCAACTTGCACCAGTTGTTCAAAGCACTTCTTGAAGCGCCCCGCCCTACCGGTCAGTCTTGGGCCCGCTGTCTGCAATTCGAACCACTCGAATCGCCTCCATTTGGGCAGATACCTTAGCTCTATCGAGCCAAGCCCATGATTATGCACCAGATATCCTGCACCATCAAGGTTTTTTCAAGGCACATGGAGAAAATGTGCACATAAATTCAGAAATTCAGCCAGATCTGCGCTGCTTTCGACCTCTTGGGCCAGTATTTCAGCCACTTGCGACGCCACAGTGGCGGCTAGTCGCGCGTCCAGAAAAAGCATTCGACTACGGCGCGCGAGCACGTCTTCTACATTGGTGGCGTATTCATAGCGAGCGGCAAACCGCACCATCGCCTCAGACAGTTGCGGTGCAATCCAGCGATCGGCCCCTGGCAGCGAAGCAACCAACGCGCGCTCGGCACCATAGGAGTGCATGCCCTGACCCTCACGCAACGTTGTAGGGTCGCCGCTCTGATTTTGCGTCCACGCGCCCACTAGCGTCATTTCGGCAATGCGAGCGCTTGGCATCGTCGTCACCAAGCCTCGTTCCAGACAGGCGCTGACTACGTCTTCTGCCATGACTCTGTAGGTTGTCCACTTGCCGCCGGTAACCGTGACTAGGCCGCTGCGGCTCACGATCACTGTGTGTTCGCGGCTCAGTTTTTGGGTTGCACCATCGTCTTCGTGGTGTTTGACCAATGGGCGCAGGCCAACCCAGACGCTTTTTACGTCCGCGCGGGTGGGAGCCTTGCTCAGATAGCGGGCGGACTCACCCAATATAAAGTCTGCCTCCTCTTTCAGGGGCGTGGGCTCCAACGCCAAGTCTTTGGACGGCGTATCGGTAGTACCCAGAATGACCTTGCCCAACCAGGGCACTGCAAATAAGACTCTGCCGTCCGACGTTTTGGGCACCATGAGTGCCACGTCGGAGTTCAAAAACTCCCGATCCACCACCAAATGAACCCCTTGGCTGGGAGCAACCATGGGCTTCACGGGCGCATTGCGACCCACAGAGTTGGCAGCGCCGTCGCGCTCACGCAGGGCGTCAACCCAGACGCCAGTGGCGTTGATGACACAGCGCGATTCAATTAAATAGCGGGTGCCGGTATGCGTGTCGGTGCATTCCAAGCCCGCGACCTGTCCTGCTTGATAGAGCAGCTGCTCGGCGCGGCAGTAATTGATGAGCAAGGCGCCGTGCTGGGCTGCTGTACGCCCGATGGCCAAGGCCAGGCGGGCGTCGTCAAACTGACCGTCCCAGTATTTGACGCCGCCGCGCAGGCCTTGGTTCTGCGCGGTAGGCAAGAGCTGCTGGGTTTGCGCGCTGCTGAGCAGTTCGGTCTTTCCCAAGCCGGCTTTGCCCGCGAGTTGGTCGTAAAGGGTTAGGCCCAGGCCGTAAAAAGGCGTTTCCCACCAGCGATAGCAGGGCATGACAAAAGCCAGGGGCTGGGCGATGTGGGGCGCGCTGTGCAGCACCGTGGTGCGCTCGCGCAAAGCCTCTCGCACCAGCGAAATATTACCCTGGGCCAGGTAGCGTACGCCACCGTGCACCAGCTTGGTGGAACGCGAGGAGGTGCCTTTGGCAAAGTCCTGCGCTTCGACCAAGACCACCCGCAGGCCGCGCGAGGCAGCGTCCAGCGCCACGCCCAGGCCGGTCGCGCCGCCCCCTACGACAGCCAGGTCGTAGCGCGGGTTTGCGGCCAAGCGGGCCAGCAATTCCTGGCGCTGGGTAGGTAAGGTGTCAGTTGGGCGGGTAGCCATGTTTACTCACATAAGTGCACCGTGTCAGGCTTGGGGCCTCACGGACACTTAATTGTTATGGGGGCAGTGGAGGCGCACCATGGCGTCACAAGTGGCGCCGCGCTTTAAGACATTCCTTTTTAATTATTATCATTCGTTTTTGTTCGCTTAAAGCAGGTTTTTCCCCTAAAAATATTCCTTTATGTTCGATTTATAGTCGAGGGGCGCGTTTTGCGCAGCCTGCGAAAATTTACCCATGAATCCGAACCCCCGCCAAATCAAACTTCTCTCGGTAGTGCAAACCACAGGATCGGTCACGGTTGAGCAACTCGCAGACCAGTTGGACGTGACGCTGCAAACCGTGCGCCGCGACGTGCAGCGCCTGGCCGACGAAGGGCTGCTCACGCGCTTTCATGGCGGCGTGCGGGTGCCGGGTTCTACGGTGGAGAACATGGCCTATCCGCAGCGCGAGGTTCTGAACGTGGAGGGCAAGGCCCGTATCGCCCGGGCCGTAGCGGCCGCCCTGCCCCACGGTTGCTCGCTGATCCTGAACATCGGCACCACCACCGAAGCGATTGCACGCGCCCTGATGCAGCACACGGGGCTGCGCGTCATTACCAACAATCTGAACGTGGCCGGCATCTTGAGCGCCAACCCGAATTGCGAAGTGATCGTCGTGGGCGGGGTGGTACGCGGGCGCGATCAAGGCATCGTGGGCGAGGCGGCGGTGGACTTTATCCGCCAGTTCAAGGTCGATATTGCGCTGATTGGCATCTCGGCCATTGAGTCTGACGGCTCACTACGCGACTTCGACTACCGCGAAGTCAAGGTATCGCAAACCATCATTTCCCATGCCCGCGAAGTGTGGGTGGCCGCCGACAGCAGCAAGTTCAACCGTCCGGCCATGGTCGAGGTGGCGCAACTGTCGCAGATTGACCGCTTGTTTTCGGACGCCGTGCCACCCGACCCGTTTATGGACCTCATGGCCCAGGCCCAAGTCCGGTTTGAACTCGCCCAGGCCTGACGCCACCCCCTCCCCTTGTACTGAATGCAACCATGACCTACCTGCTCGCCCTTGACCAAGGCACCTCCAGCTCCCGCAGCATCGTTTTTGACGCCGAGGGCGCCATCGTTGCCATGGCCCAACAAGAGATCACCCAGATCTACCCGCAACCCGGCTGGGTGGAACACGACCCGCAGGAGATCTGGCGCACCCAACTGGCCACCGCCCGCGAGGTATTGCAAAAGGCTGGCATTAGCGCGCGCCAGGTGCGTGCCGTAGGCATTACCAACCAGCGCGAGACCACCGTGGTCTGGAACCGCCGCACCGGCCAAGCGATTTACAACGCCATCGTCTGGCAAGACCGACGCGCCGAGCCGAGCTGTGTGGCCTTGCGCGAACGTGGCCTGGCACCCACGATCCGCCAAAAAACCGGTCTGCTGGTGGACGCCTATTTCTCCGGGACCAAGCTGCAATGGATCTTGGATAACGTACCCGGCGCCCGCGCCCAGGCGGCCAACGGCGAGCTCGCCTTTGGCACGGTAGACAGCTGGCTCATGTGGCAGCTCACCGGCGGCGCGGTGCACGCCACCGATGTGAGCAACGCCGCCCGCACCATGCTGTTCAACGTGCACAGCAACACCTGGGACGCCGAACTGCTGCAAGCGCTGGACATTCCCCCCGACCTGATGCCGCGCGTGCTTCCCTCGGCCGCACAGTTTGGCGAAGTGCTGCCCGCGCTGCTAGGTCACGCCCTGACGATTGGTGGTGTGGCGGGCGACCAGCAAAGCGCGCTGTTTGGCCAGGCCTGCTTTAGCGCGGGCATGGCCAAGAACACCTACGGCACCGGCTGCTTCATGCTGATGCACACCGGCAAGAATTTTCAGACGTCCACCAATGGCCTGATCACCACCAGCGCGGCGCAAGCCAGCGCTACGCCCGAATTCGCCCTGGAAGGCAGCGTGTTTGTGGGCGGCGCCGTAGTGCAGTGGCTGCGTGACGGCCTGGGTGCCATCCGCAGCAGCGCCGAAGTACAGGCCCTAGCCGAAACGGTGCCAGACAGTGGCGGCGTAATGCTGGTGCCCGCCTTCACCGGCCTGGGCGCGCCGTACTGGAACCCCGAGGCGCGCGGCACCATCACCGGCCTCACGCGCGGCAGCACCACGGCGCACATTGCGCGCGCGGCGCTGGAGAGCATCGCCTTTCAAAGTGCCGCACTGCTGCAAGCCATGGCGCGCGATGCGCAGCAGGCCGGCGCGGCGGCTGTCACTGAACTGCGGGTGGACGGCGGTGCCTGCATCAACGACTTGCTGATGCAATTTCAAGCGGATTTGCTTGGCATTGCCGTGGTGCGTCCGGTGGTGACGGAAACCACCGCTCTGGGCGCAGCCTACCTGGCCGGCCTGTCCACTGGCCTGTACCCCAGCACCGCCGCGCTGGGCGAGCTATGGAAAGCCGAGCGCCGTTTTGAGCCGCGCATCAGTGCAGCCCAGGCCCAGGAAAAAATGCAGCGCTGGGAACACGCGGTGCGCCAAGCCACTGCGCTGTAAGTTCAGGGCGCCGGAGGCGTGGTTAGACTCTGAGCGCATTTCCACTCCCAGAGAACACCAGCATGCAACAACGCATCGCATTTATTGGCGGCGGCAACATGGCCAGTGCCATCATCGGCGGCTTGCTAAAGCAAGGGTTTCAGCCCTCGCAGATTGACGTGGTCGAGCCCTTTGCCGATGCGCGCGCCAAGCTGCAGAGCGCATATGGCATCGTCGCCCAGGCGCAATCGGGCGGCTTTTTGGCCCACGCTGACTTGGTGGTTTGGGCCGTCAAGCCCCAAACGTTCAAAGAAGCCGCGGCCCAGACGCAAGCCCACGCCCTTGGCGCCCTGCATCTGAGCGTGGCCGCAGGTATCCGCAGCGACACGATTGCGGGGTGGCTGGGCAGCCAGCGGGTGGTGCGTGCCATGCCCAACACCCCGGCGCTCATCGGCAAAGGCATCACCGCCTTGTTTGCCCGCGCCGCGGTGAGCGACGCCGATAAGGCGTTGGTGAACCAGGTTTTAGACAGCACCGGCGAAGTCATGTGGGTCGATGCCGAGGCGCAAATTGACGCCGTGACCGCGCTGTCGGGTTCTGGACCGGCCTATGTGTTTTATTTCATGGAAGCCATGCGCGAGGCAGGCATCGGCATGGGCTTGGACGCGGCGCAGGCGTACCAGTTGGCCGTAGCCACATTTATTGGCGCGGGCGAGCTGGCCAAGGCCTCACCGGAGCCACCCGAAGTGCTTCGCCAACGCGTGACCAGCAAAGGCGGCACCACCTACGCCGCGCTGACCGCAATGGAGGACAGCGGCGTCAAACCGGCCTTCATTGCTGCCATGCAAGCGGCGCAAGCGCGGGCGCAGGAGATGGGCGAGGAGTTTGGCGCGGGATAGGTGCTCGTTTCGGGGGTGGTGATTCAGGGAAATACTTCGCCAATACACCCAGAGCTCAGGCCGCCAACCCCCGTAAATACGCCGAGGCCTGAACCACCTCCACCGACCCCAACGCAAACGAATGCCGCAGGTTGCGTACCACCTGCACGGCTTTTACCGGCGCCTGTTCACTGGCAAAGCGCAGCAAGGCGCGGTGGGGTTTGTCGTCAGATAGTTTGCATTCCACCAACTCAGTGAGTTGGGCTTTTTCGGTCAGGGCGAAGTCCACTTCGGCGCCGTCTTTGGTGCGGATGTAGTGCAGACCGGATTCTTTGCCTTGCACGTCGTGCTGCCATTGCACTTGCTTGAACAGTGCAGTGGCCACCAGGTTTTCAAAGCGAACGCCCTCGTCGCCATCCACCAGGCCGGTGTCAAAGAAATAAACCTTGGGCGCTTGCAGCACCGCGCGGCCAATGTTGCGGTGCCAAGGGCGCACCACGAACACAATAAACAGCGCTTCCAGAATATCAAGGTATTTTTTGAGCGTGACCGGTGAGACTGCCAAGTCGCGCGCAATACTGGCCAGCGACAACGGCGAGCCGACACGACTGCGCAGCATTTCGGCGAACAGGCGGATGGTGCCCATTTCCTGGATGCGCGAGAACTCCAGCACGTCGTTGCGCACCAAACCGTCAAAGTATTGGCGACGCCAGCGCTGGGCCTCTTCGTCGTTTTCGGCCAAGCACGGCTCTGGAAAGCCACCGCGCACCAGCAAGTGCGTCAGCGCGTCCTCAGGTGCGGCGCCGGTTTGCTCGCACCACTCGCGTACAGAAATCGGGTGCAGGCGCAATCCGAAAAAGCGCCCGGCCAGCGATTCGCCGCTTTGGCGAAAGGTATCCATGCGGGCGCTGCCGGTGACCAGCAATTGCTGATTTATCGGTTTGCCGTCATACACCCCTTTGAGCCAAGATTTCCAGCCCGGCATTTTGTGCACTTCATCAAGTACCAACAGGGGTGCCTGCGGGCTCCAACGCTGGTTAATGATGATGGCGCGGTCGGCGGCAATGTCGTAATTCAGGTACTGGCCGCCACCTTGCGCGATCAACTGGCGGCTCAAGGTCGTCTTGCCGACCTGGCGCGGACCGGTCAAGAACACCATTTTGCGGGCCAAGTCGGACTGGACGCGGTCATCGAGGTAACGTTTCATAAGCGTATTTTGCGACCAAACGATAGTATTTTATTATTTAGTCGCGACTTTTTAATAAAATCATATCAAAAAGTCGCACTAGCTTCGCCCACCCGTCCAGAAACCGGCGCTGCCGTAGTGCAGTTTCAAAAAGTCGATCCATAAGCGCACGCGCAGCGCCAGGTGCTTGCGTTCGGGGAATACGGCATAAATGCCGTTGGGCGGTGCGGCAAAGTCTTCTAGCACGGCCACCAGCTGCCCGGCGGCAATTTCGGCCTCCACTTCCCAGGTGCTGCGCCAGGCGATACCCCAGCCACGCAGGCACCAGTCGTGCAGGACCTGACCGTCCGAGCAATCCATGGGGCCGGTCGGGCGCAGGTAGGCCACCTCAACGCCATCGCCCTTGGGCAGTTGGAAGGCCCAGCCCCGGGTTTGCGACGCGTCGCTGGACAGCGTCAGGCAGTCAAAACGCGCCAGATCGCTGGGCTGCTGGGGCCGGCCGTGGCGCGCCAAAAACGCCGGGGTGGCCACACACAGGCGCCGGTTGTCGGCCAGGCGCACGCTGACCAAAGACGAATCTGGCATATCACCCACGCGGACCGCGCAGTCAAAACCCTCGACCGCCATGTCCACCAACCGATCGCTCAGGTTGAGGGAAATCGTCACTTCCGGGTGCAGCTCGCGAAACAGCGGCACCAGCGGGGCCACGTGGCGTCGGCCAAAACCCGCCGGCGCGGTCATGCGCAGGTGACCACTGGCCTGCACGCCACCGGCGCTGACGCTGGCCTCGGCATTCGCCAAATCGGCCAACAGGCGCTGGCAATCCTCCAAAAATGCGCTGCCTTCGTGCGTCAGGCTAAGGCGCCGGGTCGTGCGCAGCAGCAGTTTGACGCCCAAGCGCGCCTCCAGTGCGTCCAGTCGCCGACCAATGATGGCAGGGGCCAAGCCCAAGACATGCGCTGCGCCGGTCAGGCTGCCGCGCTGCGCCACTGACACAAATGTCTCCAGCTGCTTGAGCTTGTCCACGGCTACTGTGGCGCCAGCACGACGCCCGCGCCCACCAGATCCGCAATTTCAGAGTCACTGAAGTTCAGGCTGAGCAGCAGCTCGCGGCCATGCTCCCCTAGCTTGGGGGGGTCCAAGCGCAGGCCCAGGCGCTTTCCGTCCAGCGTAAGCGGCAGCAAGGGCGTCGCCGTGTGACGTCCATCGGGCAGGGTCATGGGCGCCAATCCACCGGTGGCTTGCAGGTGCGGGTCATCAAAAAGGTGTTGCGGGTCGGTGATCGGCGCAAACGGCAGGCCATGCTGCTCAAACACGGCCGCCAGCTCGGCGGCACCGCGGTCGGCCAAGCGCGCGCGCAGCAGCGGCATCATCCACGGCCTGGCCAGCACCCGGTCGTTGTTGGTGGTCAGACGCGTATCGGCAAACAGATCGTCAAAGCCAAAGGCTTCGCAAAACACCCGCCACTGCGTGTCCCCCACCACGGCCAAGAAGATTTGCGCTTCGTCTTTGACTTTGAAGACATCGTAAATACCCCAGGGCGAAATCTTCTCGGGCATCGGCGCGGCGGCCTTGCCGGTCACAGCAAACTGCAGCATGTGCTGCGCCACCAAAAAAATATTGTTCTCGAACAGCGCCGATTGCACCTCTTGGCCTTTGCCGGTTTGCTGACGCTGCATCAGCGCCGCCATGGCACCCATGGCGCCGAAAAGCCCGCCCATGATGTCGTTTACGCTGGAGCCCGCGCGCAGCGGGTCGCCAGGGCGGCCTGTCATATAGGCCAGGCCACCCATCATTTGCACCACTTCGTCCAGAGCGGTACGGTGGTCATAGGGCCCGGGCAAAAACCCCTTATGGCTGACGTAAATCAGCCGCTCGTCGCGTTGGCTGAGCGTCGCGTAATCCAGCCCGAGCTTTTGCATGGTCTCGGTCTTGAAGTTCTCGCTCACGATATCGGCCGTGGCAATCAGGCGCAGCACCACTTCGCGCCCTTGCGGGCTCTGCAGGTCCAGCGCCAGGCTTTTCTTGTTGCGGTTGAACAGCGGATAGAACCCGGCACCACTGCCCAACAGGCGGCGCGTACTGTCGCCCGTGAGCGGTTCGACCTTGATGACGTCAGCGCCCAGATCACCCAGCGCCATGCCGCAAGTGGGGCCCATCACCATGTGGGTGAATTCGACGACGCGGACACCGGCGAGCGGCAGTGGTTTATTTACGTTCATTTTTGTCACTAATGGATTGCAAATTTCCTACATAGTATCCGCTTAAGGATGGAATACATTAGACGGGTACATTTTTGCACCGCGCGTGTGCGCCCGCTCCGCGCAGGCCCACTTCGCTTTTTGTCTAAAAGGAAACACCCCTCATGGCCACCGCCCGCACCTCCATCGCACGCCTGCAAGTTGCAACCGTGTTGCAGCAGTTCATCGACAGCCAGGTATTGCCGGGCACAGGCATCAGCCCCAATGACTTTTGGAAGGGTTTTGATGCCATCGTGGCCGATCTGGCCCCTAAGAACATCGCCCTGCTGGCCGAGCGGGACCGCCTTCAGCTTGAGATCGACGCCTGGCACAAAGCGCACCCCGGCCCGATTGCCGATATGGAGGCCTACCAGGCGTTCCTGCAAGGCATTGGCTACCTGGTGCCAGTGCCCAAAAAGACCCGTGTCACCACCAAAAACGTGGACGCCGAACTGGCCGTGCAAGCAGGCCCACAACTCGTGGTGCCCGTATTGAACGCCCGCTACGCCCTGAACGCCGCCAACGCACGTTGGGGCAGTTTGTACGACGCGCTGTACGGTACGGACGTGATCTCCGAAGAGGGCGGTGCCACCAAAGTCAGTGCCACCGGCAAACCCTACAACCCCAAGCGTGGAAAAAAAGTGATCGCCTACGCCCGCAATGTGCTCGACCGCACTGCGCCCCTGCGCAAGGGTTCGCACGTTGACTCGGTTGCCTACAGCGTCAAAGGCGGCAAGCTCGCCGTCAAGCTCAAAGACGGCAGCAACACCAGCCTGGTCAATCCAGCGCAGTGCATCGGTTTTCAGGGTGACGCCAAAGACCCCTCCTCAGTACTGCTGCAACACAACGGCCTGCACCTGGATATCCGCATTGACCGCACCACCGCCATTGGCAAGAGCGACGCCGCAGGCGTGTGCGATCTGGTACTCGAGGCGGCGTTGTCCACCATCCTGGACCTGGAAGACTCGGTGGCAGTGGTCGACGCACAAGACAAAGTACTGGCCTACAGCAACTGGCTGGGCATCTTGCAAGGCACTCTCACGGAGACGATCCAAAAAGGCGAAAAAACCTTTACCCGTGGCCTGAACGCCGACCGCACCTACATCGGTGTCGATGGCAAGCCCGTCACGCTGCATGGCCGTTCGCTGATGTTTGTGCGCAACGTGGGCCACCTGATGACCAACCCGGCCATCACCTACACCGACGCATCGGGGCAAACGCGCGAAATCCCCGAGGGCATTCTGGATGCAGTGGTCACCACCACCATCGCCATGCACGACCTCAAACGCACCAAGAAAGACGCTGCTGCGGGCTTGGTACGCAACTCCCGCAAGGGCTCGGTTTACATCGTCAAACCCAAAATGCACGGACCGGCCGAAGTCGCGTTTGCTGACGAACTGTTTGGCCGCGTCGAACAGATGTTGGGTCTGCCCACCAGCACCGTGAAGCTTGGCATCATGGACGAAGAGCGTCGCACCAGCGTCAACCTGCAGGCTTGCATTGCCGCAGCCAGCAGCCGCGTGGCCTTTATCAACACCGGCTTTTTGGACCGTACCGGCGATGAAATGCACACCGCCATGCACGCCGGCCCCATGGTGCGCAAGGGCGACATGAAAACCAGCGCCTGGATTCAAGCCTATGAGCGCAACAATGTACTGGTGGGCCTAGCCTGCGGTTTGCGCGGCAAAGCGCAAATCGGCAAAGGCATGTGGGCGATGCCCGACCTGATGAAGGCGATGCTGGAACAAAAAATCGCCCACCCCAAAGCGGGTGCCAACACCGCCTGGGTACCCAGCCCCACGGGTGCCACGCTCCACGCGCTGCACTACCACCAGGTCTTGGTGAGCGAGGTGCAAAAGTCACTGGAAACCGTTGACGTAAAAATGGAACGCGCTGCACTTCTGAACGGCCTGTTGACCATCCCCGTCACGACAACCCCCAACTGGAGCATCTCTGATAAACAGCAAGAGCTCGACAACAACGCCCAGGGCATTTTGGGCTACGTGGTGCGTTGGGTCGATCAGGGCGTGGGGTGTTCCAAGGTTCCGGACATCCACAACGTGGGCCTCATGGAGGACCGAGCGACCCTGCGGATTTCCAGCCAGCACATGGCCAACTGGTTACTGCACCGCGTGGTCACCAAAAAACAAGTGCAAGAAACTTTCGAGCGAATGGCCGGTGTGGTCGACCAGCAAAACGCCGGTGACGCCGCCTACCAACCCATGGCCGGACACTTCAAAACGTCCATGGCCTACAAGGCTGCGTGTGACTTGGTGTTCAAAGGCCTGGCGCAACCCAGCGGCTACACCGAGCCTTTGCTGCATGCCTGGCGCCTGAAGGTGAAAGCCAAAACGAAGGCTTGATGCTCTTCTAGAGCTCCCCGGTCAGGCGCAGACCGGGGAGATCTTTTCAAAACCCCTCAGCGCTCGCTTGCCGCGCCCTGAAATGCTTTGGTGATGGGTTTGATCAAATAGGTCAATACCGAGCGGGTCCCGGTCTGGATGTCCACGGTGGCGGTCATCCCCGGCTTCAAGAACGAACGGGGCAATTTGGGGTTGTGGTTATCCCGGTTAACCGTCACCCGGGCGCGGTAAAACACCACCGCCTCGCCCCGTTGCCCCTGCTCGGTCAGCGTGTCTGAGCTGATGTATTCCAGCTTGCCCAGCAAGCTGCCATAGATGGAATAGTCAAACGCATCGAGTTTGATGGACGCGGGAAGGCCCACCTCCAGGTTTCCAATGTCCGCCGGCATGACCTTGACCTCCAGCACCAGATCGCCTTCGGTGGGCGATATTTGCATCAGCTCGTCACCGGCACGCAGCACGCCGCCGATGGTGTTGACTTTCAGGCTTTTCACTACGCCGTCCATGGGCGCGGTCAACTCCGTGTGCTGAAGTACGCTTTGGCGCTCGTCAAGCTTGAACCGGGTGGAGCTCAAGTCGTCCTGGATTTTGGTCGCCTCAAGCCGGGCATCCTGAAGAAACTTGTTGCGGGTGGAGGCAATCTTGCCTTCCAGTTCTGACACCTGTCGCTTGGCCCGCATGAGCTCAAGTTTGCTGATGTCCCCTGTGGCGAAGAGTGTGTCGTTGACCTGCAACTCGTCCCGGGCGGAAGCCAGACTTTCCTGCAAGGTTGCCAAATCAGCGTCCAGGCTCTTGCGCTTTTGCGTGAACAAGGCCATTTGTTCAGCCACCGCTTCCGGATATTGGCGGCTTTCCGCGCTGAAAACCGGTGTTTTTTCCTGCGCTTCGGCGCGCGCGCGCGTCAGGGCGGCACCCAGGGTGGCGACCCTTGCGCGGCTTTCGTCGACACCGGCATTGGCACGCTCTTTTTCCAGCATGGCCAGCACTTCGCCGGCAACGACCGATTGCCCTTCAACCACCGTCAGTTTTTCCAACACCCCCCCATCCGCAACCTGCACCACTTGGGTACGGGCGATCGGAATGATCTGCCCCTGGGCGCGCACGGTCTGGTCAATATCAAAATAAGCGGCCCAAAGCAGTACTGCTGCCAGCATCACCGCGAGCATGCTGAGCATGGGCGCCCGGATCGCGCCGGTTTGGCTGAATCGAGAAGTCGTTTTCATGGTGTGGTTCCCATCGGTGCTGCGGGTCCGTTGGTGGGAGTGGGCGCTTGCGGCGCACCTTGCAAACGCGCCAAAACTTCACCTTTCGGCCCATCCATGACGATTCGATGGTCGGCCACCACAATCACCCGATCCACCAACTGCAACATCTCCAGCTTGTGGGTGACAAGCACCAAGGTCTCATTGACGCCAATCTGCTGGGCCAATGCCTGCATGACCTTGACCTCCAGAGAACGGTCCATCGACGCAGTCGGTTCGTCCAGCAACCAAATGCGTGGCTTGCGCAAGAAAACGCGGGTGAGATTGGCCAATTGCCGTTGGCCACCGGATAGTCCACTGCCGCCCTCATGAATCGGCTGGTGCAGACCCAAGGGGTGTTTGGCCAGCACGGCCTGCTGCAGGCCGGTGAGCTGCGCCGCCTCCAGGACCGCCTGGTCTCCCGGGTCGATCATGCCCAGGATCAGGTTGTCTCGAAGTTTGCCGGCAAACAAGCGACCGTCTTGCTGCAGATAACCCACGCGCTCGGCCAGTACGGATTTGGACAGATGGGTCAGGTCCACTCCATCAAGCTTGACGGTGCCCTGCTGCGGACGGTACATGCCGCTGAGTAGCCGCAATAAAGTAGTTTTACCAGCGCCCACCGGGCCCAATATTCCGACTTTTTCCCCCGGTCGGATTATGAGTTTGGGGATGCTAAGCGCCTTGCTGGAACCGTAGGCATATTCAACCTCTTCAAACTCGTAGTCACCCCGAATCGATTCCAGGCTAATCGGATGATCGATGCCGTGGTGATCGCTTTGCAGTGCCCAGATGCGATCCAGCCCCTGAAGCGCCGCCTTGCAATGGCCCCAGGACGTCAATGATGCAGGCAAGGTCGCCACCGGCCCCAAAATGCGGCCGGACAAAATGCTGCAGGCGATCAGGCTACCCATCGTGACTTCGCCGCGCGAAACCATCAGCGCTCCCATCGCCACCATGAGCGCGTAGGAGAGCTGGTGCATGGCAGCCATGTAGTACTGGGAGCGCTCGCTCAGTTGACGCATTTCCAGCTCGTTACCCCGCGCGTCGTCGGTGGTTTGTTGCCAACGCGAAAGCATGCGCCAGCCCCCCTGGCCAGATTTGATTGTCTCGGCACCCTCAATCGCCTCCACCAACAAGCCTGTCTTTAGATTACTGGCCTGGGTGGCCTTGGCACCCAGCGCCTCCACACGTCGCAGATTCGTCAGACCCATGGCCAAAGACAGCACCATAAAACCCAGGGGGATAGCCGACAACCAACCGGCAATCGCGCCAATGACCACCACGTACAAAATCACAAAGGGAATATCAATCAACCATTGGGTGGGTACCGTGGCAATGAACGAGCGCACCGTTTCGTAGCCCCGCAGTTGGCCAGCCAAGGCGCCAACGCTGTTGGGCATCTGGTCCATGCGCAAGGCGAGAAAACGGGTAAATACCGACCGAGCCAAGCGACTGTCCACTTCGTCGACCAGACGCTCGCTCAGGTGCGAGCGCACCAACTTGACCACCAGCTCAAACACCACCGCCCCAAGCACACCGAGCGTCAGCGCCAACAAGGTTTGTATCGCACCCGTCGGCACCACGCGGTCATAAACCTGCATGCTGTAAAGGGACGTGGCCAGTGCGATCACATTGATGAGAACTCCCCCGATCAACAGCTCAAACAAGGTGCCACGGTGTTGAAACACCTCATCGCGAATCAGGCGGAACACAGGGCTGTTGCTGGCTTCAAAAGGTTTGGCAAGACGCAGCTTGGCAAATTCGAAGGCCTTCAAATCAGGAGTGGTTTTTTCTTCCCACTTGTTTTCGTCCTCGTTGAACCATTCGCTAACCCATTGGTCCTGCCCATTGCGTCCGCGTAGCAGGCCCCAATGCCCCAAGGAATTCGCCAGCAGACCTGGCGCATGGCTGGGGTCGACCGATTTTCCCGAACGCCACTGGCCCTTGGGAAGCTGCAAGGACTCCAATAAAGCGGCAATCGTGGCTTGCGGCTTGGGAGAAGCCTTGGAGGATTTGCTGGCCCACGATTCCAACGAGGACTGCAAGGCCAAGCGGTCCAGGGACTGGCCCTGAATTTGTGCCAAGCGGAGCAAAGAGGCAAACAATTGTTTCATGGGGTGGATATTCCGCCTAACAGGCCATCAAGCCCTTGGGTGTACAGGGCCAGTCGCCAGGAAACCAACACGCGCACCGCCCGGACGTCGGCCAGTTCGGTTTCGGCCTGGGCCAACTCGCGAGCCATGTTCATGACCTCCACCCAAGTCTTGCGACCGGCCAGAAACTGGCGATCCCAGGCCTGCGCGGTTTCACGGCTTGCTTGAAGACTTTCTTCGAGTTCGGTCTGGCGGACCTTGAGGGTGGCGATCTGGGCCCAGTCCGACAACACCTGCTCGGCCAGCGTGCGCTCGGCACTCTCCACCTCAGCGCGCGCGACTCCGACTTTGCCTTGTGAAGCCTCAACCCCGGCCAGAGACGAAAGTCCGGCGCCAAATTTGGATTGCAGGCCGACGAAAATCCGCTGTGAATCGGGCGCGCCTGAAATGGAGGTGCTACCGATCTGGTATTCGGCTCGGGCATAAAGTTCCGGCAAAAGATCGGCCTTGCGCTCAAGAACATCCGCCTCCTGAACCGCCACAGTCGCCCTGAGTCTGCGGATCGCAGGACTGCGCTGTTTTGCCGCATCCAATGCGGCTGCCGCACTTTCGGTGACCAGTACGCGCTCGGTCTCGGCCTGCAGAATCATGTTCTCGGTGGCCCCGGCAAGCTGTTGCAGCCGCAAGCGAGCGGTCTCCGCTTGCACTGCGACCGATTGCAACTGGGCGCGCGTCTGGGCCAGGCGCCCATCGGTCAGGACTCTTTCGGTTGCTGCTGAAGCACCCTCGGCGATGCGACGGGTGACCTGGCCCTGCAATCGCTCATGGGTCAGGACGCTTGCTTGCAAGGCGACCTGCTTCAGGTCTGCGGCATAGGCATCGGCCCACGACTGTATGACCCGCAGCGCCAATTGCTGACGAATGTCGTCGAAACCGTTCGCGCTGACCTCCACGTTCGCCGTCGCTTTTTGCACACCTGCGGTCAGCCGACCATGGGTCCAAAGCGGCTGCTGCAAGCGAAACAGCTTGACCGTTGTGCTTTGAAGGTAGCTGGGATCCTGAGAACCCGCATTGACTTGCTCGATGGACACCGAAGGCGTGGGGTAAAACTGCTGATGGGCGAACTCCAGTTCCGCTGCCGATACGGCACGCTGGCTTTGTTGACCCATCACTGCCGGATGGGTTTGCAGGGTGCGCTGC
This sequence comes from Rhodoferax sp., assembly GCA_029866205.1. Lineage (GTDB taxonomy): Bacteria > Pseudomonadota > Gammaproteobacteria > Burkholderiales > Burkholderiaceae_C > Allorhodoferax. The sequence goes on from JARWZT010000002.1 coordinate 46,711, forward strand.
AATAGTTCGACCAAACTTTGTGCCTGCACCAGCCCACACAAGGTCGCCAGCCCCACAGCGGTTGCCAAATTACGCGCCGCCGCCAATGCCATCGCCATCGCCATCGAATAAAAGCCGTTTTTCATCGTCGACCATTCTAGAGCCAGCGAAAAAGGCTTCACGAGCGGCCTTTTATTTCAGACGAATAAACATATTTCATATATTTAATATTTTCAATATTTAAGTGCCATCCATACCTGTCGATGACTTCATAGCAACTATGAAAGACGGCAGCCCATGCGCACCACAACGAATTCACGCCAATTTTTGCGGTTTTTCCCAAAAGAACTGCTATTTTTGGCCAGCCTTTGCCTGGCCGCGTGCGGTGGCGGTGGGTCGCCTGCCGATGTAGGCAACGCGGCGGGCCCGTTAGGGACAGTCACCTTGGAGTTGAACTTGGCGCAGCCAGCTGGGGGAATTTTGCCGGCGTCCGTGGTTGCAGGTGCAGTTCCACTTGACGGCGATTCGCTTGCGGTGACTGCGCTCAATCTGCGCGGCAGCGTCAGGCCGATGGCCAGCGGCATCGATTACGCCACCTATACCCCTGCACAGATTCGTAACTCCTATGCGATGCAAGCGTTGCCCGATTGGCGCGCGGCACTCAGCCCGGAACAATCCGCAGCACTCGGTGCAGGACAAACCATCTACTTGGTCACCGCCTACCAAGACGCCCAGATAGCGCAAGAGTTGGAGGCATTCAATGCACGTTTTAACTTGCCGCCTTGTCAAGTCAGCCGTTTGAGCACCCCACAAGCGCTGCCCTTACCTGGCGCCAACGCCGAAGGATGCGCGTTGCAAACAGTCAGCAGCACATCGGCTGGCAACATTGCCACTGCCTTACCGGCGTACAACGCCGCTTGGGCCCGTGAGACAGCACTTGATGTCCAGTGGGCCCATGCGACTGCGCCGCTTGCGAGGCTGGTACTCATTGAGGCCGAAGACGCCACGCTGGGCAGTATGCTGGGCGCCATCAAACTGGCCAACAAAATGGGGCCAGGTGTGGTTTCCATGAGCTTCGGTTGCCCCGAGGGCCGCTGGACCGCCGACACCGATGCGCTTTTCTCCCAGACCAATATGAGCTACGTGGCGGCCACCGGTGACGGGGGACCTGAGGTCCTGTGGCCAGCAGTGTCGACGCGCGTTTTGGCCGTTGGCGGCACCACTTTGCGCTACGCTCCGGGCGCAGCCCGAACAGAATCCAGTTGGGCAAGCACCGGCGGCGGATTCAGCGCCTACACATCCGCACCCAGCTACCAACGGACAAGGCTGACGGGCCAAAGTATGCGGGGCGTGGCCGATGTCGCCATGAACGCCGACCCCAACACAGGCCAGTACGTTGCACGCATCGCCCCAGGCTCCAGTACGCCCACTTGGACCAGCGCAGGCGGCACCAGTCTCGCCGCCGTACAGTGGTCAGGCCTGCTGGCAGTAGCGAATGCACAACGGCAGCTTGCGGGGAAGGCCCCTCTTGGTTCGCCCCATGACTTGATTTACGGCTCCCTCACGACCTCTAACGCCGCTCAAGCCGACGCGCTGATAGACATCACTGGAAATTCCCGCGAAGGCTGCAGCGGGTGCGAGGCAGCAACAGGTTATGACACCGCGACGGGGCTGGGCACGCCCAACGTGACCAATCTGCTTGCGCTGCTGATCGAGGGGCAGGAAAGTTCCTCTGCAGGTTCGGCGCCCAACGGACAAGACATTTCTGTGGGCCCTCAAATACAAGCAGACCTTTTACAAGGCACTGCGGGCAAGCCGCTGAGTGGAACCATTACTTTCTCCGACCCTGTGGCTGTAAAAATTACGGTCACCATTTCAGGCGTGCCTGCCGGCGTCCAATGGTCAACCAGCGGAGCCACTGTGCGAGCCCAATGGGCGACTCCCCGGCCTGGAACTTACCCTCTCATTGTCTCGGCACGCAACGACCGAGGACAAAAAACCCAAGCCAATCTCCCACTCACTGTGAATTGAAGACCCGCGTGATTGCGGAACGCAGTGCGGGAAATTAAGCCAATCACCTTGCTCTCAACGATATTTGACGGACTGGACAGTGCGTCAAATATCTACATTCACTTGGATATTTTTTTTGAACTGATTTTGTTATTTTTTTTCATTAAATTAGCGATTTATTTTTTTCAAATAAATTAACGCAGATATTTTTTTCGAAAATTTTTTATTAAATTCATTGTCAAATTTTTTTTATTTATAAAAAAACATACGCAAATATTTACGACGTTCATTTCCAAACTACCATTAAAAAAGATACCTCGCCGTATCTTTTTTTAACTGCTTATCGGGCATTGGATCGCGTACCGACATACGCCAAAAACTCCATTGCCACATGAGCACACATGGAGTTATTGGCAATGAACAGCAGCACCGGAAACACCAACCTCACCCTCAAAGCTAAACAAGCACTGGATCTTGTTAGTGGCAAAAAAAATGTCGTGCAAGCGCAGCGCGGCGAACATTACCGTGTGGTCGGAAAAAATGCGACCGGCGAAGAGCAATTGCAAGACAACGTCATCGCGAGAAAAAAAGGCTCAGACCTGGTGCTGCGCTACGCCGACGGCACCGAATTGCAGCTGGAAAACTACTACATAGAGTGCAAGGCCGGCGATTGCGACATCACGCTCCCCTCTGGCACCGTCGAAGGATTCTTGGTCAGCGCTGAAACAAGCATGGGCGCTGCGCTTGCAGACGGCAGCACCTTGTCGTATGCCTATGGCAATCCGTCGACATTGATGCAAATGGCACAAACCGACGCCTCGCTCACTGCCGCATTGACGGGCCTTCAAGGCACGATGGTCACCTACCACCCCGTAGACGTGCCTGTGGCGGCAGCTGCATCGTCCAGTGGTTTTGGCTTATGGACGGCTCTGGGTGCTTTGGGTGTGGTCGCAGGCGCAGCGCGCTGGGAGGCAGGGCACTCAGACACCGCTGCAGCCACCGCCACCCCCGACAATCTAGTTCAAGGTCAACTCACTGCGGGACCAACGGTGTCTGGACACGGCTTGGGCGTTGATGTCTTCCAAGCCGACGGTAAGACCTTACTTGGCCACGTGAAGATCAACCCCGATGGCAGCTTCACCGTCAATGTAGGAGCCTACACGGGCGTGATCATTGCGAAAATCACAGACGAAAACACCAACAATGACTACATGGACGAGGCCTCAGGCGAAGCCAAGGACCTTGACGATGACGTTGTATTGATGGCAGTAGCCAACGTGAGCAGTGGAATCACCGTCATCAACATCAACCCGATCACAACCATCGCGGCACTTAAAGCGGGCATGACCAGCAACGGTGAGCTCGGCAACAGCGCCACACTGCTGAGCAAAGAGCAGGTGACTGGCGCGAATGCAGTTGTAGCTTCCGCCTTGGGGTTGGATAATATTCTGATCACCAAGCCTGTGACAACGGTGATCGCCGACGGCACCGCGAACCCCGACTTCGACACTGCTGAAATGAGCGCGGGTGAGACTTACGGGGCATTGCTGGCATCACTTTCGGGCGTCGACCAAACGCATGGCACTGCAGCGACCATCCAATTAGTGGAAGCAGGCATCGTGACCTCGGGGAACCTTGGCGTAGTAGACAGCGCTACCAAGACCGTGCTGGAGCAGGGAGCGACTACAGCGGCTGGCGGCATTGGCCACGCTTTGGCAGCAGTAGTGAAATCTGCAATTGATAGCTCTAGCGTCACTGAGTTGACAACAGAGAGCAATATTGTCAACGCACTTTTGGCCATCAGGGACGCATCCGACAACAACAACAGTGCACAAACCGGTGTTACCGCCGCGACGTTTTCCACAGCGGGAATAACGGGTGTCGATGACAACAACATCGCAGCCATCCAATCCGCCTTAAACAGCACTGCAGTCACAAGCGACCAAGTAAGCAACACTTCCAAAATTCAGGCGCTGGTTGATGCCTATTCGGCAATCCTGAGTGGCGCCGACGACGACGCAATCAACAACAACGCCAACGCAACCGCGGCGCAATACACGATGCTGGGTGTCACCGGCATAGCCGCCTCAAACATCACATTGGTCAATGACGTGGTTGACGGCTTGGACGGGAGCAAGATTGACACCATTGGTGAACTGCAGGCACTTAGCGACGCAACCAATGCAGTAATCAGCGGCGCAAACGGCGGCACAGCACCCACGTTGGAGCAATTGGTTGCACTGGGCATTCAAGATGTGAATGCATCGAACCTGAGCGCTGTGCAAAAAGCCATTGCCGACTCCGGCAATAGTGGCACGGGCATTGATTCTTTGGCAGAGCTACAGGCTTTGGTCACTTCCGTCCCACCCACCATCACCTCCGGGGCTGTGGCCACTGCCCTCAACGAGAACTCCGGCGCCGGCCAGGCGGTCTACACCGCCACCGCAGACGACTCCAGCGCGGGTGTCACTTTCACCCTGGGCGGCACCGATGCCGCTCTCTTGAGCATCAACGCCTCCTCCGGTGTGGTCTCCCTCAAGGCCGATCCCGATTTTGAGAACAAAGAGAGCTACAGCTTTACCGTCTCCGCCTCAGACGCCGCTGGCAACTCCAGCTCCAGCAAGTCGGTGAGCCTGGCCATCAATGACCTCGATGAGCTCGCTCCCACCATCACCTCCGGGGCTGTGGCCACTGCCCTCAACGAGAACTCCGGCGCCGGCCAGGCGGTCTACACCGCCCAGAGCACCGATACCGGCGATGTCGCCGTGGGTGCCACTGTCTACACTTTGGCCCTCGGCAGCGATGCCGGCCTGAGCATCAACTCCTCCAGCGGCGCGGTGACCTTGACGGGCAGTCCCGAT
>JARWZT010000020.1 GCA_029866205.1 Rhodoferax sp.
GGTGTGGTCGGGTGCCATCGACGTTCTGGTCATCGATTCGGTGGCCGCGCTGGTGCCGCGCGCCGAGATCGAGGGCGAGATGGGAGAGGTCCAGCCGGGCCTGCAGGCGCGGCTGATGAGCCAGGCGCTGCGCAAGCTCACGGCGACCATCAAGAAGTCGAACTGCATGGTGATCTTCATCAACCAGATCCGCATGAAGATTGGCGTGATGTTCGGCAGCCCCGAGACCACTACCGGTGGCAATGCGCTCAAGTTCTACGCCTCTGTGCGTTTGGACATTCGCCGCACCGGCACCATCAAAAAGGGCGACGAGGCCATTGGCAATGAAACCAAGGTCAAGGTGGTCAAAAACAAGGTGGCATCGCCTTTCAAGACGGCTGAATTTGACATCCTGTTTGGCGAAGGCATCAGCCGGCACGGCGAGATCATCGACATGGGCGTGAATGCCCACATCATCGAAAAGTCGGGCGCCTGGTACGCCTACCAGGGCGAAAAAATCGGCCAGGGCCGCGACAACGCGCGTGAGTTCTTGCGTGAAAACCCTGCGCTTTCGACCGAAATCGAAAACAAGGTGCGCGAATCGCTGGGGATCGCCCTCATGCCAGTGGCAGAGACCGAAAAAGTCAAGGGCAAAAAAGCCGACAAGCCGGCCTAATTTGAGGCGCTGGGCAAGCCGCCTCCGCTTTGCGCGGGAGGTGGCTTGTGCGCCCTGACGTGTACTTGTATGGCCACCCCCCCCCTTTCACTTACCGGTCGAGCGCTGCGCCTGCTCAGCACCCGCGAGCATTCGCGCGCTGAGCTGGAGCGCAAGCTCTCCCCGTACGAAGAAGAACCCGGCGCACTGGCCAAGGTGCTGGACGCACTCGCCGCCAAAGACTTTATCAACGAGGACCGTGTCGTGGCCTCGGTATTGCACCGGCGCAGCACCAAACTCGGCACCGCGCGCATCCGCCATGAGTTGCAATCCAAAGGCCTGGCGCCCGAAGCCGTCGCCCAAGCCGTTACCGCGCTCAAAGCCAACGAGCCTGAACGCGCCTTCGCCGTTTGGCGCAAGAAATTTGGCAGCCCCGCCAGCACCCCTGCCGAACGCGCCAAACAAGTCCGTTTTCTGGCCAGCCGTGGCTTTGGTGGCGAAGCGATTGCGCGCGTGGTGTCGGGGGCGTTTGACGAGGATGAGTTGTAGTACCGCGCAGGCAGCCCTTAGTTAGCCGCCCTCACATCCCCAGCATCAACTCCAGGTTTTGTACGGCGGCGCCGCTGGCGCCTTTGCCCAGGTTGTCCAGTCGGGCCACCAGCAGGGCGTGGGCAAAGCCGTCGGCGGCTGCATCGTTGGCGAACACACGCAGCTCCATTTGGTTGGTGTCGGCCAGGGCCACGGCGTCCAGTTTGTTGTCGGGCGTAGCGGGCTCCACCGTCACATAGCGGCTGCCTTTGTAATGGGCGCGCAGCGCCGCTTCCAGGTCATGGGCGCTGGGTTGGCCGGGCAGCGTGTCCAGGTGCAGGGGCAGCTGCACCAGCATGCCTTGGCGAAAGTTGGCCACTGCGGGCACAAACAGTGGCCGGCGTGTCAGGCCGGTGCAATGCATGATTTCTGGAATGTGTTTGTGCTTCAGGCCCAAGGCGTACAACTCCAACGCCGGGGCACTTCCTGCCTCGTAGGCCTCAATCATCGGCCGCCCACCGCCCGAATAGCCGCTCACCGACGGCAAGCACACCGCAAAGTCTGCCGGAATCAGGCCGGCATCAATCAGCGGGCGCAAGAGCGCAATGGCGCCGGTGGCGTAGCAGCCGGGGTTGGCCACGCGCTGGGCGTTGGCGATGCGCTCGGCCTGACCGGCGCAGAGTTCGGCAAAGCCATACACCCAACCGGGTGCCGTGCGGTGCGCGGTGGACGCGTCGATGATGCGTGGGCCGGGTCGGCCCGACTCACGGGCCAGTGCGTCCACCATGGCCACAGATTCGACCGCCGCGTCATCGTGCAGACACAAAACGACCAGGTCGGCCTGGGCCAGCAAGGCGCGCTTGGCTTGGGCATCTTTGCGCAGCGCGGGGTCAATGCTGAGCAACTCAATTCCCGCCATGGTGCTCAGGCGTTCGCGGATTTGCAGGCCGGTGGTGCCGGCTTCGCCGTCAATAAAAATCTTTTTCATGGGAAAAATGGTCATTGAAAAGAAAACAAAACCGCACGTGCCAGCGCCGTGCTCAGCCCGAGAACCATCGCCGCGCCGCCGTAAGAACGGGGCAAGTTTGGTGCAGCGCACCATGATACAGTTCTGCGGTTAAGCGCCCAAGGCCAGGTTCGGTAGCCCAGTGCCGGCATTGCCCAGCAAACCAATAGTCCCGTCGCAAAGAGAGAAGCTATGAAGATCCACGAATACCAAGGCAAGGAAATCTTGCGCAACGCGGGCGTGCCCGTACCCCGCGGCATCCCCGCATTCACCGTGCAAGAGGCTGTGGAAGCCGCGCAAAAACTTGGCGGCCCGGTCTGGGTGGTCAAGGCGCAAATCCACGCTGGGGGTCGCGGCAAAGGCGGCGGCGTGAAACTGGCGCGCTCGATTGACGAAGTCCGTGCGCTGGCCACCGAGATCCTGGGCATGCAACTCGTGACCCACCAAACCGGACCTGAAGGCCAAAAAGTGCGTCGTCTGTTGATTGAAGACGGCGCCGACATCAAAAAAGAATATTACGTGTCCGCCGTGACCGACCGCGCCAGCCAGCGCGTGGCCATGATCGTCTCTAGCGAAGGCGGTATGGACATTGAAGGTGTGGCGCACGACACACCCGAAAAGATCATGACCGAGATCGTCGATCCGGCCCTCGGCCTGACCGACGCGCAAGCCAAAAAGCTCAGCGACGCCATTGGCGTGCCCGCCGCGTCCACCGCACAGGCTGTGGACGTGCTGCAAAAGCTCTACAAAATCTACATGGACACCGACGCCAGCCTGGTCGAGATCAACCCGCTGATTCTTGAGGGCAACGGCAACATCAAGGCCTTGGACGCCAAGTTCAACTTTGACGCCAACGCCTTGTTCCGCCACCCCGAAATCGTGGCCTACCGCGATCTGGACGAAGAAGACCCGGCCGAAGTCGAGGCATCCAAGTTTGACCTGGCCTACATCAGCCTGGACGGCAACATTGGCTGTTTGGTCAACGGTGCCGGTTTGGCCATGGCCACCATGGACACCATCAAGCTGTTTGGCGCTGAGCCGGCCAACTTCCTGGATGTGGGTGGCGGCGCCACCCCCGAAAAAGTGACCGAAGCCTTCAAGATCATGCTAAAAAACCCCAAGGTCAAGGCCATTTTGGTCAACATCTTTGGCGGCATCATGAAGTGCGACACCATTGCCACCGGCATCATTGTTGCCTGCAAGGCCGTCAACCTGTCCGTGCCTTTGGTTGTGCGCATGAAGGGCACCAACGAAGAAATGGGCAAGCAAATGCTGGCCGACTCTGGCCTGCCCATCATCAGCGCCGACACCATGGCCGACGCCGCCCAAAAAGTCGTTGCCGCTGTCAACGCCCACGCCTAAAGCCGAAAGAACCAAGCCATGTCGATCTATATCAACAAAGACACCCGCGTCATTACCCAAGGTATTACCGGTAAAACCGGCCAGTTCCACACTGAAAAGTGCCAGGAATACGCCAACGGCAAAGAATGCTTTGTGGCCGGTGTGAACCCCAAAAAAGCGGGTGAGTCGATTTTCAACATCCCGATCTACGCATCGGTCAAAGAAGCCGCTGCAGACACCGGTGCTACGGTGTCGGTGATTTATGTGCCGCCCGCCGGTGCTGCCGCCGCCATCTGGGAGGCCGTGGAGGCCGACCTGGACCTGGCTATTTGCATTACCGAAGGCATTCCGGTCAAGGACATGCTTGAAGTGCGCAACCGCATGCGTGCCAAAGAAGCCGCTGGCGGCAAGAAAACGCTGCTGCTCGGACCCAATTGCCCTGGCCTGATTACCCCCGACGAAATCAAGATCGGCATCATGCCCGGCCACATTCACCGCAAGGGCCGCATTGGCGTGGTGTCGCGTTCCGGTACGCTCACCTATGAAGCCGTGGCGCAACTCACCGAAATCGGTCTGGGCCAGAGCAGCGCCGTGGGCATCGGTGGCGACCCCATCAATGGACTCAAGCACATTGATGTGATGAAGGCCTTTAACGACGACCCCGATACCGACGCCGTCATCATGATCGGTGAAATCGGCGGACCCGATGAGGCGGAAGCCGCCCGTTGGTGCAAGCTCAACATGAAAAAGCCGATCGTGGGCTTTATTGCCGGCGTGACCGCTCCTGCGGGCAAACGCATGGGCCACGCAGGCGCCCTGATCAGCGGCGGTGCGGACACGGCCGATGCCAAACTCGCCATCATGGAAGAGTGCGGTTTCACCATCACCCGCAACCCCTCTGAAATGGCCAAGCTGCTCAAAGCCATGCTGTAAATACAATACCCACAGAGAAGGCCGGGTTTGAAGCGGGAGATTTCCCGCGCCAAACCGGCCGCCAAAGTGCCCTGACACATCCGTGCGGGCACTTTTTTTGTTTTAAGACCTTACCCACGGAGTGCGCATGGAATTCTTTCAAACCCCCGAGTTTTGGATCGGCCTGATGAAGATCATCTGGATCAACATCATCTTGTCTGGCGACAACGCGGTCGTTATTGCACTGGCCGCCCGTGGCCTGCCAGCATCTCAGCAGCGCAAGGCAGTATTGTTTGGCTCGGGTGCGGCGGTGGTGTTACGTATCGTGCTCACCGTGGTGGCGGTGCGCCTGCTGGCCATGCCTTATCTGCAGATCGTGGGTGGGTTGCTGCTTTTGTATATCGGCGTTCAATTGTTGAGCGAACAAGACGACGGCGAAGGTGAAGAAAAACACCACACCACCCTCTTTGCCGCCATCCGGACCATTTTGATTGCCGACCTGGTGATGAGCCTGGACAACGTCATTGGTGTCGCCGCCGCCGCCAAGGGCAGCATGTTCTTGCTGGTGTTGGGTCTGGCCATCAGCATTCCGCTGGTCGTTTTTGGCAGCACCATGATGATTCGGCTCATGGAGCGCTACCCGTTTATCGTGACCCTGGGCGCGGCGCTGATTGGCTGGGTGGGTGGAGAAACGGTAACCAGCGACACCTCGCTGCACGATTTGGTGGTCGCCAACGAGTGGCTGCATTCACTGGGTCCGGTCGTGGGCGCGGCGCTGGTGCTCGGCTTAGGGCGCATGCTGCAAAAACGGGGACAGCCAGCGCACGAATAAGTGCTTTGTTGTTGCCGCAATTTCAGTTTTCACGATGGCATACATTGCATTTTGTTAAAGTGCAGTTTCCGAACAAATTGTGGAAAGGTGGGTGCTTTGATGAATCAACGGCAACGCGGCATGACGCTGATCGAACTGATGATTGTGGTCGCCATCATCGGCATATTGGCCAGTGTTGCTCTGCCCTCCTACCGTCTGTACATCGCCCGCGCTGCCGCCGCGGAAGTGCTGGTGGCATTGGGTGCTTCCAAAATTCAGCTGGAGGAATTTTTTGCGATCAAGGAGCGATTTCCCGTCGCTGCTGATAATTTGGTGGTCCCGCAGTCAACGTCAAAATACGTATTGAGAATTTATTACAACGATGCAACAGGGGCAAGTGACTTGCAAACCTCCATGGTGGCGAATGGGAGTCAGGAGTTCAAAAAACTGACCAGCTCCAACGTCGCGATCGGTTCAATATGGCTCAAAGCGACCTCGCGTGGCGTGGGTCAAGGTCTCGACTGGACTTGTATGAGCAACTTGCCGCAAGACATCCTGCCCAACCGGTGTACCTACAGCACGGGTCTGTGACGGAAAAACCGAAAAAAATCTTCGGATTAAAAAATAAATCAGTAAATTCAAATAAATTTTTAACTATTTTGAGAAAACTTATTTTTTTATCTTTTTACAAATAGCAATGCGGTACATTCCTCTTTGTTAATTTCAACACAGAGGAGTTTTTTATGAAGCGTTCTATGCAAAAGGGTTTTACCCTGATTGAATTGATGATTGTGGTTGCGATCATTGGTATTTTGGCGGCGGTGGCTTTGCCCTCGTACCAAGACTACACCACGCGCGCAAAAGTGAGTGAGGTGGTGTTGGCGGCCAGCATTCCGAAGGCCGCGCTGACCGAAGAGGTTACGGTCAATGGCGGCCTTCCAGCTACCGCTAGTTACACCCCGGGTGTTCAGTCTTCGACCTATGTCTCCGCCGTCACGTATGCCATGGGAACCACCTCACAAGCAGGAACCATTACAGCGACTGCCAAGGGCGGTATCACGGGTACCGTCACATTGGTCGGTACCGTTGCCAACGGTCAGGTCACCTGGAATTGCGGCGGAAGCATTTCGTCGAAATTCCTACCATCGAGCTGCAAGTAAGGTCTGGTTGCACCTTTAGGTGCATCATATGTTGGGCTTCGCACTCTGGTTTTTGTAACCTGGGTGCGGAGCCCAAATTTTTTGTAGTCACCGGTTTTCACCCGCCTTGAATGTCGTGTTTGCCTCCCTCTCCCTGAATCCGGTGTGGGCCTTGCTGGCCGCTTTGCTGCTCAGTTGCGCCTGGTTAGCGCCGAACCACTCGTTCCCTTGGACCACGTTTCACGGCGAGTTGGTGCTGGCGGCAATCGCTTGGATAGGTGGAGTGGCTGCCTGGTGGTATGCCGCGCAGCGGCCCCGCCTGTATCTCCTTAATGTTCTGACGCTGGTGCTGATGGTCGTGCCGGTGGTGCAACTTGCATTGGGGCTGGTTACTTTTTCAGGCCATGCAGCGGTGATTGGCCTGTACATCGCCGGCTTTTACTGCGCGCAGGTGGTGACGCAGCTTGCCGAGCAGCGGTGGCCGCACCGGGCGGCGGGTGTTTTGATGGGCGCTATGGGTATTGCTGCTGGCGTGTCGGTTGGCTTGCAGTTGTACCAGTGGATGGGCCTGACCCGCGGCGATGCTGTCACTGATATTTGGGTGCTGGGCGGCGGGGGCGACCGACCCTTTGCAAACTTGGGCCAGGCCAACCAGCTGGCCACGCTGTTTTTGTGGGGCTTGCTGGCTTTGGCCTTTGCCGTATGGCAAGGGGCTGTTGGCCGTGGTCGAGCGGGCAAGGTTGTGACGGCACTGGCCAGCGCTTGGTTGGTGTTGGGCTTGGCACTGACGCAGTCGCGCACGGGCTTGCTGGGCTTGCTGGTGATGTTGGGCGTCGCAGTGCTCTGGAAACCCTTGCGGAATGTCAAATCCTTGCGCGGGTTGGCGGCGGGTTTGATGCTGTGGTACGGCTTGTTGTTGTGGGCCATTCCCCAGATCAGTGTGGCCTTGTACCTGGACGAAGCGGCGTCTATCTGGACACGTCCCACAGGCACCCTGCGTGTTCAAGCGTGGCAAATGTTTGCGGACGCCATAGCTCAGCGGCCTTGGTGGGGTTATGGGATGAACCAAGGCTTGGCTGCCCAGGTCGAGGTCATCCAGCGCCATCCTTTGATTGAGGGCTTGTGGTCGTATGCCCACAATGAATTCTTGGATTTGGTGGTGTGGAACGGCATTCCGGCCGGCTTGCTCATGCTGAGCGTGACCCTGGCTTGGTTCTTTATTGCCATGCGGCGCGTGCGGCAAGTGCCTGATGCCATTTATCTGCTGTTGATTACCGTGCTCGGCATCCACGCGATGCTCGAGTACCCCCTGGCCTATGCGTTCTTTTTGTTGCCGCTGGGTGCCTTCATTGGAATTTTGAATGCCCGTCTCGCAATCTGGCCGCTACCCGCCCGCTGGTGGCCTGCCGGCTTTGCCGTAACAGTGGTGACCTATGGTGGCACCGTGGCATTGTTGAGTGCGGTGGCGTATGACTATTTCCGCCTGGAGCAGGCCTATACGGATATTCGCTTTCAAAATGCGCAGATCAAAATGAGCAAGCCAGCGTCGGTGCCGCAGGCCCTCGTGCTCAATCAGATGCAAGCGCAGCTATCCTACTTTTTGTACCTGCCTCGCCCCGACGAGACGTCGGCGCAGATTGACACCTACCGTGCGTTGACGAATCTTGCGCCGGGGTACCACAATATTCTGAAGCTAGTCAGTGTGCTGGCCTTGAATGGGCATCCGGAAGAGGCCGCCCAATGGATGCGCAAAGCACCCCTGCTTTTGAGTGCCTCCGAACGGGCCGGCTTGGAGCCTTATTGGGCAAATCAGCAGCGCCTGTTCCCGGTTCTGAAATCGCAACCCTGGGTGAAAGACTGAATCACCTGGGCTGGGGGGGTGGCGAAAGGCCATTGATAATCCCGCCCGTGAAACCCGCTCGTGACCTCTTTGTTGCATTTGCCGCCGCCGCTTGTTTTGCGCTGCCTTGGCTCAATCCGTTCACCAGCGGCCCCAACTCCACCGTTGCGCCTTTTCTCACGGCTTGGTTCGGTGCCGCAGGGGCCTTGTTGTGCTGGGCGGTGGTGCCGCAAACCCGCCAGCAGCGCATTCAAACGGTGGCGCTGGTTTGGGCGGTGGCCGCGTGCGTGAGCGCGGTGCTGGGCCTGTTGCAGTATTTTGATGTGAGCCGCGACTGGGCGCCCTGGGTTAACCAACCGGGCGCGGGACAGGCTTTTGGCAATTTGCGCCAGCGCAATCAGTTTGCGACCTTGTGCAGTATGGGGCTGGCCGCATTGTGGTGGTGGGCGCAGCAGCCTGCGCCCCTGCAGGCCATGGGGCGTATTCGTGTTCGTGCGCGATGGTGGACGCTCACCCTGCCGATGCTGGCCGCACTGTTGGGCGTGGCCAGTGCCGCGTCGGGCTCGCGCACGGGCTTGTTGCAGTTGGTGGTGTTGCTGGCGATAGGCGCCTGGTGGCACTTGGGCCGCCACGCTGCGCCCCGTACCCGGGCGCCCGAGCGCTGGCTGTTTGCGGTCGCGCTGCTGGCTTATGCGCTTGCGGTGCTGGCCTTGCCGCGCCTGGCCGGAATAGACGCCTCGGTGCTGGACCGCCTGTCTGAGAGCAGCAGCCAGTGCTACAGCCGCCTGAACCTGTGGCGCAACGTGGTCTATCTGATTGTGCAAAAGCCGCTGTGGGGCTGGGGTTGGGGCGAGCTGGACTATGCGCATTTCATTACCCTATACGACACACCTTGGGCAGGGCTGCGCTTTTGCGAAATTTTGGACAACGCGCACAACCTTCCCTTGCATCTTGCGGTGGAACTGGGCCTTCCGGTGGCCTTGCTGTCCTGTGCCGCCGTAGTGGTGTGGGTCAAGCGCAACCTGCCTTGGCGCGAATCGCAACCCGAGCGGCAACTGGCTTGGGCGGTGCTGGCGGTGATAGGCGTGCACAGCCTGCTGGAATATCCGCTGTGGTACGGGCAGTTTCAGATAGCGGCATTGCTGTGCCTGTGGGTGTTAAAGGCGTTTCCCCGAGGGTCTGTTCCGGGCGCATTGGTGCCTGAGTCTGCGGTGCGCTGGGGCACCCCGGCCTTGGTGCTTGGCGTGTTCATCGCCTTGGCCTGCACGGTGGCCAGCAGGAGTTATGTGCAGGTGAGCCAGCCCTATCTGGCACCGGCCGAGCGCGCACCGGAGTTTCGCAACCGGGGCTGGGCCCAATTGCGTGACACCTGGCTGTTCAGTGCGCAGGTGGATTTTGCGGAGCTGGCCGTCACCCCGGTCACGCCGGTCAGCGCCGCACGCATCCACACGCTTGCAACCGAACTGCTGCACTTTTCCCCCGAGCCGATGGTGGTGCAAAAGCTGGTGCAGAGCGCACAAATGCAGGGGAACACCGAAACCGTGCAGTGGATTGCGCCCCGGTTTGAGGCGGCGTATCCCGATGCTTTTGCGCAGTGGGTCGGCCAGGGCAAGTAGCGGGCCCCACGGCACAGGTATCCCCGCTCGAGTGCCAGAAGAAACCGACCGAAATGGCGTTTGCGGCGGTCAATGGCCCTGCGACTACTGCCTGGGTGCCTTGGACCTACAGCGCGTTCACAAAACTCCCGCTCTTGCCCCCGTGCTTTTCGCGCAGGGTAATTCCATGCATGGCCATGCCCCGGTCTACGGCTTTGCACATGTCGTAGATGGTGAGCAGGCCGACCTGTACGGCGGTCAGGGCTTCCATTTCCACGCCGGTGGGACCGACGGTTTCGGCGGCGGCGGTGCAGTGGACGCCGTCAAAGCCATCAGCGTCGTGGTGGGCAATGACAAATTCGACGGCGACACGGGTCAGTGCCAGCGGGTGGCACAGGGGGATGAGTTCGCTGGTTTTCTTGGCCGCCATGATGGCGGCAATGCGGGCCACGCCCAGCACATCACCTTTTTTGGCGGTACCGCCTTCAATCAGGGCGCGGGTGCTGGCAAGCATTTCGATGCGGCCGGTGGCAATGGCGATGCGCTTGGTGCTGGCCTTGTCGGCCACGTCCACCATATGGGCCAGTCCTTGTGCGTCGAAGTGGGTAAGTTGGGTCATAGGTAAAGTGGGGTGCGAAAAATGGAAGCAATCAGTGGATGCGAATATTGGCGTACCGCCGTGTGACAGGGGCGCAGCGCCTGCCAAAAGCCAGCACCCATCATACGGCGGACCCCGGCGGGGACGGCACTGGGGGGCTCAAATTTCGGGCGCCTTTACGTGGGCTTTAACAATCAAGGGCATGATTCGGGAATGAGTAAATTGGACTACTGCAGCAGGGCCGCGACACCGGTGGCCCGCGTTGGCCCGCGTTGGCTGGTGCCCGGCGTGCTGGCGCTGGCGCTGGCCTGGCCTGCGGGGGGACTCCAGGCGCAAAGCCCGCAAGCTGCCAATGCGGTGCCGGCGAACACCTTGCCCCACCTCGGAGACGGCGCCGAGATGTCGGCCGCCATGGAGCGGCGCCTGGGAGACAACATCGTGCGCAGTCTGTACCGGGACCCCGACTACCTGGATGACCCGGTGACCATGGAATACCTGCAAAGCCTGTGGCAACCCTTGTTGGCGGCCGCGCGGGCGCGTGGCGAGCTGTCGCAAGAGCTTTTTGACGCCTTTGCCTGGGAGTTGTTGCTTGGGCGTGACCGTTCGGTCAATGCGTTTGCCTTGCCCGGGGGCTATTTTGGAGTGCACCTGGGGCTGGTCGGGGTGGTCAGCACCCGGGACGAGCTTGCATCGGTGTTGGGCCATGAGCTGAGCCACGTGACCCAGCGCCACATTGCCCGCAACATGGCGCACCAAAGCGCGCAGGCCCCTTGGATGATGGGCGCCATGATTCTGGGTGTGCTGGCGGCCAGCAAAAGCAATTCCAACGGCCAGGCGGCCAACGCCCTGATTACCGGCGGGCAAGCCGCTGCGGTGCAGAGCCAGCTCAACTTCTCGCGCGACATGGAGCGCGAGGCCGACCGTGTGGGCTTTGCGGTGATGACGCAAGCCGGTTTTGCGCCGCAGGGTTTTGTTGGCATGTTCGAAAAGCTGCAGCAGGCCAACCGGCTCAATGACAGCGGCAATTTCCCCTACTTGCGCAGCCATCCGCTCACCACCGAGCGTATTTCGGACATGCAAAACCGCATCGGCGCGCTCACAGAGCCCCGCACGCCTGTGCCCGCAGGCGCGCAAAAGCCGGATTTTGAGCCCTTGCTGGTGGCGGCTCGTGCGCGGGTTTTGTCCAACGGCGGCGTAGACGCTTTGCGCCTGTGGCAGGCCGATGTGCAGCCTGCGGTGCTTGCCGCCAAGCCGCCAGGGGCCCAGGCGGCGGCCTTGTATGGCGCCGCTTTGGCGGCGCTCAAGCTGCGCGAGCCGGATGCAGCGCTGGCGCTGTGCCAGCAATTGCAGCAATTGCTGGCGCGATTGGGCGCTGACGGGCGTTTGGCCCGCTTGCTGGAAGCCGAGTTGGCCTTGGGCCGCGGTGATGCGGCGCGCGCCGAGGCGCTATTGGCACCGACTGCAGCCAACGCCTCTGTCCCATTGGGGCGGGCTGAACTGGCGCTGCTGTCGCAAGCGCAGATTCAGCAAGGGCGCGCACAAGGCCTGGCGCAGGCGGCAGAGCGCCTGCGCGACTGGCTGGCGGCGCACCCGCGGGACGTATTGGCTTGGCGCTTGTTGGCCAACGCCTATGAAATGCAGGGGCGCAACGTGGCGGCAGTGCGCACGCAGGCGCAGGCGGACGGGCTGGAGCAAGACTGGCCCGCTGCGCTGGCCCGCTTGCGGGCCGCACAGGACCTGGTGCGCGCCGGGCAGTGGGGTGCCATGGGCCCAGACCACCTGGAGGCTGCCATTGTGGACACCCGCACGCGTGAGGTAACCCAGCTACTGCGGGAACAGGCGCTCCAGCGCTAAATTGATGACCATGCCGATGGCGGTGTACAGCAGCGAACCCAGCAACGCTGCGCCAAAGCCGTCGACATGAAAACCGTCCAGCACGCTGGCGGCAGACCAAAACATGAGCGCATTGATGACAAACAGGAACAAACCCAAGGACAGCACGGTGACCGGAAACGTCAGCACCACCAGCACCGGCCGCAGCAAGGCATTGAACAGCCCCACCACCAGCGCTGCCAGCATGGCAGAGCCAAAACTGCTGATCTGCACGCCGTTGTAAAGATGCGCAATGGCCAGCAGGGCGGCTGCGTTGAGCAGCCATTTGCTAAGAATTTTCATAGGGTGCCAGCATAGCCTGCGCCACCGAGGCGTCGGGGCGCGGGCAGCCCCGCTGCCAGCCGGCGATTGATGCAGGTCAGTCTTGTGCGCTGGCCGCCTTGCGCTGGCGCCAGCGACCGGCCAGCAACACGCCCGCCACCGTGACGGCATACACCGCCCAGCGCCCAAACTGCTGGTCTTGCGTCAGACCAGCCTTTACGTTGCCCAAGTATTCGGCCAGCAGGGGCTCAGACACCATCATCTGTGCTGCAGTGAACGCCAACACGGCCGCCCCCAGCACGATGATGGACGGATAGCGCTCCACCAGTTTGAGCACCACGCTGCTACCCAAAACCACGATCGGAATGCTCACCAACAAACCAATGATGACCAGGTCAAAAGCGCCATGTGCCGCGCCTGCGACCCCCAGCACGTTGTCTACACCCATGAGAGCGTCCGCCACGATGATGGTTTTCATGGCGCCCCAAAAAGTGCTGGCGCCCTCGCCGTGTTCGCCGTCATCGCCTTGGTCGGCCAGCAGCTGGTAGGCAATCCACACCAAGCCCAAGCCGCCTGCCAACATCAATCCGGGTATTTGCAGTAGCCAGACCACGCCCACCGTCATGGCTGAGCGCACCACGATGGCGCCTACCGTGCCCCAGATGATGGCCTTGCGCTTGAGTTGGGCTGGCAAATTGCGGGCCGCCAAGGCGATGACGATGGCGTTGTCCCCCGCCAGCACCAGGTCAATCAGCACAATGGCGAGCAGCGCCGACCACCAGGGGGTTGAAAACATGTCCATGGGCGAGAAACTTCCTAGGTTCAGCAAATCAAAAGGGCCGAATGGTAAAAGTTGGACGATTGCCCTTTTCTTGCCTGGGGTGTTAGGCGGCTGCAAACGGGCCGGAACACCACAATAGTTCAATTACAATTGAAAGATGGAAATAAATTCAATCGTGGGGGCGCTCGACGCCCTGGCGCAGCCCACGCGCTTGTTGGTGTTTCGGGCCTTGGTGGTGGTGGGCGAGCAAGGCGCGACTCCCGGAGCACTGTCTGAGCAACTGGGTGTGGCATCCACTACTTTGTCCTTTCACCTGAAAGAACTGATCCACGCCGACCTGGTGGCCACCGAACGCGTGGGTCGCAACCTGATTTACCGCGCGCAGTTTGACCGCATGAATGCGGTGCTGGCCTACCTGACACAAAACTGCTGCCAGGGCGCGCCCTGCGAACTGCGCCCTGTGGCGCCTTGTTCTGCAGCCTGAATCTGCGTCACCTGTTACCCGTCTCACCTTGAAAAGGCTTGGCTACCCATGACTTCCCAAACCCCTCCCGCCCCCTTGAACGTGTTGTTTTTGTGTACCCATAATTCGGCGCGCAGCATCTTGGCAGAAGCCCTGCTGAATCACCTGGGCGGGACGCGCTTTCGAGCGTATTCGGCGGGTAGCAGCCCACGCGCCAACCAGCAGCCCAACCCGCTGGGTCTGGAGGTGCTGCGCCACGCCGGCATTTCCACGGAAGGCTTGCACAGCAAGAGTTGGGACGCCTTTGCCAGCGCAGACGCACCGCAAATGGACCTGATCATCACCGTATGCGACAACGCCGCCGGTGAAGCTTGCCCGGTTTGGCCTGGTCACCCGGCCACGGCGCATTGGTCGTATGCCGACCCGTCCGAGGGCGATGCCAGCGAGGTACACAAATTGGAGGCCTTTCGCCAAACCCTGCTGGCCATCAAGCGCCGCCTCGAGCTGTTCATCAGCTTGCCCGACGACAAGTTGCACGCAGCTTTGCTGCAAACCAGCGCCCGCGCGCTGGCCCACGCCTGAAAGCCCGCCATGTCCAGCACGCCTGCCGCAAACTCTGCCGCTCCCATGTCCGCAACTCCCGTCGCGCCGATGAACCTGTTTGAGCGTTATCTGAGCGTCTGGGTGCTGTTGTGCATCGTGACCGGGATTGCGCTGGGACAGTTGTTCAGCGGTTTGTTTGAGGCCATCGGACAGATGGAGGTGGCCAAGGTCAATTTGCCGGTGGGCTTGCTGATTTGGGTGATGGTGATTCCCATGCTGGTCAAAGTCGACTTTGCGGCACTGGGCCAGGTGCGCCAACATGTGCGTGGCATTGGGGTGACGCTGTTTGTCAACTGGCTGGTCAAGCCTTTTTCGATGGCGTTCTTGGGCTGGCTGTTTATTCGCCACTGGTTTGCGCCGCTGTTGCCCCCGGACCAGCTCGACAGCTACATCGCGGGCCTGATTTTGTTGGCTGCGGCCCCCTGCACCGCCATGGTGTTTGTCTGGAGCCGACTGACCGGGGGCGACCCCTTGTTTACCCTGACCCAGGTGGCGCTCAACGACAGCATCATGGTGGTGGCTTTTGCACCGCTGGTGGGTTTGCTGCTGGGAATGTCGGCCATCGTGGTGCCTTGGGATACGTTGGTGACCTCTGTGGGTCTGTATATCGTGATTCCGGTGGTGCTGGCGCAGTGGCTGCGCAAGCGCCTGCTGGCGCAAGGCGATGCGGCTTTTGACGCGGCCATGCAGCGGCTGGGCCCGTGGTCGATGGCGGCCTTGCTGGCCACGCTGGTGTTGCTGTTTGCGTTTCAGGGACAGGCATTGCTGCAGCAGCCTTTGGTGATTGCGTTGTTGGCAGTACCGATCCTGATTCAGGTGGTCTTTAACTCGGCCTTGGCCTACGGTCTGAACCGTGCATTGGGCGAAAAACACAGTGTGGCCTGCCCGTCCGCCCTGATCGGCGCGTCCAACTTCTTTGAGCTGGCGGTCGCCGCCGCCATCAGCCTGTTTGGTCTGCAGTCCGGGGCAGCCCTGGCCACTGTGGTGGGCGTGCTGATCGAGGTGCCGGTGATGCTGTTGGTGGTGCGGGTGGTGAACGGCTCCAAGGGCTGGTACGAGGCCGGAATCGCGCAGGCGTCTGACAAGCCCCTTTAACGCGCGGCCCCCGCCGCTGCCCGCTATCATCGCGCCTCTTCTCTTAAGGCTCCATGGCAGGCATTCACATTACCGATATTGAGTCGGCCATCAACTTCTGGCGGGCGCGGGAGCCTTCGCCTGACGGCGTGGCGCTGCCTGCAGCCACCCGGGCGCTGGCCGAGGTGTACGCCCTCTTGGTGTACCACCACGAGACCGAGGCCGATGAGTCCAGCATGCCCGCCAAGGCGCACGCCGCCTGGCTGGAATGGTATGCCAGCACGCCAGACACGCCATGCATTGCCATTTGTTCGACCAGCCAAGGGGACGAAGAGTGCAAAGGCTGCGGCCGCAGCTTTTGGGAAGTGCAGCACTGGCCCCAAATGTCACCGGGCGAGAAGCGTGGCACCTGGCGGCGCATTACCCTCGAATCGAGCGCATGGCGCTTCAACCGATATGCCGAGCGCGCCGCTGAAGGCCCAGCGGCGCCTCTGAACTGATGGCCGCGCCCCGCTGGCGACCGAGCGCGACGGTGGCCGCCGTCATTGAGCACCAAGGCAAATTTTTGTTGGTGGAGGAGCACACGCCCGAAGGCCTGCGCCTGAACAACCCGGCGGGCCACCTGGATCCGGGCGAGTCGCCCGAGCAAGCCTGCGTGCGCGAGACCCTGGAAGAAACAGCCTACGCTTTCACGCCCGAGGCGCTGGTGGGTGTCTATCTGTCGCGCTTTGAGCGGGCACCCAGCGCCACCCGCCCCAAGGGCGAAGACATTACTTATCTGCGCTTTGCCTTTTGTGGCAGCTTGGGTGCCCTGGAGCGCGGACGGCGGCTGGACTACGGCATTGTGCGCACCTTGTGGCTCAGTGCCGACGAGATCCGTGCCAGCCAGCCCTTGCACCGCAGCCCGCTGGTGGTGCAGTGCATGGAAGATTACCTGGCCGGCAAGCGCTACCCGCTGGAGCTGGTGACGACCGACGCGGGAATCTACCGAGGCCGCTGAGGCACAGACAGGCACTGTCGCGGCACCGACCCCGACCTAAAATCGCGCCATGAATATGTCTGCCGCCGGGTCCGGAAAAAAACAACGCATCGTGGTCGGCCTGAGCGGTGGCGTGGACTCCGCGGTGACCGCCCATTTGCTCAAGCAGCAAGGCCACGAGGTGGTGGGCATCTTCATGAAAAACTGGGAAGACGACGACCGCGCAGCCGATGCCGACAACCCCAATGCAGACCCTGGCTATTGCACCTCCAACATCGACTTTGTGGATGCCGCCGCTGTGGCCGATGTGCTGGGCATCGAGATCGAGCACGTCAACTTTGCCGCCGATTACAAAGACCGGGTGTTTGCCGAATTTGTGCGCGAATACCAGGCCGGGCGCACACCCAACCCCGACATTCTTTGCAACGCGGAGATCAAGTTCAAGGCCTTCCTGGACCATGCGCTGCGCTTGGGCGCTGAAAAAATAGCCACCGGTCACTACGCCCGTGTGCGCCTGAATTCGGCCACTGGCCTGCATGAGTTGCTCAAGGGCCTGGACCCGTCCAAAGACCAAAGCTACTTTTTGCATCGCCTGAACCAGGCCCAACTCTCCAAAACCCTGTTTCCGGTGGGCGAACTGCACAAGACCGAGGTGCGCCGCATTGCCGACGAGATCGGTCTGCCCAACGCCAAGAAAAAAGACTCAACGGGCATTTGCTTTATTGGCGAGCGGCCGTTTCGGGAGTTTTTGAACCGCTACATCGCCATGGCGCCGGGCCCCATCAAAAACCCCAAGGGCCAAACTATTGGCCAGCACGTCGGCCTGTCGTTTTACACCTTGGGCCAGCGCCAGGGCTTGGGTATTGGCGGCCTGAAGGCGCGCGGCGCGCAAAAAGGCGGTGGCGAGCACGCGCCCTGGTTTGTGGCGCGCAAAGACCTGCAAACCAACACCTTGTGGGTGGTGCAGGGCCACGACCACCCCTGGCTTCTGTCGCACGCACTCAGTGCGCTGGATGCGAGCTGGGTGGCTGGCGTGGCACCCAGTCCCAGCGCGACGTTGGCGGCCAAAACCCGCTACCGCCAAAGTGACAGCCCGTGCGCGCTGGCTTCAATGCCCGGGGTTGACGGCGACCCCAGCGCGGCGGCTTTTGCCCTGCACTTTGCCCAGCCGCAGTGGGCGGTGACACCGGGCCAGTCGGCCGTGTTGTACGACGGTGATGTTTGTCTGGGTGGCGGCGTGATTGAGCGCACGCTGGCGCTTGACGCTGCCAAGTAACTTCTGGCGCTTGGGGCGTGTGAAAATGCCCGCTTCCCCCACAAGAAGACTTTCAGGAGACATTTCATGACCCGTCGCGCCACCAAAATCGTTGCCACTCTGGGCCCCGCCTCCAGTGATCCGGCAATGCTTGAAGCCCTGATCCGCGCGGGCGTCGACGTCGTGCGCTTGAACTTCAGCCATGGCAAAGCGCAAGACCACATCGACCGCGCCCGCCTAGTGCGCGAAGCCGCCCAGCGCGCTGGACGCGAAGTGGCCATCATGGCCGACCTGCAAGGCCCCAAGATCCGCGTCGGCAAGTTTGCCGAAGGCAAGGTGTTTTTGGAGCAAGGCCAGAAGTTTGTGCTCGATGCCGGGCGCACCGAGTTGGGCGACATTGAGGCAGTGGGCCTGGACTACAAGGCCCTGCCCGAAGAGGTAAAAGCAGGTGACGTGCTGCTGCTCAATGACGGCTTGATCGTGATCACGGTGGACGCCGTGGTTGGGCAACAGGTACACACCACGGTCAAACTGGGCGGCGAGTTGTCCAACAACAAGGGCATCAACAAGCAAGGCGGCGGGCTGACCGCGCCGGCACTGACGGCCAAAGACATGGACGACATCCGTACTGCCATGAGCTTCCAGGCCGATTACGTGGCGGTGAGTTTTCCAAAAAACGCCACCGACATGGAAATGGCGCGCCAGTTGTGCAATGTGGCCGCCGCCCAGTACAACCACAAGCCAGGTCTGATCGCCAAGATTGAGCGCGCCGAGGCCATTCCGAAGCTGCTGGAGATCTTGTTGGCCAGCGACGGCATCATGGTCGCGCGTGGCGATTTGGCGGTGGAAGTTGGTAACGCGGCGGTACCCGCACTGCAAAAACGCATGATCAAACTGGCCCGCGAGCACGACAAGGTCGTGATTACCGCCACCCAGATGATGGAATCCATGATCACCAACCCGGTACCCACCCGTGCCGAGGTGAGTGATGTGGCCAACGCTGTGCTCGACGGTACCGATGCCGTGATGCTCTCGGCCGAAACCGCTGCCGGCAAATATCCGTTGGAAACGGTCAATGAAATGGCGCAAATTTGCGTGGCTGCCGAAAGTGGTGAAGGCTCCAAATTGGACGCCGATTTCATCGGCAAGACCTTTGCCCGCATTGACCAGGCGATTGCCATGGGCGCTTTGTTTACCGCGCACCACATGGGCGCCAAGGCGATTGTGGCCATGAGCGACAGTGGCTCAACGGCCTTGTGGATGAGCCGCCACCTGATCCAGGTGCCGATTTATGCCCTGACCCCCAAGGTGGTCAGCCAGCGCAAGATGACGCTGTACCGCAACGTGCGCCCGCTGCTGATGGGCGCGGTCGCCGACCGCGACGATGCGCTGCGCGACGCGGAGCAACAGCTCAAGGCTTTGGGCATCGTGGCCAGTGGCGATGTTTACGCCATCACGTGCGGCGAGCCGATGGGTGCGCCCGGCGGCACCAATATGCTGAAAATTTGCCGCGTTTCCTGAGCATGCCGGGGCTGGTGTGGCCCTTGCCATCACTGCGATGCGTGCAGAAAATTCGTGAATACTCTGATATTTGGCGAATTTCCTGACGTTAAAATCCGCGCGACGTAAAAGTTACCAAGCAGTTACCACCCTCCGGAGAACCCCATGGCACTCGTTTCCTTGCGCGAATTGTTGGACCACGCCGCCGTTGAAGGCTACGGCATCCCCGCTTTCAACGTGAACAACCTGGAGCAAATCCAGGCCGTCATGGAAGCTGCCAAGGAAGTCGGAGCCCCCGTCATCTTGCAAGCCAGCGCGGGTGCACGCAAGTACGCCGGCGAGGCGTTTATCAAGCACCTGGTGGCCGCGGCCATCGAAACCTACCCCAACGTTCCCTTGGTGATGCACCAGGACCATGGCCAAAGCCCCGCCGTGTGCCAGGGCGCCATTGACCTGGGATTCAGTTCCGTGATGATGGACGGCAGCCTGGAGGCCGATGGCAAATCGATTGCCAGCTACGAGTACAACGTGGACGTGACGCAAAAAGTCGTGGCCATGGCGCACGCCCGAGGGGTCACCGTGGAAGGGGAGCTGGGCTGCCTGGGATCGCTGGAAACCATGCAAGGCGACAAGGAAGACGGACACGGTACCGACGCGGTCATGACCATGGACCAGTTGCTGACCGACCCCGAGCAGGCCGCTGACTTTGTCAAGCGCACGCAGCTCGACGCCCTGGCCATTGCCATTGGCACCAGCCACGGCGCCTATAAATTCACGCGCAAGCCCACCGGCGACATCCTGGCGATTGAGCGCATCAAGGAAATCAACCGCCGCCTGCCCAACACCCACTTGGTGATGCACGGCTCAAGCAGCGTGCCACAAGACCTGCTGGCGATCATCAACCAGTACGGTGGCAAGATGAAAGAAACCTATGGCGTGCCGGTGGAAGAAATCCAAAAGGCGATCAAGTTTGGCGTGCGCAAGATCAATATCGACACCGACATTCGTCTGGCCATGACGGCCGCCTGCCGCAAGTTTCTGTGGGAAAACCCCGACAAGTTTGACGCCCGCGAGTGGCTCAAGCCGGCGCGTGAAGCCGCCAAGCAGCTTTGCAAGCAACGTTTTCTCGAGTTCGGCTGTGAAGGCCAAGGTGCCAAGATCAAGGGCGACAGCCTGTCAGTAGTGGCTGCCAAGTACGGACGGGGCGAACTGGCACAAGTCGTTCAGTAAGCCGCGCCTTCAGGTGCCCTGGCACCTTGGGGATCTGAACTTGCGATAATTCAGGCCCGCAGCGAACCGGTGTTTCGCGGCGGGCTTTTTCATTTATCGGACCCCATGACTTCTGCCCTGCATACTTCTGCCCTGAAATCTCTCACTCTGTTGGCGCGCGGCAAAGTCCGCGACAACTACGCCGTCGGCAGCGACCGCATCCTGATGGTGGCGAGCGACCGCCTGAGTGCTTTTGACGTGATCATGGGCGAGCCGATTCCGGGCAAGGGCGCGTTGCTGACCCAAATGGCACTGTTCTGGTTTGAAAAGCTCGGCCCCCAGGGTCTCAATATCTGTCCGATTCACCTGACGGGCGAGGCGCCTGAGAGCGTGGTGAAGCCCGAAGAAGTGGCGCAAGTCACCGGGCGCTCCATGCTGGTGAAGCGGCTCAAGCCCCTGCCCGTGGAAGCCGTGGTGCGTGGCTACCTGGCCGGCAGCGGCTGGAAGGAATACCAGCACAACGGCGCGGTGTGCGGCGTGGCGTTGCCACCCGGCCTGAAAAACGCATCCAAGCTGCCCGCACCCATTTACACCCCCGCTGCCAAAGCGGCTGTGGGTGACCACGACGAGAACATCACTTTTGAGCAGACGGTGGAAATGATCGGTCTGGACCTGGCAACCCGCATCCGCGACCTGAGCATCGCGCTCTACCAGGCGGCGGCCGAATTTGCCTTGACCAAGGGCATCATCATTGCCGACACCAAGTTTGAGTTTGGGCTGGACGCCGACGGCACGCTCACCCTGATGGACGAGGTGCTCACGCCCGATTCCTCGCGCTTTTGGCCGCAAGAAAGTTACGAAGAGGGTACCAATCCGCCCAGCTACGACAAGCAGTTTGTACGTGACTGGCTAGAAACCGCGCTGGTCGACGGCAAGCCTTGGGACAAAACCCCACCCGCACCCCGCGTTCCCGACGCTGTGATTCAAAAAACAGCCGCCAAATACCAAGAGGCTCTGGCGCGCCTGACCGCCTGAGGTCTGCACGCCGGGCGCGGCTTGGGGCCCGCCTCAGTTCAGCGCCATGCTCAGCTTGCGGCGGTAGGCCGACACGAGCTGGGCTTGCGGGTCTTCATTGACCACGGCCTTGCCCAGCAGTTCAATGCCGCCTGCGGCCTTGCCGGTGTCGTTGGCGGTCTTGGGTTTCGGCGGGGTCAGGAGCTCCAATATGGCGACAAACGTTTTGCGGGCCACCGCATCGTTCCAGGTTTTGTCGCGCATGATGATTTCCAGGAGTTCGTCCATGGACTCGGTCCACATGCCGCCCACCATCAGCACCCGCGCCTTGGCCAGACGGGTTTCAAAATCGCGCTTGTTGGCGGCAATCAGGGCGTCAAATTGGTCGGGTCCCCAGGTGCCGCGCGGGTCGGCCATGACAAAGTTGATCGCATCCAGAAATTGGCCCAGGGCTTCAAAGCGGAGTTGGCGCGGTATGGCGGCCAAGGCGGGCGCCAGCGCGGCGGCAGCGTCGTCCAGGGCGTTCAACTCGATCAGCAGCTTGACGTAATCAAAGCGCGCATCGTCATTGCCGGGGTCCTTGCTGAGCGTCTCCAGCAGCTTGTTAAGTGCCGCCTGGGGGTCGCCAGCGGCCATCAGCGCCTGTGCGTCCTCTGCGCTGTCCTGCGCCGCCAGATCATCGGCACTCGGCAGGTGCTTGTCCAAAAAGGTTTTGAGCTGGCCTTCGGGCACTGCGCCCATGAAGCCGTCGACCGGTTTGCCGTTCATCATCAGCACGCAAGTCGGAATGCTGCGAATACCAAAGGCCTTGGAGAGTTGCTGCTCCTGGTCGGAGTCAATCTTCACCAGCTTGAAGCGGCCACCGTAGTCAGCCTCGACCTTCTCCAGCAAAGGGCCAATCACCTTGCAGGGGCCGCACCAGGGGGCCCAAAAATCGAGGAGCACAGGCACCTCGTGCGAGGCGGCGATGACTTCGGTTTCAAAATTTTCGATGGTGACGTTGATCATCTGCGGGACCTCGGGGTGTAAAAAGTAAAATTGCGGGCAAAGCTCCGCGGTTCAAGGGCCGCATTAATCAAGGCATTGGCGCACGCCTGCCTCTTCAACACTATGACCACCCTCCAAATTGGCGTTGTCATGGGTTCCAGTTCGGACTGGGACACCATGCAACACGCGGTACAGATTCTCCAACAGTTTGGTATCGGTTTTGAGGCACAGGTCCTTTCTGCCCACCGCATGCCTGACGAGATGTACACCTATGCCGAATCAGCGGTGGCGCGGGGTCTGCGTGCCATCATCGCCGGCGCGGGCGGCGCGGCGCATTTGCCCGGCATGCTGGCGGCCAAAACGACGGTGCCCGTGCTCGGCGTGCCGGTGGCCAGTAAGCATTTGCAGGGTGTGGATTCGTTGTACAGCATCGTTCAAATGCCCAAGGGCATCCCGGTGGCCACCTTTGCCATTGGTGCGGCGGGTGCCGCCAACGCCGCGTTGTTTGCCGTGGGCCTGCTGGCCAGTGGCGACGCGGCCTTGCGCGTGCAACTCGACGCCTTTCGCGCAGAACAAACCGCTGCGGCGCGTGCCATGGAGTTGCCGATTCCCCGTGTGGGTGCCGGCGCGGCTGGCCTATGAGCCTGTCCCCCAACCAAAACGCAGCGCTGCTGCCCGGCAGCGCTCTCAGCGGCGCACCTCTGACGCTGGGCGTGATGGGCGGCGGACAGCTGGGGCGCATGTTTGTCCACGCCGCGCAGGCCATGGGCTACGCCACTGCGGTACTCGACCCCGACCCGACCAGCCCAGCGGGGCTGGTCAGTCACCACCATATTCAAAGCGGCTATACCGACACCGACGGACTGGCCCAACTCGCAGCGTGCTGCGCTGCCATCACCACCGAGTTCGAGAACGTGCCCGCGGAGGCGTTGCGCACCCTGGCGACCCAGCGCCGGGTGGCGCCAGGCGCCGCCGCTGTGGCGATTGCCCAGGACCGTGCCGCTGAAAAAGCCCACTTTGGCCGCTGCGGTGTGGCCTGTGCGCCCTATGCAGAACTTCACAGTGTCAGTGATGTGCAGCACGTGCCTGACGATTTGTTGCCTGGCATTCTGAAAACCGCGCGCATGGGCTACGACGGCAAGGGCCAGGTGCGGGTGGCTGACCGCGCCGCACTGGGCCGTGCCTGGGCTGATTTGGGACAGGTGCCCTGCGTGCTCGAAAAAATGCTGCCCTTGGCGCTGGAGTGCTCGGTGATCGTGGCGCGCGGCGCTGACGGCGCCATGGTCAACTTTCCGGTGCAACGCAATCTGCACCGCGAGGGGATCTTGGCGGTCACGGAAATCTTTGAGGGTAATCTGCCAGCTCCGTTGGCGGCACAGGCGGTGGCCGATGCGCGTGCCGTAGCCCAGGGCCTGGACTATGTGGGCGTGCTGTGCGTGGAGTTTTTTGTGCTGGCCGATGGGCGTCTGGTGGTGAACGAAATTGCGCCAAGACCCCACAACAGCGGTCATTACACGCAAAACGCCTGCGATTTGTCGCAATTTGACCTGCAAGTGCGCACGCTGGCGGGTTTGCCGCTCACCCCGCCGCGCCAGCACAGTCCGGCCATCATGCTCAATCTGCTGGGCGATCTTTGGGGTCGTGCGGCCCCCGACGCACTGCCCGACTGGGCTGCAGTGCTGGCGCTGCCCGGCACCCATTTGCATTTGTATGGCAAACAGCAGGCGCGCCCCGGGCGCAAGATGGGCCACTTGAATGTGACCGGCGCGACCATTGCGCAGGTTCATGCCGTCGCTCTACAGGCAGCAGCTATTTTGGGTATTGAGGAATTTTGAGCGACGTTTGCAGCATTTGCGTGCTGTCCGCTTAAAAATATGGACAACTTGCCATGATTCTTCCGCTGTCTGATCCCCGTGCGCTACCGCAGGCCGTTCAAACCTTGGCCGAGGGCGGGCTGGTGGGTATGCCCACTGAAACTGTCTATGGGCTGGCGGCCGATGCGAGCAATGATGTAGCGGTGGCCCGCATCTTTGCCGCCAAAGGTCGGCCGGCCAACCATCCGCTGATCGTGCACGTGTCCGACAGCGATGGCGGGCTTTCGGGCCTGCAGCACTTCGCGCACCGGGTGCCTGACTTTGCGCAGGCCCTGGTGGCCGCGTTTTGGCCCGGTGCCCTCACGCTCATCCTGCCGCGACGCCCCGGCGTGGCCACGGCAGCGACCGGTGGACAAGACTCGGTGGGGCTGCGCTGCCCCTCGCACCCCGGTGCCCAAGCGCTGCTGCATGCCTTGCGCGCGCGTCCGGAACGTGCAATTTGGGGGCTGGCCGCGCCCAGTGCCAACCGCTTTGGCCGGGTCAGTCCCACCACAGCCGACCACGTACAAAGTGAATTGGGCGAGGATCTGCTGATTTTGGACGGTGGCCCCTGCAGTTTGGGCATTGAGTCCACCATCGTTGACTGCACACGTGGCGTGCCGGTATTGTTGCGTCCGGGCTCCATCAGCAGCGACGCGTTGGCGCAGGCGTGTGGTCAGGCGCTTGTTTCTGCCGCTGATCTGGCGCTGGCCGCGGCACCGCGTGCCTCGGGTACGCTGGATTCCCACTACGCGCCCCGCGCCCGCGTGCGCCTGTTGGATGCGGCTGCCTTGCAGGCCGCGTTGCCGCAACCTACCGCGTCCATTGGCGTCTATGTCCGCAGTTTTGAGCCTTTGGCGGCGTCCGGCCAAACCGTGCGGCGCATGCCGGCCACTGCGGCGCAGACCGCGCATGAACTTTTTGCCGTTTTGCGTGCGCTCGACGATGCCGGTGTGCAAGAGATTTGGGTGGAGCGGGTTCCGGCCACGCCAGAGTGGGCCGGCGTCGCCGACCGATTGATGCGTGCCAGCGCCTGAAGGCGCTATTGTTCATCTTTCTGCGGTAAAAACAGTTAACACGCCTGTATAAGCGTACAAATGGTGGTGCGCCACTTCACCAGCGGCAAAGAAACCCACCAGCGGTACATCGCCCAAGGCGCGCCGCACGACTTGCATTTCAGCGCTCGGCCCGCCAAAGTGTGGCCCACCACGTCCGGTGCAGCTGATATAGACCGCACCTGCGATATGGCGTGCGGGTCGCGCTGAGCCAGGCTCCGCATAGGGCGTAGCCCCGGCGGTGAAAGGTTCAAGCACCTCTTCGGGCTCGAGTTCTTCGCGGATCTCGGCGCAAATACGCATCAGGTCGGCGCGCGCGGCCTGCACATTGCGCTGGCAAAACGCCAGTTGGGCACCCAGCTTCACATGGTCGCTCACGGCTACCGCGTGGCGACCGGGGTCCAGGCCGACGATATGGCGCACCAGTACGTCATTGCCAAAGTTACCGGTCTTGCGCACGGCCGCACTGTCCTGTCCGGTGGGCGGCTGCGCCAAGCCCACCAGGGTGGCGCGAACGGCCTGCAGTGCGGTTTGGGGTTGGTCCAGCGACACTGACAGGTCGCCCAACAGCACTTCAAGTGCTGGCTCGCCATCCAGCGTGAGAACCACGTTGTCCTGACAGTCGGTGACGACCCGGGTTTTGGAGACCGGTTTGCAGCCTTGCGTCACCCGCGACACCAGATCCACTTCCGGGCCAAAGGCCACGCCACTCAAGCCGCCGCTGAATACGCCGCCGGCATGGCCTTGGCCACGCACATTGCCGTCGGCAGCCAGCGCAAACTGCACGCTCTGGCTTCGGCTGCTGGCAAGGCCTCCAAACAAATAGCCGGTGCCGGTGCGGGCCGACATTTCGGTCAGGAGTTCGTCCAAGTCGGCGGTGGACGGGTCTGCGTGCACCAGCGCGGTATGCGCCTCAAAGCCCAGCCCCAAGGGCGCCACGCCTGAGAAAACCCGGTACTGGTCGCTGGGCACGTCCAGCAGCATGACGGCCAGCGCCGGTTCGTCAAAATATTCGGCGTTGTTGGTGGCAATCCCAATGCCCACCGTGCCTGACCAGTCGGTCACCATGGGCAACTCCCCGCTCAGGTAGTCGAGCAGCGCTTTGGCGTCATTGGCGTAGTGGTCGGTGATGTAGAGCAGCGCCAACCCCGGTGTCGCTGCATGCTGGGGGCTGGCCATTTGGGCGCGCAACTGCGCCAGCACCAAGCTGGCCGCCATTTGCCACTGCGGGTGGGTGGCGTGGGCGTAGGAGAAAACCGTCATGCAGGGGGCGCGCTGTTTCAGGTGCTGCGCCGGCGAGCGGGTGCGGCGGCCTTGCGTGCCGGGGCTTTCTTGGCGGGCACCTTTTTGGCAGCTGCTTTCTTGGCTGGCGCTTTCGGGGCCGCGGGTTTGCTGGCAGCTGCTTTTTTGGCCGCTTCTTTGACCATCGCAGGGGCGGCAGCGACCTTGTCGCTCACTTCCTTGAAGGCGTTGGCGGCAATCGTCTGGAATTGTTGCGTCAGAGAACCCCACAGTTGCAAGGGGTCGACCACGCCAGCCGCAGGTTTGTCTGCTGCAGCGCTTGGGGCGGCCTCAGGCTTGGGAGCGGGAGCGGCTTTCTCTTTGGCCGCTGCCGGCGGCATGGGCCAGCCCGATGCGGCGGGTTCCGCTGATGGCGCAGCCTGGGCGCCGGGCATGCCCATGGTGAAGTTCATGCCCTTTAAAGTGGCCATGGTCATCTTCTGAACTTCCAGCGCCTGGATCGTGGCGCTCAGGGCGCGCGAGTTTTGTTCCAGCCAAAACTGCACGTGCTTGAGTTCTTCGATGCGCTTTTCGAGGTCTTCCACATTCAGGCTGGGGACCAGCCACTGCGACAGGTTGGGCATGGCAGCCGCGCCGCTGCTCCCCGTGCCCTTGGCCAGGTTTTGCAGAAACTCAAAACCGGGTACAAATTTGCCAAAACCCGAAGTGTCAGTGGTGCTCATGTCGGTCTCCTGTAGTGGTTGGTTTGAAGCCAGACGAGCTTAACTGATGGTCGCAGCGCAGCGCCCGGTGCGCCCCGGTTTTTTGCTCTGGGCATGCAAAGGTGTGCGCTATCCGGGGTTCCGCCCTCGGGTGGCGCAATGCCCGCCAGACATAATGATTCCTTTCCACGGTGGCAGGCTTTATGGCGCGCCCACCGTGCTGTGCCTGCGCGCTGGCGGGGCCGGATGGGCTTTTACCGGGTTGAATTCATGACGCTACTTCCACCGCCGCGCTTTGTTACCGGCTCTCCCATGCGCCATGTGGTGGTCATGGCCGGCACCGGTGCCATTGGATTGGTGGCCGTGTTTTTGGTCGATCTGATCAATCTTTTTTACATTTCGCAGTTGGGCGAACAGGCCATTGCCGCTGCGGTGGGTTTTGCTGGTGTCGTGGGGTTTTTCCACACCTCGATTTGCATCGGTCTCATGATTGGGATCACGGCCACCGTCTCGCGGCGCATTGGCGCCGGCGACACGGCGCAAGCGCGGCGCTTGGCCACCCATAGCTTGTTGTTGATGGCGGTTATTGCTGCCGTGCTGGCCTTGGCCACGGTGGCTTTTCTTGGCCCCTTGCTGTGGGCGCTGGGCGCACGCGGTGAAGTGGCGGTGTTGGCCCAGCGTTACCTGACGGTCACCATGCCGTCGGTGCCCATGCTGGCGGTCGGTATGGCGAGTTCGGCGCTTCTGCGCTCGGTGGGCGCTGCCCGCCGCGCCACGGTGGTCACCTTGGCTGCGGCTGCGGCCACCGCGCTGCTCGATCCGCTGTTCATCTTTTATTTTGGAATGGGGCTGGACGGTGCCGCCGTGGTGTCGGTCATTTCGCGCAGCGTGCTGCTGGCCATTGGATTGCACGGCGTCTGGCGCGTGCACCGTTTGCTGGCGCCGATGGAGCGCTCGCATTTCTGGACCGATGCGCGGGCCTTGTCCGCGGTGGCCGGTCCGGCGGTGATGACGAATCTGGCGACGCCCGTGGGAGCGGCTTTTGTGACCCACAGCGTGGCGCAGTTTGGCGCCTCGGCGGTGGCTGGCCAGGCCACGGTGGACCGTCTGACCCCGGTGGCGTTTGGCCTGATTTACGCGCTCAGTGGTGCAGTCGGGCCCATCCTGGCCCAAAACCTGGGTGCCCAGCGCTTTGACCGGGTGCAACAGACCCTGCGCGCGAGCTTGGGCTTTATGGTGGCTGCGGTGGCCGTAGCCTGGTTGTTGCTGGCTTTGCTGCAAGGGCCCTTGATACGGGCTTTTTCACTGGACGGAGACGCTGCGCTGCTGTTGCAGGCCTTTTGCAGTTGGTTGGCGGCAAGCTTCTTTTTTGCCGGTGCCTTGTTTGTCGCCAACGCCGCCTTCAACAACTTGGGACGCCCTTTGTGGTCCACCGGATTCAATTGGGCGCGAGCGACCTTGGGCACGATTCCGCTGGCGTGGTGGGGTGCAAGTTATGGGCCGGTGGGCGTACTGGCGGGACAGGCACTGGGCACCGCGGTGTTTGGTGTTTTGGCAATGGGCATGGCCTTTCGCCTGACCGCCAACTTGGGTAAATAGGGAGCCAAAAAAATGCGCAAAGACCGGGCCAGAGTGTTGCAACGCCTGCCGCGCCATACCGAAGGCAGCGGCGCCCTCAAGCTCGAAAAGGTGGGGGTGAGCGAATTTGACCTCAGTGACCCCTACCACCTGGCGCTCACGCTGACCTGGCCGCAGTTCTTTTTGGGCTTGCTGGCGGTGTACCTCGTGATCAATCTGATTTTTGCCCTGTTGTATTTTGCGGTTCCGGGGGCGGTGGTCAATCTGGCACCCGGCTCCCTGCTGGATGCTTTTTTCTTCAGCATTGAAACGTTGGCCACCGTGGGCTATGGCCACATGGCGCCAGTCACTCACTATGGCCATATCGTGTCTGCTGTGGAGATTTTTATCGGCATGCTGCTGACAGCCACCATGACCGGTTTGGTGTTTGTGCGGTTTTCCAAACCGCGTGCCAAGATCATCTTTGCCGCCAAGGCAGTGGTGACCCGCAGCGGCAAACGCACCCGTCTGATGATCCGTATCGGTAACGGACGGATGTACGCGCTCAGCGATGCGGCGGTGCGTCTGACTACGGTGGTCAGCGAGACCGAGCCGAGTGGCCACCGCTTTCGCCACGTGGTCGATCTCAAGCTGGTGCGCGACACGATGTCCTATTTCCCCCTGACCTGGACCGTGATCCATGAGGTGGGCGACGACAGTCCTCTGGCCTTGCTCAGAACCGCCAACCCGCACGCCTTGGCCGATGCGGGACTGCGGGTGATGCTGAGTGTGACGGCGCGTGACCCGTCACTGGGCGCGCAGGTGTACGCTGCCCACGTCTACAGCGCCACCGAGATTGCCCTGGATGTGCGTTACGTGGATGCCGTCACCGCACTGAGCGAAGACCATGCCATGGCCGACATGGGCAAGATTGGCGACACCGAGCCTGAACGCGTGGTACTCGGTGAGGAAGACGTGGCGCCCGGCGCCACCTTGGCGACCCCTGGCGTGCAGCGTTAGTGGGCGCGGGCGACCGCAGCGCGCAGCTCGTCCATGACGCGGGGGTCCATGCGGGCGCATTCCCACAAACGCGCTTCTTCGCGGGCCTGGTGGGCCGACAGGATCCAGGCGTTGATCACCTGCGCTGCAGCCATGCTGGCACGGCGCAGGGGGCGGGCACAAAAAGCCAAAGTGGCAAACACCAAGCTCCACAGGGCGACCCAACCCAGCAACAAATGGCCATCGGCCCAGTTTTCTATGACCTGGTCGGCCACCACCATCAGCGAGGCCAGCACCGCAGACAACAACACACCGGCCAGCGTTTTGGAGGCTTCGCCTGGGGTGGATGGGGATGCTTCGGCAGCGGCGGGGGCAAAATCAAAACCAGCGAAACGGCGCATGGCGTACTCCTGAAAAACTTTAAAAAAGAAAGGGATTCCTTTCACAATGGCGCCGATACTAGGGTTAATACTAGTATCGGTCTACTTTTGTTTTGTGATGATTGGTATTCATAAGATTTATACATGTCGGCACCCGTTCCCCAATTGCGCACTTTTGATCTGAACCTGCTCAAGGTTTTTGATGTGGTGATGGCTGAGCGCAACCTGACGCACGCCGCGCAGGTCTTGTCTTTGACCCAGCCGGCCGTCAGCAATGCCTTGCGCCGCCTGCGCCAGGCGCTGGGGGACGATTTGTTGGTGCGCCAGGGGCGTAGCCTGCAGCCCACGCCCAAGGCCCTGGAACTCTGGCCCGACATCCGCGCCACACTGGAACGCCTGCAGGCCACGCTGGCACCCCGCGTTTTCGATCCGGCCACCGCCCAGAACAGCTTTGTCCTGACCATGGCGGACGCCACGGCGGCGGAGTTGATGGTTGGTTTGGTCAGCGCGCTGAGCCAGCAGGCACCGGGGGTTTCCCTGCGCACCGTGCCGCTGACCACGCGGGACCCGCGCCGCCTGCTCGAAGACGGTCTGGCAGACCTGGCGATTGGACATTTCCCGGCGGTGCTGTCCGACCTCGCCGCCCAGGCCCGAACCGGCAATGCCGCGCACTTTTTCCACCGCCGCCTGTTTGCGAGCGACTATGTGTGCGTCATGCGCCATGGCCACCCGTTGGCGGACCGCGCCTTGACCTTGGACGCTTACTGCCAGGCGAACCATATGCTGGTGAGTTTTTCAGGGCGTGCGTTTGGCCTGATTGACGAGGCGCTGGCGGCGCTGGGCCGCAGCCGACGCGTGGTGCTCACGGTTAACCAGTTTTTCACCACGGTCAAAGTGGTGGCGCAGTCGGATTTGTTGACCGTGCTACCGCGCCACTTTTTGAACGTAACCGGCTTTGAGGCCCAGCTGGTGGTGCGTGAGCTGCCGTTTGAGGTGCCGCCCATTCAAGTGGATGCCCTTTGGAGCCGCCGCCACGAAAAAGACGATGCGCACGCCTGGCTGCGTGCGCAGGTGTACGCAGCCGCAGTGCAAGCCTTTGCGCCGCGCGACTTGCTGGAGCACTTGTGAACATCCAGCTCTTGTCCGACTTGCACCTGGAAAGCCAGCCGGAGTTTGTGCCCGCGCAGGCGCCGCGTCCGGCCGAAGGCGCCGATCTGCTGGTGTTGGCCGGCGACATTGGCTCTTACCAAAGCGGTTCCAGGCTCACCGACACCGACTTCGGTTTGGCGCGGTTTTCGCCGCTGCACGGCTGGCCGACTCCGGTGGTGTTTGTGCCCGGTAACCACGAATATGACGGTCTCGACTTTGATGCCACCCATGCGCGCCTGCGCGCCACCTGTGCGCGTTTGGGCATCGGTTGGCTGGAACGCGAGTGCCTGCACGGGCCGTGGACCGACCGCAACGGCCGCCCGGTGCGCCTGCTGGGCACCACGTTGTGGACCGACTTTGATGCCCTGGGGCCCCAAGCCGACGCCGTGCCCCAAGCTCGTACCGGGGGCCTCGCGCCCGCCGAAAACTGGCTGGCGCAACAACTCAAGGCGCGGGAAAAGGCCTTTCGGGCGGCAAATTTCTATTTGAAAAAGGCCAGCACCAGCCGCCATGGCGCGCCTTTTCTGGCGGCGGAAATACGGGAGCAGGCGCTGACGTGCCAGAGTTGGCTGCGCCAGGCCCTGGATTCGCCCTTTGAAGGCAGCACCGTGGTCGTGACCCACTTTGCGCCCAGCCTGCGCAGCGCGGACCCGCGCTATGGCTTGGTGCCGGGTACGGCGGGTTTTTGCAGTGCGTTGGACGATTTGTTACCCCAGGCCCAACTCTGGCTGCACGGTCATCTGCATGCGCCGCAAGACTATGTGCACCAAGGCTGCCGCGTCGTGGCCAATCCCCTGGGCTATGCGCGTAAAAATGAGCAGGGCTTTTTCCGGCCCAGTGAATGCATCGCGTTGTGAACCGCGCGCCGTGCGCCGTCATGCCCGGGGTTTAGCGCGCACCCAACCCTTCAAAGCAGCTACTCATCACCATGTCGATGATTTGCGCGTCGTCGTGTTGCCCGCCCATACGAAGAAACTCGAGCACCGGATCGCAGGCGCGGGCGTACAGCGTGTACAGCACCGCAATCGCCGGAAGCGCGGGGTTGATCAGACCTTTGGCCTGGGCCGCTTCAATCCAGGCGCCCAAGCGGTCACTCACGTCAATCAGGCCGTCCATATAGACCGGATCGGCGACCAGTTTGGCGCGCAAGGTGGAGTTCTGGCTGGGCAGTGAGGGCATTTCGCCGCGCAGTTTGAGCTCCAGGGTCCAGCGTGCCACGGTGCGCAACTGGTCCATCGGCGCTTGGGGTGGCAAATCGCGCAGGTAGGTTTGGGCGCGCTGCATGACCCGCACCATGGCGGCGGCGGCCAGGTCTTCCTTGCTGGAGAAATGCTTGTACAGACTGGCCTTGGCAATGCCCACGCTGGCGGCGACTTCGTCCACCGTCATGGCTTCAAAGCCCTTTTCGGCCAGCAAGCGGCTGGCCGTTTGGATGATGGCGTCCTCGCGCGCCTGCAGCATCTGGGTTTTGAAGGAGACTTTGGTGGGTAAAGTAGAAGTCATGCCTGCAGTTTATCCGTGTGCGTCGCACGGCAAATGACACGCCTGCTTTGTGACTACGCAGTATTTTTGGCGAGCACCCGTCGCGCTGCGTCCGCCAGAGCGGCAGTCAGCCGGTCGATCACGGCCGAATCCAGATTCCAGCAGTGCCAGTACAAATCGACCGGCAAGCTGTGCGCTGGCGCAAGGTTGACCAAGGCGCCGCTGTCCAACAGGCTTTGCACCCGCAGGCGCGGCAGTACAGCAGCACCCCAGCCCGCCAAGGTGGCGCGCACCTGTCCGTCGGAACTCGGTACAAAACGCTGGTTCAGCGACACCCGGCGCAGTCCCCAGGCCTTGGCCACAAATTCGGCGGGGCTGTCGTCTTTGCGGTTGAACGCAACAAACGGGATTTGCCGAAAGTTGTGCGCTGTCAGGCCCTGCGGGCAGTGGGTCTGGGCGTAGTCCGCACTGGCCACCGCCACGTAATGCATGGCGCCCAACTCCAGCACTTTGCAGCCGCGCAGCGCCGGTTGCAAGGCCGTGACGCAGCCCAGCACTTGCCCCTCGCGCAGCCATTCATGCGTAAAGTCCTGGTCGTCGGTGATGATCTCCAGCGGCAAGCCAGCGGCAATCAAGGGGTGCAGGGCATCGAGCGCCCAGGTGGCAATGCTGTCGGCATTGATGGCGATCGAGACCCGGTCTTCCTCGCGGCTGGCACCCGGGGCGAGTTCTTTCAGGTCGCCCTCCAGATCGGCGCGCAGCAAGCGCATTTGCATCGCGTGTTTGAGCAGCAGGCGCCCGGCGCTGGTGGGTCGCACCGGGCGCGTGCGTACCAGCAGCACGGTGCCGACCTGGGCTTCGAGGGCGCGCAGGCGCTGCGATACGGCCGACTGGGTAATGGACAAACGCACCGCAGCGCGCTCGAAACCCCCTTCTTCCACAATGGCGGCCAGGCATTCCAGGGCGGCAGAGTCAAAAATTCGCATGGTATTTTTATTAGATGAACTAATGGTTGCGCAAAGCCGATAATTTTACTGTTACAGCGTGGGGCAATCGCGCACACTCAGCCCCATGAACATCATCGTCTTGGGCGCCGGCATCATCGGCATCAGTACCGCCTGGCACTTGGCCGAGCGCGGCCACCGGGTGACCGTGGTGGAGCGCCAAAGCGGTGCCGCGCTGGAAACCAGCTTTGCCAACGCCGGACAAATATCGGTCAGCTACTGCGAACCGTGGGCCAACCGCGAAGCGCCGCTCAAAGCACTGAAGTGGATGCTGAGCAAAGAGGCGCCGCTGCTGTTTCGCCCGCAAAACCCGTTCGGGCCAGGATGGCGCCAATATGCCTGGGGCTTGCAGTTTTTGGCCAACTGCAACGATGTCGCCTTTGAGCGCAATGTGCAGCAACTCGTGGCGCTGGGCGCCTACAGCCACGCCGCACTGAAAGACGTGGTCGCTGCCACCGGTATTGCGTACCAGCGCCTGCAAAACGGGATCGCCCACTATTTCACTGACCCGCATGCCTTTGAATCTGCCGCGCAATCCGCCGCGCTGATGGGACGCTTTGGCGTGGACCGCAGGGTCGTCGGCCGGGAGGAACTGCTGCGCATTGAGCCGTCGCTCAAAAACTACGCACACCGCATCGCCGGGGGTACGTACACCGCCAGCGATGAATCGGGCGATGCCTGCACATTTACCCAGGCCCTGGCCCAAAAGTGCGCGCAGCGGGGCGTCGAGTTTTTGTATGGCCACAGCGTTGCAGGTCTGCGGGTCAGCGATGGACGGGTCCATGCGGTAGCAGTGCGGGCGGTGCCCCAGGTCGGTGAAGCATCAGCCCCTGCCACCCAGCTCTTGCAGGCCGACCAGGTGGTGGTGGCCTGCGGTTCGTTCAGTGCGCCGCTCTTGCGCAGCGTGGGCGTGGCGGTGCCGATCTACCCGGGCAAGGGTTACAGCGCCACTTTCGACATCCTGAACGCCGATGCGGCCCCCAATGTCTCGACGATTGACGATGCCAAAAAGATCGCCATTACCCGCCTGGGCACGCAAATCCGGGTGGCCGGCACGATTGAGGTGGGCGGATACGACCTGACGCTGGACAGCCCCCTGGCGCGGGCGCGCTGCCATATGCTGGCGCGCCGGGTCGAAGAAGTCTGGCCTGGCATGTGCGACACCCGCACGCCCGAAGAAGGCGGCAAGCCCCATTTCTGGGCCGGTTTGCGCCCGGCCACACCGACCAACATTCCCCTGATCGGCCAGACCAAAGTGCGCGGACTCTGGGTCAACGCCGGCCACGGCACGCTGGGCTGGACCCATGGTGCGGGCTCGGGCAAAGCGCTGGCCGAAGCGATGGATGGGCGCTCGCCCGCCATGGCTTTCAGCATGTACCGGGGCTAGTCCCGGGCGTTCGTGTGCACGGCTTGGGGTGCATGGGCCTCTTGCAGGCAGGCCAAAAAAGAGCGGGTGGCGCGCGATGCCACAGGTGAGCGCCGGGTGATGGCAAAAAACTGGCAGTCGTAATGAAAGAGATCCGGCTTGACCGCCTGCATCTGGCCGCGCTCCACGAAGCTGTGGGCGTAGTGGTCCGGCAAAAAGCCCAAAAAGCACCCCGACAAAATCAGCGTGGCGATCGACTCTTGGTCAAAACCGGTGGCCATGCGGGTCAGTTGCAGGCGTTGGCTGACCTGCAGATTGGGGGAGTGGTAGCCCAATCCGGCAAACGGCAGGGCCCTCACCGTATCCCAATCCAGCGACGCGTGGTCTGCGCCAAACAGCGCGTGGCCGGTGCCACAGTACAGCCGCATGTTCTCGTCAAACAACAGCGAATACTGCAGCGTGTCCGAATTGCGGTGGCCGGGAATGATGCCGATATGAAACTGGCCATCGAGCACGCCACGCTCAATGCCGTTGAGTGTGGCCACGTGCAGGTTGAGCCCCACGTCGGGCGCGCGCTGGGTAAATAGTGCAATCGCTTGGGCCACCTGCGCTTGCGGGTTGCTGACCGTTTTGTCAAACACCGCCACCTGCAATTGGCCGCCCATGCGCTGGTGAATTTCATCGACACTGCTGCGAAAAGCGTCGGTGGCTGCCAGCAACTGGGTGGTTTGGGCGTAGATTTTTTGCCCTTCCGGCGTGAGGGCAAAGCCGGCCCGGCCACGGCGGCAGAGCACCAGCCCAAGACGGGTTTCCAAGTCTTTAATATGGCGACTCACGGTCGAGGTGCCAATATTGAGCTCCAGCTCCGCTGCAGCCATGCCACCGCAATCCGCCACGGCGCGAAACACGCGCAGCAAGCGCAAGTCCATGTCACTGAGCTGCCCCAAGGCAGAGCGCGAGGGTGCGCCCGGCGAGGCCAAGGTGCCCGAAGGCGATTTAAGTTTCATAAACACGCAACCAAATAGTGATAACTCACACTTTGTAAGAGTAACAGAAGCGCCCACAATGCAGTTTTCCCAGCCTACGGGCTGCCATCGTTGACTGCCCCTTCACCGGAGACTGCCATGAAACCCCATGAAATTGCCGCCCACCAAAGCCAGGTTGCTGTGACCAGCACATCGACCTTTCCCATGGATGCCGCGTGGATGGAGGCGCACTGGATGCCTTACACCGGCAACCGCAACTTCAAAGCCAACCCGCGCATGATGGTCAGCGCCCAGGGCGCGTATTACACGGACAGCAATGGCCGCAAAATCTTTGATGGCCTCTCCGGCCTGTGGACCTGCGGCTTGGGCCATGCCCGTCCCGAGATCACCGAGGCCGTCAGCCGCCAGGTCGGCACCCTGGACTATTCCCCGGCCTTTCAATTTGGTCATCCGCTCTCGTTTGAGCTGGCCAACAAGATCACGGCGCTCACGCCCGAGGGCTTGGACCATGTGTTCTTTACCGGCTCGGGCTCGGAATGTGCTGACACCTCGCTCAAGATGGCACGCGCCTACTGGCGCTCCAAGGGTCAGGGCACCAAAACCCGCCTCATCGGGCGCGAAAAGGGCTACCACGGCGTGAACTTTGCCGGCATTTCGGTGGGCGGCATTGGCGCCAACCGCAAAATGTTTGGCCAAGGGATTGAGGCCGACCATCTGCCCCACACCCAATTGCCCAGCAATTTTTACTCGCGCGGCATGCCGGCCAACGGCGTAGAGCTCGCCGACGAACTGCTGCGCCTGATCACGCTGCACGACGCCTCCAACATTGCCGCCGTGATTGTGGAGCCCATGTCGGGTTCGGGCGGCGTGGTGGTGCCACCTGTAGGCTATCTGCAGCGCCTGCGCGAGATTTGCACCGCCAACAACATTCTGCTGATTTTTGATGAAGTGATCACCGGCTTCGGCCGCATGGGCGCTTACACCGGTGCCGCCGCCTTTGGCGTGACGCCAGACATCATGAACGTCGCCAAGCAAGTGACCAACGGCGCGCAGCCTCTGGGCGCGGTGATCGCGAAAAAAGAAATCTACGACACCTTTCTGGCGGCCGGTGGCCCGGACTACATGCTCGAGTTCGCCCACGGCTACACCTACTCGGCGCACCCTGTGGCGTGCGCTGCGGGCATTGCTGCGCTGGATGTGCTGGTCAACGAAAACATGATCGAGCGCGTGGCCGGTATTGCGCCGTATTTCGAGAACGCGGTGCACAGCCTCAAAGGCTCCAAACACGTCATCGACATTCGCAATTACGGTTTGGCGGCGGGCTTGACCCTGGCCCCGGTGCCCGGAGAGCCGGCCAAACGCCCGTTCCAGGTGGCCATGCGCTGCCTGGAAAAAGGCTTTTATGTGCGCTACGGCGGCGACACCATTCAGTTGGCGCCTCCCTTTATCGTCGAAAAGTCACAGATCGACAGCCTGATCAACGCCTTGGGCGAGGCGCTGAGCGAGACCGACTGAGCGAGACCTGCAGAGCGCAGCCAGCTTTGCGCCGCCGCCCGTCGCCTTGGGCGGTGAGCGGCGTGGCATGCAAGTCGCCGGGTCAACGTGCATGGCGACTTGCGGGCTTTTGGCCCAAAATGCGGCTGAGACCTGAATTTTTTTCATCCCGTCCAGGCCGGCCTTCCCCGAACACAAAGCTAAGCTCATCGCTTCGGCTGTGCCTCGGCGAAAACGCCAAATAAATCAAATTAATTACTTTTCTAACCGGAGCGAGCCTTCCATGTCCACACTTCCCACCATCGGCCACCTCATTGGCGGTCAACTGACCCAAGGCGGGACCCGCCACGCCGACGTTTTCAACCCCGCCACCGGCCAGGTCGAGAAAAAGCTGCTGCTGGCCGACAAGCTCACCGTCGAACAAGCCATTGCCAACGCCCAGGCGGCCTATCCTGCCTGGCGCAACACGCCCCCGCTCAAGCGCGCCCGCGTCATGAGCAACCTCAAGGTCTTGCTCGAAGCCCATGCCGATGAGCTTTGCGCTTTGGTGACCGCCGAGCACGGCAAGGTGCTCGCCGATGCCATGGGCGAGTTGCAGCGGGGCATTGAAAACGTGGAGTACGCGTCCTACGCGCCTGAGTTGCTCAAGGGCGAGCACAGCAAAAACGTGGGTCCTGCCATTGATTCCTGGAGCGAATTCCAGGCTCTGGGTGTGACCGCCGGCATTACGCCGTTTAATTTTCCGATCATGGTGCCCCTGTGGATGTGGCCCATGGCGGTGGCCTGCGGCAACACTTTTGTGCTTAAGCCTTCCGAGCGTGACCCCAGCAGCACCTTGCGCGTGGCCGAACTGGCGTTGCAAGCCGGTTTGCCACCGGGCGTGCTCAACGTGGTCAACGGCGACAAGGAGGCGGTGGACACGCTGCTCACCGACCCCCGCGTCAAAGCCATCAGCTTCGTCGGATCCACCCCCATTGCGGAATACATCTACTCGGTGGGCTGCGCCCATGGCAAACGGGTGCAAGCCTTGGGCGGCGCCAAGAACCATGCGGTGGTCATGCCAGACGCCGACGTGCCCAATGCGGTGAACGCCCTGATGGGTGCGGCCTACGGCTCCTGCGGCGAGCGCTGCATGGCCATTCCCTTGGTCGTGGCGGTAGGCGACGCTACCGCCGATGCTGTGATTGCCGGCCTGAAAGTCGAAATCGCCAAGATGCAAGTCGGCCCCGGTACTGCGGCTGGCATGGACATGGGACCGCTGGTGACCAAGCCCCATTTCGAGAAAGTCAAAGCCTACGTGGATCAAGGCGTGGCGGAAGGCGCCACTTTGGTGGTGGACGGCCGCAATGTGCGTGTGCCAGGTCATGAGGCGGGCTATTTCCTGGGTGCTTGCCTGTTTGACAATGTCAAGCCCGGCATGAAAATTTACCAGGAAGAGATCTTTGGCCCGGTGCTTGGCGTGGTGCGCGTCAAGACCTTGCAGGAGGCGATGGACCTGATTGATGCCCATGAATATGGCAACGGAACCTGCATCTTCACCCGCGACGGTGAGGCGGCGCGCTACTTTACCGACAATATTCTGGTCGGCATGGTGGGTGTCAATGTGCCCTTGCCCGTGCCGGTGGCGTACCACTCCTTTGGCGGTTGGAAGCGCAGCCTGTTTGGTGATCTGCATGCGTATGGCCCCGATGCCGCGCGTTTTTATACCAAGCGCAAGACCATTACCCAGCGCTGGCCGTCGGCTGGCGTGCGCGAAGGCACGATGTTCAGCTTCCCCAGCAGCAAATAGAGATAGCATACATAAGTGTTTGGATCTTGCTTTTAAGTTAAATTCTATATTTTTATAACTTAAATCATAAAAGTAACAATAAGTGTAGACAGTCTTGCTAAAAAAAGTGGAGAATCAACACATCGGGTAAAAAACCTGAAAATTTGAAAATATCATTTAAATCGTTGGAAAAATATATGACCAAGACTAAAGTAGCAAACTTATCGCAGATGTATACCAAGTACCTGAACTTGGTCCAAGCGGTTCGCAGCCTGCCCAGTTTCCCCAGCCTGGATGCAGTCGAGTCGCGCATGCTCAATACGTTTGCTGCTGCTTGGCATG
This sequence comes from Rhodoferax sp., assembly GCA_029866205.1. Classification (GTDB taxonomy): domain Bacteria; phylum Pseudomonadota; class Gammaproteobacteria; order Burkholderiales; family Burkholderiaceae_C; genus Allorhodoferax. The sequence goes on from JARWZT010000020.1 coordinate 39,802, forward strand.
ACGAAAAGCAAATCACCGTGCTCGAAGCCATGGTGATGCTGCCGGAGATCTCCACCACCACCGCGCACCGCCGCCTCAAGATGTTGCGCAAAAAAGGCATGATTGATTTGAATCTTGATGCCCATGACAACCGTGTAAAGTACGTGGTTCCCACTAAGGCAACGCACCAGTACTTTGCGCAGTTGGGTCAATGCATGGAGAAGGCCCAAGAAGCGGCCTGAGTATTTCGCGACTCTGGGCGGCCTGCGTGCCGTGCAAGCGCTTATTTCCCTAGGTGATGGGCGTTTGAACATAGAGAGCAGTATGCGTATGCGGTTGCAGAGTACGGCTCTGATAGTGGGGCTGACGGCGCTTTCATATGCTGCCCTGTATTTGGTCAATGAATACGTTTTTTCGGTTTTTGGCTTTTCTGCGGGCGTGAACTGGATCTTTTTGCCTAGCGGCGTGCGGCTGGTCGCTATTCTGCTGTTTGAGAAGTGGGGCGCACTCGGGGTCGTACTCGGCTCGCTGATGGTGGCCTTTCACGATGCGCTGCTGACCGACCCGGTGACGGTCGCGGTGGCTGCCTGCATCTCGGGATTGGCGCCCTTGCTGGCTCGCCAAGCCCACCTTCGTTTTTCCAATCTGGATGTCAATCTCACCGCGCTGAGCGCCCGGGGCCTGGTGCGCTTGGCCGTGACTTTTTCTGCGCTGAGTGCGGCATTGCACCAAAGCTGGTACGTCTGGCGTGGCGTCTCAGACCATCCATTCAACAGCGTCCTTGTCATGTTCACTGGTGACATGCTGGGTGCGATGGTGGTGTTGTATGCCGCCAAAGTGATGCTGTCGCTCGGTGCCCGCGTGCGCGGGGGATAATCCGGTCCACATGGCACTGATTACCTTACTGGACGCCCAACTCGCTTTTGGACACGTACCCCTGCTCGACCACGCAGGCTTTTCACTCGAACCGGCAGAGCGCGTTGGCCTGATTGGGCGCAACGGCGCCGGCAAATCGTCGATGCTCAAGATCTTGGCGGGCATGGAAAAGCCCGACGATGGGACGGTGCAGGTGCAAAACAACACCCGCATCGCCTTTGTGGCCCAAGAACCCAGCCTGGACGGCAATTCAACGGTTTTTGAGTCGGTCAGCATGGGCTTGCAGCGCATTCGCCACCTGATTGAAGAGTATTCGCAAGGCCATGGCGACCTCGACGCTATGCAAAGCGAAATTGAGGCCCTGGACGGCTGGAACTGGGAACAGCGCGTCGGCGAGACCCTCCATCGCCTTCATCTGGATCCTGAGGCGAAGGTAAGCACGCTGTCTGGTGGCACCAAGAAGCGCGTAGCGCTGGCGCAGGCCCTGGTGGCCCAGCCCGAGGTACTGCTGCTGGACGAGCCGACCAACCACCTGGACCTGGACTCGATCGAGTGGCTTGAAGGACTGCTGATCGACTTCAAGGGCAGCATCATCACCATCACCCACGACCGCTCTTTTTTGGACAACGTGGCGACCCGGATTGTTGAGCTTGACCGGGGCAAGCTCTTGTCTTACCCCGGCAACTTTGCGGCGTATTTGCTGCAAAAAGAAGAGCAATTGGCGCAAGAAGCGGTCATCAATGCACGCGCCGACAAGCTGCTGGCCCAAGAAGAAGTGTGGATCCGCAAGGGCGTGGAAGCCCGGCGCACCCGCGCCACGGCGCGCATCGTTCGCCTGGACAACCTGCGCGCCAGCCGGGAGGCGCGCCGCGAAGTGGTGGGTAGCGTCAATATGGACGTCAACAGCGGGGTGGCCAGCGGCAAGCTGGTGGCCGAACTGACCCATGTTTCCAAGCGCTTTGGCGAGCGGGAAATCGTGCGTGATTTCTCAGCCACCATCTTGCGCGGCGACAAAATTGGTTTGCTGGGGCCCAATGGCGCAGGCAAAACCACGCTGCTCAAGCTCATATTGGGCGAATACCAGCCCGATCCAGCGCCCGCCCACGCCCCCGCGCCAGAGCCTGGCCACAGCCCTTGGGGCACTGTGCGCCAGGGCGCCAACATTTCCGTGGCCTACTTTGACCAGATGCGCAACGCGCTGGACATGGACGCCACGCTGGAAGACTTCATCAGCCCAGGCAGCGAATGGATCGAAATCGGCAACCGCCGCCAACACGTCAAAAGCTACCTCGGAGACTTTTTGTTTTCGCCCGCACGTGCCAATTCGCCGGTGCGGTCTTTGAGTGGCGGCGAGCGCAACCGGCTGCTGCTGGCGCGCCTGTTTGCGCGCCCGGCCAACGTGCTGGTGCTGGACGAGCCCACCAACGACCTGGACATCGACACGCTGGAGCTGCTGGAAGATCTGTTGCAAAACTACGACGGAACTGTGTTTTTGGTCAGCCACGACCGGACTTTTTTGGATAACGTGGTCACCAGCACCATCGCTTATGAGGGCGATGCACGCTGGCGTGAATACGAAGGGGGCGTCAGCGACTGGCTTACGCAGAGCAAGCGTGCCAGCGACATTGCCCAGTCCAAAGGGCAAAAAGGGGCGGTGCCTTTCAACTATGGGCGTGACCAAGCTGCCAAACCGGCGGCGGCCGAAGCGGCGATTCCTGTGCCCCCTGTGGTGGCAGCAGCGCCTCTCAAGTCCCGCAAGCTGAGCTTCAAGGAGCAACGGGAGCTCGACGCTTTGCCTGAAAAAATTGCCGCGCTAGAGGCTGAGCAAAGCGAGATCAACGCCTTGTTGGCCGACGGCACGCTCTACGCCCGTGACAACCCCCGGGCCCTGCAGCTGGCAAGCCGAAACACCGCCATTGATACCGAATTGATGGCCGCCTTGGAGCGCTGGGAATTGCTCGGCGCCTGAGCTGGGCGCGGCGGGCGGCCGGCGCTACCCGAGCCGTCGCACTCGTGAAACTTAGCCAACGACTCCCATCGCGCGCAAGTGGGCCAAAGCGGCGCTGTCCAGTCCCAGTTCTGACAGCACCTCATCCGTGTGCTCGCCCAGCGCTGGGGGCGCGCGATGCAGCACCGGTGGCGTGTCCAAGAGGCGCAGCGGGCTGGCAACCGAAGCGATCGACGCAATGCCGGTCTGTGCCGTAGCCGCGGCGGTCAATGGCTGTTCGACGACCAGCTGGCGGGCCTTGACCTGGGCGTCTTCAAAGGCTTGGGCGACCGTGTTGATCGGACCACAGGGTACGGCGCGGTGCTCGAGCAGCGCGATCCACTGGGCCGTGCTGCGTTTGCGGGTCTCGGCCTCAATCAGGGGCACCAGTGCGTCGCGGTGGCGCACCCGGTCGGTGTTGGTGGCAAATCGGGGGTCGTTGGCCCACTGCGCTTGTTCGGCCGCTTGGGCAAAGCGTGCGAACTGGCCGTCATTGCCCACGGCCAGCAGCATCGCACCATCGGCCGTGGCAAAGTCCTGGTAGGGCACCAGGCTCGGATGGGTGTTGCCCTGGCGGGTGGGGCTGGCGCCGGTGTTCAGGAAACCGGCGGCCTGGTTGGCCAAGATGGCCATGCCCACGTCCAGCAGACTCATGTCGATGTGCTGGCCCAGGCCGGTGCGGTGGCGCACCTCCAGTGCGGCCAATATGGCGCTGCAGGCATACACGCCGGCAAACAGGTCGGTCAGCGCCACACCCACGCGCTGCGGCGTTCCGCCCGGCGTGCCTTCGGCCTTGCCGGTGATGCTCATCATGCCGCTCATGGCCTGAATCATCAGGTCATAGCCGGCGCGCTCCGCATACGGGCCATCTTGCCCAAAGCCGGTGACCGAGCAGTAAATCAGCCGCGGATTGACCGCATGCAGGCTGGCGTAGTCCAGACCGTAGTGCGCCAGTCCGCCGACTTTGAAGTTCTCCACCAAGATGTCGCTGCCCAAAGCCATTTGCCGAATCAGGGCCTGGCCCTCCGGCTTGGCGATATCCACGGCAATGGAGCGCTTGTTGCGGTTGCAGGTGGTGAAGTAGCTGGCGTGGGCGGTGTCCTGGCCCTGCGCATCTTTCAAAAAGGGCGGGCCCCAGTGGCGGGTGTCGTCGCCGCTGACCGGACGCTCCACTTTGACGACATCGGCACCCATGTCGGCCAGCATCTGGGTGCACCAGGGCCCTGCGAGCACGCGGGAAAGATCAAGGACTTTGAGGTGGGACAGGGCGGCTTGGGTCATGGTTTGGTCGGGGTAGGTGCAGGGGGGGCAGACAGGCAGGCGCCCCGGCATTGCAGGTAGGCACTGTTGCATTGCTCGTCGGTTTCGCGCCGGGCGGTTTTTGCATCGTCGGCGGCGCGCTGGCGCGCCTCCAGCACATCGCGCATGTCCCGCTTGTTGTCCAGCGTAGACGGCGTGGCGAAGGCTTTGGGTTGGTCCAGCAGCAGGGCGAGCAAGCTCGCCGTGGCAAAAATGGTGGGGGCGGCATCGGCGCCGCGGCATTGCTTTTTGTCGGCCTCGCAGCTTGATGCGCAAAGGCCAGCGTCCTGCGCAAGACCCTGGGCGAGAGACACCGGAACGGCCCCGATGCAGAGCCAAAAAAATACCGCAGCAAACATCGGGGTGGGCGACATGACGCCCATTGTCACCCCCTTAGTTGGCAAATGCGGCGATCCCCGTCATAGCGCGGCCCAATATCAGCGCATGAATGTCGTGCGTGCCTTCGTAGGTGTTGACGACTTCGAGGTTCACCAGGTGGCGCGCCACACCAAACTCATCACTGATGCCATTGCCGCCCATCATGTCGCGGGCCATGCGTGCGATGTCCAAGGACTTTCCGCAAGAGTTGCGTTTGAGGATGGAGGTGATTTCCACCGAGGCCGTGCCCTCGTCTTTCATGCGGCCCAGCCGCAGGCAGCCTTGCAGACCCAAGGCAATCTCCGTTTGCATATCGGCCAGCTTTTTTTGGATGAGCTGGTTGGCCGCCAGGGGGCGACCGAACTGCTTGCGGTCCAGCGTGTACTGGCGCGCGCGCATCCAGCAGTCTTCGGCCGCACCCAGCGCGCCCCAGGCAATGCCGTAACGGGCGCTGTTCAGGCAGGTGAACGGACCTTTCAAGCCTTGCACATCAGGAAACGCGTTTTCTTCGGGACAAAACACGCCGTCCATCACGATTTCACCGGTAATGCTCGCACGCAAGCCCACTTTGCTGTGGATGGCAGGAGCGCTCAAACCGGCCATGCCTTTTTCCAGAATAAAGCCGCGGATCGGGCCGACCGCGCCGCCCTCGGACACCTCTTTGGCCCAGACCACAAACACATCGGCAATCGGGCTGTTGCTGATCCACATCTTGGAGCCGCTCAATTTGTAGCCGCCCGCCACCTTTTGGGCGCGTGTGGCCATGGAGGCAGGATCGGAGCCGTGGTCGGGTTCGGTCAGGCCAAAGCAACCAATCCATTCGCCGGTCGCGAGCTTGGGCAGGTATTTTTGGCGTTGGCCTTCGGTACCAAACTCAAATATCGGCACCATGACCAACGAGCTTTGCACGCTCATCATGGAGCGGTAGCCGCTGTCCACGCGTTCCACTTCGCGGGCAATCAAGCCGTAGCACACGTAATTGAGCGCGGGTCCGCCGTAGGTTTCGGGGATCGTGGGGCCAAGCAGGCCGAGTTCACCCATCTCGCGAAATATGGCCGGGTCGGTGGTCCCTTCCCGAAACCCCATCGTGACCCGCGGTAACAATTTGTCCTGGCAATACGCAGCAGCAGCGTCGCGCACCATGCGCTCGTCGTCCGTGAGTTGGGCGTCCAGCAAGAAAGGATCTTGCCAATTGAATGCGGCGTGGGCCATGGTGCGAGTCTCCAGATGGGCTTGAAACAAACCCCAATGGTAGCCCCTGCGCCGGACTTGGTTTGCAGGCGGGGTGGGTATCCTCTGACGCCCCTCAGCGCAAGGCGACGGGCCCGTACCAGGCTACCGCGTTGCTGCGGGTGTTGTCGCTGTCGCTCATCAGCCCGATGGCCACCAGCGCGCCGGGGGGCTCGCCAAAAGCGCGGGTGAAGTCGGCGCGGATGTCGCGTTCATAGCTGCGCCATTGCTGCAGGCCTTGCGCGCCGGACTCGACCACAATCTTGCGAATGCGGTCGGTGCGTGGGCTGTGAATGACGCTGTCAACCGGGCGTTTGTTGCACCAGACATACATCAGGGTGGCATAAGGTATTTCTTCGCCGGTCAGAAGGCGTGCCAGTTCATTGACCATGGCATCTTTTGCGGAAAATTTGCTGCGGTCGCCTTCAAAGGCCAGGATCAGGCGCACAGGCGAGTCGTCGCTGTCGCGTTGGGCCATATCGGCCTCGGCGATCAATGCGGGCACCCACCAGGAGAAATCGACCCGTCCCAATGCTTCTGGTTCCATCCGCACCGGGGCCCGCAACATGCTGGCGGAGGACGCTGCCTTGGCGATGAGCGCGGTGCGTTGGCCTGGGCTTCTACCGGGGGCCTGTTCATCCATGCGGTAAATCGTGGGCGTTTTCCCGGGGAGTTGAACTTCCTGCCAACCGGCTTGCTGCTGGGTATTCCAGATTTTCGGGGTGGGGAGTGACGCGGACTTTGCGCTGGGTTGGGGCGTGGCACAGGCCACCAACAGGGCTGCCAGTGCGCCCGCCACAAGCAGTCCAAGCCGCCGAAGGCGCGGTGCATCGCGGTGGGTCGAGTTTTTCATGGCCCCGAGCTTAGAGGCGGACCATGACAACCGTATTCACCAAATCCCGCAATTAAAAGACATAAAAGTTCGTTAGCTTGAAAACGCAATCACTGAAAGTAGGAAGAGAGCCCCGTTTGCCTGCTGGCTAAGCCGAATCACCTGCAGGGTTTTTCTTGGAATGTCTGTGGTTTCATACAGTAATATCGCTCATGGCCAAAGAAAAAACCGTTTTTATCTGCTCCGAATGCGGTGGCTCCAGCCCCAAGTGGCTGGGCAAATGTCCGGCGTGCAATGCCTGGAACACCCTCATTGAGTCGCTGCCCCCGGCCCCGGAATCTGCGGTCAAAAACCGCTTTGCTTCGCTGGCCAAAACCGCCGACGTGGCGGTGCTGTCCGATATTGAAGCCAGTGACTTTGAGCGGACCGCCACCGGCCACTCCGAACTGGACCGAGTGCTGGGCGGCGGCATCGTCGAAGGTGGGGTGGTGTTGATTGGCGGCGACCCAGGCATCGGCAAATCCACCTTGTTGCTGCAGGCACTGGATTCACTGCAGCGCAGTGGCAAGAAAACCCTGTATGTCACCGGCGAAGAAAGCGGTGCCCAGGTCGCGCTGCGCGCGCGTCGCCTGGGCCTGGACGGATCACAGGTGCGGGTGCTGCCCGAAATCGGACTCGAAAAAATCTTGGCGACCTTGGCGGAGCAGCAACCGGATGTGGCGGTGATTGACTCCATCCAGACGGTGTATTCGGACCAACTGACATCGGCACCCGGCTCGGTGGCGCAGGTGCGGGAGTGCGCCGCCCACCTGACGCGTGCGTCCAAGGCCAGCGGCGTATGCATCATATTGGTGGGCCACGTCACCAAAGAAGGCGCGTTGGCCGGGCCGCGCGTGCTGGAGCATATGGTGGACACGGTGCTCTACTTTGAGGGCGACACGCACAGCCAGTTTCGGCTGGTGCGCGCCATCAAGAACCGTTTTGGTGCGGTCAACGAGATCGGTGTGTTTGCCATGACCGAGAAGGGTCTCAAGGGCGTCTCCAACCCCAGTGCGATCTTTTTGAGCCAGCACGCCGAGCCCGTTCCCGGGAGCTGTGTGATGGTGACCCTCGAAGGCACGCGCCCGCTGCTGGTCGAAATTCAGGCGCTGGTGGACAGCGGCGGCCCCAGCCCGCGGCGCCTGAGCGTGGGCCTGGACAAGGACCGCCTTGCCATGTTGCTGGCGGTGCTGCACCGCCACGCCGGCGTGGCCTGCATGGACCAGGACGTGTTTATCAATGCGGTGGGGGGTGTGCGCATTGGCGAACCGGCGGCCGATTTGGCGGTGATGCTGGCGATTACGTCGTCGCTGCGCGGCAAGCCCCTGCCCAAAGGGTTTCTTGCTTTTGGCGAGGTCGGGCTCGCGGGCGAGGTACGACCCGCTCCGCGGGGTCAAGAGCGGCTCAAAGAAGCCGCCAAACTCGGCTTTACCGTGGCCGTGGTGCCCAAGGCCAACGCGCCCAAAAAACCCATTGAGGGCATGACCATCCACGCCGTGGAGCGGGTGGAGGAAGCCATGGGCATCGTGCGCGGCCTGGGTTGAGATGCCCGCTGTCAAACCAAAGGTAAACCGTTGCAATTCGGCCCATTGCGGTGCCCTTGAAATATTTGACTGCCGAATTGAAAAATCATCAGGGCCAAACGCCTGGTAAGGGGCGGCAAAGAAGCTTGCCCGTAAGCCTCTGTAAGAATCTTCCGATTAGATGGAGGGCTCAGCAGGCTCGCCCGGGCGTCTAGGTTTGGGCATGCCTGCGGTACTTCGATTCGGCGCAACGAACGCCCCTACTTTTATTTGGATACAACATGAAATTTCGCTTTACCAAACTGGCTTCACAAGTGGCCATCGCCACTGCCGTACTGGCCTACACCGGCCTGGCTTCTGCTGCAGAAGCCATCAAGATTGGCGTGTCGGGCCCGTTTACTGGCGGATCTTCTTCCATGGGCGTGAGCATGCGTGACGGCGTCAAGCTGGCCGTGGACGAAATCAACAAGTCCGGCGGAGTGATGGGTCGTCAACTGCAGATCATTGAGCGCGATGACGAAGCCAAAAACGAGCGCGGCGTGCAAATCGCCCAAGAGCTGATCAACAAGGAAAAAGTCACGGCCACCGTGGGCTTTATCAATACCGGCGTGGCCCTGGCTTCGCAGCGCTTTTACCAGGAAGCCAAGATCCCCGTCATGAACAACGTGGCGACCGGCTCCATCATCACCCACCAGTTTGACGACCAGCCTGAGAACTACATTTTCCGCAATGCGGCGCATGACAGCATTCAGGCGCCCATGATCGTGGAAGAGGCGATTACGCGCCGTGGTTTCAAGAAGGTTGCCATCTTGGCTGACTCCACCAACTACGGCCAACTCGGCCGTTCTGACCTGGAAAAAGCCCTTGAGCTCAAAGGCATCAAGGCGGTCGCCGTGGAAAAGTTCAACATCAAGGACGTGGACATGACCGCGCAGTTGCTCAAGGCCAAGGCCGCCGGCGCTGAAGTGGTCTTGACCTACGCGATTGGCCCAGAATTGGCGCAAATCGCCAACGGGATGACCAAGCTGGGCTGGAAAGTTCCCATGATCGGCAGCTGGACTTTGTCGATGGCCAACTTCATTGACAACGCAGGCCCTGGCGGCGAAGGCGCGCGCATGCCGCAAACCTTTATCCAAGAGCCCACCACGCCCAAGCGCCAGTCCTTCATCATCAACTACCTGCGCACTTTCAACCCCAAAAACGCACGTATTGATTCGCCTGTGTCTGCCGCCCAAGGGTATGACTCCATTTACCTTTTGGCCGCCGCTATCAAGCAAGCCAATTCGACCGACGGCCCCAAGATCAAGGCGGCTCTGGAAGACCTGAAAGCGCCGGTCGAAGGCGTGGTGACGACTTACAACAAGCCTTTCACCGCCAAAGACCACGACGCAATTACCGCCAACATTCCAGTGTTTGGTGAAGTCAAGGGCGAGAAAGTGGTTTACGCCTACGAAGCCGACCAGAAGAAGGCGTCTGAGGTTCGCGTGAAAGACGTCAACGCCAAGGGCGCCCTGGCTGTCAAAAAATAAGCGGGCTTCGCGTCCAGGTTAGCGCACTGAAACTCGCCAGCCCGTTAGGGCTGGCGAGTTTATTTCATAGGCGGCAGCTGTCGCCACGAACCTCTGGTGCGAGGGGTCAATGCTTTGATTTTTGGTGGAATTAATTTATGGATATCCTGCTTCAACTGGTCTACAGCGGTATCGCGCTGGGCATGATTTACGCGGTGATCGCGTTTGGCTACCAGCTCACCTTTCAGACGTCGGACACGCTGAACTTTGGTCAGGGCGACGCGCTGATGTTGGGCGCCATGGTCGGACTGACTTTGGTCAACATGGGGGTCAACTACTGGGTGATGTTGCCCTTGGTGATTGTGTTTGGCATGGTGCAAGGCGCATTCGTTGAGCGCATTGGCGTGCAGCCGGCCATCAAGATCAAAAGCGAATTTGGCTGGATCATGTCCACCATCGCATTGGGCATCATTTTCAAGAACGTGGCAGAGAACATCTGGGGTCGCGACGATCTGAAGTTCCCTTCCCCCCTGCCTGAAGCGCCCATGCAGGTGTTGGGTGCCAATGTGCTGCCGATGGAAATTTTGGTGGTGTTTGGCGCTGTGGCCATGATGCTGGCCGTGGAGTTTTTCAACCGCAAGACCATTTACGGCAAAGCCGTTGTCGCCACCTTCAATGACCGCGACGCGGCCAAGCTCATGGGTATCAACACCGGTTTGGTGATTACCTTTTCCTACGCTTTGTCGTCTGCGACCGCCGCTTTTGCTGGCGCGCTGATTGCACCGCTTACCTTGACCGGCGCCACCATGGGCGCGGTGCTGGGGCTTAAGGCTTTTGCGGTGGCGATTATTGGTGGCCTGACCAGTGGCTTGGGCATCATTGTGGGTGGCATTATTTTGGGTGTGGCTGAAACCACCACCGGCTTCTATTTGTCCACCGGCTACAAGGACGTACCCGGTTTGGTGCTGTTGTTGTTGGTGCTGGCATTCAAGCCCGCCGGTCTGTTTGGCAAAACCGCCATCAAGAAAGTTTGAAGATGAACCGCAAGTCTTTTTCTATGGCTGTTGCCGCTCTGGCTCTGTTGGGTGCGGCGCCGCTTTACCTTGACAACCCGTATTACATCCACATGATCGGCACGATCATGATTTACGCCATCCTGCTGTTTGGCCTGGATATCGTGGTCGGTTACACCGGCCAGGTGTCACTCGGTCACGCCGGTTTATTTGGCGTGGGGTCCTACACTGCCGGCGTGATGTTCTTCAAGCTCGGCGCACCGCTGTGGCTCATCATTCTGGCCAGCATTGGTTTGACTGCGGGCTTTGGCGCGCTGCTGGCGCTGCCTGCGCTGCGCGTGACTGGCCCCTACTTGGCGATGGTGACATTGGCCTTTGGCACCATCATCCAGATCCTGATCAACGAGATGGACTTCCTGACCGAAGGCCCTCTGGGGATCAAGGTGCCCAAACCTGATCTGTTTGGCGAGAAGCTGACGGAGCATGGTTTTTACTGGCTGGTGTTTGGCCTGATGGCGCTGTCATTGGTGGTGGTCGACCGCATTTTGAAATCTCAGCTGGGTCGCGCATTTGAGGCGCTGCGCGGCAGCCCGGTGGCGTCTGACTGTATGGGTGTGTCCGTGTACCGCTACAAGGTGTACGCCTTCGTGATCAGCGCCGGTTTTGCCGGACTGGCGGGGTGCCTGTATGCCTATTCTGAACAGTACATCTCTCCCAATACCTACAACTTTGAACTGACGGTCTTGTTTTTGCTGGCAGTAATCATGGGCGGGCGCAAGACCCGCACCGGCGCGCTGCTCGGCGCCGCCATCATCGTGATTTTGCCCAAGCTGCTGGATGACCTGGAAATGTTCCGCCAAGTGTCTTCCGCGCTTGCGGTGTTGGTGCTCATTGGCGCGGTGATCGGGGTGGTCAAAAAGACGACCACGCCGCGCGCCATGGCCATTCCTGTGGTGGGCACGATCGCGCTGGCGGCGTTTTCGTTCTGGCTGCAGTCGATCACCGACTGGCGTCTGTCCATCTTTGGCTTGATGATTTTGTTTGTGGTGTATTACCTCCAGGACGGTATTGTTGGATTTTTCCGCAAGCTGTTTTTCCGAAGGACTGCGCTCGGCGGTGACTACCACGGCGTGGATTTGGGGAAAGATGCGATCACGGTGGCATCCAACGCAGCACACAGCGCAGCGGGCAGTGACTTGCTGGTTGCCAAAGGCGTGCTGATGCAGTTTGGCGGCCTCAAGGCGCTCAATAACGTGGACTTGCGTATTCAGCGCGGCACCATCCACGGCCTGATTGGCCCCAATGGCTCTGGCAAGAGCACGATGATGAACGTGCTGACCGGTATCTACGTGCCCACCGCGGGAGAAATCGTGTTTGCCGGCCAAACGGTGGTCGGGCGCACTTCGTCGGATATCGCTTTGTCCGGTATCGCGCGCACCTTCCAGAACGTGCAACTCTTTGGCGAGATGACGGCGCTGCAAAACGTGCAGGTCGGTTTGCACCACACCTTTGAGAGCAACCTCATTGACGTGGCCTTGCACACACCGCGCTACAAGCGCGAAGACCAAGCCGGCGTCGAACGCGGTCTGGGTCTCCTGCATTTTGTCGGCCTGGGCGACTTGGCCAACGAAGAAGCGCGTAATCTGCCCTACGGCAAGCAGCGCTTGCTGGAGATCGCCCGCGCGCTGGCGCTTGATCCGCAACTCCTGCTGCTCGATGAACCGGCAGCCGGGTTGACCGCACCCGACATCAAAGAGCTGATCGCGATCATCCGCAAGATTCGCGACCACGGCATTACCGTGATCCTGATCGAGCACCACATGGACGTGGTGATGAGCATTTGCGACAACGTGTCGGTGCTTGACTTCGGTCAAAAGATTGCTGAAGGCAAGCCTGCCGAAGTACAGGCCGATGAAAAAGTGATCGAGGCCTATTTGGGCGCTCCGGCCGCTTGAACGTACAGGACACCCGCATATGTTGAGTATCAAAAATCTAGAAGCCGGCTACGGCAAGGTGCAAGTCTTGCACGGTATTTCCATGGAAGTGCCCAAGGGCAAAGTGGTCACATTGATCGGCTCCAACGGCGCTGGCAAGACCACCACCATGCGCGCCATCTCCGGCATGATTGCCCCCACCGCAGGCCAAATTAGCCTGAACGGCACGCGTACCGACGGCATGGAGTCTTACACCATCGCCAAGCTTGGTTTGGCACACTCGCCTGAAGGCCGCCGCGTGTTTGCCACCATGTCCGTGACCGACAACCTCATCCTGGGCGCGTTTCCGCGCCTGACGGGCAGCCGTCCCAAGGGTGACGTGCAGGGTGATTTGGAACGCGCCATGGAGCTGTTTCCCCGCCTCAAAGAGCGGCGCAACCAGCTCGCGGGCACGCTGTCGGGCGGCGAGCAGCAGATGCTCGCCATGGCCCGCGCCGTCATGCTCAACCCCGAAATCGTTTTGTTGGATGAGCCCTCCATGGGCCTGGCACCGATTTTGGTGGAAGAAGTTTTCCGCATCATCAGCGACCTCAAGTCGCGCGGCGTGACCATGCTGCTGGTGGAGCAGTTTGCTGCTGCCGCCCTGAAGGTGGCGGATTACGGCTATGTGCTGGAAAACGGCCGCATTTCGGTGCACGGCGAGGCGTCCAAATTGCAGGATGACCCGGCCGTTAAAGCGGCCTATTTGGGTGGCGGCCACTAAGCTGCGTTAGGAGGGCTACCCGCGAGGCGCGGGGGCCTGAACCCTGAGGGTGTGAAGCGATTGAGCGCGTTTCACGCCCTTCTTTGCTTTTTGGGGTGGAAATAGGCTTTACAGAAGCTTAATCTGCGTGTGCGACCATGCAGATCAAGGAAGCTTCATGCCACTATTTCCATTTTCTCCGTCTCTGCTGGGTGCGGTGAGGCCTCAGTTAAGCAGGCTTGCCGTGCGCCGCGCCGGTGTTGGGCTTGCCCTGGCAGCCTGCGCTGCACTACTGCCCGCGCAGGCCCAGACCGCAGCGGCGCAATTGGCGGCCTATGCCGCGCAGTCTGGCCAAACACCCCAGAGTGCGCGCGGCCAGGCTTTTTTCACCAGCAAGCAGGGACACGATTGGGCCTGTGCTTCGTGCCACACCGCCAAGCCCACGGTGGACGGCAAGCATGCCAGCACCGGCAAGCCGATCCGTCCCCTGGCCCCAGCCGCCAACCCGGATCGTTTCATGGATGCCGCCAAAACCGAAAAATGGTTTCGCCGCAATTGCAACGATGTGGTCGGTCGCGAATGCAGCGTCGCTGAAAAGGCCGATGTGCTGGCCTGGCTGATGACGCTCAAACCCTAAGTTCCCACCCACGTTCTATGAAAAACAACATTGCTTCCATGCGCCTGCGCGCTGCCCTATTGACCAGCTGCGCCGCGGTGGGTTTGGCCCGCACTGCCCATGCGGACTTTGGCCGGTCCAATCCAGCGCCCTTGCCCTTGTACAAAACCGAGTGCGCCGCCTGTCACATCGCCTACCCGGCGGGGATGTTGCCTGCGCAGTCGTGGCAGCAGCTCATGGCCCATCTGCCCAAGCACTTTGGCACCGACGCATCGCTGGACGCCGCCACCACCACACAAATCAGCACCTGGTTGCAGGCCAATGCGGGCACCGGGCGGCGGTTTAGCGAGGCACCGCCTGACCACCGCATCAGCAAGTCGGCGTGGTTTGTGCGACAGCACGATGAAGTCAGTGCTGCTGTATTCAAGCGTGCCTCGGTGGGTGGAGCCGCCAACTGCGGTGCCTGCCATGGCCATGCGGCAGATGGCAACTTCAACGAGCATGACGTTCGCATCCCCAAATAAGCGGCTTGCCGCCACAGCACCACGCCTCCCCAAAACACGGCCACCTCCATGACCCTCAAGACTGCTACTGATTCCAAAATCCTCGTCTGGGATGCTCCCGTGCGTACCTTCCACTGGCTGCTGGTACTGAGTTTTACCGGTGCCTACCTGAGCGCCGAGAGCGAAACTTGGCGCCTGTTCCACGTGACTCTGGGTTACACCATGGGCGGTCTGATCGCCTTCCGGCTGGTGTGGGGCGTGCTGGGAACGCGTTACGCACGCTTTGCCAGCTTTGTGCGCGGGCCGTCAGCGGTGCGCGGCTATGTCAAAGGCCTGATGAGCGGGCGCCCGACGCATTACATGGGCCACAACCCGGCCGGCGCCGTGGCTATTGTGTTGATGCTGGTAGTGGGCACTGCCATCGTAGGCAGTGGTTATGCGGTGTACAACGAGTTGGGCGGCGACTGGCTTGGCGAGGTGCACGAGCTCGTGGGCAACGCCATGGTGCTGCTGGTAGCCGTGCACATTGCTGGTGTGGTGGTGGCCAGCCGCCTGCACCGCGAAAACTTGCCGCGCGCGATGATCACCGGCATCAAGCAAGGCAAGCCTTCCGACGGTATTGCGCGTGCCTGGTGGTCTGTGGCGCTGGCTTTGTTGCTGGCGGTCGCTGCCTTTTGGTTTGTGCAGTGGCGCGACGCGCCGCAAGGGCTTGAGGAGGCGCAGTCCAGCAGCGCAGCACAATAGGGCTTCGGTCGCCGTGGCCGCTTTTGAGGATATTGCGTGCCTGCGACCGAAATTACTGTGCAGACCTTGGGCAGCGTTGCCGGGAAAACGCTGTTGGTGCCCATCGGTACGCCTGGCCACACTTATGCCCACGTGCAAGATTGGCTCACCAAAAAGCGCAAAACCAAAGCCTCCGTCAAAGACGTCAGCAACCAGGTGCTGGTGAAGGGCATCAAGCAATGGACCGTGTTTGAAGAAAAGCGCGGCAGCGCCACCGTGCGCACGGTGTTCAAGATCACGTAACGCGGTCCACTTTCAGGCGAAACGGACGAAATTGGCGTTTGTACTAGGTCTAACTGCGGCCTAGCAAATGCCGCAGCGCAAAGTCGGCATCCGCCGCCTGTTCGGAAAGCTCGTGGCGCTTGACCATGGCGTATAGCTCGATAAAACCGGCACCGAATACCTCACCCAGGAGGGGACAGTTTTCAAGTGCGGCCAGTGCGTCCTCCAGGTTTTGGGGCAGGGGCGCGGTGGGCGCGCTGCTGGTGCCGCGCGCGGGGCTGGGCGCTATGCGTTGCTGCATTCCGACCAGACCGGTGCCCAGCATCAAGGCCAGCGTCAGGTAAGGGTTGGCGTCGCCACCGGGCAGGCGGTGTTCCAGACGACGCTGGCTGGGGCTGGACTGGGGGATGCGAAAAGCCACTGTGCGGTCGTCGTGTCCCCAGTCGGCGTTGGCAGGCGACGCGTCGGGGCGGGCGATGCGCAAATAGGAGTGGGCGTAAGGCGCCAGCAGCGCCATGGCACCAGGCGCCGATGCCTGCCAGCCGCCAATAAAGTGCGCCATGCGCGGGTGCGTACTGTCGTCGTCGGCGATAAAGGCGTTGCGGCCCGCACCATCGCTCAGGCTGGCGTGCCAGTGCATGCCGGTGCCAGGCTCGTTCAGGTAGGGCTTGGCCATGAACGTGGCCATGCAGCCGTGGCGCCGCGCGATCTCGCGGGTCAGGCGCTTGAAGCGGAACACGGCGTCGGCCTGTGCCAGTGGCTCGCCGGGGTTGAAATTCACTTCGTACTGCCCGGTGGCCGACTCATGGCCGTAGCCGGAAATGGGGATGGCCTGGGTCTCGCAAGCTGCCCACAGGTCGTCAAAAAACGGCACAAAGGTCTGCGCCGTCTCGGCGGACGCCAAATCGTGCGAACTCTCGATGTGCGGCACCGGCGCCGACATGCCGTGCGCCACCTGCAGGCCGCCTTGGCCGTTGCGCTGGGGGTGCACCAGAAAAAACTCCAGTTCGGGCGCCACCAGCGCCTGGTAGCCCGCCGCTTGCAGGCGCGCCAGCGTGCTTTGGAGCAGCTGCCGGGGCGAGAGCTCGGCGACGTCATAGTCGGCGTGGCCGTCGGCGGCCGTGAAGCGGGCGTCCAGATCGCAAATCACGGTGGCCGTCGGCACCCGCGCCAGCGGGCAGCGCACCAGCGTGCGCCAGTCGGGTTGCAGCGCCATGTCCGGAAAGCTGGGCGGGAAAATGCGTTTGAACACGTCGGGTGGTTCGCCGCCCGTTACCGTGAGGCCCAGCAGCAGCGCGGGCAGCTTGGCACCCAGCGCTTGGACAAAACTCGCCGTGTCCATCACCTTGCCACGCGCAACGCTGGTCAGGTCGGCAAAAACCACTTCGACCCGGCGAATACCTTGGGCGCTTAACCAGGCGATGGCGTCGCTAGCGTTGCGGAGGGGTGGGTTCATGCCCAGTCGTAGTCAATAGTGATGGGCGCGTGGTCCGAGAACTTTTCGTCCTTGTAAATCGCGTGGCTGCGGGCGCCAGCGGCCAGGGCCGGGGTGGCCAGGTGGTAGTCCAGGCGCCAGCCCACGTTTTTGGCGTAGGCCTGTCCGCGGTTGCTCCACCAGGTGTAGGCGGCGTCGGTGGCGCTCGGCTCGAGCTGACGGTAGACGTCCACCAGGCCGGCCTGGGTGAGCAACTGGGTCATCCAAGCGCGCTCTTCCGGCAGAAAACCGGAGTTCTTCTTGTTGCCCTTGAAGTTTTTCAGGTCGATTTCCTGGTGCGCGATATTGATGTCGCCGCAAAGCACAAATTCGCGCTGGCCTTTGAGCGTAGTGAGGTGCGGGTACAGCTCGGCCAGAAAGCGGTACTTGGCCTGTTGTCGCTCTTCACCCGACGAGCCGCTCGGGAAATAGGCGCTGATGATCGAGCGTTTGCGCGTGAGCGTGTCAAAGCGCAACTCCACATAGCGGCCCTCGGCGTCAAACTCGCCCGAGCCATAGCCCACCACCACGTCGCTGGGCGCATGGCGCGTGTACACGCCCACGCCCGAATAGCCTTTTTTCTCGGCAAACTGAAAGTAGCCGTTCAGACCGGCCAGGGTCTCGAATTTGCCCGCCACATCGTCCGCCTGGGCTTTGACTTCTTGCACGCAAATACAATCCGGCTGCAGTTGGGCCAGCCAGGGCTCGAGCCCTTTGCTGGTGGCCGAACGGATGCCGTTGAGGTTGAGGCTGGTTAATTTGAACAAGGAAATCCCCATGGTTTATAGTGGCCAAAACACCTCGCATAACGCCAGCGGCGCTGCCGGTGCGAACCCAGGTCTGGCCCAAGAATTTGTGGCATTTGCAGTGGCGTGTGGCGTATTGCGCTTTGGTGAATTCACCACCAAAGCCGGCCGTCAAAGCCCGTATTTTTTCAACGCAGGCTTGTTTGACGACGGTGCCAAACTAGGACGCTTGGCGCAATTTTATGCCCAGCGCCTGCTGGCAAGTGGCATTGAATTTGACATGATTTTTGGCCCCGCCTACAAGGGCATTCCACTGGGCGCGGCCGTGGCCATTGAGCTGGCACGACTGGGCAAAAACGTGCCCTTTGCGTACAACCGCAAAGAAGCCAAAGACCACGGCGAGGGCGGCAGCCTGGTGGGCGCAGCGCTCAAAGGCCGGGTGCTGATCGTCGACGACGTGATGAGTGCAGGCACCGCCGCACGTGAGTCGATTGCACTGATCAAGGCCGCAGGTGCGACGCCCCACGCCGTGGCCATCGCCCTGGATCGCCAGGAAATGGCCACCGAAAAGCAGGCCGATGGCTCCACCCGCGACGTTCCCTACAGCGCCGTGCAATACGTGCGCGGCCACGAGGGCTTGCAGGTCTGCGCGATTGCTGAACTCTCGGACTTGCTGGGCTACCTTGGCAGCCAAAGCGGCAACACGATGGGTGAGCACCTTGCGCGGGTTCAGGCGTACCGGGAGCGCTACGGGGTGCAATAAAGTCGCCACGCGGGCGCTTCAGACCCCGTAGTACCGATCCGTGCGGTGGTTGACGCCAATCACCAGGTTTACCGCCACCGCGCCCAAGAGCGAGAGCAGGGCCTTGTGCGGGTCAGTGGTCGCAAAGGCGGCCAGCAGGATCAACAAGTCCACCGCCATTTGGACCTTGCCTGCGCGCCAACCGCGCGTTTTTTGCAGGTAGATGGCCGTGATCGTGACCCCGCCCAAACTGGCGCCGTGGCGAATCAATATCAAAATGCCCGTTCCCGCCAGCAGCCCGGCCATGACGGCCGCAAACACCGGGTTGAGGGGGCTAAAACCAATCCAGTGCGGCAGCAGCTCCACATACACCGAC
The DNA here is from genome assembly GCA_029866205.1 of Rhodoferax sp. Taxonomy (GTDB): domain Bacteria; phylum Pseudomonadota; class Gammaproteobacteria; order Burkholderiales; family Burkholderiaceae_C; genus Allorhodoferax. The sequence goes on from JARWZT010000020.1 coordinate 58,604, forward strand.
AGCAATGCCACGGCCACAAATGTTTTGAGCGTGAAAGTGCGCCCCAGCCGCCGCCAGCCAAACACATAAAACGGCAGGTTGATGACAAACAACACCGCTCCCAGCGGGTAGCCGGCCAGGTAATGCACCAAAAACGCCAGGCCTGTCGTGCCCCCGGTGAACAGGCCCGCCTCCCGAAACAGGCAAACGGCCAAGCCCACAAAAAGACAACCGGTCAACAGACCTTGGGCGTCTTCAGCCAAGGTATGGGGCGTCGGCTCGGGGCCGGAGTGGGTGGCAGTCAAGCCAGTTTTTGCTTCAGCATCTCGTTGACTTGCGCGGGGTTGGCCTTGCCTTTGCTGGCCTTCATCGCCTGGCCGACCAGCGCGTTGAAAGCTTTGGCGTTGCCGGCCTTGAACTCTTCGACGTTCTTGGCGTTGGCGGCCAGCACTTCGTCGATGATGGCCTCCAGCGCGCTGCTGTCGTTCATTTGGCGCAAGCCTTTGGCTTCGATGATGGCGTCCACCTCGCCGCCCTCGGACCACAAGGTGTCAAACACCTGCTTGGCGGCATTGTTGGAAATGGTGCCGTCGGCGATCCTGCCAATCAGAGACGCAAGTATCGCGCTGCTGACGGGCAGTTGCGCAACCGCCACCTCGCTGCTGTTCTGGCGCCGCGACACCTCACCCATGATCCAATTGCTGGCCAGCTTGGGCTGACCGCAGGCCTTGGCCGTGGCTTCAAAATAATCCGCCGTCGCCATGCTTTGCGTCAGCGTGGCCGCGTCATATTCCGGCAGTCCATAGTCCTGCACAAACCTAGCGGCCATCACCCAGGGCAGCTCCACCATCTCTGAGCGCACGCGCTCGACCCAGTCGCGGCCGATCACCAGCGGGGGCAGGTCGGGGTCGGGGAAGTAGCGGTAGTCGGCGGCGTCTTCCTTGGTGCGCATGGCGCGGGTTTCGCCGGTGTCGGGGTTGAACAGTACGGTGGCTTGCTGGATTTCGCGCCCGTCCTCGATCTCTTCAATTTGCCAGCGCACCTCGTAGTCGATGGCCTGCTGCATGAACTTGAAGCTATTGAGGTTTTTGATCTCGCGCCGCGTGCCCAGCGCTGCGCCGGGTTTGCGGACCGACACATTGGCGTCGCAGCGGAAACTGCCCTCTTGCATATTGCCATCGCAAATACCAATCCAAGTGACGATTTCGTGCAGCTTTTTGGCATAGGCCACCGCCTCGTCGCTGCTCCGCATATCGGGCTCGGTCACGATCTCCAAGAGCGGCGTACCGGCGCGGTTCAGGTCAATGCCGCTTTGCCCGATAAAGTCTTCATGCAGCGACTTGCCAGCGTCTTCTTCCAGGTGCGCACGCACCAGGCGCACGGTCTTTTTCTCATCACCCAGCAAAAAGCTCACCTCACCACCCTGCACTACTGGAATCTCAAATTGGCTGATCTGGTAGCCCTTGGGCAGGTCGGGATAAAAGTAGTTCTTGCGCGCAAAAATGCTGCGCTCGGCAATGTGCGAGCCCAGCGCCAGGCCGAGCTGGATCGCACGCTCGACCGCACCCAGGTTCATCACGGGCAGCGTGCCGGGCAGCGCCAGATCGACGGCACAAGCTTGGGTGTTCGGCTCGGCACCAAATGCGGTGGGCGCGCGGCTGAAGATCTTGCTGTGGGTCGAAAGCTGGGCGTGGGTCTCAAAGCCGATCACCACTTCATAGCCCTGAACGAGTTTGGCGCTCATGCTGTGACTCCCGGTGTGCTTTTGTGAAAATCAGTCGCCAATTGGTATTGGTGCGCCACGTTCAGCAGCTTGGCTTCTTGCAGGTAATTACCAATCAGCTGCATGCCCACCGGCAGACCGTAGTCACCCAAGCCCACCGGCAAACTCATGCAGGGCAAACCCGCCAGCGAGGCGGGCAGGGTGAAGATATCGGCCAGGTAGCTGGCCACCGGGTCGTCGGTGTTGTCGCCCAGCGTCCAGGCAGTGGAGGGCGCCACCGGCCCGGCAATCACGTCGCAGTCGGCAAAGGCCTGCTGAAAGTCGTCGGCAATCATGCGGCGGATTTTTTGGGCCTGCAGGTAATACGCGTCATAGTAGCCGTGTGAGAGCACATAGGCACCGGTCATGATGCGGCGCTTGACCTCTTGCCCAAAGCCCTCTGCGCGGGTCTTTTTGTACATATCGGTCAGGTCGGCAAAGTCTTTGGCGCGGTGACCGAACTTGACGCCGTCAAAGCGACTCAGGTTGGAGCTGGCTTCGGCGCAGGCGACGATGTAGTAGACGGGGATGGAGAGAGAGGCTTTACCCAATACGATCGGGATAACTTTTGCACCCAGGTCTTCCAGCTTTCTCAATGCAGATTGAAGCAGTTTGGAAACGTCTGCCTTGATTCCAGAATTTACCGGATCAAGGTGGTGAAAGTCGTTCCCCCAATCAAGCCATTCCACGGGTGCAGCAATTGTTAAGGCTCCCCCATCTTTTCCTGCCCGTGCCAAGGGCCGTAACAGATCCCGAGAATAGTTTTCTTCCGCCACGTTCAGCGAAGTCGAATCGCGGTCCAGATCGGGTCCGCACATGGCGGTCAGGAGCAGGGCGCAATCTTCGGCACTGCGCGCCATGGGCCCCGCTTGGTCGAGGCTGGAGGCGTACGCCACCATGCCATAGCGTGAGGCACGACCATACGTCGGTTTGATGCCCGTGATGCCGCAAAAAGCGGCCGGCTGGCGGATGGAGCCGCCGGTGTCGGTGCCGGTGGCTGCGGGCGTCAGGCGCGCGGCCACGGCGGCCGCGCTGCCGCCCGAGGAGCCGCCAGGCACGCGTGCGGTATCCCAGGGGTTGGTCACCGGACCAAAGGCGGAGTTCTCGTTGGACGAGCCCATGGCAAATTCATCGCAGTTGAGCTTGCCCAAGGTCACCATGCCGGCTTGGCGCAGGCGCGCCACCACCGTGGCGTCAAACGGTGAGCGGTAGCCCGAGAGCATTTTTGAGCCCGCCGTGGTGACGAAGTCTTTGGTGACAAACACGTCTTTGTGGGCCACGGGCACGCCCTCCAGAGGTCCCGCGCTGCCCGCGGCCCATTTAGCGTCGGATGCTTTGGCTTGTGCCAGTGTGACTTCGCTGTCAATATCCAAGAACGCGTTGTGCGGATTGCCGCCCGTTTGGGCCAGAAAGCGGGTGGCGACTTCCACCGCGCTGACTTCTTTGTTTTTGAGCAGCGCGGCCAGTTCGGCCACGCCCAGGTGGTGCAGTTCGGTCATGTCTTACTCAATCACTTTGGGAACCAGAAACAGGCCGCGCTCGACCGCCGGAGCGCTGCGCTGGTTGGCGTCGCGGTCGTTGGGCTCGCTGGCCACGTCAGGACGCAGGCGCAGGGTGATGCCCTGGGTGTTTGAATCGGAGAGCTTCTGTTGCAAATTTTGCATGGCGTCGAGTGGATGGGCCATGGGGACCTTGCCCTCGGTGTCAACGGCGCTGATCTGCGCAACGATGTCAAAAAACGCATTGATCTGGCCGAGCATGCGCGCGCTTTCGTCGGCTTGCAGTTCGAGCCGGGCCAAATTGGCGATGCGGGCGATGTCTGTGGGGGTGAGGGACATGATGGCAGTGGTTTAGCGGTTGAGTCGCGGCTAATTCGGCATTTAACAGGTGGGCAAGCCCGGTGCGGCGCAGGTGCTACCCAGGGCTAAATTACGGGGGATGGGTTATTATCCCGTCTTTGGCTGGCAGTGCATTCGGGCACTCTGTACCCCGCCCCCATCACCATTTTTACCCATCACACCAAGGCGACGTAGAGCGCAATCGCTCCACGCGTCCCTAGAGGATTTGCAATGTTTGGCGCTTTCACCCGTTATTTTTCCACCGACCTGGCTATTGACCTGGGTACGGCAAACACCCTGATTTTTGTGCGCGACAAGGGTATCGTGCTCGACGAACCTTCCGTGGTCGCCATTCGCCACGAAGGTGGCCCGCAAGGCAAAAAGTCGATCCAGGCAGTAGGCAAGGAAGCCAAGGCCATGTTGGGCAAGGTTCCCGGTAATATTGAAGCCATTCGGCCCATGAAAGACGGCGTGATCGCCGACTTCACCGTGACCGAGCAAATGCTCAAGCAGTTCATCAAGATGGTGCACCCGCGCAGTGTCTTTCGTCCTAGCCCACGCATCATCATTTGCGTGCCCTGCGGTTCGACCCAGGTAGAGCGCCGTGCGATCCGTGAATCCGCTTTGGGCGCTGGCGCCAGCGACGTGTTTTTGATTGAAGAGCCCATGGCGGCGGCGATCGGTGCCGGTTTGCCCGTTTCTGAGGCCTGCGGCTCCATGGTGGTGGACATCGGCGGCGGCACCACCGAAGTGGGCGTGATCTCCTTGGGCGGCATGGTCTACAAGGGCAGTGTTCGTGTGGGTGGCGACAAGTTCGACGAGGCGATCATCAACTACATTCGCCGCAATTACGGCATGCTGATTGGCGAACCCACGGCAGAGGCCATCAAGAAGAAAATCGGCTCAGCATTCCCCGGCTCCGAAGTCAAAGAAATGGAAGTGCGCGGACGCAATCTGTCGGAGGGTGTGCCCCGCAGCTTCACGATTTCGAGCAACGAGATTCTGGAAGCGCTTACCGACCCGCTCAATAACATCGTCTCCGCGGTCAAAAACGCGCTGGAGCAAACCCCCCCCGAGTTGGGCGCGGACATTGCCGACCGCGGCATGATGCTCACGGGCGGTGGCGCGCTCTTGCGTGATCTGGACCGCCTGCTGGCCGAAGAAACCGGCCTGCCGGTGCTGGTGGCCGAGGACCCGCTGACCTGCGTGGTGCGCGGTTGTGGCATCGCGCTGGAGCAGATGGAGCGCCTGGGTTCGATTTTCACCAGCGAATAAACCCCCACCATAGCGATGGCGCGCGCGACGCTGGGCCGGGACCCGCCGCCGTTTTTCCGGCAAGGTCCGTCGGCCTTTTCCCGCCTGTTGGTGTTCAGTGCGCTGGCGCTGCTGGTCATGGTGGCCGATGCCCGTTTTCAGATAATGCAGCCCCTGCGCGCTGCCCTGTCGGTGTTGCTGTATCCGGTGCAGTGGTTGGCTATGCGCCCGCTGATCTTGGTGCAAGGTGCCAAGTCGAGTCTGGACGCGGTCGCCGATAGCGAGGCAGAGCGAAAAGCGATTCGCCATCAACTCTCCGTCCAGTCCCAGCGCGCCAACCTGGCCGAGCAGCTCCTGCTGGAAAACCGCCGCCTGCGCGACCTGCTGGCCTTGCAGCAGCGCCTGGAACGTCCCGCAGTGGCGGCCCAGGTCTTGTACGACGCCGCCGATCCCTACAGCCGCAAGGTCATCCTGGACAAGGGCCAAGTCCAGGGCCTGCGACTGGGTGCGCCGGTGGTGGACGAGCTCGGTGTGCTGGGCCAAGTGACGCGCCTTTTCCCGCTGCTCAGTGAAGTGACCCTGGTCACCAACCGCGACCACGCTATTCCGGTCCTCAATGCCCGCACGGGCGCGCGCGGCGTGGCTTACGGCGATAGTTCGACCCATGCGGATGCCTTGGAATTGCGCTATATGGCCGCCAACGCAGACGTGGCTGTGGGCGACCTGCTCACCACCAGTGGGGTTGACGGCGTCTACCCGCCAGGACTGCCGGTGGCGCGGATTGAAAAAATTGACCGGCGCACCGACGCCGTGTTTGCACGCATTTACTGCGTGCCCCTGGCGTTGGTGGCGGGGGCGTCCCAGGTGCTGGTGTTGGAGCCTTTGGGTGCCAACGATCCAGGGCGGCCTGCGCCTGCGCCTGAGCCCGAGCCCAAGTCCGCCAGAATTGGAGGTCGCCGATGATCATGCGTCCGGGGCAACGCCTGCTGATGCCCGTGAACCCCGGCTTCGTCTGGGCCTCATTGGTGGCCGCGTTGTTGCTGACGATGGTGGCCAATATGGTGGTTTGGGGCCGTGCGGCCTGGGCACCCGACTTGCTATCGATTGTTTTGGTATTTTGGACAGTGCACCAGACCCGTCGGGTGGGCATGGCCGTCGCCTTTGTGGCCGGCCTGCTGGTGGATGTGCACCACGGGGGCTTGCTGGGTCAGCACGCCTTGGCCTATACGGTACTGACCTATCTTGCGATCATGGTGCACCGCCGCTTGCGCTGGTTTGCGGTGATGGACCAAGCGGTGCAGGTATTTCCGCTGTTTTTGCTGGCCCATGGGGTGGAGGTTTTGCTGAGCTTGTTGGTGGGCGGTGGCTTGCCTGGTTGGTGGGCTGTGCTGGCGCCTGTTTTGGAGGCTTTGCTGTGGCCGTTGGTGAGCTTGGTGCTGCTTGCGCCACAGCGCCGCGCGCCGGATCCTGACGAAAACCGCCCCCTGTAGGCGGAAACAGCACCATGGAACTGCGCAACGTTGAAGCCGATCTGGCCCAGTTTCGGACCCGCATTTTTGTGTTCACGCTGGTGGTGCTGGGCTGCTTTTTTGTGCTGTTGTTCCGGTTGGCCTATTTGCAGGTCTGGCGGCACGCCGACCTGCGCGCCCAGGCCGAGAGCAATCGCACTGCCATCGTGCCGATCGTGCCTAACCGGGGTCTGATTGAAGACCGAAATGGCATAGTGCTGGCGAGCAATTATTCGGCCTACACCCTGGAGATCACGCCGTCAAAAGCCGGGCCACTGGAGCCCACCATAGATGCCCTGGCGGAGCTGGTCGACATCAGTGCCCGCGACCGGCGGCGATTCAAGAAGTTATTGGAAGAGTCCAAGAACTTTGAGTCCCTGCCCATTCGCAGCCGTTTGACGGATGCCGAGGTGGCGCGTTTTGCGGCCCAGCGCTTTCGCTTTCCCGGGGTGGAGATCAAGGCCCGTCTGTTTCGCAGCTATCCCTATGGCGAACTGGCCAGCCATGTGATTGGCTACATCGGACGCATCAACACCAGCGAAAAAGAAAAAATCGAGAACGACGATGACCAGGCCAATTACCGGGGTACGGAGTACATCGGAAAACTAGGGGTTGAGCAGAGCTTTGAGCGTCAACTCCATGGCATTACCGGGGTTGAGCATATTGAGACTTCGGCGGGCGGACGCGCGGTGCGTCGCCTCTCCAGCAGTCCGGCTACGCCGGGGGATACGGTGACGCTGTCGATCGACATCAAGCTGCAGTACCTGGTGGAGCAGATGTTTGGATCGCGTCGCGGCGCCCTGGTGGCCTTGGATCCGAAAACCGGGGAGGTCTTGGCATTCGTCAGCAAGCCGACCTTTGACTCCAATCTCTTCGTTGAAGGCATCGACCAGGAGAACTGGCAAATGCTCAATGAGTCACCGGACCGTCCCTTGCTGAACCGCGCCCTGCGGGGAACCTACCCGCCAGGCTCGACGTACAAGCCGTTTTTGGCATTGGCCGCGCTGGAGACCGGCACGCGCAATGCGTCGACGCTGGTTAATGATCCTGGTTTTTACATGTTTGGCGGTCACCGTTTTGGCAGTCCCGAAAATGAGCGCGGCGGCGTGATGGACATGCGCCGCGCGATTGTGGAGTCCAGCAACGCCTATTTCTATTCCTTGGCCAATGAGCTGGGCGTGGACGAAATGCACGATTTCATGAAGCCATTGGGCTTTGGCCAGATCACGGGAATCGACGTGCTGGGCGAGGTGCGCGGCGTGCTGCCCAGCCAGGATTGGAAGCGCAACTACTACAAACGGCCTGAGCAAAAAAAATGGTACGCAGGGGAGACCATTTCCTTGGGCATCGGTCAGGGCTACAACAGTTTTACGATGCTTCAGCTCGCCCAAGCCACTGCAGCGCTGGCCAATCAGGGTCTCAAGCACCGCCCGCGTTTGGTGACGTCAACCCAGGACGCCAGTTCCCATGCCCGCACTTCGCGCGCAGTCGAGCCAGGGCAAGACTTGCACCTCAAGCCTGAAAATATCGCGGTCATCCTTCAGGCCATGGTGGGCGTGACGCAAGAGGGTACGTCGACCCGCGTCTTTGCCGGTGCGCCCTACCTCAGTGGTGGCAAGACTGGCACCGCCCAAGCAGTGAGCCTGGGGAAAAACGAAAAATACAATGCCGCCCGGCTGGAAGAGCGCCAGCGCGACCATTCGCTCTACATCGCTTTTGCCCCGGTGCAAGATCCCCAGGTGGCGCTCGCGGTGATTGTTGAAAATGCGGGTTTCGGCGCAGCGGCTGCCGCGCCCATTGCCCGCCGGGTATTTGATTACTGGCTACTCAAGCAATATCCCAGTGCGGACGACTTGGCCGCCGTCAGCAAGGGGCAAGCCGCCGCACCCATCGGGACCTCGCGCAAACTCGCAGATATGCCCTGGCCACCACCCGAACTGGCCAGGCCCTGAGCGCATCCCTTGCAATTGATAAAGTTGCAAGCGCAAATCGGCGTGTTCATCATTAATTTGCGATAAGTATGGGCCCAGGGCAGAGCCAGATATATTTCTGCCGAAATATTATTCGGAAGTCGATCATTTAAGGTGCGGGCGTTCAATGCGCTCCTGAAATTTGACAACCTTGCCGGCGGAGTCAAAATCAATATCAAACTCTGTACTCGTCTCTAACAAATTTGCATCAAGATCAATGACGCCATACGTCCATGAACGGCCGGGTTCGTTACGGTACTTCATGTTGTGCGCTGGTCGCCCCAGTATGCGGCGCACTTCATCTTTGTCCATGCCAATTTTGATCTGCGCCTCATCCGCGCGTTTGATCGTGTAACCGGTAGCGGCAAACGCCACGCCTGTGGAAAGCAGAAAACCTGCAGACACCGCAATAAGCGCGGACTTGATCAGTTTGTTTTTTGACATAAGAATCCAGCAAAGAAGTTAATGGGACTTCATTGGTATCTTGAAAATATGCAGTATTTTGTTTTTCCCAATACCGCTTGTTCTTCATCACAAGCGTGGATTATTATTTTGCTTTGAATATAATAAGTGATACTGGTCACACCATTCATTATCTATTTGCATTAGCCAGCAAGAATTCCGCTGGTAGATATTTACCGCGCTCGTCCGGCGCAGGGGCGTGCGGGGCCATTGGGGTCCGCATCTCAGTGAAAGTACGCATCCCAGCCGGTTTTCATGATCAGTGCGCTGACGACCGCCAAAAAACCGATACGCACAAAGCCTGTGCCATGTTTCAGCGCCAGGTGGGTACCCGCCAGACTGCCGACCATATTGGCCAGCGCCATGGCCACGACCAAGTGCCACCAGACATGGCCCGTGAGGGCAAACAGCAGCAGTGCGGCCAGGTTGCTGGCGGTATTGAGCAGCTTGGCACTGGCCGATGCATGCAAGAAATCGTAGCCCGCCACGCGCACCAGCAAGAACACAAAAAAGCTACCGGTACCGGGACCAAAAAAACCGTCATAAAAGCCAATCAGCAGGCCAATGGCGCATAAAACGCCGGTCTCCGCACGGCCTGAGAAGCGGGGTGCGTGGCTGCGGCCCAAGTCTTTCTTTGCCAAGGTGTAGATCAGCAAGAGCAGCAGCAGTACCGGCAATGCTTTACGCAGGTCATGGGGGTTGAGTTGGGTCACCAGCCAGGCGCCGCCCCAGGATGCCAGCAGGGCGGCGACCGCCGCGGGCGCCAATGCGCGCCAAGGCAGCGTGACCTTGCGGCTGTACTGCCAGGTCGCCAGACCGGTGCCCCACACCGAGGCGCCCTTGTTCGTGCCAAACAAGGTAGCGGGCGCGGCGCCAGGAAAGGTGGCAAACAGCGCTGGCATGAGTATCAGACCTCCGCCGCCAACGATGGAGTCGACAAAACCAGCCAGCAGCGAGGCCAGCGTGACAACAAAAAGATCCATGGGGGAATGGCCGTTTCAAAAATAAAAAAGCACCGGGATCGCCAGTGCTTTTTACCCTTTTTTGCAAAGGTGTTGGTCATTGCGGTGCAATGCTCTTTATCTCCTCGGCATCGTCTTTCGCTTTGGGCGAACCCTTCGCTTTTCGCAGTTGCATGCCCCAAGGACAGGCGTGTAAATGTAAGTGAGCGCAGCGCGATTGGGCATCAGGACTTACCCTGCCCAAAAAGGTGCGCAGGTTTACGCCGCTGCGTCCTCGACGATCCATTGCGCTGCTTTTTCGGCAATCATCAGCGTGGGTGAGTTGGTGTTGCCGCTGGTGATCAGGGGCATGACGCTGGCGTCGACCACGCGCAGCCCGGCCACTCCGTGCACACGCAGGCGGGCATCCACCACGGCCATGGGGTTGTCTGCGGTGCCCATCTGGGCCGTGCCGACCGGGTGAAAGATGGTGCTGGCAATGTCGCCGGCAAGCTTGGCCAGTTCTTCGTCACTTTGGAACTGCGCGCCGGGCTTGTATTCTTGCGGCAGGTAGGCACTCAGTGCGCTTTGCGCCAAGATGCGCCGTGTGACGCGCAAGGAGTCGGCCGCCACCTTGCGGTCGGCGTCGGTGCTGAGGTAGTTGGGCGCAATCGCCGGGGCGTCCTGAAAGTTGGCCGTCTTGATGTGCACCGTGCCCCGGCTGGTCGGGTTGAGGTTGCACACGCTGGCGGTGATGGCATCAAAAGTATGCAGTGGCGAGCCAAAGGCGTCCAGGCTGAGTGGCTGCACGTGGTACTCCAGATTGGGGTAGGGCTGCGTCGGATCGCTGCGGGTAAAGGCGCCCAACTGGCTGGGCGACATGCTCATCGGCCCGCTGCGCTTGAAGGCGTACTCCAGCCCGATGCGTGCCTTGCCCCAGAGATTGTTGGCGAGGGTGTTGAGCGTGGGTGTGTTCTTGACTTTGAACACGGCGCGGATTTGCAAATGGTCTTGCAAGTTGTTGCCCACGCCGGGCAGGTCTTTGACTACCGCCACACCTTTGCTTGTGAGCCATTCGGCAGGGCCCAGACCCGAGAGTTGCAACAACTGGGGTGTCGCCACCGCCCCGGCGCTCAAGATCACTTCCTGGCGGGCGGTGACCGTCACCATTTCCTGGCCATTCCAGACCTCAACCCCGCTGCAGCGCAGCGGCAACTCGCCGGTCCCGCCTTCGAGCACCAATTTGGACACTTGGGCGCTGGTCCAGAGTTCAAAGTTGGGCCGGCCGTAGCAGGTCGGACGCAAAAAAGCCTTGGCGGTGTTCCAGCGCCAGCCATTTTTTTGGTTGACCTCAAAGTAGCCAACGCCTTCGTTGTCGCCGGTATTGAAGTCGTCGGTGGCGGGAATACCCGCCTGTTGGGCGGCTTTGGCAAAGGCTTCGAGCACGTCCCAGCGCAGGCGCTGTTTGTCCACCCGCCATTCGCCGCCGGCATTGCGGTGGCGCAGTACTTCGCGGTAAGGGGTACTGGCGTCTTGCATCAGCTCGGGCGCCGTGCCGCGCGCACCGTGCAGGGCGCTGGCGCCCAAGTGGTGGTCTTCGTGCAGCTTGAAGTAGGGCAGGCTGTTGTTCCAGCTCCAGCTCTCGTCGCCCAGCAGCTGCGCCCAGCCGTCGTAGTCGCGGGCCTGGCCGCGCATGTAAATCATGCCATTGATGCTGCTGCAGCCCCCCAGCGTTTTACCGCGGGGATAGATCAGACTGCGGCCGTTGAGCCCTGGCTCCGGCTCGGTTTTGAACAGCCAGTCGGTGCGCGGGTTGCCAATGCAATACAGGTAGCCCACCGGGATGTGGATCCAGTGGTAATCGTCGCGCCGTCCGGCCTCGATCAGCAGAACGCGTTTGGACGCGTCGGCGCTCAGGCGGTTGGCCATCAGGCATCCTGCCGTACCCGCGCCGACGATGATGTAGTCAAAAGTGGTGTCGCTCATGGTGTCTATTTTCCGGCCCAGACCGGCTTGCGTTTTTCCTGGAAGGCTTTTTGGCCTTCGCGTGCGTCTTCGGTCAGGGTGAACAACGCGATTTGGCTCTCGGTAAAGGCCATGGATTCTTCAAACGCCATGGTCTCGACCTTTTTCAGGGTGTACAGGCCGCGGCGCACTGCTGCTGGTGATTTGTCGAGCATGCGCGCCAGCAGCCAGTCCAGCTTGGCATCCACATCGTCGTCGATGTAATTCACCAGGCCATATTCAAGGGCCTGCGCGCTGGTGATGGGCTCGCCCGTCACGCACATTTCCACTAGCTTGCGCCGGGGAATCAGGTGTTGCAATACGCTGAGCACCTGGGCCGGAAAGACGCCGACCTTGACCTCGGGCAAGCCAAACACGGCGTGACTGCTGGCCACTGCCAGGTCGCACATGGCCAGCAAACCCATGCCGCCGGCCATGCAGGCACCGTTGACGCGGGCAATCAGTGGCACGTAGCTGGCCTTGGCCACGCGCAGCAACTGTGCCAGGTGACCGTGGGGCTCGGAGTAGTCGGTGGTGAAGGCCTGGGCGTTTTGCAAATCGGCACCGGCGCAAAAGGCCTTGCTGCCGGCACCCGTAAGCACAATGGCGCGCACGCCGCGATCACTTTGGGCCTGGCCAATCGCCTGTGCCAGGCCTGCGAGAACGTCGTGGCTCATGGCGTTGCGCCGCTCTTCGCGGGTGATGGTGAGCCACAGCACGGGGCCGCGCAGTTCGATGCGCAGGTCAGGGCTGGAAACAGAGGGTGTGGCGTCAGGCATGGCGGGCTTTCATCAAAAAGTGGGGCGTAACAAGGCGGCGTGCGGTCGTGTCAATGCCCAAGCGCGGGAAATAGCTTGGTCAGTCCGTCGGACATTACCTCGACCGCCAGGGCGGCCAGAATCAGGCCCATCAGGCGGGTCATCACGTTGATGCCGGTTTTGCCCAGCACGCGGGCAATCGGTTGGGCCAGCGAAAAACACAGCGCCGTGGCCAGTGCCACCACCACGCCGTAGCCCACCAGCGTGCCCATTTGCAGCACGGTCTTGGCCTTGTCGGCGTAAATCACCACCGTGGACATGGTGGCCGGACCGGTGAGCAGCGGGATGGTCAGCGGCACCACGGCAATACTGGCGCCCATGGCGGCTTTCTCCGCCCCGTCCTGCAATTCATGGGAACTGGTCTTGGCCTCGGCCGGTTGGGCGTTGAGCATGTTGAGCGCGCTGGTGAGCAGCAGCATGCCGCCGCCGACCTGGAAACTGGCCAGCGATATGCCAAAAAACTCCAAAATCTGCAAGCCTGCCAAGGCACTGACGGCAATCACCACAAAGGCGCTGAAGGACGATACGCGGATGGTGTTGCGCCGCTGCTCAGGTGAAAAACTTTGGGTGTAGTGAATGAAAAACGGCACGATCGCCAGTGGGTTGACGATAGCCAGCAGGGTTACCAGCGGTTTGAGGTCCATGGAGCGTCCAATTCAGGCCTGCGGCCCCGGGCTGGGCATGGTACCTCAGCGCCCCCCGCTGACGTCAAGCAACGCACCCGTGCAATAGCTCGACTGCGGCCCGAGCAACCACACGATCGCCTGGGCCACTTCGTCGGCACTGCCGGGGCGCTGCAGGGGAACTTGGGCGCCCAGTCGCTCTGCGCGGTCGGGCTCGCCGCCAGAGGCGTGGATGTCGGTGTCAATAATGCCCGGGCGCACCGCGTTGACGCGGATGCCCTCGGCGGCCACTTCCTTGGACAGGCCCAGGGTAAAGGTGTCAATGGCCCCCTTGCTGGCGGCGTAGTCCACGTACTGGCCGGGGCTGCCCAGGCGCGCTGCGGCGCTGGAGACGTTGACAATGCTGCCGCCCAGGCCACCGTGGCGGGTGCTCATGCGCCGCACCGCCTCGCGGGCACACAAAAAGCTGCCCAATACGTTGGTGTCGAACATGCGGCGCAGGCGCGCCACGCTCATGGCGTCGACCCGGCAAGCCACATCGACCACTCCGGCGTTGTTGACCAATGCGTCCAGCCGCCCCCAGGCCGCGTCCACGGCAGCAAAAAGGGCCAGCACACTGTCTTCCTGGGCTACATCCGACTGCAGCGCCATCGCCCGACCGCCTGCCGCTTCAATCGTCTGCGCGACCAAATGCGCTGCCGTGAAATCGTGCTGAAAGCTCAGGGCCACGGCATAGCCCGCACGGGCCGCAGCCCAAGCCGTGGCGGCGCCAATGCCACGCGAACCACCGGTAATCAGGACGACTGGGCAATCCATGCGGGGGGTCCTACAGGTTGAGATAGTGTTTGCGCCAAAAATAGCCCATCAGCACGATGGCGATCAGCAGCATGCCGCCCATCGCCCACCAGAACCCGTAGGCCAGATGCAGCACCGGCATGAATTCGAAATTCATGCCAAAAATACCCGCCAAGAGATTAAGGGGCAAAAAGACGGCGGTCAGTGCCGTCAGGGCACGCATGATGTCGTTGGTGCGGTGGCTTTGCGCGCTGAAGTGCATTTGGACAGCGGTTTCGGCGTTTTGTTCCAGGCGGCGCACGTGGCGAACCACCCGCTCTATGTGCTCCAGCACGTCTCGGCTGCGCACCTGCAGCAGCTCGCGCTCGCGCTGGCCGGCGGCATCGCGCGGTTCGGGCCAGGTCTTGAGCGCCTCAATCCAGTCCTGAATGCTGGCACGCTGGTCCTCGCACACCTCGTCGAGCTGGTGCAGGGCCAGGCGCGCATCCAACAACGAAGACCAGTTGTTGAAACGCGTTTTCGGATTGAGCAGTTGCGCTTGCCAGTGGTCGAGCTGGCGGGTCAGCTCCCGCCGCAAGGCCAGGTAGCCGTCGACCATGTGGTTCACGATACGCAGCATCAGATCGGCCGAACCGGTAGGCGTATGGGCGCCTGCCGCGTGCGACTTGGCACTGGCGTTTTGCAGCAACTTGGCCGCATATCCGTCGCGCACGGCGCAGTCGCTGGGGTGGACGGTCAGCAGCAGTCGGTCCATGACGCCAAAGCCGACCGGGCTGGTGTCAATGCGCCTGAGAATCGGTGGTCCGCTGCGCTTGGTGGGGTGGGTATTGGCGATTTCTGCCCCGTTGCCGGCTTGTCCCGCGGCCAGGCGGCGAAACACCAGAAGGTCGTATTTCGAGGTGTAGTCGTAGTGCGAGGGAAGCTGCGTATTGAGCAGATCGGTGACATGCAGATCCAGCAACTGCACGTCGCACAGGGCCTGAATCGTGGCTTGCAGCGGCGCCAGTTGCGCCTCAAATTCGCTGCGATCACAGGCAATCCATACAAAACCCTGGGGCGGTAGCCCGCTTATTTGCAGGTTTTCGAGGGAATCGCTTTCGTGGACCGTATCGCCCTGGATGGCAAATATTCGCATCGGCAAGCTCCTTGGCGTGGTGCCGGGGAGTGGATCAGGCCTTGAGCGCGCGCGCCGCGTCCAGCGCGAAATAGGTCAACACGCCATCGGCCCCGGCGCGCTTGAATGCCAGCAGGCTCTCCAGCATGACCGCGTCGTGGTCCAGCCAGCCATTGGCGGCGGCCGCCTTGAGCATGGCGTATTCGCCGGACACCTGGTAGGCGAAGGTGGGCACCTTGAACTCGTCTTTGACGCGCCGCACCACATCCAGATAGGGCATGCCAGGCTTGACCATCACCATATCAGCACCTTCAGCGATGTCCATGGCCACCTCGCGCAAGGCCTCGTCCGTATTGGCCGGGTCCATTTGGTAGACCTTCTTATTGCCTTTACCCAGGTTGCTGGCAGACCCCACCGCATCGCGGAACGGGCCGTAAAACGCGCTCGCGTACTTGGCGCTGTAGGCCATGATGCGGGTGTGGACCAGGCCCTCGGCTTCCAGTGCGCGACGAATCGCGCCAATGCGGCCATCCATCATGTCGCTCGGTGCGACGATATCCACCCCGGCGCGGGCCTGGGTCAGCGCCTGCTGTACCAGCATGGCCGTGGTTTCATCGTTCAGGATATAGCCTTCCGTACCGGGGCGGGTATCGGGCAGGCCGTCCTGGCCGTGGGTGGTAAAGGGGTCAAGGGCCACATCGGTCATCAGGCCGAGCTCGGGAAATTCCTTTTTGAGCGCCCGGACCAGGCGCGGAATCAAACCATCGGGGTTGAGGGCCTCGGCCCCGTCATAGGTTTTTAGCGAAGGCTCAATGACCGGAAACAGGGCCATGACCGGTATTTCCAGCTTGACACAGGCTTCTGCCACCGGAAGCAGCAGATCCAGACTCAGCCGTTCGACGCCCGGCATGGAGTGGATGGGTACCCGCTGGCCCTGGCCTTCCACTACAAAGACCGGGTAAATCAGGTCATGTGCGGTGAGGGCGTTTTCACGGACGAGGTTGCGGGTGAAAGTGTCGCGGCGCAGGCGACGCGGGCGGCCAAGGGGGAAGGGTGCGGGTGCGATCATGGCCAAAATTGTGCCTGACTTTGTCCGCCTTGCGGAGGTGTTTTGGAAATGGACTCGCCGGGGCGCGTAGTCTCGAATTACACGTATTTACTGAAAAACGAATATTTAGACAAAAAATAGAACTTTTACGTTCATTTTGTGAAATATCTGATATTCTCAAGTTTGGGTACCTTGGTATCCCCCGCTTTTCCTCCCTGAGCGGGGCCTCAACGCTTCACAGCGAGCAGGCTTAACGCCCCGGCCCACGTGCTGGGGTTTTTTTTGGCCGGTTCACCAGGCCAAAGCACGGGTCTACGCAGCCTGCGACTACACTTTGACGATGCTTTGGGTCAAATCGTTTCACATCATTTTTGTCGCGAGTTGGTTTGCGGGACTTTTCTACCTGCCGCGCATTTTTGTCAATTTGGCCATGGTTGAGCCGCATTCGGTGGCTGAGCGTGCACGCCTCTTGCTGATGGCCCGCAAACTTCTTCGCTTTACCACCCTGCTTGCCGTGCCCGCACTGGTGCTGGGTTTGACGCTTTGGCTGCTGTATGGGATCGGCTTGGGCCCAGGCAATGGCTGGATGCATGCCAAACTTGGCGTCGTGGTGCTGGTGGTGGGTTACCACCATCTATGTGCCCGAATATTGCGCAAATTTGAGGCCGACGCGATGCACCGCAGCCACACGTGGTTCCGCTGGTTCAATGAAGCGCCGGTGCTGATGCTGGTGGCGGGTGTGCTGCTGGTGGTGCTGAAGCCCTTCTGACGCCCGCTTGAGGCGATGCGCAAGTCCGCTGCCTGGCCTGTGACTTGGATGTACGCCGCGTTGGTGGTGTACGCCAGCCTGTATCCATTTGCGAATTGGCGTGACCAGGGCATTGCACCCTGGTCATTTCTGGGGGCTCCGCTGCCCCGCTACTGGTCTGCATTTGACGTAACGCTGAATTTGCTTGGCTATGTGCCCTTGGGCGCCTTGCTGGCACTGCTGATTTTGCGCAGCAGCCATCGTGGCGCGCCGGTGTTGGTTGCCATGCTTTGCGCGGGCGCGCTCTCGCTGCTAATGGAGGGCATCCAAAGCTATTTACCCCAGCGTGTCGCGTCAAGAGAGGATTGGCTTCTCAATACGGCAGGTGCCGCCGCCGGTGCGATGCTGGCGCTACAGCTGGCGCGCGCTGGCTGGCTGGCATGGTGGGACGCTTGGCAGCAGCGTTGGCTGGCGCCGCAGTCCAGGGGCGTTTTGGCACTCTTGCTGGCATGGCCCGCGGCCTTGCTTTTTCCTGCGGCCATACCGTTTGGCATGGGCCAAGTCTGGAACCGTCTGTTTGATTTTTTGGTGCTGCTGTTGCCTCCCGCCTTGGCGCCGGTACCGGCCGCAGTCGCCGTTGCTGGGTCTTTGGCTCCTGGGACGGAGTTGCTGTGCGTCGCGTTGGGCCTCTTGGTGCCCAGTTTGTTGGGCTATTGCGTGGTGCATTCCATGCGCCACCGTTTGACGTTGTTGTTGATGCTGCTGGCGGTGGGCTTTGCTGCCACCGGCTTGTCTGCTGCGCTGAGCTGGGGACCGACGCATACCTGGGCCTGGTTGACTCCCACCACTGCGGCTGGTGCCGGGCTGGCTTTGGTTCTGGCGCTGTCACTGTCGCGCACCTCTGCAAGATTGTGTGCCTCGCTGGCGCTGCTGGCGCTGGGCTTGAGTGTAGGTTTGCTTAACCAGGCGCCCGACAGTGCGTACTTTGCCCAGACCTTGCATGCGTGGGAGCAGGGCCGGTTTATTCGCTTTCATGGCTTTGCCCAATGGCTCGGGTGGGTCTGGCCCTACGCCGCCATGGGGGTTGCCTTGGTGCACGTCGGTCAGCGCGGTCAGGGCCACTAAAATCAAGAAATGAGCGACACAACACCTCCTATCGATGCCGAAAAACCCTATTTTGAGCGGCATATTTTTTTCTGCCTGAACGAGCGAAAAAACGGCGAAGACTGCTGTGCCCAGCACCACGCCCAAGCGGGCTTTGACCGCTGCAAACAGCGCATCCGCGAAGCAGGGATGTCCGGCCCCGGACAAGTCCGTGTCAACAAAGCGGGATGTTTGGACCGCTGCGCCGCCGGCCCGGTGGCTGTGGTCTACCCGGAGGGTGTTTGGTACACCTATGTCGACAACAGCGACATTGATGAAATCGTCAACTCCCACTTGATTGGGGGCGAGGTGGTGCAGCGCTTGTTGGTGCCGCCGCACTTGGGGCACTGAGACTGATGAACCCCCGCACCATCAAGGGGACGATCCAGGGCCCGGCGGGAACGCTGGAACTGCTGTTGGATGCGCCGGAGCTGCCCAGCGGCCAAACGCCACGAGGGGTGGCAGTGATCGCCCATCCCCATCCCCTGTTTGGCGGCACCATGGATAACAAGGTGGTGCAAACCCTGGCACGCGCTTTTGTGCAGGCCGGCTGGCAGGCGGTGCGCTTCAATTTTCGGGGTGTGGGTGGCAGCCAGGGTGGCTACGACGAAGGCCGCGGAGAGTTACAGGACCTGCTGGCGGTGGTTGAACAGTGCGCGCCGCTGGGGCAGGCAGGAGGCGGACTGGCGCTGGCGGGATTTTCTTTTGGCGCATTTGTCACCAGTCTGGCAGCGGCGCAGCTCGCGTCTGAGCGTGCGATCGCCAAACTTGTGCTGGTCGGCACCGCCGCGAGCCGCTTTGCTGTGGCCCCCGTTAGCCCTGAGCTGCATGCACAAACGTTGGTGGTGCACGGAGAGCAGGACGATACGGTCCCGCTGAGCGATGTGCTGGCTTGGGCCCGGCCCCAAAAGTTGCCAGTGACCGTCATTCCCGGCGTCGAGCACTTCTTTCATGGACAATTGCCCCTCTTGCGCGGCTTGGTGGTGCGGCATCTGAGCGCACCCTAGGCGGTCCGCGCAAGGCAATTCCCCTGGCTGGGCCGCAATGGCTTGGAAATGCGCCCCCGTTCCTATCCTGTTTTCTCACTTTGATTTACCCCTTCCGTTTTTTGGTTCGACTTATGCGTTCTTTCATTGCCCTCGTCCTGGCGGCCTGTTGTTTTGCGGCTTCTGCCCAAATGCCACAGCCGCCAGAAATTGCTGCTCGCTCTTACTTGTTGCTTGACGTCACCGCCCAGCAGATCCTGGCATCCAAGGACATTGATTCGGCGATGGAGCCCGCCTCCCTGACCAAGCTAATGACCGCTTACCTGGTTTTTGACGCCCTGAAGTCAAAAAAGATCAGCCTGACGCAGACCTTGGGCGTGAGTGAGCGGGCCTGGAAAATGCCGGGTTCGCGCATGTTCATTGATCCCAAAATGCAGGTGCCGGTGGAGGACCTGATCAAGGGGATGGTGGTTCAGTCCGGCAACGATGCCACCATGGCGCTGGCCGAAGGGGTCGGAGGCGACCTTGCGCACTTTGTGCAAATGATGAACAACCAGGCGCAGTTGCTGGGCATGAAGTCCACCAGCTACAAAAACCCCGAAGGCCTCACCGAACCCGGTCACAGCACGACCGCGCGGGACCTGGGAACGCTGGCCACCCGGTTGATGGCAGATTTCCCTGAATACATGGGCTACTACGCCATCAAGAAATACCGCTATCCCGGCACACCAGCGGCCAACGACAACAACCGCAATTTGCTGCTGCTCCGCGATCCGAGCGTTGACGGATTAAAAACCGGCTACACCGAGGCGGCAGGGTATTGCATGGTGGCTACCGCCAAGCGCGACTACCCCGGTCTGGCCACCGCCGGCACAACGGCTGGCAGCCGACGTCTTTTGTCCATCGTCCTAGGCACCGCCAATGAAAACGCGCGTGCCAACGAATCTCAGAAATTGCTCAACTGGGGCTACACCGCTTTTGAGCCGGTCAAGCTCTTCGATGCCGGGCAGGCCGTGCTGACGGCCAAAGTCTGGAAAGGCGATGCGAGCAGCGTAAAGGTCGGTCGCCCGGAGTCCGTGGTTGTGGTGCTGCCGGCAGGAAGCGGTGCCAAACTGACCACCGAAATTGTGCGGACGGAGCCCTTGCTCGCGCCGGTGCGCCAAGGACAAACCGTGGCCTCGCTGCGTGTTTTGGTGGCGGGCAATGTCTTCACGGAGTTGCCCTTGCAGGCCCTGGACGGGGTCGGGCAGGCCGGGGTGATCGGCCGTGCATGGGACGCGTTGCGGCTCTGGATTCGCTGATATCACTGCCCAAGCTTCGCGTTTTGGCCGTACGGCAACCTGATCTGGTATATTAGAAGGCTTTTCGGAAATTCCGAAGGGATTTACGTTTTCGAAGTTATTGAATTTTGTTACCAAACGTTTAGGGACGTTTTTCTTTAGGAGGCTTTAGTGCCAACCATCAACCAACTAGTGCGTCAGGGGCGCGAGGTCGAGACGATCAAATCAAAGAGTCCTGCGATGCAGAACTCTCCCCAACGACGTGGCGTGTGCACCCGTGTGTACACCACCACTCCCAAGAAGCCCAATTCCGCTCTGCGTAAAGTTGCCAAAGTGCGCTTGACCAACGGTTTTGAGGTGATTTCCTACATCGGCGGCGAAGGCCACAACCTGCAGGAACACAGCGTGGTGCTGGTTCGTGGTGGTCGTGTCAAGGATTTGCCTGGTGTGCGTTACCACATCGTGCGCGGTTCGCTCGATTTGCAAGGCGTGAAAGACCGCAAGCAGTCGCGCTCCAAATACGGTGCAAAGCGGCCCAAGGCCAAATAAATCGGGGTTTCCCCGGTTTTTGAAATTAAATAGGTGCTGTCTCCCGCGTGGCGCGGTGATGCAGCGTAGTGACCCGAAGCGCAAAATTGTTTGTGTGGGTCGAGTAAGTGGGAGTCACATGACTCTCGCGGTGTCTGCAAAGATGCCAACTGAAGCAAAGAGGTGAAAAAATGCCACGTCGTCGCGAAGTCCCTAAACGTGAAATCCTGCCGGATCCTAAATTCGGCAATGTCGAGCTGTCCAAATTCATGAACGTGATCATGGAAGGCGGCAAAAAAGCGGTCGCTGAGCGCATTATTTATGGCGCGCTCGAGCAGATCGAAAAGAAGCACCCTGGCAAAGACCCGCTGGAAGCCTTTACGGTTGCCATCAACAACGTCAAGCCCATGGTGGAAGTGAAATCCCGCCGCGTCGGTGGTGCCAACTACCAAGTGCCCGTGGAAGTGCGTCCCGTGCGCCGTTTGGCACTCAGCATGCGCTGGATCAAGGAAGCCGCACGCAAGCGTGGTGAAAAATCCATGGCGCTGCGTTTGGCCAACGAGTTGCTTGAGGCCACCGAAGGCCGCGGCGGCGCAATGAAAAAGCGTGACGAAGTTCACCGCATGGCAGAGGCCAACAAGGCGTTTTCGCACTTCCGCTTCTAAAAAGCGGTTTTTGCAGCCCTTGGGCGGCTAGTGCGGCGGCAGTGTCACAACACCGTCGCCGCATTGCGCTAACTTCAAAGGTTGCCTGTGGCGCCGCATTGTGCGGGCCGCATTTCAAGATACAGATCAACGAAGGATCCACCATGGCTCGCCATACCCCCATTGAGCGCTACCGCAACATCGGTATCTCAGCGCACATCGACGCCGGTAAAACCACCACTACCGAGCGCGTACTTTTTTACACCGGCGTGAACCACAAGATTGGTGAAGTTCACGACGGCGCGGCCACCATGGACTGGATGGAGCAAGAGCAAGAGCGTGGTATCACCATTACCTCTGCGGCTACCACCTGCTTCTGGAAAGGCATGGACAAGTCCTTGCCCGAGCACCGCATCAACATCATTGACACCCCTGGACACGTGGACTTCACCATTGAAGTTGAGCGTTCCATGCGTGTGCTCGACGGCGCTTGCATGGTTTACTGCGCAGTCGGCGGCGTGCAGCCCCAGTCCGAGACCGTGTGGCGCCAGGCCAACAAGTACAAAGTGCCACGCTTGGCCTTTGTGAACAAGATGGACCGTACCGGTGCCAACTTCTTCAAGGTCGTGGACCAGATGAAACTGCGCCTGAAGGCCAGCCCTGTCCCCATGGTGATCCCAATCGGTGCCGAAGAAAACTTCACCGGCGTGGTTGACTTGCTCAAGATGAAAGCCATCATCTGGGACGAAGCTTCGCAAGGTATGTTGTTTGACTACCGTGACATCCCGGCCGAATTGGTCGAGTTGGCCAAAGAGTGGCGCGAGAAAATGGTCGAGGCCGCTGCTGAAGCCACCGAAGAGCTGATGAACAAGTACTTGGAAGAGGGCGACCTCACCGAAGAAGAGATCAAGTTCGGTATCCGCAAGCGCACCATAGCCAGCGAAATCCAGCCCATGTATTGCGGTTCGGCCTTCAAGAACAAAGGCGTGCAGCGTATGTTGGACGCGGTGATCGAATTCATGCCTTCGCCTGTGGACATTCCACCCGTGAGCGGCATGGACGAAGACGAAGCCCCCGTCGTGCGCCAAGCCAGCGACACCGAGAAGTTCTCGGCACTCGCATTCAAGCTGATGACCGACCCGTTCGTGGGCCAGCTGACCTTCGTGCGCGTTTATTCGGGCGTTCTGACCAAGGGCGACACGGTGTTTAACCCGATTCGCGGCAAGAAAGAGCGTATCGGCCGTATCGTGCAAATGCACGCCAACAACCGCGAAGAAGTGAGCGAAATTGTTGCAGGCGACATCGCTGCCTGTATCGGGTTGAAAGACGTGACCACCGGCGAGACTTTGTGCGACCCAGCAGCCATCGTGATGCTTGAGCGCATGGTGTTCCCTGAGCCTGTGATTACCCAGGCTGTGGAACCAAAAACCAAGGCCGACCAGGAAAAAATGGGCATCGCTTTGCAACGTCTGGCGCAGGAAGATCCGTCTTTCCGCGTCAAGACCGACGAAGAGTCTGGCCAAACCCTGATCGCCGGTATGGGCGAGCTGCACTTGGAAATTATTGTCGACCGCATGAAGCGCGAATTTGGCGTTGAGGCCAACGTGGGCAAGCCCCAGGTGTCCTACCGCGAAACCATCCGCAAGACAGTGGAAGACGCCGAAGGTAAGTTCGTGCGCCAGTCCGGTGGTAAGGGCCAGTACGGCCACGTGGTCTTGAAGATCGAACCCAACGAAGCCGGCAAGGGTGTCGAGTTCGTCGACGCCATCAAGGGCGGTGTGGTTCCTCGCGAATACATCCCCGCAGTGGAAAAAGGCATTCACGAAGCAGTGACCCAAGGCGTGCTCGCCGGATACCCAGTGGTTGACGTCAAGGTCACGCTGCATTTCGGCTCATACCACGACGTTGACTCCAACGAATTGGCGTTCAAGATGGCCGCAATCTTTGGTTTTAAAGAAGGCTGCCGCAAGGCCGGTCCCGTAATTCTGGAGCCCATGATGGCTGTGGAAGTGGAAACGCCAGAAGACTACGCCGGCAACGTGATGGGCGATCTGGCCTCACGCCGCGGTATGGTTCAGGGCATGGAAGACATGGTCGGTGGCGGCAAAGCCATCAAGGCCGAAGTCCCCTTGTCCGAAATGTTTGGCTACTCCACCACCCTGCGCTCCATGTCGCAAGGTCGCGCCACCTACACGATGGAATTCAAGCATTACTCGGAAGCCCCGCGCAATGTGTCTGAAGCCATCATGGCGGCAAGGGCAAAGTAATTGCTTTGCGGAACAGATCTTTAGCTCTGTCCCCGACTGATTAGATAGGTTTGCGGGACAGGTCTTTAGCTCCGACCCCAACGAAAAGTTAGAAGTTGTCTGCGACGGTATGCCATCTCGTGCCCGTGCGAGGTGAATCAGCAATACCGTGCAGACGTTAAATCACACACGGGACTTAGCTCTTTTGGAGAATTTATATGGGAAAAGAAAAATTCACACGTACCAAGCCCCACGTCAATGTGGGCACGATTGGCCACGTTGACCACGGCAAAACCACGCTGACAGCGGCCATCACGACGGTGTTGGCAGCCAAGTTTGGCGGGCAGGCCAAAGCCTACGACCAAATTGACGCAGCGCCTGAAGAAAAAGCACGCGGCATCACCATCAACACCGCCCACGTCGAGTACGAAACGGCCAACCGCCACTACGCCCACGTTGACTGCCCTGGCCACGCTGACTATGTGAAAAACATGATCACCGGTGCTGCCCAGATGGACGGCGCCATTTTGGTCTGCTCCGCCGCTGACGGCCCCATGCCTCAAACCCGCGAACACATCCTGTTGGCCCGCCAGGTGGGCGTGCCTTACATCATCGTGTTCCTGAACAAGTGCGACATGGTGGACGACGCTGAGCTGCTCGAACTCGTCGAAATGGAAGTGCGCGAACTCCTGGACAAGTATGACTTCCCAGGCGACGACACCCCCATCATCCACGGCAGCGCCAAGCTCGCCATGGAAGGCGACAAAGGACCTTTGGGCGAAGAAGCCATTTTGAAGCTCGCTGAAGCCCTGGACACCTACATCCCCCTGCCCGAGCGCGCAGTGGACGGCGCATTCCTGATGCCCGTGGAAGACGTCTTCTCCATCTCTGGCCGCGGCACTGTGGTGACCGGTCGCGTGGAGCGCGGTATCGTCAAAGTTGGCGAAGAGATTGAGATCGTCGGTATCACTGACACCCAGAAAACCACCTGCACTGGCGTTGAAATGTTCCGCAAACTGCTCGACCAAGGTCAGGCAGGCGACAACGTCGGCATCTTGCTGCGCGGCACCAAGCGTGAAGACGTGCAGCGTGGTCAAGTGCTGTGCAAGCCCGGCTCCATCAAGCCCCACACCCACTTCACGGGCGAGATCTATGTGTTGTCCAAAGACGAAGGCGGTCGCCACACCCCGTTCTTCAACAACTACCGCCCCCAGTTCTACTTCCGTACAACGGACGTGACGGGTGCGATCGAGTTGCCTGAAGGCAAAGAGATGGTGATGCCTGGTGACAACGTGTCGATCACGGTCAAGCTGATCAACCCCATTGCGATGGAAGAAGGCTTGCGCTTCGCCATTCGTGAGGGTGGTCGCACCGTGGGTGCCGGCGTGGTTGCGAAAATCATCGCGTAA
>JARWZT010000004.1 GCA_029866205.1 Rhodoferax sp.
TTCCGCGGCCAAGGCGGATTTGGCCTTGAGCTCGTCCTCAAGTTTGGCCTGTAATTCAACCTTTAGCTTGATCTCAGCGTCTCGTGCAGCAATCAGTTCCTTGTTCTTCTGGCTCAGCGCAATCTTTTCTTGCACCACTTCCGCACGAGACTGGCCCGCTGCGTTGAGTTTTTCTTGCACTTCGGCGCGGGCCTGGGCCAGGGAGTCACGGGCAGCGATGAGCTTGGCCTTTTCTTGCTCCAGTTTGGCGTTTTCGACAGCCAATGCGCTCTTGGCCTTGAGCTCGTCCTCCAGTTTGGTCTGAAGCACGCTCTTCAGCGCTAGCGCCGCCTCGCGGGCCGCAATCAACTCTTTGTTTTTCTGGCTTAGGGCAATCTTTTCTTGTACCACCTCCGCGCGGGACTGGCCCACTGCGTTGAGTTTTTCTTGTACTTCGGCGCGGGATTGGGCCAGGGAGTCACGGGCAGCAATCAGCTTGGTATTTTGTTGTTCCAGCTTGGTTTTTTCGCTTGCCAAGACGCTTTTGGCCTTGATTTCCAATGCCAGCTTGGACTCCAACTCCACTTTGACTTTTGCCTCTCGCTCACGAGATTCGACCAACTTGGTTTTTTCTTGGACGATTGCGGCCTTTTCTTGGGTAAGCGTTAGTCGCTCTTTAGCAAAGGATGTACTTGCTGCATCAGCCTCGGATTTGGCCTTGGCTTCTAGATCACGCTGTGCGGCACCCAACGCTTTAACTTCCTTCTCAAGGTCTTTATTGCTCAGGTAAAAACGTTCAAGGTCTTCTTGGACTTGGTGCAACTGGGTCAAAAGGAGCGCGCGCTCATCGTCAGCGGCTTTTCGCTGTACCTTTTCATCGTTGAGTGCTGTTTGTACTTGCAGCTTGGCCTGAAGTTCCTTTTCAAGCTGACTTTTGATGTCCGCTTCGGTCTGGATTCTCTGGTCGCGTTGCGCCGTCAATTCTTTTGCTAGCGCAGCGAGTGCCGGCACTTTGCGGGCCAATGCGACCGTAGCCAAAACGCTGGCCAATACCGCATCGCTGGCCTGCTTGGCACCATTTTTCTTGGGTGTAGCAAGCGCCACCGACGCAATTTCATGCTGCAAGGTCTGCGCCTGCGGATAGGCCTCACACCATTGGGCGGCAAAATACCTGAGCAATTGATCAGGGGCAGCGGCCGGAGTTTGGGGCCCAGCGTCTGGTGATTGATTTGACGGCAAGTGCAATGCCGTTAACGCCTTGGGCCAGGCCGCTTTTGCCGCCTCCACCAGAGCGTGGGGCTCTAGGTCGTCCGCGAGCACCAACATGCACCGCGAAGGATGGCGCAACGCAAACCGCAGCATGGCATGGTGCGCCTGACTCCACTCAGCCAAAAGCCGATCCAGCGGTATGCTGGCCTGAACTTTTTTTGCGTCTTTTGCGTTGCCGGCGCGGGCACCCAAGTACTCGGCGAGCATCTGCTCGGGCGAGGTAGCCACCAACACAAAGTGGGTGCTGGCGTCAAAGGCGAGCCAGTAGTCCAACAGGCCCAGGCTCTTGGCGTCGGCCCAGCCCCAGACAGGGGCTTGTAAATTACTCAGAAACAAATCACTCGCCAATTGCTCCCACAGGCGACCCAATGCAGGCACGTTTGCGCCTTGCTCTGCATCACCTTGCGGCGCCACCGGTCCTTGCTCCAAGGCTTGGTAAACCCGCGCGTGCCAACTCGCAAAGCTGAGGTCTGCATCGCGCTGTGCAGGCTTGGCCGTCGCCATGCCAGCCGCCTGAAGCGCGCCATTCACGGCGGCAATAGCGGAGTCGCTATGTCCAGTAATGCAGACAGATATCATCTTCGAAGCTAGATTTGATAGGGTTGGAAAAGGCGCTTTACGGCGCCCCAAACAGGTACTGCCGCGTCAACGCCACTGCATCAAGCGGGGCAGTGGCGGCCAATAGTGACAGCGCCAGAACATTTTGGGCCTGTGTGGTCGCCAAGGTCACGTAATCGCTCTTCACCTGAAACACGGTTTGAATGGCGTTGAGCACGTCCACCGCCGTGCGCACCCCCCCCTGGTAGCTCTTGGTGTTGGCCTCTACGCTGAACTCGGCGGCCTCAATCGCTTCGCGCTGGACCTTAAGCGCCTGCACTCCATTGATCACCTGGCCGCGCAGTTTGTCCGCATTTAAGCGAATGGTGCTCTCGGTTTCGCGCAAAGACTCTTGGGTCTTGATCACCGTGGCTTCGGCGCTTTGCATCTCATAAACCGTGCTCGCACGCAGGGGGACCGACAAGGCCATGCCGACATAGCTCTGGCTGCTGGAGTTGTCGCCGGACTGGCTGTAGCTGTAACGCGCCTGAACCGTTGGAACAAAGCTGGCCTTGATTTTTTGCACCTCACTGAGCGCCAGGTCCACGTTCAAGCGGGCTGCGATGGCGCTGGGGTTGGCACGCAACCCGATGTCCGTGTATTCACTCAAGGAAAGCACGCTGTAGCTACCCTGCTGCAGAGGCAAGACGAAATCCTGAATACGTGGCGTCTCGCCAGTGATCGCTGCATATTGTTTCAGGGCAACTTGCAATTGACTCTCAAAAGCCAGTTGCTGGCCACGGGCCTGACTTTGTTTGACCTGAATATCGCGCAAGTCGGTCACCGTGCCTTGCCCCAACTGGAGCATTCGCGCGGCGCGCAGCGCTTGCTGCTCTACCGACCGGATCTTGGTCTCATTCAGCCGAAGGCTCTCATTGGCCAATACCAAATCGATCGCGGCCTTGATGAGCTTATTGGCGAGTTCTTGCTGCTTGACCTGCAGACTGATTTCACCCAACATCTCTTTAGGAGTCGCCTGCTTGAACGCAATGTACCGACCCCAATCCAGCAGAGGTTGCGACACGCCCAAGGACATTCGGGTAGCGGTATCGGTAGCTAAGCGCTCGGTGTTGAACGTTGCCTCGGGGTAGAACACCGACTGGGCCTGTTTGGCGCTGCGCTGGGCAATACTAAGATCGGCCAGAGCAGTTTGATACTGAGGGTCGAACCGCAGGGCTTTTTGATAATCGGCCAACAGATCGCGTGCAGAGGCTTGGGTAGCCGAGAGCGCTGCAGCGAGCAGGCACACAGCGAAACGGACTACTTTCAACGAGGAAGTCTTACCCATACGCATGGTCCTTCGCTATTGCTTGAAGGCCAGCGCTAGCTTGTCGCTCAAGGGCTTAAGGAGATAGCTCATAAACGTGCGCTCACCCGACTTGATGACCACGTCGACGGGCATACCGGGCTGGACCTGGAGTTCGCCCAGCTTCTGCAGACCTTCAGGAGTCGTCTGAATTTGTGCCATGTAGTATTCAGATCCTGGGGTCGTACCCGCAAGTTTGTCCGCACCAACGACCTTGAGCTCACCCTCAATCACGGGCGTGGTGGTCTGGTTGAAGGCGACAAATCGCATGTCAGCCAGCATACCCACCCGCACCTTGTCGATCAAATTGGTGGGGATTTGGACATCAACGGCCAAAGATTCGTCTTTCGGCACGATCTCCATCAGTACCTGGGCACTGGTGATCACTCCGCCTGCGGTAAACACTTTCAGACCCACCACATTGCCACTGACCGGCGCGCGCACTTGGGCGAGATTGCGGTCGAACTGCGCCACGCCCATCTGGCCAAAAACCGCATCCCGGGTTTTTTGGATTTCTTGGAGCTGGGTGTCCACATCCTTGAGGAAGGTGGTTCGCAGTTGGCTGATCTGCAATTTGACTCGGGCAATTTCAGCCTGGGTATTGGCTATGCTGGCGTCAATATCACTCTTGGCCCGTTCTGCCTGGTTGGCCTGGGTTTGGGGCACATAGCCATCTTTGGCCAGGTCGCGCGAATTGCGCATTTCCTCGTCGATGCTGCGCGACTGCAGCTGGCGTGACTGATAGGACGCGGTCAAACCTGCGATTTGCTCGCGCAAGCTGGCGACTTGGCTCTCGAATTCAGCGCGACGAGAGTTAAACAATTGGGCTTGTAGGTTTTTGGCTTCTTCCACGCGCGGATCGCGCTTTGGAAACTTCCGAACCAGCTCTTCAGTCCATCGAATACTGGGAGAACCATCGCGCTCGGATTTAAGACGCGATTCAGAGGCCAATAGGTTGATGTACTGCAACTCGATGCCCGTGGACTGGGCGTCCGTCTTAAGCGGGTTGACGCGCAACAAAATGTCGCCTTGCTTAACCTCATCGCCTTCTTTCACCAAAATTTCCTGGACCACGCCGCCGCTGGGGTGTTGCACCGCCTTGCGGTTGCCCATGACCACCACACTGCCAACGACCGAGACGCCTGCATCCAAAGGCGCAGTCGAAGCCCAAATGAAAAACAAAGCGAAAAACAGCAAGAAAATTTGGGCTGCGCGTTTGCGAACCCCAGATTCCTCGACGGCAATCGGTTGCAGTTTTCGGTTTTTCAGACGTTGGGGGTCGTAGGGATTCCAGCCACTTACCCAGCGACTCATGAAACCGTCAGCACGTTCCAATGTGCCAGTAGCCTGACCAACCTCTGCCTTGGCTTTACTCACGTCGCAACTCCTGTGGCAGCGATGGCAGGGCCAGGACTTGCCGGCGCAGCGGGCACCGCAGCCAGGTTGCGACCTATCGCTTGCGTCCCCCCCTGCTGCTGGCGAACGGTATCAAGTATGCTTTTTGCAGGGCCAAAAGCGATTTGTTTGCCTGCTTTCAAAACCAACATCATGTCCACTGCACCCACGAGGCGCGGGCGGTGGGTGGTAATGATCACTGTGGTATTCATTTCTTTCAGTTTGCTGATCGTTTGTACCAACGCGGCTTCACCGGCATCGTCAAGGTTGGAGTTGGGCTCGTCCATGACGACATATTTAGGCGAACCATAAACCGCACGCGCAATGGCGAGACGCTGGCGCTGCCCTCCCGAAAGAGCAAAACCGGACTCGCCCAGCGGCGTGTCATAACCCTGCGGGAAGCCCAAAATAATCTGGTGCATGCCGATAAGTTCTGCCGCATGAACCACCTTTTCGGGGTCAACGGGACCAAGGCGCGCGATGTTTTCCGACACGGTGCCATCAAAAAACTCTATTTCCTGGGGCACATACCCAATATGAGGGCCAACCTCGTCGTGACTCCAGTCGCACAACTCGACCCCATCCAAGCGTACCGACCCAGACGCGGGGGCCCAAAGCCCTAGCAACAGTTTTACCAGAGAGCTTTTGCCGGCGGCGCTCGGACCGACCACCGCCATTACTTGGCCCACGCCCAGATTAAAGCTAATCCCAGACAACACAGGCTTTTTCGCGCCGGGAGGCAGGCCCACGAGGTCGCTCACCAACAATTCGCCTTTGGGCTCAGGGAGCTCCATTTGGCTTTGGTAGACCTCATCTTCAAGCAGCAAGGCATTGACACGGTCATAGGCCTGGCGGGCAGTCGCAATCGCACGCCAGTTCGACAACAGCGCATTCATCGGCCCCATAGCTTTGCTGACCAACATGCTGGCCACGATCACCATGCCGCCAGTAATCAGGCCTTCCATGGCCAAATAGACGCCCAAACCAATTTGGAGCGATGGCATGGCACGGGTAATAAAGCCGGTAAATCCGCCCATCAGGCCACTGGCTTCGCTGGCATAGACTTGTTTTGTCAAAAACTGGCTGTGCTGTTCGTACCAACGGTCACGGACGGCGCCTAGCATGCCCATGGCCAACGTCGTCTCCGCATGGCGCAGGCTGTCGGCCGCTACGCGGTTGGCTTGGGACTTGGCCTGCTGGGCTTCTCGCATGATGGGGCCCGAGACCTTTAACGTCATGTAAGTAAAAAACAAGATCAGCACAGAGGCCGCTGCCGCCAATATGGCCAAATACGGGTGAAACAGCCAGCCGATCGCAATAAATACGATCGCAAATGGTGCCTGAATGAGCGCAAGCAGGGGCGCACCGGTAAAAAACTGGCGTAAGTCCATCAAGTCACCGAGCAGTTGGTGGACGTCGACATTTTTGTTCAGGGCATGGCTGCGAAAGGACGCGTCAAAAACGTCCGGCCCCACGTCCCAGTCAATGCGCAAGGACAAGCGCACCATCAGACGCTGGCGAATCCACTCCATGGCACCCCAAAACACATAGACAGCCACGATGATGACCGTAAGTGACACCAAAGTAATGCCGCTTCGGCTGCTGAGCACGCGGTCGTACACATTGAGCAAATAGAGCAAGGGCGCGAGGCTCAAGAACTCGAGCGTATAGGTCAACGCAACAACCAGATAAAAAGTCTGTTTGCATTGGGCAAAAATTTTGCCGAGCGGAGTATCAACCGCCGTGCGTGCAGATATCTCGACGGCTAGGCTTTGGGCCGCCCTTTCTGATATCGGTCTAATGCGCATCCGCTATTCCCCCCCGTAGCCTGACTAAGTGCAGGCCTTCTTCGGTGCCAGCGGTTGAGTCGGCAAACTGCCGACCCCCCACCGTCTTACCCATGAACCGTTTTAAAAGGTCAATGATAGATGATTAGCCTACAAACACCTTGGTGTACTCTTGACCCAGCAGTGTGACATCGCCCTGGGTCTGCGCATCGCCGGTAGCGATAAGCAGCTCGGTGATCCCGACGTGCGTGAGTTGCGCCATGATAGCCGCATCGGCCTCGATCGCGGTTGCCAGCGTTGCCTGGTCGGCGGTAAGCACCAAGCCCACTTCTTGCACCGCTGCGCCATCGGTTTGCTGAACAAACAGGGTGGAGCTGCCATCCGCCAAGTTTTGCAACAGCGTGGCCAGCGCATCTGCATCGGACACATCGCCCAGGTCCACGTACACCTTGTCTTGACTCGTCGCCACCTTGTCGGCACCAATATCCGCCAACTGCGACAGGCTCGTGCTCATGTGCTCGGAGTCGGTGTCCACCTCGATCGTCGAAGAAGTGTTGGCAGACAGCAATCCAGCATCCATCAGGGCCTTCACCATGGCGTCGTCGATAGCGAAGTTGGCTTCAGCGCCCACGTTGACGGCGCTGACCGCATCCAGTGAGTTCGCCATGTCATCCGCAGTAATGCCTGACTCGCCCAATGCGATCAGCAAGTCTTTAAGTGACTGGTCCGCACCGAACACCATTCCAGCGTCTTCATGCAATGTGACCATAACGCCTTGGTCGACTTCCACCTGGTCGACGCCCATCGCGTGCAGGCCCAACGAGTCACCCACGGCAGAGACCAATTTTTCAGCACTGGTGCTGGAATCGACACTTCGGAGATTAACGCCAGAGAAATCGGCACCATCGAGAACGATGTCGTCGGCGACCGCAAACGACAGCCCGGCGTTTGCCATGGCAGCCACGTCAGATGAAGAAATGTGCAAGGTGGCGGACTCATCGCTGCCACCAATATCGATCACCGAAACGCCCAAGTCACCCAGGTCTGACAAACTCAAACCTGCGTTACCCAGAGAAGCGTCCAAGGTACCAGCCAAATAAGAGCCAGAGCCTGTTCCGTCCACTCCGGTTCCATCCAAGTCGTCGGCAGATAGATCCAAGGAGATCGTGTCGCCCGAAGCAAATCGCAGTCCAGCGCTGTTCATCGCCAGCGAGTCTGCGCTGGAAATATGCAGTGCTACGTTCAATGCATTGCCGTTAACGTCGATGACATCCACACCCAACGCGCCCAAGCCGCTGAGGCCAAGGCCGTGAGACATGCCACTGACGGCGCTATCCAAGCTACCGGACAGATAGGAACCCGTGACACTGATGTCGTCGGTCGTACTCACGTCCAGAGTGATCGTGTCACCAGAGGCAAAGACCAAGTCTGCGCCACTCATGGCGGAGGCGTCTGCGCTGGAAATGCTCAAGGTGCCGTCGACCGAGCTTCCGTTAATGTCGATGACATCCACACCGAGCGCGCTCAAGCCGCTGAGACTGAGACCGTGAGACATGCCACTGACGGCGCTATCCAAGCTACCGGAAAGGTAGGAACCCGTGACACTGATGTCGTCGGTCGTGCTCAGGTCCAAGGTGATCGTGTCGCCGTCAGCGAAGGACAGACCAGCGTTGCTCACCGCCAATGCATCCGCACTGTCAATGTGCAGACGTCCGTTGCCGGCGCCAGTTTTGCTTCCGCCAATATCGATAACGTCCACGCCCAGAGCGCCCAAGGCGCTCAGGCTCAGACCCTGCGAGGCCACGGTTACGGCACTGTTCAAGCTTCCCACAAGGTAGGAACCGGACCCGTTGAATGCATTAACGTCATCGAAACCACCCACATCCAACGAGATGGTGTCGCCGTCGGCAAAATGAAGTCCCGCGGTGTGCATGGCTTTGGCGTCGGCAGTGCCAATGTGCAAAGTGGCGTTGCTTCTGCCATCGATGTCAATGGCGTCCACGCCCAGAGCACCCAAGGCACTCAGGCTAAGTCCCTGCGAAACACCACCGAGAGCACTATTCAGGCTTCCGGAGAGATAGGAACCGGAGACGCTGATGTCATCGGACGTACTCAAATCCAGTGTGATTGTGTCGGCGGTGGCAAATGTCAGCCCCGCACTGCTCATTGCGGCGACGTCCGCACTGTCAATGCTCAGATTGCTGTTGACGTAAGCCCCATCCACGTCGATGATTTCGATGCCCTTCGACTGGTAACCCGCCAAATTCAGCCCAGCGACGCCGCCGGCGGCTTGGATAGTGGTGGCCAGCACAGCCAGCGATTTAGATTGCGACGCCACCGCGTCAGCGACGGCATCGAAATCAATGCCGTCGGTGCTTGCACCCGCATCGTCAAACAAATCCTGCAACTTGGCAGAGTCCGAAAGATCATCAAAGGAAAGACTACCTGAGGAGAGCCCCTTCGCGATTTGTGCCGCAAGGGCGTCACTGGAGTCACCCGCCAAGCTAAGCAAGGCACCAATTTGCTGGCCCTTGATCTGAATAAGGGAAGTTAGGTCATTGTCCGCATTATCGGGATCGAAAGGGTCAAAGGCCAGCAAATCGAAATCGGGATCTGTGATTCCGAGGATCTGCATCATTGCAGCCTTGGCCTCCGCCAGGGTCTTGCCGTCAGCCATCAATGAGGCCACCAGGGTCGTCAATGGCGACACGACGGAGGAACCGGCAGGCGCTTTCAAGGTTCCGGTGAATGCGGGACCATCCGCACTGCCCATGTGCCCGCCCCTCACGATAATGAAGGCGCTGCTACCCGCTACCAAATTGAGCGTGTATTTGCCAAATGCATCGGTGGTGGTTTGAGGCTCGTTGTCATCCATCACCCCATCGCCGTCCAGATCCTGCCAAACGTCCGCGCCGACGATGTAATCATCGAAGGCGGCACCGGGGCTCGCCACTGAGGACGGCGTGTTCGGCACCTTCACGACAGATCCAGAGGATGTCTGACTGGAAGCGATCAGCCCAAAACCTGCCAAAATCAGCGGTAGAGCCGTACCCAACCCGCCTACCGCAGCGGCAGCAGTCGCCGCCTCTGCTGTGGCGACCGTTCCCACGCCCTCTGCGGCAGCGGCTTCCGTCGAAAGCTGCGCGTACTGCACTGCATCCTGCAAATAGCTCGCCAGAAGATTCGCTTCAACATCCGAACCCAAGGCATTCGCCGCCAAATCAGTGCCTTGACCACCAGCCTCAACCCCACCCTCTTCACCCTCGACAGCAGCCGACTCTTGGGAAGATAACTGGTTTATTTTGGCCAATGCTTCAACAATCGTCGCGTAATCAATGCCCGCAACACTCTCCGATCCCGAGTCACCGAAAACCCGCCGAACGGCGTCCAGATCTGAGCCTTCCCGCGGGGTTACCGGCAACCCAGTGTCGCTCAATAACCCAGCCGCCTGAGCCTCTTGAATCAAAAAAACCAGCATTGCAAATGACAATGCCGAAGTCCCCAACTCACCCGAACGCACCGACAAACTGCGCACGAAGCGACGCAAGGTGTCGGCCACCCGGTTACGAGTGGAACTAATCTCACCGACTGATTTGATAGTCATATATACGCTCTGTTACTTAACTTAGTCCACAAACCGCGCGAGGCGCAGCGGTTTCCTGGTCCGCCAGATGGATCAATCTGGCGAATTTTTGATCTTCCACACATTGTGGCGAAATTCTTGTTAGCTGGATTGTATCCAACGCTTTCTTACTTTTCCACAATTACTCACGCCTCCACGGCGGGCCGACCAGGTCGCCAGAGGCACTGATTGGCCTCCGACCAGTGTTGGCGATGCAGCTAAACTTCACCCAAACAAACGAAGGAACACTCCCATGGAAGCCCACGAAGCGTCAGAAATGATGGAAGAAACCGAAGGCGGTGCCGGCAAAAACCGTACGGCCCTGACCATTTCGATACTGGCCATGGTGCTGGCGATCGCCAGCTTGGGCGGGTC
Source organism: Rhodoferax sp. (assembly GCA_029866205.1). Classification (GTDB taxonomy): domain Bacteria; phylum Pseudomonadota; class Gammaproteobacteria; order Burkholderiales; family Burkholderiaceae_C; genus Allorhodoferax. The sequence goes on from JARWZT010000004.1 coordinate 10,331, forward strand.
CAACGCAGGTAAAGACGTCACGCAGGAAAACATCTTGGCGGCAAACAGCTATGCGTTCTACCAGGCCAAGTCCATACGCCAAACGTCTCTCAAGATTGCCGCTACCGACCTGGAGCTGCAGCTCTTGCGCGAGCCGGGTATGCCCACTGCGGCCAAAGAGGCGATGCAAAAGAAAATCGAGGATTACAAGAAGACGATTGATCGCTACGAGTCTGAGCCTGAGACCAAGGAAGGCAAAAAAGAGCTGTTGGCGGTGGCCAAGGAGCACGAAGCGGTGCGCGACCACGCCATGCGCCAAGACCCCTGGTTTGACTATGCCGAAGGCGCGCTGCAAATTGCGATTGTGCTGCTGTCGGTGGCCATCGTAGCGGGGCTGCCCGCGCTTTTTTGGGCGGGTGCTACCTTGGGCGCCCTCGGTTCGCTCTTCACCATCAACGGCTTTTTTCTGTTTTATTGAGCCAGCGACTTGCGCTGTGGCACGCCGCTCGCGGTCGCGGTGACCACCGCCTCAAAAAACACGTTTCCGTCAATATCGTTATTGACACTGTTGTTGCGCTGGCTGTAAACGACTTCGGCCTGCGCAGCACCTGCCGCCATGGCGCGCGCATGGGCTTCTGCGCCCGCTAGCTGTTGCGCGTGCGCAACAGCTGAGGCCAGATCGCCAAAATCCACGGGGCCCTGCGCAGTGAACACCTTGAACACGCCGCGCGCCGGCTGGGTGAGTGTCAGGTGCACACGCTGAGACACCTGCCCAAGTACGGCACCCACCGCGTTGGCGACTTCGGCAAACGGCGGCAGTTTCAACTCTACGCCGAGTGCGCGCGCCACGGCAGGGTAATAGCTAGATGCCGGTGCGCCCACGCCCACCAAGGGCATGGACGGTGAAAATTGCAACTGGAACACCGCACTGCCACCCAAGCCCGGTGTATCGGGTGTAACAGGTATAACGGGCGCAGCATCAGCGGCCGCGGCTGCTTTGCCGGCCCCCAAAGCCATGGCGGTCAGCAAGGCCGCCACTTTGCCCGCGGATGATTCATTCATCTGGCCGGCATCGTTCAAACCCGCTTCAATCAGTTTTTGACAAATCGTGTCCGCGACCTTATTCACCACGTCCTGTGCCGGGCCGATCGCATCGCCCTGCTTCCAGGTGCCCAGACCGTACATATGGCGCATCTGGCGCGCCCAGATACGGGCGGCAAAGGTCGCCGCAGCACTGCTCCAGTGGCTCGAGAGGCCCATCACATGGGCCGCGTCGCTGGGGGTGAAGCCGCTGTAAATCGCCAGGCCTTTGCGCTCCAGGCGCGCAATGGCACGCGCCAGGGCGCGGTTTTCCATGTTGGCCCATTCGAGATCCACAGGGCCATCGGCCAGGGTTTCCCAAGCAAACAACTCGTCGTCATTCAGTCGGGCCAAGAGCGCGGAATCGGCATGCAGGCGTTGGGCAAAGCGCATCTGGCTGGCGTGCGGCGTCTCGTGCTGCTGGCGCTCCAGCGCCGCAAGAATGCGCGGATGCTGGTGTGCCAGCAGACTCAAGGGCACCACGCGGCGGGGCCCAATCGTTAAGCCTTCGCCGCCGTGAAGTCGCACCTCGCTGTCGCCCCCCAGACCCACGGCATAGACCTTGACGGCCTCCACCATAGGGCGCCAATTACCAACCATCGCGCCGTCAAAACTGAGCTCGGGCAAGCCGTTGCGGACCACAGCAATGTCTGTGGTGGTGCCGCCCATGTCGGCCACGACCGCGTTTTGCAGGCCGCTCAGGGCGCAGGCACCCAGCACGCTGGCCGCCGGACCCGAGAGCACGGTGTTGACCGGGCGGCGCAAGGCGCTGGCCACATTGATCAGCGAGCCGTCGCCCTGCACCACCATCAGCGGCGCATCAATCGCGCGGGCTGCCAACGTACGCTGTACCGATTCAATGAGCGCCTTGACATGAAAAATCATACGGGCGTTGAGTGCGGCCGTCAGCGCGCGCCGGGGTGCACCCAGACTGGACGCCAGTTCGTGGCCACAGGTGACCGGCACATCGCACATGTCTTGCACCCATTGGCGCAGTTGCACCTCGTGGGCTGGGTTGCGGACACCAAAGGTGGCGGATATCGCAAAGGCGGACACCCGGCCCATGTGTTTTGCGATGGCTGCACGTGAGGCTGCCTCGTCCAGGGCTTGGGTGGCAATGCCTCCGGCATCGTGGCCGCCCGGCAGGCACACGATGCCATCGCTGCCCAGCAGATCAACCAGACCACTGCTCTTGACCTGCAGCGTGTCGTAACCCGCCAGCAATACGCAGACGGGGGAACCCTTGCCCTCGACCACCGAATTGGTAGTCAGCGTGGTCGACAACGACACCAAAGTCACTTCGCCCAACCAAGACTGCGGCAGTTGGTCCAGCGCCCCGGCAATGCCCTGGGCTAGATCAAACCGCGTGGTCAGGCTCTTGGCAGAGGCCACCACCTGGCGCTGCGCATCCAGCAGCACCACATCGGTAAACGTGCCGCCCGTGTCAATACCAAGGGAATAGGCCATGGACTGCCTCAAAAAGATGGTGACCTAGCCCCACACCCGCTCAGGCTGCGCCGGCTTCGCACAGCCAGCGGTACAGGTAGTCAGCAAAGCTGCGGCGCACCGTCAGCTCATAGTGCGTACCGGCTGACAGGCACAGCAGCGTGGCGCCTGCCTTGGCCACATGGCTTTGTGCCACGGCACCCGCGCCAAAAGCGCGCGGATGCAAGTCCAGCGGGCAGCCCCGGGCCAGCAGGTCTGCGGCGCCCTCGCCCTGGACCGTGAGGGTGGTAAATCCATGGCCTACCGGCACCAGCGAGACATGCTGCCCCGCCAGCGCACCGCGCAAGGTGGCTTCCATGGCCTCGGCCGCGCCGGGATGGTGGTACGGCGCGGCACTGGGTGGGAACTTCAAAACCCACTCGTCAGGTCCGAGCCACAGCAGTTGCCCGGTCGCACCCACGCTGGCGGTATTGGCGACTTGCGGCAGCGACAACCCGGTAGCACTGTGCACCGCCTCGACGAAACCGGCATGGGCCGGGTTCCCCCGAATGTTCAGCATCTCGGTAAAAGCCAGTTCACCGAGCGTGACACGGGCTCCGTCCACCGACAAAACACGCTGACCCAAGCCGGTGAGCGCGGCCAGGGGGCTTTCCAAAACAACATTAGACATGGTGACGCTTTCCTTCGGGGTCGTAGAAGACCGGGCTGCAAATGGTGGCAGCGACGATGCGCCCGTCCACCAGCGGGATGTAAACCTTCTCGCCCATACGCGACAAGCCGCCGCGCACTACCGCCATAGCAATGGGGCGCTGCACGGTCGGGCTGAAGTAGCTCGAAGTCACGTGTCCCACCATGGGCACGGGCAGCGCGGGCAAGGTGGCGCTGCGGGTGATTTGGGAACCCTCAGGCAGTACCGTGCTGGCGTCGTCGGTCAACAAACCGACCAACTGCTTGCGGTCGCTGGCGGCGGTATCGCTGCGGCTCAGTGAGCGGCGCCCCAAGAAGTCTTTGGTCTTGGACACCATGCCGCCCATGCCCAAGTCGTAGGGCGTGATCGAGCCGTCAGTTTCCTGGCCGACGATGATGTAGCCTTTTTCGGCCCGCAAGACGTGCATCGACTCGGTGCCGTAGGGCGTGATGTCAAATTCGGCACCTGCGGCCATCAGCTCACGCCACACGTGGGCACCGGTGTGCGAAGGCACGTTCACCTCAAAGGACAATTCACCGGAGAAACTGATGCGCATGATGCGCGCCTTGACCCCGGCCACCGTGCCTTCGCGGTAGCTCATGAACGGAAAGGCTTCGGGCGACAAATCGACGTCGCTGCAGAGTTTTTGCACCACTGCGCGGCTCTTGGGGCCCACCACGGCAAAGGTGGACCACTGCTCCGTGACGGTGGTCATGTAGACCTGCATGTCTGGCCACTCGGTTTGTACCCAACGCTCCATCCAGCCGAGCACGCGTGCCGCACCGCCGGTGGTGGTGGTCATCAGAAAGCGGTCTTCGGCCAGACGCACGGTCACGCCGTCGTCAAACACCATGCCGTTTTCGTCGAGCATCAGGCCGTAGCGGGCTTTGCCAATCTCCAGCTTGAGCCAGGGGTTGGTGTACATCCAGTTGAGCAACTTGGCTGCGTCCGGACCCTGGATGTCGATCTTGCCCAGGGTCGAGGCATCCATGATGCCCACGCCGTTGCGCACGGCCAACACTTCGCGGTTGACCGCCTGGTGCATGTCTTCGCCCGCCTTGGGGAAATACCAGGGGCGCTTCCACTGGCCCACATCCTCAAACGGGGCACCTGCGGCCACGTGCTGGCGGTGCGGGCTGGTATGGCGCGCCGGATCGAACAGGTCGCCCCGCTCCAGGCCCGCAAAAGTACCAAAGGAGATCGGCACGTAGTTGGGGCGGAAGGTCGTGGTGCCGACTTTGTCGATGGGCTTGTTCAGCGCACGGGCGGCCAGCGCCATGCCGTTGATATTGCCCAGCTTGCCCTGGTCTGTACCAAAGCCCATGGCCGTGTAGCGCTTGATGTGTTCAATCGACTCAAAGCCTTCGCGCACGGCCAGTTCGATGTCACTGGCACCCACGTCGTTTTGATAGTCGATAAACGCTTTTGCGCGGCGCGACACGGGTTCGCCGGTTTCAGCGATCCAGAAGGCGGCAATCGGCTCTTGACGGGGCTCGCTCACCGCAAAGTTTTGCGGCGTGGCGGCAAACCCGGCGGCACTGGCCGCACGGGCTCCGGCTTGGCTCGCGTCCGCCAAAGACTGGGCCAGGCCTGTGGTGGCCGCACACGCACCCACATTCGCCTGGTTGGGCATCGGCGTGCCGGGCTGGAAGGAGCACGCGGCGTCGTTCCAGACGGCCTTCCCGCCCGAATGGGAGTACAGATGAATGGCGGGGTTCCAGCCTCCGGCCATGCCCAGCGCATCACAGGCCAGCACACGTTGGTTGCCGGTGGCGCGGTCGCCCACCATCTGGCACACCGTGATGGCGCTCACCGCCACGCTGCCGCTGGCCTGCAAGGGCACATGGCCGCGCAGCACCGCCACACCAGCCGCTTTGGCCTGCAGCACCAGATCGCCCGTCGACGCGTTGTCCGGACGGGTGTCGACGACAGTCACCGCGGCTCCAGCGGCTTTGAGCGCCAGCGCATCGGCGTACGCCGTGTCGTTATTGGTCAGCAGCACCAGGTTTTTACCCACCAGCACGCCATAGAGTTGCAGGTAGTCGGCCATCGCCGACGACAGCATGACCCCGGGCAGGTCGTTGTTGCCGAACACCATAGGACGCTCGTGCGAACCGGTGGCCAGTACCACTTGGGCCGCACGCACCCGCCACAGCCGCTCCCGAAATCCACTGCGCTGGGCCAGCGGCAGGTGGTCGCTCAGCGACTCGCGAATGGTGACAAAGTTGTGGTCGTGGTAGCCAAACACGACGCCGCGCTTAATAACGCGCACGTCCGGGTAGCTCGCCAGCTCGGCCTCTGCCGCCTGTACCCAGGCCGACGCCGACTTGCCTTCAATGGTGCCGGTCAGCCGATGGGCAGAGCCACCGAGTTCGGGGCCGAGTTCCGCCAGTATGACCCGTGCGCCGCTGCGTGCGGCAGCCAATGCGGCCGCCAGGCCCGCCACGCCGCCGCCCGCCACCAGCACGTCGCAATGGATGTTTTGGTGGACGTAGCTGGAGGTGTCTTCGACTTCAGGTGCGGCGCCCAAGCCACCGGCCTTGCGGATGAAGCGCTCGTAAAACATCCAGGCCTTGGCTGGCCACATGAAGGTCTTGTAGTAAAAGCCCGCGGGGAACAGCGGTGTTCCCCAGCGATTGGGGCTCAGGAGGCGACTCAGCACATTGGGCCAGCCATTCACGCTCTCGGCATGGAGTTGGGCGTACAGCTCCACCTCTGGCATCTTGGCATTGGGGATGGTGTGGCTTCCCGATTCGAGCTGCACCAGCGCCGATGGCTCCTCAATGCCCGACGTCACCAGGCCGCGGGGGCGGTGGTATTTCCAGGAACGCGAAAACAGGCTCTCGCCAGCGGCCAACAAGGCCGAGGCCAGCGTGTCGCCGGCAAAGCCCTGAAAACTGCGGCCATTGAACTGAAACTGCAGGGTCTTGGAGCGGTCAATGCGCTCGCCCCGCGCGGGGATACGGGTACCGCTCACTTTGCACCTCCTGCAGCTGCAACTGATTCAGCCGGCGCTTCGCCTGGCTTGTAAAACTGGGTAAACACATAGCTCACGGTGTGGCGTTCGGCGTTGAACCAACGGCGGCAGCCTGACGCGTGCAGCCACTGCTCACGGTGCAGGCCTTTCGGGTTTTTGCGCATGAACAGGTAATCGCCCCACTGTTCGTCGGACAGGGCGTCGGTATCGAGTGGGCGGGCGATATGGGCCTCGCCGCCACAGCTGAATTCACTTTCGGCGCGGGGACCGCACCAGGGGCAGGTAATTTGTAGCATCTTGGAAGTTCTCTGGGAGCGTGTTCAGTGCGCAACGCCTGCGGCGCCGTGTTCGTCAATCAGGTGACCGGTGTTGAACCGGTTCAGGTCAAAGGCCGCATTCAGCGCGTGAGGCCGGTCCTGGGCGATGGTGTGCGCCATGACCCAGCCCGAACCCGGAGTCGCCTTGAAGCCGCCCGTGCCCCAGCCGCAGTTGAAGTACAGGCCCTTGATGTGCGTCTTGGAAATGATCGGGCACGCATCCGGTGCCACGTCCACAATCCCGCCCCACTGCCGGTTCATGCGTACCCGGCGGAAGATCGGGAACAGTTCACAAATCGCTTGCAGCGTGTGCTCAATCACGGGGAAAGAGCCGCGTTGGCCGTAGCCGACATACGAGTCAATGCCCGCGCCAATCACCAGATCGCCTTTGTCAGACTGGCTGGCGTAGGCGTGGATTGCGTTGGACATGACCACGGTGTGCAAAATCGGTTTCATGGGCTCAGACACCAGTGCCTGTAGTGGGTGGCTTTCAAGTGGCAAACGAATGCCAGCCATGTCGGCTATGACGCTGCTATGGCCTGCGGCGACCACACCAATTTTCTTGCTCTTGATGACGCCGCGCGTCGTCTCAATGCCCACCACCTGGTCGCCGTCACGTTGCACGCCGATGACTTCGCAGTTTTGCAGGATGTCCACGCCCAGGCGGTCGGCTGCGCGGGCAAAACCCCAGGCAATCGCATCGTGCCGTGCCACACCGGCGCGCGGCTGAAAAGAGGCACCCATCACGGGGTAGCGCAGGCTGTTGCTGGTGTTCATGATCGGCACCATGGCCTTGATCTCTTCGGGGCTCAGCACCACGCCGTCCACACCGTTGAGACGGTTGGCGTTGACGCGGCGATGGATGTCGCGCATGTCTTGCAGGGAATGGCCCACGTTCATCACACCCCGTTGGCTGAACATGGTGTTGTAGTTCAGTTCCTGTGACAGGCCCTCCCACAGCTGCAACGCTTTTTCGTACAGGTGGGTGGCGTCGTCCCACAGGTAGTTGGAACGCACGATGGTGGTGTTGCGCGCGGTGTTGCCGCCGCCCAACCAACCGCGCTCCACGACGGCGATGTTGCGCATGCCGTGTTCTTTGGCTAGGTAGTAGGCGGTAGCCAAGCCATGGCCACCTCCGCCCACGATGATCGCGTCGTAACTGGCTTTGGGCGCGGGACTGCGCCACTGTTTTTGCCAGTTTTCGTGGTACGACATGGCGTTGCGCGCGAGCGCGAAGATGGAAAAGTGACTCACAGGAATTCTTTCATCACAAGGCTGCTAAGGAAAATGGGGTGCGAGGCGGTAGGGTCAGGGACATGCAAGTGGCGCTTAGCACTCAATCACATTGACCGCCAAACCGCCACGGCTGGTCTCTTTGTATTTTGTCATCATGTCGCGACCGGTATCGCGCATGGTCTTGATCACCTGGTCCAAGGAAACGAAGTGCGTACCGTCGCCGCGCAGGGCCATGCGCGCCGCATTGAGCGCTTTGACCGAGCCCATGGCGTTGCGCTCAATGCACGGTATCTGCACCCGCCCGCCGACCGGATCGCAGGTCAGGCCCAGGTTGTGCTCCATGCCGATTTCGGCTGCGTTCTCGACCTGCATGGGCGTGCCGCCTGTCACCGCAGCCAAACCGGCAGCGGCCATAGAGCAGGCCACGCCAACCTCGCCCTGGCAGCCAACCTCGGCGCCGCTGATGGAAGCGTTTTCTTTGTACAGCAGGCCAATTGCGCCCGCCGTCAGCAAAAAGTCCCGGATACCGTCCTGGTTGGCACCCGCACAAAACCGGTCGTAGTAATGCAGGACCGATGGCACGATGCCGGCCGCACCATTGGTCGGGGCCGTGACCACACGGCCGCCGGCCGCGTTTTCTTCATTGACGGCCATGGCGTAGACGTTCACAAAGTCCAGAATCGTCAGCTGATCCTTGAGCGCCTGCTCCGGACGGCTGCTCAGACTGCGGTGCAATTCAGCGGCGCGGCGTTTGACCAACAGATTTCCGGGCAAGTGACCTTCGGTGCGGATGCCGCGCTCCACGCACGCCTTCATGGCGTCCCAGATTCGGTCCAAACCCGCATTCAGTTCAGCATCAGTGCGCCACGACAGTTCGTTGGCGCGCATGACCTGGGCAATCGACAGGCCACTTCCCGCACAAATGGCCAGCAAGGCATCGCCACTGGCAAACGGAAAACGTACTTTGGTCGGGTCAGGCACGATGCGCGGTACCGCACCGGTGTTGGCGTTCTGCGCGTCGGCATCCTCTTGCGAAACCACAAAGCCGCCGCCCACCGAAAAATAGCGCCGCTCTTGCAGCAGCGCACCCGCAGCATCGAAGGCCAGGAACTTGACCCCATTGGGGTGGTAAGACAAGGTCTCACGGCGCAAAAACAGCAGATCGGTCTTTTCCACAAAGCCAATGTCCTTGCGCCCATTGACGCACAGGCTCTTGGCTGCGCGGATGGCTTTGAGGCGCGAGGCAATGGTGTCGGGGTCAATCGTGTCGGGCTGCGCGCCTTCCAGACCCAGCATGACGGCGGTATCGGTGCCGTGGCCCTTGCCGGTGGCGCCCAGCGAGCCATACAGGCGCACTTCGATGCGTTCAACCGACTCCAGCTGGCCGTCGGCCTGCAACGCGCTGGCAAACAGCGCCGCGGCTTTCATCGGACCCACCGTGTGGGAAGAAGATGGGCCGATGCCAATCTTGAACAGGTCAAAAACGCTCAAAGCCATTGTGGGTCACTCCAGTTGCAGCGCTTGCTGTGCAACGGGCGCCCACCACCGGCGGTGGCGACCTGTTGCTTGGCCAGAATTGTGCGCACCAGCACCCTTTTTAAGGTGTTCGCTTTACGACGCGAGAGTGCGCTGAAGCGACACTGGCTCCTCTGGAGGACGTACTCTGGCGCAACCCGGCCGTCTGACGTTGATGGGCAAGTGCGGGTCGCTTGGGGGCTATAGTGGCTGCGTCTGCGTGCCGATACTTTGCGCCATGCAGTCGATTGCGCGCAACCGCGCGCCTGCTTGGAGACCCACATGGACGAAGTCATTACCCCTGCCGCCACGCCCGAGGCCGCCCCCCGCAATCGCCGCACCGCCGGTGGACGCGAAGCCAAACGCGCTGCCCGCAGCGCCCGCAGCGGCCATACCGTACCCTACATCACCCGCAAAATTCCGTACTACGAGGTGCTGGACGAAGAGGGACTGGCCATCATCGAATACAACGCCGACACCATTCTGGAAGAAGTCGGCATTGATTTCCGTGACGACGCCGAGGCGCTGGACATCTGGCGCAAAGCGGGCGCGGACGTCAAGGGCGAACGCGTTCGCATGCCACGCGGCATGTGCCGCGCTTTGGTGCAGGCCAGTGCGCCCCGTGAGTTCACCCAGCACGCGCGCAATCCAGCCAACAACGTGGTGATCGGTGGCAAAAACACCGTATTTGCGCCCGCCTACGGCTCGCCCTTTGTGCGTGACCTGGACCAGGGCCGGCGCTACGCGACCATTCATGACTTTCAGAACTTCGTGAAGCTGGCCTACACCGCCAACTCCCTGCACCACTCGGGTGGCACGATTTGCGAGCCGGTCGATCTGCCGGTCAACAAGCGCCACTTTGACATGGTCTACGCGCACATGAAGTACAGCGACAAGCCCTACATGGGCTCGGTGACCCACCCCGACCGCGCCAAAGACACGGTGGAGATGTCCAAGGCCCTGTTTGGGGACAATTACCTGGATCCGCTGACGGGCAAGCCCAAGACGGTGTGTATCAGCCTGATCAACGCCAACTCTCCCATGACGTTTGACGACACCATGCTCGGTGCCGCCAAGGTCTATGCGCGTGCCAACCAGGCAACCATCATTACGCCCTTTATTCTGGCGGGCGCCATGTCGCCGGTCACGGTGGCGGGCACCTGCGCCCAGACTCTGGCTGAAGCGCTGGCGGGTATGGCTTTTGTGCAGTTGGTCAACCCTGGCGCCCCCGTGGTGATGGGCAGTTTTGCCTCCAGCATTTCCATGCAGTCGGGCGCCCCCACTTTTGGGACCCCCGAGCCGGCTTTGGTGCTGTACGTGATGGCTGCGCTGGCACGCCGCGTGGGCGTGCCCTTTCGCTCGGGTGGCGGTCTGTGCGGCTCCAAGATTGCCGATGCGCAAGCCGCGTCGGAGGCCGCCAACACCATGCTCCCCACCTGCCTGGGTGGCGTCAACTTTGTCTTGCACACCGCAGGCTGGCTCGAAGGCGGCTTGTCCATGGGCTACGAAAAATTCATCATGGACTGCGACCAGGCCGGCATGATGCACACCTTGCTGGCGGGCGTGGACGTGACTGAAAACGGCCAGGCCATGGACGCCATCCGCGAAGTGGGCCCGGGCAAGCACTTTTTGGGCTGCGCACATACGCAGGCCAACTTTGAGAGCGCCTTTTACCGCTCACCCATTACCGACAACAACAGTTTCGAGCAGTGGGAAGCCGAAGGCTCGGTGGACATGTCCGTGCGCGCCAATGCGCTCTGGAAAAAGCAACTGGCCGAATACCAGGCGCCTGCGCTGGATGTGGCCGCCGACGAGGCGGTACTGGACTACATGAACCGGCGCAAGGCCTCGTTTCCAGACTCCAACGTCTGACATTGGCTGGGGTGGGGTCGCAGACCCCACGCTCCAACAAAAAACGGCGCCTCGGCGCCGTTTTTTGTTGCCCGTCAGGCTGCTCAGGCCGACGTGGCCTGCCGCTTGGCCATTACCTCATCAAGCCAATCCACCCGCATTTCGGGCACTGCGGTGATCAGTTTGCGGGTGTAGGGATGCTCAGGGTGGTCGAAAATCTTGTCGGTCTCGTCAAACGCGACAAACTGGCCTTGCAACATGACTGCCGTGCGGTGCGCAATGCGGTGCACCACATCCAGGTCATGGGTGATCAGGACATACGCCAGACCCAATTCACGCTGCAGTTTGCGCAGCAGCGTCAGAATTTCTTCGGCCACCAGCGGGTCAAGGGCCGACGTGGGTTCGTCCAGAATGATCAGATCGGGCTTGGCCGCCAGCGCGCGGGCAATGCAAACGCGCTGCTTTTGGCCCCCAGACAGCTGACCGGGACGGCGTTGCAAGAAGTCTTCCGGTAACTCCACCAGCGCCATCAGTTCTTTGGCGCGGGCCAACACCTCCGCACGTCCGGAACCAAAGTAAAACTCCACCGGACGGCCCACGATGTCCAGCAACGACTGGCGCGGATTGATCGCCACATCGGGAATCTGGTACACCAGCTGAATCGTGCGTTTGAGTTCTTTACTGCGGCCGTTCAATGCGGGCGGCAATGCTTTGTTCTGGAACAGGATCTCGCCACTGCGGGGCATGAGCAGACCGGTGATGATGCGCGCCAGCGTCGACTTGCCTGAGCCGGACTCCCCCACCACCGCCACGGTTTCGCCGCGTTTTACGTCCAGCGAGACGCCGCGAACCACATGGAAATCGCCGTAATAGGCATGGCAGTCGGTGATCGACAACACCGTCTCAGGCTGCACTGTAGCGGCTACTGCGCGCTCGCTGGCGGCGGCACCACGGACCGCCACCAGGCGGGCCGTGTAGTCTTGGTTGGCATGGTGCAAGATTTGGGGCGTGAGGCCTTCTTCGACTTCTTTGCCGTGGCGCAACACCTTGATGCGGTCGGCCACCTGGGCGACCACCGCCAGATCGTGGGTGATGTACAGCGCCGCCGTCTGGTATTGCCGAATCAGCGATTTGAGCAGGATCAGCACTTCAATCTGCGTGGTCACATCCAGCGCCGTGGTGGGCTCGTCGAGCACCAGCACATCGGGCCGGCACGACATCGCCATAGCCGCCATGGCGCGCTGCAGCTGCCCGCCCGAGACTTGGTGCGGAAAACGTTTTCCAAAATTCTTGGGGTCGGGCAAATCGAGTGCGGTAAACAGCTCGCAGGCCCAGACTTCGGCCTCGGGCCGGGTCATGAGTTTGTGCAATACAGGCGCCTCGCAGACCTGGTCCATCAGGCTGTGGGCGGGGTTAAAGGCCGCCGCCGCCGACTGGGCGATATAGGCAATGCGCTTGCCCCGCATCTGGCGCCGCCCTTCGGCGTTCAGGGCGCGGATGTTGGTGCCGCCCAAAACCACTTCGCCACCCGCAATGTGCAGGCCCGCGCGGGCGTAGACCATGCTGGAGAGTCCGATGGTGGACTTGCCCGCGCCACTTTCGCCAATCAGACCCAGCACTTCGCCTTTGCGAAGCTGCAAATCGACGTTGTCGACAATCACATTGCCCGCCACGCTTTCCAGTCGCAGGCCTTTGATGTTCAGAATGAATTGTTCGTCCATACCCCGAGTCTTTCTTAGAGTTCCGCTTGCGCGCCGGAGGGGCGAGCGTCAATGGAAAGCATCCAGTCGACGATCAGGTTGACCGACACCGTGAGCAGCGCGATCGCCGTGGCAGGGTAAATCGGTGCCATCATGCCGAAATTGATGGCGGCTGCGTTTTCGCGCACCATGCCACCGAGGTCGGCGTAGGGCGGCTGAATGCCCAGTCCCAAGAACGACAAGCCCGCAATAAACAAAAAGTTAAAGCAAAAACGCAGGCCAAACTCGGACACCAGCGGCGCCCAGGCATTGGGCAAAATCTCGCGGGTAATCACCCACCACAGGCCCTCGCCACGCAGGCGGGCCGCCTCAACGTACTCCATCACGGTCAGGTTCATGCCCAGGGCGCGTGCCAGACGGAAGACCCGCGTGGAGTCGAGCACTGCAATCGTCATGATCAGCACCGGAATGCTGGAGCCAAACACGCCCAAAATGATGAGCGCGAAAATCAGGCTGGGAATGGAAAGCATCACATCCACCAGGCGGGTAAAAAACACGTCCACCCAGCCACCCACCACCGCACTCACCAGCCCGGTCAGGATGCCAATGAGAAAAGACAAGCTGGTGATGGCCAGCGCCACGCCAATCGTCATGCGGCTGCCGTACATCATGCGGGTCAGCATGTCGCGGCCGATCTGGTCAGCACCGAACAGCATTTTGGCGGAGGGCTCATCCCAGGTGCCACCCACGTTGGCAGACTCAGAATACGGCGCGATCCAAGGCGTGAACAGGGAAACCAAAATAAAGATGCCAACCACCGCCAGGCCAAAGGCAGCGGAGGCGGTCAGCTTGTGTCCAAAAAGTTTCATGGTGTGTACGTAGCGAGGAAGGATTTAGCGCTGATGGCGCAGGCGCGGATTAACCAAAATCACCAGAATATCGGCCAGCGTGTTGAGCAGCACAAACACGGTGGCAAACGTCAGCCCGCAGGCCTGAATGACAGGGACGTCGCGCTTGGACACCGCATCCACCATGTACTGCCCCAATCCGGGATAGACAAAAACCGCCTCGATCACCACCACACCCACGACCAGGTAGGCCATGTTCAAGGCAATGACGGTAATGATGGGTGCGGCCGCATTGGGCAGGGCATGGTTCACGATGACGCGCCGCCGGGGAGAGCCCTTCAGGAAAGCCATCTCAATATAGGGCGTGGACATGACCGAGAGCACCGAGCTGCGGGTCATGCGCAGCATATGGGCCGCCACCAGAAGTGTGAGCGTGAGCGCGGGCAGCGTGGTCTGGAATATGCGGTCAGCAAACCCCATGCCGTTGGACACCATGGCCAACGACGGGAACCAGTGAACATTCACCGCGAAAAAGATGATCAGCAGGTACGCAATGAAAAATTCGGGCAATGAAATGGCAATCAGCGTCACCACATTGGCCAACCGGTCCGACCATTTGCCTTCGTTGATCGCCGACAACACACCCAAACCGACCGACAGTGGAATGGCAATGACTGCGGCGTAACCCGCCAAAAACAGGGTATTTCGAAGGCGGGGCATCAAGTCATCAATGATGACGCGCTTGTTGGTCAGTGCGACCCCGAGGTCGCCATGCAGTGCCCCAACGAGCCAGTTCCAGTACCGCAGGTGCGCCGGAACGTCCAGACCGAGTTCGCGCCTAAAAACCACCAGCGCCTCGGGCGTGGCTCCTTGGCCCAAGACCGCCGACGCGACATCGCCCGGCAAAATTTGGGTGCAGACAAAAATCAGTACCGAGACCGCAAACAAGGTCAATATACCCAGAAGCAGTCGGTTAACAATCAGCTTTGCCATAAGGTACAACAGTCAAGGGAAAAACACGGCGGAATTCGCCGCGCGGGACAAGGATAACGCCTTAGCGCGAACGCCAAAATATAAAGTAAAAAAAGGGGTTGGGTGTGAACCCAACCCCTTGGCACTTATTGCTTTACGACGCCGTCTGTTGCCAGACCGGCGTCAATACGGCTTTAGGCGAACCAGCCTTTTTCAGGGATGCGGTCGTCACCCATGTCGTAACGGCCCGAAGGTGTCAGACCCTGCAGTTTGGTGCTGTGCGCGTCAAGGTAGTCCTGCACGGCATAGTTGACCATGCCGGCGTTTTGGGACACCAACTCTTGGCAACGCGAGTACATCTCTTGGCGTTTCTTCTGGTCGATTTCGACACGTGCTGCTTCCAGCGTCTTGCTGAAATCGGCATTTTCGAAGTGGCTGTCGTTCCATGGATTGCCCTTGCCGCCATAGAAGGTCGAGGTGAGCTGGTTGTCGATGGTGGGACGGTTGCCCCAGTACACCGCGCAGAAAGGCTGCTTCAGCCAGACGTTGTCCCAGTAACCGTCGCCAGAGACGCGCTTCAGGTCCAGGTTGATACCGGCCTTGGACAACGATTCCTGGAAGATCTGACCTGCGTCAGTCGCGCCAGAGAACGCGCCTTCGGACACTTGCAGCTCAATCGCGCCGGTGTGGCCCGACTTCTTCATGTGGAACTTGGCCTTGTCGATGTCAAAGCGGTTCATGGGCTGCTTGGGATCGTAGAACTTCATCTTCGGTCCGACGCAGTTGTCGTTGCCGATCGATGCATAGCCGCTGTAGACGTTGTCCACGATTTTTTGGCGGTCGATACCGAATTTGAGCGCCAGCATGACGTCGCGGTTGTTGAACGGCGACTTGTCGGTGTGGGCCACAAAGCAGAAGCGGTTGCCCATGCCGGGTGTGCGCGACACTTTGACTGCGGGGTTTTTGGCCAGCAAGGCAGCAGTCTTGGGGCTCACGCGGTTGATGATGTCCACCGTGCCGGTTTGCAGTGCGGTGGTGCGCTGGTTGGCGTCGCCGATGTAGATCAGCTCGACACGGTCAAAGTTGCCGCGGTTGGGCTTCCAGTAGTTGCCAGGCTTGCGCTTGAAGGTTGCGCGTACGCCAGGTTGGAACTCGTCCAGCGTAAAGGCGCCAGTGCCATCAGGCTTGCTGAAGTCTTTGAAGCCATTGGGCACAACGATGATGTGGTAGTCGCTCAGGTTGAACGGCAAGTCAACGTTGCCCTTGTTCATGGTGATTTGCACCTGGGTGGCGGACAGTTTTTTGACTTCTTTGATATCAGCCAACAACGCTTTGGCAGGCGACTTGGTCTCGCCGCGGTGCATGTTGATGGAATAGATCACATCGTCCGCGTCCAGCGTCTTGCCCGACGTGAAAGTAATGCCCTTGCGGACGTTGAACACCCACTCGGCTGCACCGGGCTTGACTTCCCAGCTCTCGAACAGCTCGCCAGTTGCATCGCCGTTGTCGGCCACTTCGACCAAGTTGTTCCAGAGCATCAGGCTCATGGTGATTGGGATGGAGTCCGCATAGGTCAGGGGATCCAAGCTGTCAGAAGGCGAACCGCCTTCCATGCCCATGCGCAGGGTGCCGCCTTTTTTGGGCGCGCTTTGTGCCATGGCGGGTGCTGCACCGAAGGTGGATGCCAGGCCGACCGCAGACGCTCCGAGAATCAGTTGACGACGGTCGAGGATGATGCCCGCGTCGCTGGTGGTTTCGACATTTGCCATTTTTGAAGATCTCCAATCCAAGCAGATTAATAAAACAGTTACCCGACTGGCTTGCCAGGAGTGGCAAAAACGCCGGGAGCGGAATGCAAATTCATTTGCGTCCTGCCGGCATAGTAATCCAAAGTTTTGCCGGTCTCAAGGCGAACGTATTGGCATATTCCCTTAGAGAAACCGGCTTTTGGGTGCTCTGCGGCAATTTTTGAAATTGATTGCCCCGCCATATGGCGTAAACGACAAGGCCTGAAAAATTGCCGCACCGCAACAAGATTCAAGGGGCGCGCTGGTCTTTAGGGCGCACGCCAAAGCGCTGGCGGTAGGCGCGACCAAAGTGCGACGCCGAGGAAAACCCGCACGCCACGGCAATCGCCATGATGCCCATATCGCTCTGCTGCAGCAATTGGCGGGCACGGTCCAGGCGCAGGTTGAGGTAGAACGCAGCGGGCGAGGTCTGCAAATGGGCGGCAAACAGCCGCTCCATCTGGCGCCGGGTGACGCCCAGGCGCTCTGCCAGATCGTCGATTGCCACAGCTTCTTCCAGGTGCGACTGCATGGTCTGGATGGCTTGCACCAGCTTTTTGTCATGCACGCCGAAACGCGCCACCACTTCGGTGCGCTGATGTTCGGACGGACTGCGCACCGGGCCATGCAAAAACTGCTCGGACACAGTGGCAGCCAGCGCCTGCCCATGACTTTTGCCAATCAGGGCCAGCATCATGTCCATGGCCGCAGTGCCCCCGGCACACGTGATGCGCCGCTCACCCCACTCAAACAACTCCTGGGTGACCACCAGAGTCGGAAAGGATTCTTTGAAGGCAGACTGGGCTTCCCAGTGCAGGGTGACCGGCTGGCCCTGCAATAGCCGGGCCTTGGCCAACACAAAGGCACCGGTGTCAATCGCGCCCAAGGTCACGCCCTGCCGGTCGAGCCGGCGCAGGGCGTCGCCCACCGTGTTCTGATAGGCCTGCAATGGGTTAAAGCCGGCCACCACCAACAGGGTTTGCACCCCTTGGGCGGACGCAAGCGCCGCGTCCACATTGAGCGACATGCCGTTGCTGGCGCGCACCGGGCCACCGTCCAGGCTCAGGATGTTCCATCGGTAGGCATCGGGCTTGAAGCGGTTGGCCACCCGCAGCGGCTCCACCGCAGACGCAAAGCCCATGACCGAAAACTCGGGCAGCAGCAAAAAATGAAACTCTTGCGTCTCAGGCATGGTCAACGGTGCCCTGGCCCCCGTGGGGTTTGTCTGGCCGTGCGCCCAGGCACTTGTTCAGCGCCCCGTCCAGCGCGGCGGCCTTTTTTGCGAAAACGCCAACGGGCCTTCAGCGGCGTCATGCGATCGCAGCATGGCGCGGTAGACCGGCAAGTCGCCCTGGCGCAGGGTGCGGTAAGCACTTTGCAGATCTTGGTCTTCGGTCGCGCTGATGACCTCTTTGACGGCAGCCACCGCCAGCGGCGCGGCCTGCACAATCTGCTGCGCCAGTGCGCGCGCAGCATCCATCAATTCAGCGGCGGGCGTCACCTGGTTCAGCAAACCCCAGCGCAAGGCCTCAGGCGCGCCCATGCGTCGCCCAGTCAAAAGCAATTCCATGGCAAGCGGGCGCGGCAAGCGACGGGGCAGGCGCAAAAGCCCGCCCGAATCGGCCACCATGCCCAGCTTGACCTCGGGCAAGGCAAATTCGGCCGTGTCACTGGCCAACATCAGGTCAGCGGCCAGCGCCAGCTCAAAGCCGCCCCCCATGGCCAGGCCATTGACGGCGGCAATTACCGGTTTGCCCAAGCTAAAAAACTCGGTCAGCCCCCCGAAACCGCCGGGGCCGTGGTTGGCATCAATCGCCTCGCCTTCGGTCGCACCCGCCAGATCCCAGCCGGCAGAGAAAAACCGCCCAGTGCCTGTCAGGATCGCAACGCGCAGCCCTGGATCGTCTTGGAGACGGGCAAAGGCCGCGTACAGCGCCAGGCTGGTAGGCACATTGATGGCGTTGGCCTTGGGCCGGTTCAGGGTAATCGTGAGCACGCCCTCTTCGGCGTGGGTATGTACAGCGTCGGCGTCAGACATGGGCAACTCCTTGCAAGCGAATCAGGGCGTCCACGGCCAGCACACCATCGGGCATGACCAGCACCGGATTGACATCGAGTTCCAGCAGGCAGTGGGCGTTCGCCTGGGCATAGTCGGCCACGGCCATGACCGCGTCCACCAGCGCCGTCAGGTCACTGCCCGGTCGGCCGCGAAAGCCTCGCAACAGCGGCCAGACCTTCAGGGTCTGCAGCGCCGCATGCACATCGTGCCGCTGCACGGGAAACAACAAGGTGCGCGCGTCCTGCAGCAACTCCACCAGGACACCCCCGGCACCCACCGTGAGGGAGAGGCCAAACTGGGCATCGCGCTGCACACCCACAATCACTTCGGCAACCACATTGGACGCCATTTGCTCGACCAAAAAGCGCTCGGACAGGCCGGCCATACGGTTTAACGCCGCTTGCACTTGCGCTGCATTGGTCAAATTGAGGTGCACCGCGCCAGCCTCGGTTTTGTGGGCCAGTTGGTCGGACACGGCTTTCAGCACCACCGGGTAACCCAGCGCCTCGGCGGCTTGCACCACCTGCGCTGCCGCTACCACCTGGCCTTGGGGCACGGGCAGTCCAAAAGCGGCCAAGGCGCGTTTGCTGGCCGCCTCGTCCAAGGTACGTGGCGTGCCGGCTTGCAGTGCTTGCACCGGCAGCAAGGGGATCAAACCTGCCTGCGCCTGTGTAGCGGCGCCCAACTGTGCGGCATGGGCGATGGCATCCAGGCAATCGGGCAGGCCGTGCATGGGCGCGATGCCCCGGGCCATGAGTGCCTGGGCGTGGACTTCGGGCAGGTCCTCAGGCAGGCTGGCAACCACGGTGGCGGCTTTTTTGCCGGTCCGGTCACCGGCATGGGCTGCCGCCACAAAGGCGTCCACCGTGGTGCCCCAGCTGTCCGCGCTGCAGCGGTCCAGACGCGGGTAGTCCAACACCAACAGGTGGGCGTCAAAGCCGCAGTCCATCAGGCCACTAAAGCACTCGGTCTGCGCCGCCAGATCGCCCCAGATGTAGGTGTGATAGTCCAGTGGGTTGGCCACCGTGACCTTGTCACCCAGCACCGCATACAGACGCGCTTGGGCAGCGGCCGGGATGGCGGGCATGTCCAGGACGCGCGGCTGCGCCAAATCAGCCACCAGCGAGGCCTCGCCGCCTGAGCAGCTGGCCGAAATAATACGTCTGCCCCCCAAGGGGCCATGCACATGCAAGAACTTGCAGGTCTCAATCAGCCCAGCCGGGTCACGTACACGGGCGACCCCACAGCGCTCAAACAGCGCGTCGTACAAGGCATCGGGTCCGGCCAGCGAGCTGGTATGGCTCATGGCAGTTTGCGCGCCCAGCGTGGACGAACCCGCCTTGAGTGCCACCAGCGGCACGCCCTGGCGCAGCGCCTTGAGCGCCACGCGCGAAAACGCCGCCACATCGTCCAAACCCTCAATGTGCATGCCAATCACGCTCACGCGGCGGTCGGCCAGCAGCGCATCAACGAGGCTTTCCATGCTGTTGCCTGCTTTGTTGCCGACCGTAATCAGGTAGGCCAAAGGCAGCGCGCGCCGCTGCATGGTCAGGTTCAGTCCGATGTTGCCGCTTTGGGTAATGAGCGCCACGCCACGCTCCACCCGTTGACCACCATGTTGGTCCGGCCACAAGGCCACGCCGTCCAGGTAATTGAGCATGCCGTAGCAGTTAGGGCCCAGCAGGGCCATGTCACCTGCGTTATGCACCAATTGCTGTTGCAAGGCGACGCCTTCGCCACCGACCTCGGCAAAACCTGAGGCGTAGCAAATCACACCGCCGGCACCGCGCGCCGCCAATTGACCCACGATGTCCACCGTGGCGTGGCGCGGTACGGCCACAAAGCTGGCGTCGGGCGCGTCGGGCAAGGCGGCCACGTCGGGGTAACAAGCAATTCCTTCCACCGTTTCGCGGGTGGGATGCACCGGCCAGAGTTGCCCACCGTAGCCCAGCTTGCGGCACTGACGAATCGCCTCAGCTGCCGAGGAACCGCCAAACACCGCAATATGGCGCGGCGAAAACAGGCGTTGCAAGCGCGCCCGGCTGGCGTCCTCTGGCGCCGCGTGCTCAGCAGGCGCAGCAGCCAAAGCCGCAGGCGCGCTCACGCCCCATGCACGCGCAGCATGGCGCGCGAGATGATGTGGCGCTGGATTTCGCTGGTGCCATCCCAGATGCGCTCCACACGGGCGTCGCGCCAAAAACGCTCGATCGGCAGCTGGTTCATCAGGCCCATGCCACCAAAGATTTGCAGGGCGTTGTCGGTGACGCGGGCCAGCGCTTCAGACGCAAACAGCTTGGCCATGGCCGCGTCCGAATCGGTCATGGTGCCCTGGTCGCATTTCCAGGCGGCTTGCAGCGTCAGCAGTTCAGCCGCTGCCAGCTCGGTGGCCATGTCGGCCAACTTGAAGCCAGTGCCCTGGAACTTGCCAATGGATTGGCCAAACTGCTTGCGCGTGGCGGCCCACTCGGTGGCCATTTCCATGACCCGTTGGCCCCGACCCACGCTGGTGGCGGCCACGGTCAGGCGGGTCGCGCCCAGCCATTCACCCATCAGATCGAAACCCTTGCCCTCTTCACCCAAGCGCTTGTAGGCGGGTACACGGCAATCGGTAAAAAACAGTTCGCACTGATGGTAACCCCGGTGGGAGACGCAGGCCGGGCCCCGGCGCACGGTGAGGCCGGGTGAATTCAGGTCCACCAGGAACCCGGTGATTTTTTTCTTGGGGCCATGCTTGGTGTCTTCAACGCCGGTGGCGGCAAACAAGACCACAAAGTCGCTCATATCGGCGTGGCTGATGAAATGCTTGGTGCCATTGATCAGGTAGTCGGCGTTCTCTCCAGTGCCGTCGCGCGTGGCGCGGGTTTGCATGCCGCGCACGTCCGAGCCGGCGTTGGGCTCGGTCATAGCCAGGCAGTCGTGGCGCTCACCGCGAATCGTAGGCAACAAATATTCCTCAATCTGCGCGCCCTGGCAGGCACGCAAGATGTTGCTGGGCCGGGCAATCAGCATCTGCAGGCCGTACGACGCGCGCCCGAGCTCGCGCTCCATCAGGGTGATACTGAAATTGTCGAGCCCGCCGCCGCCGAGTTCGGCCGGCATATTGGCCGCGTAAAGACCGACCTCAATTGCCTTGGCCTGGATGGATTGCACCAACTCCGGGGGCACCGCGTCCAGACGCTCGACCTCGTCCTCAAACGGGTAGAGCTCTTTTTCGACAAAAGCACGCACCGTGTCGACGATCATGGTCTGTTCGCTGCTGAGTTGGAAATGCATGTCAGGATCTTTCAGAAAGGAAGGGGTTGCGCCGGCGCGTGTTCTGGTGCTGTGGTCAGGCCGTTTTTCGGCGGATGCCCATGGGCTTACCCACCTGGGGCGGCGTGGGTAAACTGGCGTGGGCCTGTGCAATGGACCGCACCCGCGCCTGCAAATCTGCGGGCATGGGCGCCGCGCGGCCCTGCGCCATGTCCACGTGCACCAGCATTTGTTCGGCAGTGGCCAGCAGGTCGCCCGATGTGCCGTGGTACATCGAGTGAAAGATGTGCACGCGTTTCTCGTCAAAGTCGAGCAATTGCAAGGTCAATCGCAGGGGTTCGCCCTCGGCCACCTCCTGGATATTGTGGATATGGGTTTCCACCGTGTACAGAGACTGTCCGCCTTGGTCACGGTAGGCCTCATCAATGCCGATGAAGCGAAACACCGCGTCCGAATTGTCACCAAACACCAGCAAATAACACGATTCGCTCATGTGGCCGTTGTAGTCGACCCATGCGGGCAAGACCGTGGGACGGTACATGCACAGGGGCGCGTCGATGGGCGCTGCCGGGTCCCAGGGGGGCGCGGGCGTTCCTTCGAGCGGCGTACTCAGGCCATGCGGTTTTTTGGGCGGAGTGTCAGAAGCAGTCATGAAGTAAGAAGTTTCAGGTTTCAGCTTGGGGCCAGCAGCACGATTTTTCCCACAAAATTTTTCGCGCTAAAAGTCGCTTGGGCCTGGGCGATATCGCGCAGCGCAAAAGTGCGGGCTACGACCGGCGCAATCTCGCCGCGCTCGATATAGCCCACCAGATTGTCAAAAATGCGGTCCTCCTGAAAGGTGCATCCCACCAGCGTCAGGTCTTTGAGGTAGAGGGTGCGCAAGTCAAGGGCGACCATCGGCCCGGCAATCGCACCCGAGGTGGCGTAGCGCCCGCCGCGCCTGAGCACATCCAGCAACGTGGGCCACTGGGCACCTCCTACCAGGTCGATCACCACGTCCACGCTGTCGGCGCCCACGGCCTGCGACAAATCCGCACCGCGCGCCACGCATTCGCTGGCGCCCAAAGCGCGTACCGCGGCGTGCTTGTCAGCGCCCGCCACGGCAACCACCTGGGCGCCCCGGCGGTGCGCGAGCTGCACCGCCGCACTGCCGACGCCGCCCGAGGCACCCGTCACCAGCACCCGTTCACCGGCTTTCACGCCGGCGCGGTCCACCAGGTTTTCGGCCGTCGAATAGGCACAGGGAAAAGACGCGAGTTCGGCGTCACTCAACGGGCTGTGCACCGCCACCGCAGCGTCCGCAGGGACCCGGGTGTATTGGGCAAAGCCGCCATCGCATTCGGAGCCAAAGTAGCCGCAGGCATACGGGCGGTAGCCGGCATAAGCTCGCAAAATGGGCCGCACCAGCACGCGCTGGCCCACCCGCGCGGCATCAACACCCGGGCCCACCGCCGCAATGTGGCCGCAGCAGTCGGCGCCCTGGATACGCGGAAACACCATGGGCGTACCGCCCCAACTGGGGTCTTGGTCTTGTTCGTCATCAAACGCGGCTCCACCGTCTTCGGTGGCGCTGGCTGTTGTCTTGGAATACCAGCCGACGCGGGTGTTGATGTCGGTGTTGTTGACCGCACTGGCCGCCACTCGGATCAGCACCTCCCCTTCGCGCGGCAGGGGTAGCGGCAAGTCGTGTCGGTACTGCAGTACCTCGGGCCCGCCAAACGCGGTCAGCACCACCCCCTGCATGGTGGCCGGCAAGGGGGAGCTCGTAGCGATGGTGACGGGTGCAACGGTCATGAGGTCAGGCTATTTGGCCAGCGGCAGGGCCATGACCCGCCCCACCTGCGCTGGGCGCGGCAGCGGCGCATGCAAGGCGGCCAGCGGCTGCAGGTAAGCCGCCACCTGGGGCGCAAACACGGTGGCACGCGGACCGGCCATGTCCACGTTCAGCAGCATCTGCTCGGTCAGCGCCAGCAACTGCGTGCCGCCCACCGGGTACAGGCCCAAGGCGACGTGCAGGCGCTTGGCGTCCAGACCCAGAATCTGGAGTCGCACCTCGACGGATGCGCCCTGCTTGACCTCGTGCAGGTAATTGATGTGCGCCTCCAGGGTGAACCACGAATGCCCTGTGGCCTTGCGCCCGGCCTCGTCCAAGCCCGCCAAATCCATCAGCGCGTCTACTGCGCTGCTGAACAGCACCATGTAATAGCCGTCGCGCAGGTGGCCATTGAAGTCAACCCACTCGGCACCGATGGTGCAGCGGTAAACCACGGGCAAGGCCGTGGCCTTGGCCAGCTCAGGCATCGGGCGCAATTCCGTGCTTGATTTTGGTGTTCCGGATGGCCTCTTGCACCGCCATCAGGCAGTCGTCGCGGTAGCGTTCCCAGTCGGCAATGCTGCGGGTGCCGAGCTGTTCGACGCTGCCTTCAGCTACCGCATCGAGCAGCGAATCGGTGAGCTCGGGCGCCTCCAGCTTGGTCCAGGGCAACTTGAGCGCGGGGCCAAACTGGGCCATGAAATGGCGCATACCCGCGTCGCCGCCCGCCAGCGTGTAGATCAAAAAACTGCCCATGAAAGACCAGCGCATGCCCGCGCCAAAGCGAATGGCATCGTCAATCTCACCGGTGGTGGCCACGCCGTCGTTGACCAGATGCAGCGACTCGCGCCACATGGCCTCCAACAACCGATCGGCGATAAAGCCGGGCACCTCTTTGCGCACATGCAGGGGGCGCATACCCAAGGACCGGTAGACCTGCATGGCGGCCTGCACTGCCTCAGGCGCCGTATTGACGCCACCGACCACTTCCACGAGCGGCAGCAGATACACCGGGTTGAACGGGTGACCGACCACGCAGCGCTCAGGGTGCTGGGAGTTGGCATAAAAGTCGGTGGGCAAGAGGCCTGACGTGCTCGAACCAATCAGCACATCGGGGCGCGCTGCCGCGGTGATTTGGGCATGCAGCGCCAGCTTCAGGTCCTGGCGCTCCGGCGCGCTTTCCTGGATGAAGTCGGCGTGCGCCACGCATTCTTCGACGGTGGCAACGAACTTCAGGCGGTCTTGGGAGGCGCCCGGTGCCAGCCCCTGTGCGGTGAGCGCGCCCCAGGCTTTGGCGGTGCGTTCGCGCAAGGCCGCCTCAGCGCCAGGGGCCGGGTCCCAGGCGATCACGTCCAGGCCGTGGGCCAGGGCGCGCGCCACCCAGCCGCTGCCGATGACGCCGGTGCCCAGGGCTGCAAAGGTTTTGATGTCGGTATTGAAGTTCATGGTGTGTTGTACGTTGGTGGTTATTGCGAACAGGCGAGGGATCAGCCGCGCTTTTTGAGGCCCATTTTTTCGCGGCCTTGGGCCGGGGTCATGGGCGTGCTGCCCAAGCGGGTGATGATTTCCACCACGCGTTCGGTGAGCGAACCATTGGTGGCCAGCACCCCTTTGTCGAGCCACAGGTTGTCTTCCAGGCCCACACGCACATTGCCACCGAGCAACATGGCCTGCGCGGCCATCGGCATTTGCGTGCGGCCAATGCCAAAGCCCGACCACACTACGCCCGGCGGCAGGTTGTCGACCATGGCTTTCATGGTGGTGGTGTCGGCCGGTGCGCCCCAGGGAATGCCCAGGCAGAGTTGGAACAGCGGGTTGTCGAGCAAGCCCTCTTTCATCATCTGCTTGGCAAACCACAGGTGGCCGGTGTCAAAAATCTCCAGTTCGGCTTTCACACCCAGCTCGGTAATACGCTTGGCCCCGGCGCGCAGCGCCACCGGGGTGGACACGTAAATCGTGTCGCCGTCGCCAAAGTTCAGCGTGCCGCAGTCCAAGGTGCAGATCTCGGGCAGCAGTTGCTCCACATGAATGAGCCGCGCCATCGGGCCAATCAGGTCGGTATTGGGACCAAAGCGGGTCGGCGTCTCACCCGGGCCAATTTCCAGGTCGCCGCCCATGCCGGCGGTCAGGTTGACGATGATGTCCACGCCAGAGTCGCGGATGCGGTCCATCACCTCGGCATACAAAGCCGGGTCGCGGCTGAACTGGCCGGTCTCGGGGTTGCGCACGTGGCAGTGCACCACCGTGGCACCGGCCTTGGCCGCTTCCACGGCGGCCGCAGCGATTTGCGTGGGGGTGACGGGCACATGCGGGCTCTTGCCAGCGGTGTCTCCAGCGCCGGTCAGGGCGCAGGTAATGATGACGTTGGGGTTCATGTTTTGTACTCCGGTTCTTCGTGGTCAAGGATGTCTTTGAGCGCCGCAAAGTGCAGCGCGCTAAAGGCGGTGGGGTAATCGTTCCACTGGGCGCAGGCCAGCGTGGCCAGCGGCTCAGCAATCAGCGCCAGCGGCCGCCCGGTGGACAGGGCCAGCACTTGCAACTTGGCGGCTTTTTCCAGGTAATACAGTTCGTCCAGGGCCTGCGCCACAGTGGGGCCGACCACAATCACGCCATGGTTGCCCATGAACAGCACGCTTTTGTCAGCCCCCAGCAGGCCGGCGACGCGCTGGCCCTCCGAGGCCTCCAGCGCCATCCCGGCGTAATCGCGGTCGTAGGCGATGCGGCCGTGGAACCGGCAGGCGTTTTGGTCGAGGGCCAGCCATTCAAAGTCTTGCAGGCAGCACAGGGTGGTGGCGTAGGGCATGTGCGTGTGCAAAATGCAGCGCGCTTGGGGCAAACGTTGGTGCAGCTCAGCGTGCAGATACCAAGCGGTGGGGTCTGCAGCCGGGTTGACGGGTGCGCCTGCCGACTGCCGGGCGTCCAAGCGCAGCAAGTCGCTGGCCCGGAGCCGCGAGAAATGGCTGCCCGCCGGGTTCAGCAGAAACTCTGTGCCGTCGTCGCTCAGAGCCAGACTGAAATGGTTGGCAATGGACTCGTGCAGGTCCCAGCGCGCGGCCCAGCGGAAGGCAGCCGCCAGATCCATGCGGGCTATCGTCTCGTCGAGTCGTGCGGTCATGTGTCCAGTCGTGGAAGGTGTGCCATTCTGATGGCGCACTGTAGCCCGCAAGTGCGCGGATTTATGGCACAAGACCGACGTTTTTTCGGCTTTTTACGACAATATTCCTGAACCACTGCGCACCACGTCGCAGCTTGCAGGCAACCGCCGACCGCGCTTGATGGCGCCACGCGGGTCTTCGCATGCGCTGATCGTCTTATGCTCTTACCAAGGTCGCTTTTGGGCCACAGGCCGACGCTGCGTTGTGTCACTATCCGTGCCTTCACTCAAATACCCCGTTTTTTGGCGCGCCGCACTATGAACACCCCTAGCAATAAATCACTCACCTGGCCGCTGGCTTCGCTGCTGAGCGGCGTGAGCATGCTGGTGGTGGGTATTGCGCTGCTGACGGTAGCCATTGGTGCCCAAGCCGGTTTGGCAAAGTACTCGGGGCTGGTGACCGGCATGATCATGTCGGCCTACTTCGCCGGCTTTGTCTACGGCACGTACGCCTGCCCCTTGCTGATTCGGCGGGTTGGCTACATCCGCGCATTTGCGGTGATGGCGTCGGTGGCGTCGGCCGTGCCGGTGTTGCACGCCATTTGGACCAATCCCTGGTTTTGGGGACTGCTGCGCTTTGTGACCGGCGTGTGCATTGTGGGTTTGTATGTGGTGATCGAGAGCTGGCTCAACGTGGTGGCCGACAAGGAGAGCCGGGGCAAGGTGTTTGCGGCCTACATGGCGGTCAGCGGCGTGTCCACCGCCTTGGGCCAGTGGCTCATTTTGGCGGGCGACCGCTTCGGTTTTGTGCCTTTCGCGCTGGTCTCCATCCTTTTTTCGTTTGCCCTGATACCCACCACGCTGACGACCATCCGAGAGCCGCGCCAGACCAAAGCGCCTTCGATGAACCTGATCGCGTTGTTTGCGATTTCGCCGATCGGCGCCATCGCATCGCTGGGCTCCGGGCTGATCAACGGCACGTTTTACAGCCTGGGCAACGTGTTTGGCCAGGGCGTGGGTTTTAGTGACAACCGCACAGCGGCGTTTATGGCCATCACGATTTTGAGTGGCGCCGCTTTTCAATGGCCCGTGGGGCATTTGTCCGACCGCTACGACCGGCGCTGGATTCTGTTCTGGATTTGCGTGGCGTCGGCCGGACTGGCGGCGGTTGGGTTTTACCTGGCGCGCGAGTACGAAAATTTTCTGATCCTGCTGGGCGTGCTCTACGGCGCCCTGTCTTTTGCCATTTACGGGCTGAGCGTGGCACACACCAACGACCTGATTGAGCCGTCCAAGGTGCTGGAAGCGACCGGCGGCCTGCTGCTGCTGTACGGCATTGGTGCCACCCTGGGCCCCACTTTGGCCGGGGGACTGATGGACGTGCTGGGCCCCGAGAGCCTGATGCTGTATTTTTCTCTGGTGCTGACGGCGCTGGCCGCCATCGTCTGGCACTTCACCCGCCAACAAAAGCGTTTAGCGCGCATGCCCGCGCACCGTGCCGATTACGTGATGATGGACGCCAGCTCGCAAGCCGTGCTGCAAATGGACCCGCGTAACGCATCAGATCCCGACGCGAAGGACACTTCAATTACATAAATTGCCCGACGCCGGATGCGCCGTAGCCAGGGCGCCTCGCGTTTAGCATCGCAGCCACAGGCTTTTGCCCTGGCTATCGTGCACCCCTACCTCCAAGAGAACGTTTGCTTTGCTCGCTATTGAAATCAACCCCACCAATTCCCGGCCCCAAATCCTGCTCAAACGTGGCACCAGCCACACCACCACGCTCCCGGCCTTGTGGCTACGTGCCCGCAGCCACCACCCCAGCCAGCGCGATGCGGTGACCGGCCAGCGTCTGGTCAACCCGCACCAGTTGCCCACCGACCTGCACCTGACCCAAGCCACCTGGAAACCGGCCCAAGACGCCACGAAAGCGCAGTTGCACCTGGCGTTCAGTGACGGCTTTGCGGGCGACTTTGATCCTCAAGAGCTGATCGCAGGCACCGTGATCTCGGAAGAATGCCCGGACCCCCAACCCTGGACCTCTGATCTGTCGCCCCAGCCCGTTTATGCCTGGGACGAGCTGGCGCAGGACGCGGTGCTGCACCGTGCGCTGCGCGACTTCATTACCCGTGGCTTTGTACTGGTGCACGGCAGCCCCATCGAGACCGATTCGCTGCTGACCGTGGCACGGCGCTTTGGCTATGTACGCGACACCAACTTTGGGGCGTTTTTTGAGGTCTATTCGCGCCCGGGCTCCAACGACCTGGCCTACCGCCCGGTGTCTCTGGGGCCGCATACCGACAACCCTTACCGCACGCCGGTACCCGGCATCCAGGTGCTGCAATGCCTGCAAAACGAAACCTTGGGCGGCCTGTCCACCCTGGTGGACAGTTTGGCCGTGGCCGCCCAGGTGCGTGCCGAAGACCCGGAAGGCTTCGCGTTGCTGAGCAGCGTGCCCGTGCGCTTTGAATACCGCGACGGCGACAAAGCCCACTTGGTGGCAGTCACCCCTCTGATTGAGCTTGACGGGCTGGGCAATATGACGGGTGTGCACTACAGCCCGCGCCTGGACGACATTCCGCTCATGTCCGAGGCCGACACCCAGCGTTACCACGCTGCGCGCAAGCGGCTGGGGGAGCTGTTTGAAGACCCCCGCTACGAACTGCGCTTTCGGCTGGACCCGGGCTGGTTCATGATGTTTGACAACAACCGTGTCTTGCATGGCCGCACGGCGTTTGACCCGTCCGAGGGTCACCGCCAATTGCAAGGCTGCTACATTGATCGCGATGGCCCGCGCAGCACCTACCGGGTACTGAGCCGCCGCTTTGGGGCCTGAGCCCTGTCCGTTTGAACCCCACTTTTGATTGAGGCTCCACCATGAAGCAGGTTGCATTCACCCAGATGAAAGACGGCACGGCCGAGGAATACCAGTTCTTGCAGACATTGGAGCACGGCTACATTCGCGCACTGCCGGATCGCCTGCTGAGCGCGCTGGAAGGTCTGGGCGACTCGCTGCAGGGCTACCAGATCAGCCGACTGGAACACTCCTTGCAAAGCGCCACCCGTGCAGAGGCCGACGGCGCTGATCTGGAGATGGTGGTGGCCGCCCTGGTGCACGACATTGGCGACGCGCTGGCGCCCGAAAACCACTCCCAAATGGCCGCCGCTATTCTGCGCCCCTATGTGCGCGCCGAGGTGACCTGGGTGATTGAAATGCACGGCCTGTTTCAGATGAAGTACTACGCCCACCATTACGGCAACAACCCTGACGGCTACCTGGCCTACGCCGATCACCCTTGGTTTGACAGTTGCACCCGCTTTTGCGAACGCTACGACCAAGCGGCCTTTGACCCGGCCTACCCCACCAAACCGCTGTCCTACTTTGCGCCCATGCTGCGCGAGGTGTTTGGGCGCAAGGGGTTTGATCCGGCGGTGCTTAAAGAGCCTGTTTAAAAACGGTACGAGGCCCAGTCCTCCGAGAAAACGTCCAGCAATACGCATGACATACTCCCGCCTATGCGCTTGGAGTTCCACCCTGCCAATCCTCCCTACATTGCCCTTTGTGGTGCGATAGTTTTGTTGGGTGCCTGCGCGCAAATGCCACAGGTCTATTCAGAGCTCCCTTGGAAAGACCTGCGAGGCAGCAGGGGAGATCAGGTCATGGCTCGCGACTTTGAAATGTGCGAAAAATTGGTTGAGCAACGCAGCCAACTGAAGGGCTGCATGGCTTCGCAGGGCTGGGAAATTACCCCTTAGAACCAGCGCAAACCTACCCACACCGCCCTCGTGACAATGCCTAGGTATTTTTCTAGGCAAAAACCCCATGCAAGTACCACTGCACTGCGTCCTGACGGCCCTTGCCCCCCAGCCGGTCGCAATAAATCCACAGCAGCCCGTGGCGCTGGCTGCGGGCGATAAAGTAGTCGCGCAGCGCCGGGCTTTCGCCTTCTAGCCAACCGGCCTCCAAGCGCTGCGGACCGGCCAGCAAGGCCAGTGGGCCATGAAACTGCGGCTGGGCTTGCTCCACCAACAGGCTTTGTGGCGTAGCCAGCAGCCAACTGGGGTAAAGCGCACCTTTTTCTTCTTTGTGCTGCACGGTTGTCTCCCGCGCCGACCAGGGCTGCCAGTGCTGCATGCGCTCGGGTCGGTGTTCGGCCTGGGTGCTGGCGCACAGCACTTGCGCAGGCCCCAACCGGGCGGCCACGCGCTCCAGCATGTGGTGCAGGCTGTCGCCGCTGCGCACTTCGTCCACCAGCAGACTGTGGCTTTCGCCTGACAGCGGCTGGGTCAGCACGGTGCGCAAGCGCAAATACAGCACCGGGGCGGGCAACACCACGCGCGCCAGTTGCTCGGCCAGCAGGCGCTCTAGGTGGCGCAGGTCTTGGGTGGCCTGGGCGGTGCGCAGTTCCAGTCGGCCATAACCGCTGGCATCGTGGTGGGCATCCAGGTGCAGCGCATTGGAGCGGCGCGCGTCCAGTTCCCAGCGCAACTCCAGCACCAGCACGCCACGCTGGCGCGCGCGCAACCACTCCAGCAACTGCACCAGCAAGCGGCGCGCACCAAACAGCAGCGCAGGCGCCGACTCCACTTGCGCGGCCAGTTCGAGCGGTGCGTCAAACACCTCGGGCAGGCGCAGCCAGGGATAAACCTCACTCTGCAGACCATAGGCCCGGTCCAGGGCGCTCAGCAGATCGGCACCAAACCGCCGCGCCAAACCCGCACGCGGCAAGGCGCGCAGCTGGCCCCAGGTACGGCAACCCAGTCGCTCCAGCGTGGGAACATGGGCGCGGGCGGCGGCCAGGGCCGCCAGCGGCAGGGCGTCGGCAGGAATCGTGTCACCCTGCATCTGTAAACCTTCTGCGCCGGCATCCTGCACCCCGGTCGGCGGGGCTGCAGTCCACAGACGCCCCAGCGCCACCAGTGCGCTCGGACCCTGGGCGCACGACAGTGGCGCCAGCGCCGGCATGAGCAGCATGCGCAGCAAGGCGCTGCGCCCGCCAAACAGGCGCTCACTGGCCGATATTTCAAGTACCAGCGCACCGTCCAACTCTGCCACCCAAGGCGTGAGCTGCAGGGCGCGCCAGGCCAGCGCGCTCAAGGGGTCGGTCAGGCGGATTGAAGCGCCGTCTACCTCGGGTGCTTGCACCGGATGCAGACGCAAGGCAAGCCAGTGGGGCAGCATCTGCGGCCTTATCGCGGTGGCCCGACCGACTGCTGCAGCTTGGAGGCCGCCAGCAACTGGCGCAGTGCCGCCGTAAGGGCGACCAAGTGCAGGCTGTGGGCAAGCGGTGGACCCCGGCGTTTGAGCAGTTCCACGCACAAAGTGGCATCGGCATCCGCCGACAACTGCAAGCGCAGCACGGCGGGCGAAGCGTCCTGGCGGGCTTGGTCGCTGCGCATGACAAACAGCAGCTTGTGGTGTTCGGCCGCAGCCAGGTGCAAGCGACGCAGCTGCTCGGTACGCGCCTGTGGCAACCAGGCCAACACCGCGTCCACCGGCGCGCAGCGCAGCGCCTGCTCGGTCGCCCACAGGGGCGTGGCGCTGGCACTTTGGGAGGCGCCACGGCCTTTGGCGTTCGACGCAGGCCCCGGCGGCAGCTTGAACCAGAGCAAACGCCGCGCCGCCACCCCTTGGGCAACCAGAGCGGGCACAAAAGGCAGGTGTGGCGGCGCCACCAGCACCACCGGCCCCGTGCCACAACGCGCCAACGCCGGAGCCAGCAAGCGCCATTCGTTGTGCACGCCGGGCGCTTGCAGCAGCTCGGTCAGCGCCCCCACCGGCCAGCCGCCGCCGGGCAAATGCAGGTCCAAAAGCGCATCCCCCGTGGCCACCGTGCGCTGGGGCGCCAGCGCCAAAGCGTCCGCGCGCCAGACGTCTGCGTGCAAGCCATCGAGGGCATCCACGTCGGGCGCACTGGTGTCAAAAAACGCGGCAAAGGCTTGTTGGGCGACCATTTTTTCTCTAATACTGTTTTTATAAACAGTATATTGCAAGCCGATTTTGGCGTGGCGTTTAGTCGGGAATTGCCACTTTGGCGTGCCTGCGGTGGTTGCAGGCATCGTGGCTGATCGCCAGGTTGTCCTGGTGGCTACTGCCACCCTCGCTCAAAGGCCGGATGTGCTCCAACGTGGCCTCCGCCGGCAACACGTGCTGGCCGCACATCCAGCAGGGCACCACGCCATGGAGCTGGCGTGCCACGGTTTTGTAAATCTTGTCGCGGGTCAGGGCGAGTCGGCTCATGGTGGAAACGTATCTTTGCAAACGCTGGGGGCTTGCATGTTAGCGGTCGCCAAAACTTTGACGGGCAAACACAAGGGCAAACGCAATTTGTTTTCAGTACCCCCTCAAAGCCAGCCCCGAGCCCTCACAATTCACCCACCTTGACCCAGCCCGTGCCCGCATCCCCACCCCCCCCCAGTCGCGCGGCGCGCCTGCAGCCGGGGTTTGTCGCGTTTCACAGCAACCGCGCCGAAAATCTGGCCGAGGTGGTGACGTCGTGGCTGCAGCGTTCGCCCTTACCACCCCTGGTGGAAGAAGTGATCCTGGTGCAAAGCAACGGCATGGCCGAATGGCTGAAGATGGAACTGGCGCGCCGCGGCGGCGTGTGCGCGGCCACCCGGGTGGAACTGCCCTCGCGCTTTTTGTGGCGTACCTACCGCCAGGTGCTGGGTGCGCACGCGGTCCCCAGCGATTCGCCACTGGACAAGCTGCCGATGAGCTGGCGCCTGATGCAGCTGCTTCCAGGCTTGCTGGCCGAGCCGGTATTTGCGCCCGTGGCCGGATTTTTACGCGATGACGATCCTGCACGCATGTTGCAACTGGCCTCGCAACTGGCCGATCTGTACGACCAATACCAAAATTACCGCAGTGATTGGTTAGAGGCCTGGGCGGCAGGCCACGACCACGTGCTGCAGGCCAATGGCACAGCCCAGCCCTTGGCGGCCGACCAGCTTTGGCAGAGTGCGCTGTGGCGCGCGGTGTTGGCTACGCTCAGCCCGGCACAACAAGCGTGCATTCGCCCGCGCCTGCACCAGCAGGTTTTGCAGCGCCTGGCCAGTGGCGCGGCACTGGAACAGCCGGTCGCCCAACGTGTGACCGCCTTTGGCATGAGCCAGATGCCTGAAGCCACCCTGCAGGCGCTGGTCGCGTTGGCACCCCACAGCCAGGTCATTTTGGCCATTCCCAACCCCTGCCGCTATTACTGGGGCGACATCATGGACGGGCGCGAACTGCTGCGTTCGCTGCGCCGACGCCAGCCCCTGCGCAAAGGGCAGGAGCTGATGGACATGCCACTGCAAGACATGCACGCCCATGCCCACCCGCTCTTGGCCGCCTGGGGCCGCCAAAGCCGCGACTTTGTGCGCCAGCTTGACGCTTTTGACAACGCCGAACACAGCAAACAACAATTTTCCCTGGCCAAAATCGACTTCTTTGACGACAGCGAAGAAAGCGCCCACACGCCGCTCCTGCAGCAGGTGCAAAACCGCATTCGCGACTTGGTGCCCTTGCACGAACACCCGGCCTGCACCCTGGATGCGCAAGACCGCTCCATCGTCTTTCACAGCGCACACAGCGCCGTGCGCGAACTCGAAGTGCTGCACGACCAGCTGCTGCAGGCGCTGGCCCAGCCACCGCGCGCGCCCGAGCAGACGCCTTTAAACCCACGCGACATCATCGTGATGGTGCCCGACATTGAAACGCTGGCCCCCGCCATCCGCGCCGTTTTTGGGCAATACAAGCGCGGCGACGCGCGCTATATCCCGTTTGACATTGCCGACATGAGCGCCCAAGCCAGCAGCCCACTGATTGGCGCGGTGGCCTGGTTGCTGCGGCTGCCCGAGCAACGCTGCTGCATGAGTGAGCTGGTCGACCTGCTTGAAGTACCTGCCGTGGCCGCACGCTTTGGCATTGCGCCTGAAGCGCTGCCCCGGCTGACGCAATGGATGGCGGGCGCAGGCATCCGCTGGGGTCTGAACACCGACCACCGCAACGCACTGGGGTTGGATGCCTGTGGCGAGCAAAACAGCGCCTGGTTTGGCCTGCGCCGCATGCTGCTGGGCTATGCCAGCGGGGCCCAGACCGTCGACACACCCTTGGCCAGCCTGCAAGCCATAGCGCCCTACCCCGAAGTGGGTGGCCTGGAGGCCGAGTTGGCGGGTGCGCTGGCACAGATGCTCCAGTCCCTCTTGGAGTGGTGGGCCATCGCCTGTACCAGCGCCACACCGCAGGCCTGGGTAGAACACTGCCACACCCTGCTGGCCGACCTGGTGCAAGCCGAGACCGAAGCCGACCGCCTGGCCCTGGCCGCACTGCAAGACGGCCTGCTCGCCTGGCAAAGCGCCTGTGAACAAGCCGGGTTTGACCAGGCCGTACCGCTGGGCGTGGTGCGCTCGGCCTGGCTGCAGGCGCTGGAGTTGCCCAAGCCCCAGCAACGCTTTCGGGCCGGAGGCGTCACCTTTTGTACCTTGATGCCGATGCGCGCCATTCCGTTTGAAGTGGTCTGCCTGCTGGGGATGAACGATGGTGATTACCCCCGGCGCAGCACGCACAGCGACTTCGACCTGATGGCCCTGCCAGGCGCGGGCCGCCCCGGCGACCGCTCGCGGCGCGACGACGACCGCCAGCTCATGCTCGAATCCCTGCTGTCGGCCCGGCGCCTGCTCTACATCAGCTGGAGCGGCCGCAATGTGCGCGACAACGCCGAGCAACCCGCCTCGGTGCTGGTAGCCCAATTGCGCGACTACCTGCGCGCAGGCTGGGGGGAAGCCGCGGTCAGCAGCCGCACCACCGAGCATCCGTTGCAGCCCTTCAGCCGCCGTTACTTTGAGGCAGGCAGTCCCTTGTTTACCTATGCCCGCGAGTGGCGCGCCATGCACCAGACACCGGTTGCTGTCGCGCCACCGGGCCAGTGCCTACCCGCGTTTGTACCGAATCCGAATTTGCCACTCACGCTGCAGCAGCTCACCCAGTTTTTGCGCAAACCGGCCAAGGCCTTTTTCCGCCAACGTTTGCTGGTGGCCTTTGGCGACGACGAGGCTGATGTGTTGGACGACGAGCGCTTTGCCATCGGCGGACTGGACCACTACCAGCTGATACAAGAGCTGCTGCAAAGCGCCACCGCAGCGCCCAGTGCGGGTGCCGCCGCCGACCAGGTGCAGCGCGCCCTGGACCAGCTGCGCCTGGCTGGCGCCCTGCCACTGCACGGCCTGGGCGACCGGGCACAACAAGACTTGAACACCAGCGTCGCCGCCATGTTGCAAGCCTGGCACGAGGTGCAAGCGCGCTTTCCGGATGTTGCGCAGCGCCAGTCGCTGCGCTTGCCCTTGGGCGATGCCGTGCTCGAAGATTGGGTGGACGGGCTGCGCCAGGGACCACCCCAGCCCGACGGCACCCGGCCACTGGCCTGGCTGGAGCTCGACCCCGCGCCCCTGTGCGAAAAAACCATCCAGCCCAGGGTGCGTCCCGAACAGCTATTGAACGCCTGGGTCCGCAGCCTGGCCAGCGCCGCCTGCGGCGTACAGGCGCTGGGTTGGGTGGTGGGGCGCGACAGCACCGTCCAGATCACGCCCATGCCCCCAGAGCAGGCACGCCAAACGCTGGAGCGGCTTTTGCAACTCTGGTTCCAGGGCATGCAAGCGCCTCTGCCACTGCCGCCCAAAACCGCGTTGGCCTGGCTGACACTTGCCAAGGACCCGGCCAAAGCGCAGCAAGCAGCACGCGCGCGCTATGAAGGCGCCGAACCCGTGCGCGGTGATGCCGAAGAACCCTGCATGGCACGCCTGTTTCCCGACTTTGAAGCGCTCAGTGCCGACGGCCAGTTTGCGGCCCTGGCGCAAGAGATTTACCAGCCGCTGCTGGATTGGCAAAAAGTCCATGTGAGCGCCGTCCTGCATCCCAAAGCCAGCAACGATGCCAACGCTGCAAGCGCAGAGGAGGCGGCATGAACGCACACGCTGCCGATGGCAACGGCGCCAGCCTGCCGCTGCGCGCCGAAACCCTGGACCTGTGGGGCAGCCG
Source organism: Rhodoferax sp. (assembly GCA_029866205.1). Taxonomy (GTDB): domain Bacteria; phylum Pseudomonadota; class Gammaproteobacteria; order Burkholderiales; family Burkholderiaceae_C; genus Allorhodoferax. Next base: position 46,963 of record JARWZT010000004.1, read on the forward strand.
CCTGATCGAGGCCAGCGCGGGCACTGGCAAGACTTGGACGATTGCCGCGCTGTACCTGCGCCTGGTGCTGGGCCACGGCAATGCCGGTGGTGCTTCGCACGGCTTTCAGCGGGCGCTGCGTCCGGCAGAAATACTGGTGATGACCTTTACCCGCGCGGCCACGCGCGAACTCTCCGACCGTATCCGGGCGCGCTTGCTGCAGGCGGCGCAGGTCTTCCGTGGCGAATCGGTCAACACCCACGACCCATTTTTGAACACCCTGCTGGCCGACTACCCGCCCGGGCCAGCGCGCAACCACGCCGCCTGGACCTTGGACAGCGCAGCCCAGAGCATGGACGAGGCTGCCGTCTACACGATTGACGCCTGGTGCCAGCGCATGCTGCGCGAACACGCATTTGACAGCGGTAGCCTGTTTGACGAAACGTTGGTGGCCGACGAAGAAGCCCTGCGCACCGAAGCCGCGCAAGACTACTGGCGCCAAGGCTGCTACCCGCTGGACGCACCCGCATTGGCACAGGTGCTGGGCGTCTGGGGCACGGTGGAGGCACTGGTCAGTGACATGCGCGACCTGGCCCCGCAGGCCACTACCGCAATCGACACCGGGCAGTCGCTGGACCAGGTGCTGGCGCACGCCAATACCGTCCACCAGCAGGCCCTGCACCAGCTGCGCCAGGGCTGGGCCGAGCGCGCGCAAGAAATGCAAGACTGGCTGGACGGCCAAACCGCAAATCACAAAAAAGAATGGGATGGCCGCCGCCTCAGCGCCAAAAATTACACCGTGTGGCTCACTGCCCTGAAAGACTGGGCACGCGGAACGCTGGCCGACGACGCCCCCAAAATGAATACGGGCTGGACCCGCTTAATCCCCGAAGGACTGCAAGAAGCCCGCAAACCCGACGCTCCACCGTTTACGCCACCGCCCGTGTTTGCCGAATTTGCCACCCTCCAAGCCGCCTGCGCGCAGCTGCCTGAGGTGGGTGTGGCCTTGCGCCTGCACGCCGCAAGTTGGGTGCGCGAGCGGGTGCTGGCGCGCAAACGCAGCAGCGGCAGCTTTGGCTTTGCCGACTTGCTGGACCGACTGCACGCGGCACTGCATGGTGACAAGGGTGCACGCCTGCGCGAGCGCATGGTGCAGCAGTACCCGGTGGCGCTGATTGACGAGTTTCAAGACACCTCGCCGCGGCAATACCAAATTTTTGACCAGATTTACCGGGTGGGCGACAACGCGCCCGACAGCGCCCTTTTGCTGATTGGCGACCCCAAGCAGTCCATCTACAGTTTTCGCGGGGCCGATATTTACAGCTACCTGCAGGCACGCCGCGCCACCACCGGACGCCACTACGCGTTGCAGACCAATTTCCGCTCCACCCCAGCGCTGGTGAACGTGGTCAACCACTGTTTTGACCAAGCTGAAGTCCGACCGGGTGACGGCGCTTTTGGCTACCGCCAAGCCCAAGACAACCCGCTGCCATTTACCCAAGTACAGGCACACGGCCTGGCCACCCAGCTGGTGGATGCCAGCGGACCGTTGCCCGCCCTGACCTTGGTCCACGACCTTGAACTGCACACCAGCCAGGCCATGCGCCAGCAATTTTCTGAGCGCTGCGCCACCCAGGTCGTGGCTTGGCTGGGCAATGCCGACACCGGTTTTGTCCCGGCAGAGACCGCCGTGGGCACTCCGTTCACGCGACTGCGCCCGGCAGACATTGCCATCCTGGTACGTACGGGCAAAGAGGCGACCGCTATACGAGTCGCCCTGGAGCGCCGGGGCGTCGCATCGGTCTACCTGTCGGACCGGGACTCTGTTTTTGACAGTCCCGAGGCCCACGATTTGGTGCATTGGCTGCGCGCGGTCGCCAATCCGCAAGATGTGCGACTGGTGCGCGCGGGCCTGGCCACCGCCACCCTGGGTCTGGATCTGGACACGCTCGGATGGCTGGCACACGACGACGAGGCCTTTGACCAGCGCAGCGAACAACTGCGCCAGTTGCGCACCGTTTGGCAAACCCAGGGCGTATTGGCCATGCTGCGCCAAACCCTGCACCAACTCGCCTTGGCGGCGCAGTGGCGCACCGCGGCCCATGGCGAGCGCCGCCTGACCAACTTCTTGCACCTGGCCGAATTGCTGCAAACCGCCAGCGCCACGCTGGACGGCGAACACGCGCTAGTGCGTTGGCTGCTGACCCAGATTGACGACAGCAGCGCCCAAGGGGACGCGAAGATCGTGCGACTGGAAAGCGATGCTGATTTGGTCAAGGTGATCACCATCCACAAAAGCAAAGGTTTGCAATACCCCGTGGTCTGCCTGCCGTTCGCCTGCGGCTACCGTGAAAAAGACCGAAAAGGCACGCGCTTTGTCGACTTGATGGAAGAAGACGGCACGCGCCAGATCCTGCTGCAGTACAGCGCAGAACAACTCGCCTTGGCCGACCAAGACCGGCTGCGAGAAGACCTGCGCCTGTTGTACGTGGCGCTCACGCGGGCCCAGCATTGCCTGTGGCTGGGTTTTTCAGCGCTCAAGGCGCACCGAAGCGAACAATGTGTCACGCACAAAAGCGCGCTCGGTCGGTTACTGGGCGGCAGCGCGCCACGCGAATCTGCCGAATGGTGGGGTCCGCTGCAAAGCCTGGCCGATACTTGCCCGGGCGTCGCGCTGCAAGCCGCCCAGGCCGATCACGCACGCGTGCCCCTGGCACGTGAAACCGCCACCCCACCGCTGCGCGACACTGCGCCCTACCAGGCACAGTTTGAACGCGACTGGACCATTGGCAGCTTCTCCCGCATGGCTAAAAATCTGGTGGGCAGCGCCACCTCCGCCTTGTCGCCCATCCAACAGATTCGCCCGGCCGACGACGAAGACCACGCACCCGAAGCGCTTGTAATTCCGGTCTTGGTCCCAGCGGCACCCGCACCCAAACCCACACATACAGATGCCCCCACCGCGAGCAACGCACACACCTTCACGCGTGGCGCCAAGACCGGCAACTTTTTGCACGCCCAGCTCGAATGGTTGGCGGGCGAACAATTTGCCCTCGCGGACAACCCCGCACTGCAAGAACGCCTGCGCAAACGCTGCGAACGTGCCGGCTTCGGTACGCAAGCCCAAGGGGTGGTGGCTTGGCTGACCGAGGTGGTGCAAAGCCCACTGCCCGGTCCGGACGCCGCCTTGTGCCAGCTGGATGTCACCCTGCCCGAGATGGAGTTCTGGCTGGTCGCCCAGGGGATGAACTACCGCGCCATTGACACCTTGTGCCGCCAGCACCTGTTGCCCGGCGTGCCACGGGCGGCGCTGGCCCAACAACAACTCCAGGGCATGCTGATGGGCTTTGCCGATCTGGTGTTTGAACACCAGGGCCGCTACTGGGTGCTGGACTACAAGTCCAACCACTTGGGAGTCGAGGACGCAGCCTACAGCCGCACGGCGCTGCAGCACTCCATGGCCGAACACCGTTACGACGTGCAAGCCAGCCTTTACCTGCTGGCCCTGCACCGCCTGCTGCAAGCCCGACTGGGCAGCGCCTATGACCCGGCGCGCCAGCTCGGCGGCGCGGTCTACCTGTATTTGCGTGGTGTCCGTGGGCCGGAACGCGGCGTCTGCCAGCTCCCGGCCGACCTGACACTGCTTGGGGCGCTTGAAAACATGCTGGCACCCGTGCCCTTGCAGCCATGAACTCTCCAAGCCAGCCAAGCAACGCGGCGGCGACGGCGCTCCTGGCGACCCTGCGACTTTGGGCCGATCAGGGCTGGCTGCGCCGGCTGGACACTGCGCTGGCCGGCCTGCTCGCTGAACTCGACCCCCAGGCCCGCCCTGCGCTGCTGGTCAGCGCCGCGCTCCTGGCCCAGATGGAAGGGCGCGGCCACACCTGCCTGCCCTTGGCCCCAATGGTCAAAGATGCGCAAGCCCTGCTGGACTGGCCGCCCGCCGCGCTTCCCGAACTCCAGCAAATGTGGAGCCAACTCCCCCCCACTTTGGCGCAATGGCTGGATGCGCTGCGCGCCAGCAGCCTGGTGCGCTGCGCCGAGAGCGGGCCGGGCGAGCCGCCCCATTCCAACGCGCAAACCGACCAAGGCCAACCCTTGGTGCTGGCCGGCACAGGGGCGGCGCCCTTGTTGTATCTGCGTCGCTACTGGCTGCAAGAACAGCAATTGGCGCACGCGGTGGGGCAGCGCGCGGGCCAGCAAACCCCTGTGGATGAAGCGGCAGCACGCCGATGGCTCGACCGCCTGTTCGACCCGGCATCCCCTGGCGCCGCCCTCACATCTGCCCACCCCATGGATTGGCAAAAAATGGCCTGCGCGGTCGCCCTGCGCGCCGGACTTACGGTCATCACCGGGGGCCCTGGCACCGGTAAAACCTATACCGCCGCGCGCCTGTTGGCACTGCTTTATGCCATGGCGCCGCAGGCCCAAGGGTTGCGCGTGGCACTGACCGCACCCACTGGCAAGGCCGCCGCCCGCCTGCGCCAGTCCATTGACAGCGCGCTGCAAGAACTGGCAGGCCGCCTGAGTGGTGACCTGGCCCCACAAGCCGCTAAGGAACGCCAGCGCGCACCGGGGCAGACGCTCGACTTGGCGGCGTTTGCCCAGCGCATCGGATCCGCGCGCACCCTGCACGCACTCTTGGGTGCGCGACCGGATACGCGCCAGTTCCGGTTCAACGCCAGCCGACCGTTGGACGTGGACATTGTTATCGTCGACGAGGCCTCGATGGTGCACCTCGAAATGATGGCCGCACTGGTGCAAGCCCTGCCCCCGGGCGCCAAGCTGATCTTGCTCGGCGACAAAGACCAGCTGGCCTCGGTGGAAGCGGGTGCCGTACTGGGCGACCTGTGCCACGGCGTGGGCGCGGGCCAGTACAACGCCGCCACCGTGCGCTATGCCAAAGCCTTAACCGGCTATGACCTGACAGCCGATTTTTGGGCAGCCGATCCCGCTGGCGCCCAGGGTGCAGGAAGCGGCGCCCGCGCACTCGCGCAGCAAACGGTCATGCTGCGCCAAAGTCGGCGTTTTGGGGGCCAGATTGGCAAGCTGGCCATCGCGGTCAACGCCGGGGACGCAGCTGCCACCCTGGACTTATTGACCAAAGACCCATCAGGCACGCTGCACGCCAGCCCAGACCACCAGGTGCAAGCGGTCGTCCACCTGGCCGTGCACGGCCGCCCCGACGCCCCCGCCTGCTATGCGGACTACCTTCGCTTGGTACAAGCCGGTCCCTCCAGTGCAGGGCACCCGGACCGGCAATCAGCGCACGCGACCTGGGTTGTTGCGGTGCTGCGCGCTTTTGATCGCTTTCGCCTGGTGTGCGCGGTCCATGACGGCGACTGGGGGACGCGCAACCTGAACTTGGCGGTGCAACAGGCACTGACGGACGCCGGGCTTCTGAAAGCCCGCGGCGAGTGGTTTGTCGGCCGCCCGGCCATGGTGACGCGCAATGACGCAGAGCTGGGGGTCTTCAATGGCGATGTGGGCATTACCCTGCCCGCGCTCGACCCGGCTGCCGCACTGCGGGTGTATTTTCTGGACGGCGACACACTGCGCTCGGTCGCCAGCAGCCGTCTGCCGCAAGTGGAAACCGCGTTTGCCATGACCGTGCACAAATGCCAGGGCTCAGAGTTCTTGCATACCGCGCTGGTCTTGCCCCACGCCGACGCCCGGGTGCTCACCCGTGAGTTGGTCTACACCGGCATCACCCGTGCCCGAGAGCGCTTTACGTTGCTGCAAGCCCAACCCGGCGCACTCCTGGCCGCAATCGCCCGACCCTCGCAACGCGCCAGTGGGCTGGCAGTGCAACTGGCCTGAGCGGAAACTGGAGCCTAAGTCCTGCCCCAGAGCTCCGTAAGACCCTAGGCGGGGGTATTGAGATGACCCAATAGAGGGCGTCACAACTCTGCACTGCGGACCCCGTGGTCCGCTTGAATTTCCTCAGGCGGAAAAAAATCTGCAGCTTCAGCGGGCTTTCATGTCCGGCCGGCCCTTGAACTGCCTTCAAATGCCCTTATCATTAGCACTCGTAGGAGTTGAGTGCTAACAACACCGGTTCCTCAAGCAATGCGCTGTGTCCCCGGTTTGGGGTACATGGTTGTTATCTGTTTCAAACCCAAGGAGATTTCTCATGAAACTGCGCCCATTGGCAGACCGCGTGATTGTTAAGCGCGTCGAAAGCGAAACCAAAACCGCCTCCGGCATCTACATCCCCGACAACGCTGCTGAAAAGCCTGACCAAGGTGAAGTCCTGGCCGTAGGCCCTGGCAAGCGCAATGACAAAGGCGAAGTTGCCGCATTGACCGTCAAGGTCGGCGATCGCGTCCTGTTCGGCAAGTACAGCGGCCAAACCGTCAAAGTCGACGGCGATGAATTGCTCGTCATGAAAGAAGACGATTTGTTTGCAGTGGTGGAATCGAAGTAATTCCTACCGCAACGCATTTATTAACTAACTGAATCTGGAGTCATAAACATGGCAGCAAAAGACGTAATTTTCGGCGGCGAAGCCCGCGCACGCATGGTTGAAGGCGTGAACATTTTGGCCAACGCGGTCAAAGTGACCCTGGGCCCCAAAGGCCGTAACGTGGTTCTGGAGCGCTCGTTCGGCGCCCCCACCGTGACCAAGGACGGCGTGTCCGTGGCCAAGGAAATCGAACTCAAAGACAAGCTGCAAAACATGGGCGCGCAGATGGTCAAGGAAGTTGCTTCCAAGACTTCTGACAACGCCGGTGACGGCACCACCACTGCAACCGTGCTGGCCCAGGCCATCGTGCACGAAGGCATGAAGTACGTGGCCGCGGGCATGAACCCCATGGACCTGAAGCGCGGTATCGACAAGGCAGTCCACGCCCTGATCGACGAGCTGAAGAAAGCGTCCAAGCCCACGACCACCACCAAAGAAATCGCCCAAGTGGGTTCGATTTCTGCCAACAGCGACTCCAGCATTGGTGAGATCATCGCCAAGGCCATGGACAAAGTCGGCAAAGAAGGCGTCATTACCGTGGAAGACGGCAAGTCGCTGGACAACGAACTCGACATCGTCGAAGGCATGCAGTTTGACCGCGGCTACCTGTCGCCCTACTTCATCAACAACCCAGAAAAGCAAGCTGCTTTGCTGGACAACCCCTTTGTGCTGCTGTTTGACAAAAAGATCAGCAACATCCGTGACCTGCTGCCCACACTGGAGCAAGTCGCCAAAGCCGGTCGTCCTTTGTTGATCATTGCTGAAGATGTCGAAGGCGAAGCCCTGGCAACTTTGGTGGTCAACACCATCCGTGGCATCCTGAAAGTGGTCGCCGTCAAAGCCCCCGGCTTTGGTGACCGTCGCAAGGCCATGTTGGAAGACATCGCCATCCTGACCGGCGGCAAGGTGATTGCTGAAGAAATCGGCCTGACCCTGGAAAAAGTGACTTTGGCCGATCTGGGCTCTGCCAAGCGCGTCGAAGTGGGCAAAGAAAACACCATCATCATCGACGGCGCCGGTGCGGCTGCTGACATCGAAGCCCGCGTCAAGCAAGTGCGTGTGCAAATCGAAGAAGCCACCAGCGACTACGACCGTGAAAAGCTGCAAGAGCGCGTGGCCAAGCTGGCCGGCGGTGTGGCAGTGATCAAGGTGGGCGCTGCTACCGAAGTCGAAATGAAAGAGAAAAAAGCCCGCGTAGAAGACGCCCTGCACGCGACCCGCGCTGCAGTGGAAGAAGGCATCGTGGCTGGTGGTGGCGTGGCTCTGCTGCGTGCCAAGCAAGCTGCTGGCTCTATCAAGGGCGACAACGCTGACCAGGACGCCGGCATCAAGCTGGTGTTGAAAGCCATCGAAGCGCCTCTGCGCGAGATCGTTTACAACGCAGGCGGCGAAGCCTCTGTGGTGGTGAACGCGGTCTTGGCCGGCAAGGGCAACTACGGCTTCAACGCTGCCAACGACACCTACGGCGACATGATCGAAATGGGTATCCTGGACCCCACCAAAGTGACCCGCACTGCGTTGCAAAACGCCGCATCGGTAGCATCTTTGATGCTGACGACCGAGTGCATGATCGCTGAAGCCCCAAAGGATGATTCCGCTGGCGGCATGGGTGGCATGGGCGGTGGTGACATGGGTGGCATGGGTGGAATGGGCGGCATGGGCATGTAAGCCCACGCTGGCCGGGCAAGACCGCAAGGTCTTGCGCGCCGACACCAAAACCCCGCAGGGCTTGCGCCTTGCGGGGTTTTTTACTTTTTCGAGCAAGTCTTTGAGGCTGTCGCGCTGCGGGAGTTACCGTGCCAGCGACTTGAGCGCGAGCTTGATGCCCTCGCTCACGCCGATATCGCCCGGCAGGGCTTTGAGTGCCAAAGCAGCCTCTTTGTCGTTGTAGCCCAGCGCCACCAGCGCCTGCAAAATGTCAGATTGCGCGCCGTCGGCTGCGCCCAAGGGCGCACCCATATCCGCACCGAGCTTGCCTTTGAGCTCCAGCAGCAAGCGCTGGGCGGTTTTTGCGCCAATGCCGGGCACCTTGGTCAGGCGACCCGACTCTTGCAGCGTGATGGCCTGCGCCAGATCGGCCACGCTCATGCCCGAGAGCACCGACAAGGCGGTGCGCGGGCCCACGCCCGAGATCTTGATCAGCTCGCGAAACGCCGCACGCTCTTGCGCGGAACCAAAGCCATAGAGGATTTGCGCATCTTCGCGCACCACAAAATGCGTCAGTAGCGACACCTTTTCGCCCAATGCGGGCAGGTTGTAAAAAGTGCTCATGGGCACCTGCACCTCGTAGCCCACTCCGCCGCAGTCCACCATCACTTGTGGCGGGTTTTTGTCGCTCAGGGTTCCTGTGAGTTTGCCAATCATGGGGTGCCTTTGTTGTAAATGCCTATCATTGGGGTGGCATGGCGCATTTCACCGCCCCGCCCTTTGTCACCCAGCCCGGAATTATCAACTTGATTCTCAGACACCTTTTCTCTCCGCTCAACAACACCCGGCTGTCGCACCTTTGTGGCCCCACCGACGAGCATCTGCGAACCATCGAGGCCGCACTGGACGTGCGAATTGCCCATCGACACGAGCAATTCAAGGTCGAAGGCACCAAAGTCAAGGCCCAGCGCGCCATGGATGTGCTGCAGGCCCTGTACGAAATGGCCGCGCGCGCCATACCTGCAGCCACGGTGCAGCTCATGCTCTCAGGCGACGGATCGGCCGAACTGAGTGACGGCCCCACGCTGTCCACCCGGCGCGCCGACCTCAAGCCCCGCAGTACCAACCAGGCGCTGTACCTTGACAACATTGCCAGCCACGACATCACCCTCGGCATTGGCCCAGCAGGCACCGGCAAAACTTACCTGGCGGTGGCCGCTGCCGTGGACGCCCTGCAACGCAGTGCGGTACAGCGCATTGTGCTCACCCGCCCGGCCGTGGAAGCCGGCGAGCGCCTGGGATTTTTGCCCGGCGACCTGAACCAAAAGGTCGACCCCTATTTGCGCCCCCTGTATGACGCGCTTTACGACCTGATGGGCTTTGAGCAAGTGCAAAAAGCCTTTGAGCGCCAGGCACTGGAGATTGCACCACTGGCTTTCATGCGCGGGCGCACGCTGAACAACGCGTTTGTGATTTTGGACGAGGCGCAAAACACCACGCCCGAGCAGATGAAGATGTTCCTGACCCGCATCGGCTTTGGCACCAAAACCGTGATCACCGGCGATGTGAGCCAGATCGACCTGCCCAAAACCCAGCTCAGCGGCCTGATTGACGCTGAGCGCACACTGCGCCGGGTCGAAGGCATTGCCATCACCCGCCTGACCAGCATCGACATCGTGCGCCACCCACTGGTCGCGCGCATTGTGGACGCCTACGACGCCGCCCGCGCGCAAGAAGAAATCGCACTGGCGCTGGGCAACGCCCCGGCGCTGCCGGAGCCTGAGGTGGTCCCAGCCCGCACCGGCCTGCCCAAAACCCGCGCGCCGCGCAGCAAGACCACGCGGTAAACCCACCCCTTTTGACGATTGATTGATTCACCCATGCTGCACGCCCTGACCCTGTCCCTGCAATTCGGCAAACTGCCTGACGCCGAAGTTCACCGCGCCGCCCTGCCCCGCCACAAAGTGGCGCGCTGGCTGCGCCACGCCCTGGCCAGCGACGCTGAAATCACCGTGCGCATCGTCGATGCGCCCGAGGGCCAGGAACTGAACCGCGAATACCGCAAAAAAGACTACGCCACCAACGTGCTGACGTTTGACTACACGCTAGAACCGGTTGTTACCGCCGACCTGGTGCTGTGCGCGCCGGTGGTAGCCCTGGAGGCCAAAGACCAGGGCAAAACCCTGCAAGCCCACTACGCCCACCTCATCGTTCACGGCGCCCTGCACGCCCAAGGCTGGGACCACGAACTCGACGAAGACGCGCAGGTGATGGAGCTGCGCGAGAGCGAAGTCATGGCGCGCTTGGGGTTTGAGAATCCGTATTGAGAAAAATGAACGAAGCATCGTCCGCAGATTTTGAAATCCAATTGGCTTCCAGCGAAGGCCCCATTCACACCGCAGGCATGCGCTATATTGATCGCGGATAGTTCATTTTGTAATTTGGAGGTGCTTGGTGGCAGACAGTGAAAACCTAGATTTTTCAAAAGGCTGCGCTTTTGTGCGAGGTCAGTATGTGCCCATCGCACAGGCCAGTATCCCGATGACCGACTTGGGTTTTTTGCATTCGGATGCGACGTACGATGTTGTCACCGTCTGGGATGGTGCATTTTTCAGATTAGACGCACATTTGGAGCGATTTAAACGGAGCTGTGAACACTGGAGACTAGACCCAGGTGTGACGGACCCAGAGATTACGGCGATCCTCAGCCACTGCGTCCGGCTTAGCGGCTTGCGCCAGTCTTATGTTGAGATGATTTGCACGCGCGGCCAGACCCCATGGGGGTCGCGCGACCCAAGACAGGCGGTCAACCAGTTTTATGCCTTTGCTGTTCCATTTGTTTGGCTGGCAAATGAACAGCAACGCGCAAACGGACTCCATCTAAAAATCAGTGGCGTCCAGCGTATTCCGGCATCTTCGGTCGACCCTACGATCAAAAACTACCACTGGAATGACCTCACCATGGGTCTTTTAGGGGCACTGGACGAAGGCGCCGACAGTGTGCTTCTTGTCAACGCGCAAGGGCAAATCGTAGAGGGGCCGGGATTCAATGTATTTTGCGTGCGAGACGGATCGGTAATCACGCCAGACCACGGAATGCTCGAAGGTGTTACGCGCAAGACGGTGATTGAAATTGCCCATTCTCTTGATCTGCCGGTGGAGGTACGACCTGTATCTGCGGAAGAGTTCAAGTCGGCAAATGAGGTATTTATCTCTTCCTCGGGTGGGGGTGTTTTGCCAGTAACCCGGTTGGACGGCAATGCCGTTGGCAGGGGCGAAATCGGCGCCGTTACCCGGCAACTGGCCGAGGCCTATTGGGCCTTACATAAAGAGCCTTCCTTTAACTTGCCAATAAGTTACACGCCACCTTGATGAGCCAGCAGGCCCAAGCTCCCAGCACTTTGCCTGCCGTTGATGCAGCACAACGCCGCCTGGTACAGGTGCTGTTTGTGGGTGTCTTCATGGCAGCACTCGATTCAGCTATTGTGGGTCCGGTCTTGCCCGCATTGCGTGCGGCCTTTGGTGTCGACAACCGTACCGCTGGACTGCTATCCACCGTTTTCGCCCTGAGTTCGATGTGCAGTACAGCGCTCATGGCTTACTTCAGCGACCGCCATGGGCGCCGTCCGGTGTACCTGTTCAGTGTGGCGCTTTTTGCCATCGGCTCACTGTGCATCGCTGCGGCTCCCAGGTTTGATCTGCTGCTGATCAGCCGGGCGATCCAGGGCATCGGCGCAGGGGGTATTGCACCGGTGGCCAGTGCGGTTATTGGCGATGTGTTCACCGCCGAGCGGAGGGGCCGTATTCTGGGACTGCTGGGCGCTACCCATGGCATGGCCTTTGTGCTCGGGCCGCCGCTGGCGACCCTGCTCACATCCACGCTGGGCTGGAGATGGCTGTTCCTGGTGAATATTCCCGTCGCTCTGGTCGTGCTGTGGTTGGGTGCGCGCAGCTTGCCAGGTCAGCCAACCGACTTGGCGCCCGGGCCTATTGACACCGGCGGTATTACCGTGACTACTTTGTTCCTGCTGTGTCTGGTATTGGGGATTTCGCGCCTGCCGGACTCAGCCACCGGGATGCTCTTGTGGCCTTGGTTTTTGGCGGCCAGCGGCATACTGTTAGCCGCTTTGGTGGTGATTGAGAGGCGACAAACGCACGCCTTGATTCCCCTTGAATTGTTTGCAAACCGGCAATTGGCTTATACCTATTTGCTGACGCTAGGCGTGGGGTTTTCTATGGGTGGCATCGTATTTTTGACCACCATTGCCACGCTGGCTTATGGGGTCAGTGTCGAGCACGCGGGACTGGCACTGCTGCCTCTGGTCTTGTGCTCCATGGTGGGTTCAATGGCCGCGGGTCGGCTGCTCAACCGTCTGGGTGCCCGAAACCTGGTCCTCTTTGGATTTGGGGTACTGTCGCTTGGCTACCTGCAGAGCGCCGTGCCACAGACGGGTCTTGCCGCGTTTGTGGTGGCGTCGGTGCTGGTGGGTATTGGCGTAGGTGTGGTGGTCAGCGGGGCGCTGCGCTCGGTTGCCATCGATGAGGCGCCGCCCGCGCTGCGCGGCAGAGCGCAGGGGCTGATCAATATTTTCAACGCGGTGGGAACTCTGCTGGCTGTGACCTGCATCAGCGCCATTGCTGATTTTGAAGGCGGTGATCTGACCGGTTTTAGCCATGCCTATCTGGCCATGGGGTCGAGCATGCTCGTGATGCTTTTTATTGCGTTCGGACTTAAAAAGAAGTCAGCCTCATCTGTGACCGGGCCAAGCCCTCGCATCGGCAAATAATGGCGCACCAAACGCGATACATCAGCTGAGACGCAGCCAGACCGCAAAACCATGCGAACCACTTTGAATCAATAAACGCCTTTGGGCCGTGCAATGCCCTGCTCTGGGCGGCGCGCCAGCCAGCGGACTCGGCGGCAGTAGGCGACAAAGCGCCTCGCGCGTCGCTGCAGCCATCGCTTCCATACGGCATCTGCGCTGCGCGACCGCCCCAGCCGAGAGGGCAAGTAATGCATCAAAGCCAACAGGCTGGCATAGAGGACGAGCTTGCCCGCAAACACCATCAACCCAATAGCAACAGGCGTCACGCCGCTCAAGGCGAGAACCGCAATCGAAGTGCGCGGGGTGTCCGGGAAAGCCGCCAGCAGCACCAAGGTGGCGGGCCCCCAGGCGCGCACGGTCGTCAGGGCTTGGTCCCATTGCGCGCCCATGAGCTGCAGGCCCAGCCATTCGGCCGACGCGCTCAGGGTTCCCAGCAGCAAGGCCAAAAGAAAGGCACTCATTGCGGAAGCCACCGCAAACACCAGCACAATGAGCTTGCCTCGTTGGGGTTGCAGAATGCCCAAGGCCAGCACAAAAACTTCTGCCGGCAACATCGGCACAAATCCATCAAAAACCGACAAAAGTGCAAGGAACACCAAGGTGCGTAGCTCGGTACCGTGGCGCAGCAGTGCGGCTTGCGCCCACTTGATCCAACGCTGAAGCAGTGAACGCAGGTAGTGCATACCGTGCTAGCGATTGATCATGATGGCCTCTGCCAACGCGGGGCTGATACGGCTAATCACACGCAGCAGCGCGGAGGCGCCTACATAAATCTCCGGCTTACCCGCCGCAATGCCGCGCACGATCTGGCCTGCAGCCGATTGCGCCGAGATCTTGCCCCGCCCGCGGCCCCGGGTCATGTCGGTATCCACTAGCGGGGGCAAAGCCTCGGTCACCGCAATGGGCCACTGCGCATGGCGCAGTTGCGCGCGCAGCGATTTGGCAAAGGACCGCAAGCCTGCTTTGTTGGCGCAGTACACCGGGCTGCTTCGTTTAGGGGCCAGCGCCAGACCCGAGGTGACAAACACAATCCGCGCATCGGCTTGGTGGCGCAGGTGGGGCAGCATGGACTGGGTGAGTTCCACCGGCCCGATGAAATTGATGGCCGTCTCTTGCTGCGTTGTGAAGTCCAATGCCTCGCCGTGTTGGGTGAAGTCATGCAGCTGCTGCACGCCTGCGTTGTGAATCAGCAAATTGACTCCTTTGCCTTGCATGCGCGCCACCAGCTCAGCGCGCTGATTTGCATCGGACTGGTCAAAAACGAGCCAGTTGGCCCGAGGGCAGTCTTGTTGGGCTTGTTCAACGCTGGCGCTGGTGCGGCCGGTGGCAGTGACTGCAGCGCCCTTTTCCAGCAATAGATCTACCATTGCACGGCCAATACCTCGGGTCCCCCCGGTGACCACGGCGTGGGTCTGGGTCCAGTTCATGCTTTTTCTTTCTTGAAGCTTGGGCTGCGCGTCATGCCACCCGCATTGGAATCGTCACCGGCCCGTCATTGACCAGTTCCACCTGCATATCCGCCGCAAACACGCCGGTGGCCACCTCGCTGTGCAGGGCGCGTGCCTGTTGCACAAAGTAGTCGTACAGGGCCAAGCCCACGTCAGGGGCGGCAGCGTTTTTAAAGCTGGGGCGGTTGCCGCCCGTAGTATCAGCAGCCAGGGTGAACTGGCTGACGATTAACAGGCCGCCGTGGCTGCCCGCGCCGTCCAGGTCTTGCACGCAGCGGTTCATCTTGCCTTGCGCGTCGCCGAAAATGCGCAGTTTCAAAATTTTGGCCAGCAGTTTGTCCGCCTGCACCGGGGTGTCGCCCTGCTCGGCGCATACCAACACCAGCAGGCCCGCGCCAATCTGCCCGTTCAGCACACCGTCAATGGTGACGCTGGCGCGACACACCCGCTGGATCAGCGCCTGCATGGCCGCTTAGGCCAGGGTCACGCGCACAAACTTGCGCTTGCCCACCTGCAACACATAGGTGCCCGCGCCAAGTTTGAGCCCTTTGTCGCTCACCACCGCGCTGTCCACGCGCACGCCGCCGCCGTCAATCAGGCGGTTACCCGCGCCGCTGGAATCGGCCAAGCCGGCCATTTTCAGCAAGGCACCAATGCCCAGCGCCGTACCGCCTTCGCCCAAACCAAGCTGCATTTCGTCAATCTGGTCCGGAATGCCGCCCTGGCTGCGGTTGATAAAGTCCTGTTCGGCTGCGTCCGCCGCGGCCGCCGAGTGAAAGCGCGCCGTGATTTCTTTGGCCAACGCCACCTTGGCGTCCTTGGGGTTGCGTCCGGCGGCCACTTCCGCCTGCAGCGCGGCGATTTCGGCCTCGCTCTTGAAGCTCAGCAGGGTGTACCACTTCCACATCAGCACATCCGAAATACTCAACACCTTGGCAAACATGGTGTTGGGCTCTTCAGAGATGCCGATGTAGTTGTTTTTGCTCTTGGACATTTTCTCGACGCCGTCCAGACCTTCGAGCAGGGGCATGGTCAAAATGCACTGCGGCTCCTGGCCATATTCGGACTGCAGCTGGCGACCCACCAGCAGGTTGAACTTCTGGTCGGTGCCGCCAAGCTCGAGATCGCTCTCGAGCGCCACGCTGTCGTAGCCTTGCATTAGCGGGTACAAAAACTCGTGGACGCTGATCGACTGGCCCGCCTTGAATCGGTCATGAAAGTCGTTGCGCTCCATCATGCGTGCCACCGTGTAGCGGCTGGCCAGCTGGATCATGCCGCGCGCGCCCAGTGGGTCGCTCCACTCGCTGTTGTAGCGAATCTCGGTCTTGGCCGGATCCAGCACCAGACTGGCTTGCTTGTAATAGGTTTCGGCGTTTTGCTTGATTTGCTCGGCGGTGAGCGGAGGGCGGGTGGTGTTGCGCCCGGACGGGTCACCAATCATGCTGGTGAAGTCGCCTATCAAAAAGATCACCGTGTGGCCCAGGTCCTGCAACTGGCGCATCTTGTTCAACACCACGGTGTGCCCCAGGTGGATGTCGGGCGCGGTCGGGTCCAGTCCGAGCTTGATACGCAGCGGCTTGCCCGTGGCCTCCGACCGGGCCAGCTTCTTGACCCACTCCTCCTGGGGGATGAGTTCGTCACAACCGCGCAGGGAAACGGACAAGGCCTCGCGCACGCGATCGGTCACAGGGTAGATAGAGGGGCTGGCTTGGTTCATAAAGATGGTGTGAGGCTGAGGAAGGCTGTCGCTTTTTGGCCGGATTTTGAAGCCGATACAATGTGATTTGAATTTCACGCGCGTTTTGGCTCAGGCAGACGATTTTAGTCGCCGCCAAAGTGCACCCTGGTGTGGTGGCCCGTAGGCCCCTGCCCTGCGAGGAGCCCCATTTTGAGTTTGAACCTGACCGACGCGGTCCGAACCGCCGCAGAGCGTTTCGCCTTGGCACTGCACCAGCATCCAAAGCGTGTGCTTGCGGGCGTTGCCGCCCTTTTGCTGGGTGGCGCGGGCGCTAGTTTTGCGGTGGCCAACTTGGCCCCCGACGCCGCCAATCTGCCCCAACGCACATTGGTTGAGACCGTAGAACCGCTGCCTCTGGCACCCCAATTCGAAGCCCTGGCCACCCAGGCCATGCGCCTGTACCGCACCGACCTGACCCGCAGCACCGATACGGCCGACACGCTCCTCAAGCGCTTGGGAGTGTCTGACGCCGCGGCAGCGGCCTTTTTGCGCAGCGATCGTCTGGTGCAGCAAACGCTGCTCGGCCGTGGCGGACGCAGCGTCAGCGCGGAAGTGGACGAACGCAGTGGTCTGCTGGCCTTGAGCGCCCGTTGGAGCCCCGAAGACGACGGCAATTTCAAACGCCTCACGATCACCAAATCAGACCAAGGCTACACCTCAAAACTCGAAACCGTGCCCCTGAGCGTGAGCTCGCGGATTGCCGGTGGTGTGATCCGGTCTTCGCTCTTTGCCGCGACGGACGATGCCCGCATTCCGGATTCGATTGCGGTTCAGATGGCCGAAATCTTCTCGGGCGACATCGACTTTCACCGCGCCCTGCGCAAGGGTGACCGCTTTTCGGTGGTGTACGAAACCCTTGAGGGCGATGGCGAACCCCTGCGCGCAGGCCGCGTGCTGAGCACTGAATTCGTCAATGCGGGCAAAACCTTCCAGGCCATGTGGTTCCAGGAACCGGTCGGCGCAGGCGCACCGACCGCGACCCATGCGCTCAGCAAAGGCGGCTACTACACGCTGTCTGGCGAAAGCCTGCGTCGCGCGTTTTTGGCCTCCCCGATGGCTTTTTCCCGGGTGACCAGCGGATTTGCCATGCGGTTCCACCCGATTTTGCAAACCTGGCGCGCCCATCTGGGTGTTGACTACGGCGCTGCGACCGGTACGCCCGTGCGCACCGTGGGTGATGGAGTGGTCGAATTCGCGGGGGTGCAAAACGGCTTTGGCAATGTCGTCATGGTCAAGCACGGCGGTGGCAACACCACGGTCTACGCCCACCTCAGCAAAATCAATGTTCGCACCGGACAGCGCGTGCAGCAAGGTGAAAACGTAGGCTTGGTCGGTGCAACCGGTTGGGCGACAGGACCGCATTTGCACTTCGAATTCCGTGTCAACGGCGTTCACAAAGACCCGCTCACTTTGGCACGGGCGCAAACTGCGGTGCCCTTGGCCGCCGCACTCAAACCCCAGTTTGACAAGTCTGCCCAACTGGCGCGGGCCCAACTTAGCGCCGCTGCCCAGGTGCAGACCAGCAACGTCCAGTAAGGGTTGGCGCCGGTGTCCGCGCCTGCGCTTTTCATCGGCCTGATGTCGGGCACGTCCATGGACGGCGTGGACGGCGTGCTGGCCGACTTCGGCCATCCTGGCCAGACCGCCCACGTCCTGGCCAGCGCGAGTCGTGCATTGAGCCCCGCACTGCGGCAAGAACTGCTGGCCCTGAACACCCCCGGAGAAAATGAGCTGCACCGCGCCGCCTTGGCTGCCAATGCCCTGGCCCGTCTGTACGCCGAAGTGGTGGCAGACTTGCTGCAACGCAGTGGGTTGGCATCCATCCAAATCATCGCCGTGGGCGCCCATGGCCAAACCGTACGGCACCGCCCCCAGGAATTTGACGGCACCGGCTACACCTTGCAGCTCAACCAACCGGCCTTGCTGGCCGAGTTGTGCGGCATTGACGTCGTGGCCGACTTTCGCAGTCGCGACGTCGCCGCAGGAGGCCAAGGAGCACCGCTGGTGCCGCCCTTTCACCAGGCAGTTTTTGGCGACGCCACCCAAAACCGTGCGGTGCTCAATATTGGCGGCATCTCTAACGTCACGCTTTTGCCGGGAGCCGCAAAGCAGGCGGACACGCCGTTGATCGGCTTTGATTGCGGCCCAGGAAATGCGCTGATGGACGCCTGGTGCCAACTGCACACCGGCGCCCGCTATGACGACCGAGGGCGCTGGGCCGCACAAGGCGCCGTGCAGACCGCACTGCTCTCCGTCCTGCAAGAGGAAGCGTTCTTTTCCAAGCCGCCCCCAAAAAGCACGGGGCGCGACCTGTTCAACCTGCCCTGGCTGCGCCAACGCCTGACCGGCTTTGAAGGCTTGGCCGCGCAAGATGTACAGGCGACGCTGACCGAGCTGACCGCCTGGGCCTGTGCGCAATCACTCCGATGGGCCACACACAGCCCCGAATTGCTGGTGGTGTGCGGCGGCGGCGCGCTGAACGATGTTTTGATGCAGCGCCTGCAGGCTGCGCTCGCAAGCACCCGTGTCTGCAGCTCGACGGACCTGGGCGTATCACCCACCGAGGTCGAAGCGCTGGCTTTTGCGTGGCTGGCACAGCAAACCCATTTGCGGCGAACCGCCAGCGTAGCAAGCGTTACGGGCGCACAAGGCGCCCGTATTTTGGGAGCCGTTTACCCGGCTTGAGGATGGTCTGACCCGCAGTACGGTGGGTCAGACTGGAGACGACGCTTAGGCCGAGAAGGACGATCCGCAGCCGCAGGTCGTGGTGGCGTTGGGATTTTTGATTACGAATTGCGCACCTTGCAGGTCTTCTTTGTAATCAATTTCAGCACCCACCAGGTACTGGTAGCTCATCGCATCGATCAGCAAAGACACGCCATTCTTGGTCATGGTGGTGTCGTCTTCGTTGGTGATTTCGTCAAAGGTGAAGCCGTATTGGAAGCCTGAACAACCGCCGCCCTGCACAAAAACCCGCAGCTTCAGGTCGGTGTTGCCTTCTTCGGCAATCAGATCCGCCACTTTAGCCGCTGCGCTGTCGGTAAACAGAATGGGTGCGGGCATTTCCGTGGGCATGGTTTCAGCAAGGGCGCTCATAGGGGTCGTTCCGAAAAAATTGAAGAATTAGCGAAATGGTACAGCTTTTTGGTCGGGATTGAATTCAATCCGGAATTGCCTCTGTTGCCAGTGCGGGCATTGGCGCATCGCCGAGGATGGGGGTCAACCGACCAGAAATCAACGCACCTTGGTGCATTTCAAGGGCGCCATATTCCACATCCCCTTCAATACGCGCGTTCGGCTGCAATTCCAGCATCAGCCGTGCCGACACGGCACCCTTGACGCTACCGTTGATGATGATGTGGTCCGCACTGACCGCCCCGGTGATCACCGCCGTCTCGGCAATCACCAAAATACTCGGGTTGTTATCGACCGGGCTCACATTCCCCGTAATGGAGCACTCAACACGCATGCCCTCGGCAAAAAAAATGTCCCCAACGACGCGTGCGCCCCGTGCGACCAAGCTCTTCAATGGGGGCTGCTTCTTTTTGTTAAACATACAAATCCTAGGTTGCGATGGACATTCACCAACTGGTGGCGCATTACATCTTGATCGTCTGAGTGGCCCGTGCCACGCTACCTTCGACCACTTTGGCAGTCATACCTTTGATGCTAACTTGGGCCGGCACATCAAACACACCTTCCAGCCGACCGTATTGCTGTACCTTGAGCGCGACGCTGGTACCCGATGCCGGACTGCTCCAAGGTTTACCCGCCAGCACGCCAGTAAAACTGATTTCCAGCTTCCCCACCAGTTCAGGTGCATTTTTCTTGCTTTGAATGACCAGGACTTGCCAGCGAATTTTTCCATTTTCAAGTGCTTCGGCCTGCATACCGCGAATGGCAACGGCGTCAGCCGAGCCGGTTGGAATGAGCTTTTCAAAAAACCCAAGGTCATCCCGCAGGCGGCGGTTGTCATCGTCGAGTTGTTTTACCTGTGCGGCGAGGCGCTCACTGGAGGCCTTTTCTGCGGCCACCAATACGCCCGCGGTGTTGGCGATCGACTGCGCCTGATTGCGCTGTTCGTGGGCGGCATCCATCTCGATTTGCAGAGATTTGACCTTCTCGCGCAACTGCAGCAACTCGCTTTGGCTGCCGTTTTCCAGGCCGGCAATATCGCGTCCGAACTCAAAAGCCCACAGGCCAATGGCCGCGCAGAAGCCAAACACCAAGGCCACAATCGCCCATCGAACCGGCCAGGGCATGGCACTGCGCACCGCCATGCGCGGGGCGCTGATGGTCAAACGGCGGCGTAAAAGTCGAAATCGCACGAAATGGGGTTCCCAAAAAGAACAAAAGCCACCCAAGCACTGCCCGGGCGGCTTTTTGCAATCCGGTGGAGGATTAACGCTTGGAGAACTGCTTGCGACGGCGAGCGCCGTGGAAGCCGACCTTCTTACGTTCCACTTCGCGCGCATCACGCGTCACGAAGCCGGCTTGGCTCAGCATAGGCTTGAGCGTTGCATCGTAGTCGATCAGGGCGCGGGTGATGCCGTGGCGCGTGGCACCGGCTTGTCCCGACTCGCCACCACCGGCCACGTTGACCATGATGTCGAAAGTTTCGGCATGGTTGGTCAGCAGCAGAGGTTGCTTGCAGATCATGATCGAAGTTGCGCGACCGAAGAAGTTCTCGATGGCTTTGCCATTGACAACGATCTGGCCGGAGCCTTTTTTCAGGAAAACACGGGCGACGCTGGATTTGCGACGGCCGGTTCCGTTGTTCCAATCACCGATCATTTGCCTGCTCCTGGGATTTCCAGCACTTTGGGCTGCTGGGCGGTATGGGGATGCTCAGCACCGCCATAGACCTTGAGTTTCTTGATCATCGCGTAGCCCAAAGGGCCTTTTGGCAGCATGCCCTTGACGGCTTTTTCCAAAGCGCGGCCGGGGAACTTGGCTTGCATATCGCGAAAGTTGATGGCGGAAATGCCACCGGGGTAGCCGGAGTGGCTGTAGTACACCTTGTCAATGGACTTGGCGCCCGTGACGCGCAGCTGGGCTGCGTTGATGACGACAATATAGTCGCCGGTATCTACGTGAGGCGTGTAAATGGCCTTGTGTTTGCCGCGCAAACGGAGAGCAACTTCGCTGGCTACTCGTCCGAGGACCTTATCGGTCGCGTCAACCACAAACCACTCGTGCACGACCTCAGCGGGTTTTGCGCTGAAAGTTGACATGAGTTTTCTCTTCTATGAAGGGGTTTGCAGGGCTCTTTTCCACGGTCGGCGCTCCACTAGCGGGAGCCTCTTAGGTGGGGTATAAAACTTCGCCGCGGAGCCACTAAAGCGCTGCGAAGCCCGCCAGTATAAGGGATTCGCGCTTTTTGACCAAATTTCCTCACCTTCGAGGGGTCGCAGAGCCGCGGTCACGAACCAAAGGGCCGGAACTTCAGGCCGTTTGCATCAAATACAGCGCCATGGCGTGGTAGGCGGGCAGCGAATGCGGATCAATGCCCAGATTGCCCGCAATATGGTGCGACCCATAGCGCGCAATCACCATTTCCGCCGCCGGGTCGATGTAAATCGCCTGGCCGTGGATGCCGCGCGCCATGTAGGCGCCGTGGGGGTTGTGTGAGATCCACCACATGCTTCGATAGCTCCAGCCCGGCAGCGTGTGGTAGCCCGCCGCGACAAACTTGGCTGGGTCAGCCCCTTTGCAAATGCCGTCCACCACGGCCTGGGGCACGACTTGCTGGCCCATGGCCCGGCCACCGTTGCGCATCATCTCGCCAAAGCGCGCCAGGTCGCGCAGGGTCGTATTCAGGCCGCCACCGGCAAATTCGGTGCCTGCCGTGTCCACGGTGATGTAGGCGTCATGCTCGGCACCCAGGCGCGACCAGATTCGCTGCGAGAGGTTTTGCGCCAGCGACAGGCCCGTGACGCGGCGAATGATCCAGCCCAGGGCGTCGGTGTTGACCGTCTTGTAGGCAAAGTTCTCACCATGGCGGCCCTGCTTTTCGACGGTTTGCAGGAATTCATAAAAACTCTCGGGCCCCTGGTAGCCCGGCGGGCGAGGAATCAAGCCTCCCGCCCGGGCATGGCTCCAGATTTCGGCTTGGGGGTCGGTATAGACCTCGCTGTACTGCAGACCGGTGGTCATGTCCATCACCTCGCGCACCGTGGCGTCACCAAAGGCGCTATCCGCCAGCTCAGGCACGTAATGGGCGACGGTGGCGGTATCGTCCAGCGCACCCTCGTGCACCAGGCACGCGGCAAGAGTGCCTATAAAAGACTTGGTGACTGAAAAAGCGATGTGCGGCGTGTCCGCGTCCAGCGCGCCGAAGTAACGCTCATAGACGATGCTGCCACGATGCAGAACCACAATGCCGTCGGTGTAGTTGGCCAGCAAGGACTCAGCCCAGGTCATGGTTTGATTCAGACCGATGGGACAAAAGCGCACAGCGTCCAAATCCTGGCGTTCGGCCCGGGGCAAGGCATGGACCGCGTTGGGGCCGCGCGCGACCACCTTGGTCGGCACCAAATCGCGGTAATGGCTGTTGGCCCAGCGATTTTGGGGGAAACGCATCATGCTGCCGTCCGCAAAACGCACGCGCTTGGCGGGTGGTGGTGGCGCGCCGTCCATCCAGCCCATGGTTCGTGGGTCGCTGTCCAGGGCATTGAGGAATTCGGGGCTAGCGCTGGGCAGGGAGCTGGGCTGGTTGGGCATCAGGGTTCTCGCAAAAAGGGGGCATCCGACGGTCGTTCGCCGCGCACAGCTTAGCGCCTGCGGTGGGGAGCGGGGGTCACGCCGGTTACCATCGCCAGCTATGTTCAGTTACCGACACGCCTTTCACGCTGGCAACCACGCCGACGTACTCAAACACACCGTCTTGCTTGCCGTGCTCAAGCACATGGCGCAAAAAGAGACGCCTTTTACCGTGTTCGACACCCACGCGGGCGCCGGCCTGTACAGGCTCGATGGCGATTACGCCCAAACCAGCGCCGAGGCTGCACAAGGCTTTTTGAAACTGGTGGCCGCCAAACCGGCCACCCCGCTGGCCCCGGCGGTGCAGGATTACGTCGACCTGGTGGCTAGCTTCAATTCTGGTGGTCAGTGGAAGGTCTATCCGGGCTCACCCTTCATCATTCAGCAGCACCTGCGCGGTCGCGACAAGCTCAAGCTGTTTGAATTGCACCCCACCGATGCCAAAACGCTTTCGGCCAATATCGCCCAGCTCGAGGCCGGTCGTCAGGTGGCCATCGCGCTGGAAGACGGTTTTGAGGGCGTAAAGAAATTCTTGCCTCCGCCTTCCCGCCGCGCGCTCTTGTTTTGCGACCCGAGCTACGAAATCAAACACGACTACGCCCGCGTTCAAGCCATGGTGGCTGACGCACTGGTGCGCTTTGCCACCGGCACCTACGCGGTGTGGTACCCACTGATTCCCCGGCCTGAAGCGCATGACCTGCCGCGCAAACTCAAGACCCTGGCCGTGCGCGCAGGCAAAAGCTGGCTGGAGGCCACGCTGACCGTCAAATCCAGCAAGCTGCTGCACGATGACGAAGGCGAGACCATTCGCCCCGGCCTGCCTGCGAGCGGCGTGTTTTTGATCAACCCGCCTTACACCCTGAAAGCAGCGCTCAAAGACGCGCTGCCGCAGCTCGCCACCATCCTCGGGCAAGACCAGCACGCCACGCACACGCTCGAATCGGGCGGCTAAAACCGTCCCGACCCGGCGCGGCTGGTTCAGGCCACCAGCGTCAGCGGCGCTTGTTGCACAGGCGCCAAGCCCAATTGCTCGCAAATCGCCAGCGTAGGGCCGCTCTGGTTCAGCGTGTAGAAATGCAGTGACGGCGCACCGCCCGCGCGCAATTGCTCGCACAAACAGGTCACCACATCCAGGCCAAAGGCCTTGATGGATTCCAGGTCGTCGCCATAGCTTTGCAGGCGCAGGCGAATCCAACGCGGAATCTCGGCGCCGCACAGATCTGAAAAACGCAGCAGCTGGGCTGCATTCGTAATCGGCAAGATCCCCGGCACCACAGACAAGTTCAGGCCCGTGGCATCCATGTCTTCGAGAAGTCGAAAGTAAGCGTCAGAGTTGTAAAAATACTGCGTGATCGCAACATCGGCCCCAGCACGCGCCTTGGCGACCAATGCGTCAATGTCCGCTTGGGGAGAGTGCGCTTGCGGGTGGGTTTCCGGGTAGCAGGCGACTGAAATATGGAAATCGTCGCCGGTCTCGGCCCGAATAAACGCCACCAGGTCCGAGGCGTACAAAAAATCGCCACCAAGGTAGCCCTCGGGCAAATCGCCGCGCAAGGCCACCAGGCGCTTGACGCCCATGGCTTTGAGTGTGGCGAGCTGCGCACGCACGGTGTCGCGCGTGGCGTTGATACAGGTGAAATGCGAGGCTGCGGCCAGACCTTCGTCCAGAATCTCTGCCACAGCCTTGAACGTGCCCTCTTGCGTGGAGCCTCCGGCACCAAAGGTGACCGAACAAAAGGACGGCTTGAGGGGGTAGAGCTGCTGGCGCACTAGGCGCAGCTTGTCGGCCCCTTCCGGTGTCTTAGGGGGGAAGAATTCCAGACTGACTGGAATCCGGGGGGTAGAAAACATGGCGTTCTCATTCGGAAATTTCGGTTTCACCCGTTTTACGGGCGCAAATAAAGAACTCGCGGTTGCCGTCTCCACCCGCAATGGGGGAGTCAAACCACGCAGTGACCGTGAGGCCCAAGTCAGCGCAGGCGTCTCGCAAGCGCTGTTCCACCAATACGTACATGGACGCGTCCTTGACGATGCCGCCTTTGCCAACCTGCCCCGGCTGCAGTTCAAACTGCGGCTTGACCAGGGTCAGCAAGGTGCCGCCCGACTTGAGCAGGGGCACAACGGCCGGCAAGACCAACGTTTGGGAGATGAAGGACAAGTCCGCCACCACCAGGTCAAACGCGGGAACAAACCCCTTGGCTTCCGAGTCAAAGGATTCAGCCAGATCGTCATCGTCTTCATCATCAAACATGCCGTCCGCACCCACACTGTCCTCGTAGGCCGCGATCAGATCATCAGCCACCAAGGCGCGCGCGTTGACTTTTTCCACACACAGCACGCGCGGGTCGGAGCGAAGCTGGGGGTGCAATTGGGCGCTCCCCACGTCCACCCCCACTACCGACACGGCACCACGCTGCAACAGGCAGTCAGTAAAACCGCCCGTGGACTGGCCCACATCCAGGCATGCAAAACCGGTCACATCCAGACCCAGGTGCATCAGGGCGGCTTCGAGCTTCAACCCGCCGCGTGACACATAGCGTGCCTCGGCATCGTTAAGCAGCCGCACCGGGGCATCCTCGGGCACATCGTCACCGTTTTTGGCCACCCGTTTCCAGGTGTCGCCTTGCTGCCACTCCACTCCATCGGCAATCAGGCGCTGGGCCTGGGAACGGGTGCTGGCAAGCTGGATCTGAACCAGCAGTTGGTCAATGCGCATTCAGTGGGACATCAATACCGGTAGGTATCCGCTTTGTAGGGACCGGCCTTGCTCACGCCGATGTAGGAGGCCTGCTCGTCCGTGAGTTCGGTCAGCATGGCGCCGACCTTTTTCAGATGCAGGCGTGCCACTTTTTCGTCCAAATGCTTGGGCAACACATAGACGTGGCCTGCCTTGTACTCTTTGGGCTTGGTGAACAGCTCGATTTGCGCAATGGTCTGGTTGGCAAAGCTCGACGACATGACAAAGCTGGGGTGGCCGGTGCCACAACCCAGGTTTACCAAGCGGCCTTTGGCCAACAGGATGATGCGTTTTTCGGGCTTACCGCCCTTGCCTTTGGTGGCCGGGAAAATCACGTGGTCCACCTGGGGCTTGATCTCTTCCCATTTGCACTTGGACAGCGATGCAACGTCAATCTCGTTGTCAAAGTGACCGATGTTGCAAACGATGGCCTGGTCTTTCATGGCCGCCATGTGCTTGTAAGTGATCACGTTTTTGTTTCCGGTAGCGGACACAAAAATGTCGGCCTTGTCGGCAGCGTACTCCATGGTCACCACTTTGTAGCCTTCCATGGCCGCTTGCAGGGCGTTGATGGGGTCGACCTCGGTCACCCACACTTGGGCGGACAGCGCGCGCAGCGCCTGGGCGGAGCCCTTGCCCACGTCGCCGTAGCCGGCAACCAGTGCCACCTTGCCGGCGATCATTACATCGGTCGCGCGCTTGATGGCGTCCACCAGCGATTCGCGGCAACCGTACAGGTTGTCAAACTTGCTCTTTGTGACCGAGTCGTTGACGTTGATGGCGCGAAACGCCAGGTCGCCGCGGGCCGCCATTTCATTCAGGCGCAGCACGCCCGTGGTGGTTTCCTCGGTCACACCGATGATGTGCTTCAGGCGGCGGCTGTACCAAGTGGGGTCGAGCTTGAGCTGGGCCTTGATGGCGTTGAACAGGCACACCTCTTCTTCGCTGCCGGGCTTGGCGAGCACCTTGATGTCTTTTTCGGCCTTGGCACCCAAGTGCATCAGGAGCGTGGCGTCACCACCGTCGTCCAGAATCATGTTGGGGCCTTCAGCCGCCGAGCCTTTGCGGCCACCAAATTCAAAAATGCGGTGGGTGTAATCCCAGTAGTCGTCCAGAGTCTCGCCCTTGTAGGCGAACACTGGGGTGCCTGCGGCCACCAGAGCGGCAGCGGCGTGGTCTTGGGTCGAGAAAATGTTGCACGAAGCCCAGCGCACTTCAGCCCCCAGCGCTTGCAGGGTTTCAACCAGCACGCCGGTCTGGATCGTCATGTGCAGCGAACCGGTGATGCGCGCGCCCTTGAGCGGCTGCGATTTGGCGAATTCTTCGCGGATGGCCATCAAACCGGGCATTTCGGTCTGGGCAATGTTGAGTTCCTTGCGACCCCAGGGTGCGAGCCCTAAGTCGGCAATCATGTAGTCCTGGTTCTTGATCGGTTTCAAAACGGCGTTCATAGTTCACTCCAAAATTAAAAATAAATGTGGAAAACCACCACGCTTTGGGGCCAAAAACTCAAGGGGATGAGGCTCAGCCCACAGACACGTGGGTGAGCGCAGTTGGTGCGGTAACGGGTGTTGATACCCCGCCACGCGGTCCGAGCCTCGTTCAAACGGTATGAACTGCAACGCTCCTCGGAAGCCTGAAGTATACGAAATTGTGCAGCGATGCCGCACCGGGGCGAATTTTTGGGGGATTATTTGTGGTGGCTCAGCGCGTTGCTGACCAGCTTGGACGTGATGTCCACGATCTGGATCATGCGGTCGTAGGCCATGCGTGTGGGTCCGATCACACCCAGGGTACCGACCAGCTTGCCATCAACCTCATACGGCGCGCTCACAATGGACAACTCCTCAAACGGCACGACCTGGCTTTCGCCGCCGATAAAGATGCGCACCCCTTCGGCCTGACCGGCAATATCGAGCAAGCGCATGATTTGCGCCTTTTGCTCAAACAGTTCAAAGGCACGGCGCAAATTGCCCATGTCGCTGGAAAAGTCGCTGAGTTTGAGCAGGTTGCGCTCGCCCGAAATCACCACTTCGTCTTGTGCTTCGGCGACCGCCTCAGAGTTCATGGTGACCGCGGCGGCCATCAGGCTGGCGATCTCGGAGCGCAGGCTCTCGACCTCACCGTGAAGGCGTTCGCGCACCTGTTCTATGTCCAAACCCACATAGTGGCTGTTCAGGAAATTGGCCGCCTCGATCAGTTGTGACTGGGAGTGATCAACCTCGGTGTAAATCACCCGGTTTTGCACATCGCCGTCAGGCGAAACAATGATGACCAACACCCGGCGCTCCGACAAACGCAAAAACTCCATGTGCCGAAACGCGGACGTGCGACGCGGCGCAATAACAACACCCACAAACTGCGACAGGCTGGACAGCAGGTGGGCGGCGTTGGAGATGACTTTTTGCGGTTGGTCCGGCGCCAGGCTGTGGCTGCCAAACTGCTGCGGTTGAACCGTCAACATGGTGTCGACAAACAGCCGGTACCCGCGGGCTGTGGGCACGCGCCCGGCCGAGGTGTGGGGGCTGACGATCAGGCCCAACTCTTCGAGGTCCGACATGACGTTGCGGATGGTGGCCGGTGAAAGCTCCAGCCCCGAGGCCTTGGACAGCGTGCGGCTTCCTACCGGCTGGCCGTCGGCAATGTAGCGTTCCACCAGCGCCTTGAGCAACAACTTGGAGCGATCATCGAGCATTGGCACATTTTAGTGATGTAATTTGGCCCATGCCCCCCCGCCCGAAATCCCAGTTCCACCACGTTGCCCTGATTGGCAAGTACCAGACTAGCCACTCGGCGGCGGCGGTGGCAGCCTCGCGCGCGGCGCTTGATGCCATAGCCCACTTTCTGATGGACCAGGGTTGCGAAGTGGCGCTGGAAGCCGACACGGCCGCTAACTTGGGTCTTTCCAACTACGCGGCATTCGACGTTCCCGCCATCGGGCGCCACTGCGACCTGTGCCTGGTGGTTGGCGGTGACGGCACCATGTTGGGCATTGGGCGCCAACTGGCCGAATTCAAACTGCCCCTGATCGGTATCAACCAGGGGCGTCTGGGCTTCATCACCGACATTCCGCTAGACCAATATGCCGCCACGCTGGCCCCCATGCTTGGCGGCCAATACGAGGTCGACGACCGCAGCCTGATGCATGCCGAAGTCATGCGCGATGGGCGCTGCGTGTTTTCGGCCTTGGCCATGAACGATGTCGTGGTCAATCGGGGCGCCACCTCGGGCATGGTGGAGTTGCGCATTGAAGTGGACGGTCATTTTGTTGCCAGTCAGCGCGCCGATGGACTGATTGTTGCCACCCCCACCGGGTCCACGGCCTACGCGCTGTCGGCTGGTGGGCCTTTGCTGCACCCGTCCACGCCGGGGTGGGTTTTGGTTCCTATTGCGCCACACACCCTGTCTAACCGGCCTTTGGTGCTGTCGCACGCCTCCGAAATTTCCATCGAAATTGTCTCCGGGCGTGACGCAAGCGCCAACTTTGACATGCAGTCGCTGGCCACGCTCATGTACGGCGACCGCATTGTGGTGCGCCGCTCCAAGCACCAGGTGCGCTTTTTGCACCCCAAGGGATGGACTTACTTTGACACCCTGCGCCAAAAGCTGCACTGGAACGAGGGAGTGGCGTAAACCGTGGGCCTGAAACGCATCGTACTGCGCGACTTTGTCATCGTCGACGCCCTGGACCTGGAACTTGAGAAAGGTTTTACGGTGCTCACCGGTGAAACCGGGGCGGGTAAATCGATTCTGATTGATGCCTTGCAACTCGTCACTGGTGCGCGCGCCGATGTGGGACTGATCCGCGAGGGGGCCTCACGCACCGAGGTGAGCGCCGAGTTTGACCCCGCCGAGGGCCTGGCCGGCTATTTGGTGGAGGCTGGTTTTGACGCTGGCGAGAGTTTGCTGCTGCGCCGCAGCGTGGACTTGGG
Organism: Rhodoferax sp.; assembly: GCA_029866205.1. Lineage (GTDB taxonomy): Bacteria > Pseudomonadota > Gammaproteobacteria > Burkholderiales > Burkholderiaceae_C > Allorhodoferax. The sequence continues at coordinate 76,498 of JARWZT010000004.1, forward strand.
GGGCAAAAGCCGCGCCTGGGTCAACGGCAGCCCCGCAACTGCCCAGCAACTGCGGCATATTGGTGAGCACCTGCTCGACATCCATGGTCAGCATGCCTGGCAAAGCCTGACCCGCAACGAGGCCGTGCGCGGCTTGCTGGATGGCTATGGGCGCGTGCAAACCAGTGCTTTAAGCGGCCTGTGGCTGCATTGGCGGCAAGCCCAAGCGGCAATGGCGCATGCCCTTGAAGCGCAGAGCGCCCTTCAACAGGAGCGCGAACGCTTGGCCTGGCAGATTGGCGAGGTCGAAAAACTCAATCCCGGCGCCGAAGAATGGGACACCCTCAACGCCAGTCACAGCCGACTGGCGCATGGACAAACCTTGCTCGACGCGGCGCAAAGTGCGCTGGAACAACTGGCAGATGCCGACGAGAGCGCCTTGCAAAGGCTGCACAGCGCGCTGCAGCAACTGCAAAACCAACTGCATCTTGACCCTGAATTTCAAGAGCCGGCCGATGTGCTGAGCTCAGCCATCGCCCAAATTGAAGACGCGGCGCACACCTTGCGCAGCTATCAACGGCGTACCGAGCCTGACCCCGAGCGCCTGGCCGAACTCGACGCCCGCTTGGCACTGTGGGTGTCTTTGGCGCGGCGCTACAAACGGGCGCCCGGCGAACTGGCCGAAGCCCTGAGCGGCTGGCAATCTGAATTGGCGCAATTGGACGCCGCCGCCGACTTGGCAGGATTGCAACGCGCGGCGGACACTGCGCATGCCGCCTTCATGCAAGAAGGCCAACGCGTCTCCAAGGCCCGCGCGCAGGCCGCACCGCAGCTGGCGCAGGCGATCACCCAGGCCATGCAAGGCCTGGGCATGCAGGGCGGCCAGTTTGTGGTGCAGCTTGACGCACTGGCCCAGCCGCAGCAAAGCGGGCTTGAAGAAGTGGTTTTTTTGGTGGCGGGCCACGCCGGCAGCACGCCGCGCCCTGTGGCCAAGGTGGCCTCCGGTGGCGAGCTGTCGCGCATGGCGCTGGCCATCGCGGTCACCACCAGTCAACTCGGCACAGCCCAAACCCTGATTTTTGACGAAGTGGACGCAGGGGTTGGCGGCACTGTGGCGCACACTGTGGGCCAACTGATGCAACAACTCGGTCGTGACCGGCAGGTATTGGCCGTCACCCACCTGCCCCAAGTGGCGGCTTGCGCCGACCAGCACTGGGTCGTCGCCAAGCAATTGCACGAGGGCGCGACGGTGAGTCGGGTGGCTGAAGTTCAGGGCGATGCCCGCACCGCTGAAATCGCCCGGATGCTGGGCGGCGATGGGCGCTCGGCCACCACGTCGGCCCATGCCAGCGAAATGCTTCAAAGGGGCATGGCATGAGCGCCGCGCAAATGGAACTGGTGCTGATTACGGGCATGTCGGGTTCGGGCAAATCGGTGGCCTTACACGCACTCGAAGACGCTGGGTTTTACTGCGTGGACAACCTGCCGCCCGAACTGCTGATGGACTTTGTGGCACTGGAGCAGCAGCACGCCGCGCCACGCGTGGCCATTGCCATGGATGTGCGCAGCGCCAGCTCGCTGCCCCTGGTGCCCGAACAACTCGCTCGCCTGCGCGCACTGGGCTTGACCGTCAAAGCCTTGTTTCTGGATGCCAGCACCGACACCCTGGTGCGCCGCTACTCCGAGACCCGCCGCAAGCACCCGCTGTCGCAGGTCGACAGCGGCCACGCCCGTACCGACCAGCACCGCGCGCTGGTGGACGCTATTGAGCTGGAACGCAGCGTGCTCGAAGCGATCCGCGCCGAGTCGCATGTGATTGACTCCAGCATGATCCGCGCGGCACAACTGCAGGGTTACGTGAAGGCCTTTATTGGTTCGGCACCGGCGCAGCTGACACTGGTATTTGAGTCTTTTGCGTTCAAGCGGGGCGTGCCGGCGGATGCCGACTATGTTTTTGATGTGCGGATGCTGCCCAACCCGCACTACGAAAGTGACCTCCGGGCGCAGACAGGGCGCGACTCGGCGGTGGCCGCCTTCTTGCACGCACAGCCAGAAGCCGGACGGATGGCGGCCCAAATTACCGATTTTCTGGACTACTGGCTTCCTGCCATGGCACGCGACCACCGCAGCTACGTGACGGTGGCGATTGGTTGCACGGGCGGTCAGCACCGCTCGGTTTACCTGGTAGAACAACTCGCGCTGCACTTTGGCCCCAAGTGGGTCACGCTCAAGCGCCACCGCGAACTCGACGGTCTGCCGACTTTGGCCAAGCCTTAAATTCGCAAGAAAAACCGCGCTAGGTGCGGGACAACAGTTTGCGGATCGGCGCCGGCAAACCCATCGCGGGCCACTGGTCCGCAGCCACCCACTGGCCACCCAACGCACCCAGATCCGCACGGCTGTCAAGCGTCAGAACCCAGGGGTGCAAGTGCAAATCCTTGTGCGTCAGCACATGCACAAAGGTGTCTTGCGGCTGCAAGGCCGTTGTCAACGGCTGCTGCACCGCCGACCACAAGTCGGCTTCGGTGTCGAAGAGCGGAAAACACTGCAATCCAGCCCACACTCCGGGCGTCGGGCGGGCGCTGAGCCAGACCGCGCCATCCGGCGATTGCGCCCAGAGCAACCAGATCGACTGGCTTGAGCGCTTGAGCTTGCGGGTACGCACCGGGTAACGCTGTGGGTCCCCGTCGGCCTGGGCGCGACAGTCTGACTGCAGCGGACACAACAGGCACAAGGGCTTCTTGGGCAGGCAAACCGTGGCACCCAAATCCATCATGCCCTGGGTATAACGCGCCATGGTCTGCGCCGCGACGTCGGGATGCGGCAACAAATCGGTGGCCGCGTCCCACAGTTGGCGCTCCTGGGCGGCCAGGGCGAGATCACCGTCAAACCCCAGTACGCGGGTGACCACGCGTTTGACATTGGCATCCAAAATCGCCACCCGCTCGCCAAAACACAGCGAGGAAATGGCGGCTGCCGTGGATCGACCAATGCCGGGCAAGGTCTGGAGCATGGTGGCCGAGCGCGGAAAAGCACCGCCATGCAGGCGCACCACGTCTTGGGCGCAGCGGTGCAGGTTGCGCGCACGGCTGTAGTAGCCCAAACCACTCCACAAGCCCAACACCTCATCCAAAGTGGCATCGGCCAGGTCTTGCACCGTGGGCAGCGCATCCAGGAAACGCGCGAAATAGCCCACGACCGTGGCCACCTGGGTCTGCTGCAGCATGATTTCGCTGAGCCAGACGCGGTACGGGTCTTGGGTGTTTTGCCAGGGCAGGCTGTTGCGGCCATGAACAGCCTGCCAAGCCACCACCTGCGCCGCCAGCACGCCCGACGGCCCCCCATGCGGTCGCTGGTTCATGGCTTTTGGCAGACGGGACAAAAAAATGTGGAGCGTTGACCCTGCCGAATGGTACGCACCACGCTGCCACACACCCGGCAAGGCAGGCCAGCGCGGCCGTAAACCGCCGCCTCCAACTGAAAGTGGCCCGACTCCCCTTGGGCGTTGGAAAAATCACGCAGCGTGCTGCCTCCTTTTTCCACGGCGCGCGCCAGCACCTGGCGCACCGCCGTGTGCAGCCGCGCGGCCCGCGGGCGGCTCAGGCGCGATGCCCGCGTGGTGGGACGAATGCCCGCCAAAAACAAAGCCTCGGACGCGTAAATATTGCCGACACCGACCACGGTCTCACCGGCAAGCAGCACTTGTTTGATGGGTGCGTTGCGTTTTTTGAGGGCCTTGCAAAAGTCCTCCAGTACAAAGTCGTCACCCAAGGGCTCCACGCCCAGTTTCCCCAGCAGTTTTTGGGCTTCGGGGCTGTGCTCATCAGCGGCGAACACCACCGCGCCAAAGCGACGGGGATCGTTCAGGCGCAACACACCCAGCGAGGTGCGCAGTGAAAAATGGTCGTGCTTGCCCGCAGGACCCGGATCAGCGCCAAATGTGACGCTTCCGGACATGCCCAGGTGCAACAACAAAAGCCCACGCTCCAGGTCCAGCAGCAGGTATTTCCCCCGTCGTCGAACGCCGAGCACGCGCTGGCCCCGGAGGTCCTGCGGATCGCAGCCCAATGGCCAGCGCAAGGGCTTGCCCATTTCGACGCCTTCGATGCGGGCCCCGGCAATCCGCTGGGCAAAGCTTAGGCGGGTCACTTCAACTTCAGGTAATTCAGGCATGGCGCTCGCGCATTTGTAGGGACGGGGTCAAACCCGGGGGCAGGCGACTCAAATCAAGGCCTTGGATTATTATGGTCTCATGCCACGCACCACCCACTTTGTCGCCGTCTGCGCTCTGCTATTTGCTTCTTTGGCCCAGGGCCAGGACGCCGGCCCGACGGCCGCGGCACCTCCCCCCAAGTCGCAGCTCACCGCGGAGCTCTTTTACCAACTGCTGCTCAGTGAACTCAGCCTGCAAAACGAGGACATCGGCGCAGCCTTCGGCCTGATGTTGAACGCCGCACGACGCGCGCCAGAACCCCAACTGTTCCAGCGTGCCATCGAAATCGCGCTACGGGGGCGTGATGCCAATGCCGCCCTGACCGCCGCCAAGGCCTGGCAGCAGGCCTTGCCGGAATCCCTGGATGCGGATCGTTATTTGCTGCAGCTGTTGGTGGGACTCAACCGGCTCAGCGAAGCCGTTGCGCCCACACAGCGCATTCTGGCGCGTGCGGACGACGCTGAGCGCGCGGCCACTTTGGTGTTTGTCAGCCGTTTCTTCACCCGCGCTAGCGACAAAACCGCCGCCGCCGACCTGCTGGAAAAAGCCTTTGCCAAAGACCTTAGCCGCGTGGATACGGGGCCCGTGGCCTGGGCCATGGTGGGCAACTTGCGCCTGTTGGCGGGCGCGAAACCGGCAGCCCTGGCAGCAGCCCGCAAAGGCGCCCAACTCAACCCCCTGTCGGACGATGTGGCTCTGCTTGGCGTCAATTTGCTGGATGCTGATTTCGAAGGTGCGCAAACACTGCTCGCCCCTTATCTGGCAGCGAAACCCGTGCCTGAGATTCAGATGGGCTACGTCCGCAAGCTCGTTGAGCTGCAGCGCTACCCGAAGGCACTGGCGCAAGTCGAACAAATGAACCGCAACCAACCCGACTACCCTGAAGCCTGGTTGGTGCGCGGCTCCATCGAGTTTCAAAATACGACGCTGTCCGCTGCCGAAGCCTCACTCAAACGCTACCTGAGTCTGGTTCAGACGCCCGTACCTGCACAAACCACCCCCGATGCGGATGCCAAACTGACCCCCCGCGGCGCGGTTCAGGCCTATCTCCTGCTGGCCCAAATTGCCCAAAAAAACCGCGATCTGACCTTGGCCTTGACCTACCTCGGGCAGATCAACAGCCCGCAAGATGAGGCCAAAATCCAGCTGCGGCGCGCCATGGTGCTCGCACAGCAGGGGCAGCTGGCGCAGGCCCGTGCGCTTTTGCGCCAGTTACCAGAAAAAGACACAGACGATGCACGCAACAAAATCAGCCTGGAGCTCCAACTGCTGCGTGACAACCAACAAGAACAAGAGGCCTACGACTGGCTGGTTCTCGCAGTACAGAAATTTCCAGCGGACGCCGAACTGCGTTACGAGCTGGCCATTTCGGCCGAAAAGCTAGGGCGTCCTGACGAAATGGAGCAGATATTGCGCCGTCTGATGGTCGAAAAGCCCGACTACCATGCGGCCTACAACGCCTTGGGTTATTCGCTGGCAGACCGCAACCAGCGTCTGCCAGAGGCGCGTGCGCTGATCAACAAAGCCTTGCAGTTTGCGCCCGACGATCCCTTCATCATTGACAGTCTGGCTTGGGTCGAATTTCGCAGCGGCAACCTGAACGAGTCGCTCGCGTTGCTGCAAAAAGCATTCACCGCCCGTCCGGACGCCGAAATTGCCGCCCATTTGGGTGAGGTCTTGTGGACCCTGAACCTGCGAGATCAAGCCAGCACCACGTGGCAAGAGGGGCTGCAACTCAACCGCGATAACGAAACACTCAAATCCACCATCCTGCGTTTGCGCGGCAATTTATGACAAGACCGGCGCGGGCGTGGGCGGGGCTGCTGCTGGCCCTTGGCTGGCTGCTGTTGCTCAGTGGGTGTGCGCCCCTGCAAACCCAACACCCAGCGCAGGCGCAGACCCGTTGGCAAGGGCGTCTCGCCGTCAAGGTGGCTACCGAGCCTCCCCAGGCCTTTTCAGCGAACTTTGCCCTGCAGGGCTCGGCCGCGCAAGGCGCACTGAGCTTGACAAGCGTGCTGGGCACCCGTCTGGCAGACATGCGTTGGGGCGCAGATGCGGCCACTCTTCAAACCCCAAAGGAGTCGCTGCGCTTTGACTCCGTCGACGCAATGATCCTGCACAGCGTGGGGACTCCGCTTCCTCTGAATGCCCTTTTTGGTTGGCTGCAAGGCAGGGCTGGTGCGGCAGCAGGTTGGGACGTCGACCTGCAAGACCTGCCCTCTGGCCGCATTCGGGCCTGGCGACTGGCGCCGGACGCCGCTGCCGAGATCAAGATCATCCTTGACCCAGGATAATCACAGCCATGCAGGCGCTCTACGACATCCCGGCCCCGGCCAAGCTCAACCTCTTTCTCCACGTCACGGGCAGGCGCGCCGACGGCTACCACTTGCTGCAGTCCGTATTTATGCTGATCGACTGGTGCGACCACCTGCACTTTGAGCTGCGACAGGATGGCGCGCTGAGCCGCGAGGACCTCACCTGGGCTTTGCCGGACGACGACCTGGTGCTCAGAGCAGCGCGAGCACTCCAAATGGCCACCGGCTGCACCTTGGGCGCCCACATTGCGATCGCCAAGTCAGTGCCTGCACAAGCGGGCATGGGCGGGGGCTCTTCCGACGCCGCCTCCACCTTGCTGGCACTCAATCGGCTCTGGAATCTCAAGCTACCGCAGACCGCACTGGCGCGCATCGGCCTTGGTTTGGGCGCGGATGTCCCGTTTTTTTTGGGCGGAGAAAATGCCTGGATCGAGGGCGTAGGCGAGCAAATCACGCCGGTTGCGGTGGCGCCCACACGTTTTCTGATCGCCAAGCCGCAAGCCGGTCTGGACACAAGCCTGATTTTTTCTGACCCGGCCTTAAAACGCGATACGGACCTTGCTATAATTTCAGGCTTCGCTGCAAACCCATATGGCTTCGGCCACAACGACTTGCAGCCTGTTGCGGAAAAGCTGTGTCCTGGCATAGGCCAAGCCCTTCAGTGGCTGGCTTCCATGGGATTGCAAGGCCGAATGACAGGCTCAGGGAGTGCGGTGTTTGCCCAGCTTCGGCACGCGGTTGACTTGCAAGATGCGCCTCACGGCCTGCTTGTCAAAGAGTGCGGTAGTTTGGAATGCCACCCCCTCAAGGGATGGTGACAGGAGACCAATACCCGATAAGGGTAGTGACAAGGTTTATCGGTGGGTAGCACTTAGCTGCCAACCTGTGTAGGGGAATCGCCAAGTTGGTTAAGGCACTGGATTTTGATTCCAGCATGCGAAGGTTCGAATCCTTCTTCCCCTGCCAAATATTGTGAAAGGCTCGGTCAGTACGGCATATGCCGCCAACCGGGTGCAAGCGAAAACCATAAACCCTCTCTGGACCAGCCCATGCAGGAACCCTACCACCCCGATTTCATGGTTTTCACGGGCAATGCCAACCCCGGCATGGCGGCGGACATTGCACGAGATCTGGGAATCAGCTTGGGTGCGGCTACCGTGGGACGATTTTCGGACGGTGAGGTGACCGTTGAAATCAACCAAAACGTGCGCGCACGCGACGTCTTTGTGGTGCAAAGCACCTGCGCCCCGACCAACGAAAATTTGATGGAACTGCTGATCATGGTCGACGCCCTCAAGCGGGCCTCGGCAGAACGTATCAGCGCGGTGATTCCGTACTTTGGCTATGCCCGCCAAGATCGCCGTCCCCGGTCGACCCGTGTGCCCATCACCGCCAAGGTGGTTGCCAACATGCTGCAGGCCGCTGGCGTGTCGCGCGTTTTGACAATGGACTTGCACGCCGATCAGATCCAGGGGTTTTTTGATATCCCGGTGGACAACATCTATGCCTCGCCCGTGCTGTTGGGCGACCTGCGCCAAAAAAATTACGACGACCTGATCGTGGTCTCACCCGATGTGGGCGGCGTGGTTCGCGCCCGCGCGCTGGCCAAGCAACTCAACTGCGATCTCGCCATCATCGACAAACGCCGGCCCAAGGCCAATGTGAGCGAAGTGATGCACGTGATTGGCGAGATCGAAGGTCGCAACTGCGTCGTGATGGACGACATGATTGACACGGCGGGCACGCTGGTCAAGGCCGCCGAGGTTCTGAAGATGCGCGGTGCAAAAAAGGTTTACGCCTATTGCACCCACCCGATCTTCTCGGGTCCGGCCATTGAGCGTATTTCGCAGGGCGATGCGCTCGACGAAGTCGTGGTGACCAACACCATTCCGCTGAGCGCTGCCGCCGCGCAGTGCAAAAAAATCCGCCAACTCACCGTGGCACCGCTGATTGCCGAGACGATTCAGCGGATCGCCAAAGGGGAGTCGGTCATGAGTTTGTTCTCGGATCAGGACAATTTGTTCTGATCTGGGCAAAAAGTGGGGGCTGACTGCCATTTTTGGCATCCAGCGCCTTTGTTAAACCGGAGTCACACTGGTCGCGGTGGACTCTTTTTGGAGTAAGTTATGAAATTTGTCGCTTTTGAGCGCGCTAAGCAGGGCACGGGTGCGAGCCGCCGTCTCCGCATCACCGGTCGCACACCTGGCATCGTCTATGGTGGCTCCGCAGAACCTTTGGCCATTGAGCTGGACCACAACGCTTTGTGGCACGCCATCAAGAAAGAAGCCTTTCACGCTTCGATCCTGGACATGGAACTCAATGGCGTGGAAAGCAAAGTCTTGCTGCGCAACGTGCAAATGCACCCCTTCAAGCAGCTGATTCTGCACATCGACTTCCAACGCGTCGACGCCAACACCACACTGCATATGAAGGTGCCATTGCACTTCAACGGTGAAGAGAATTCGCCGGCGTTCAAGATTGACGCTTGCCTGATCACCCACGTCGTCACCGACCTGGAAGTGGCTTGCTTGCCCGCCGATCTGCCCGAGTTCATTGCGGTGGACCTGAGCGGCCTGAAAAAAGGCACTTCCTTGCACGCCAAGGATTTGACTTTGCCCCAAGGTGTCAAGGCTGTGATCCGTGGCCGCGAAAACCCGGTCATTGTCTCGGTCGTAGCACCGGTGGCCGAAGTGGTCGAGGCACCCGTGGCCGCGCCCGTCAAAGGCAAAGGCAAGAAGTAAGCCCTGCGCTGCGTCTTGCAAACGGCCCACTTCGGTGGGCCGTTTTGCTTTGCGGCGCGCACTTTGCCCCTACCATGTGCGCTTGGGCGCTGCCTTAAGCGCCGTCTCCTGAGCCATTTCCACCCCCTATTTTGCGCACACCATGATCAAACTCCTGGTCGGCCTGGGCAACCCCGGCCCTGAATACGAAGCCACGCGGCATAACGCGGGCTTTTGGTTTGTTGACGCTGCCGCGCGCACGCTCAAAACCGCGCTGGTCATGGACCGCAGCTACCACGGACTGATGGCACGCACCAGTTTTCAGGGCCAGACGCTGTGGCTGTTGGAGCCGCAAACCTTCATGAACCTGTCGGGAAAATCGGTGGCTGCACTCGCACGATTTTTCAAGATCAACCCCGATGAAGTGCTGGTTGTCCATGACGAACTCGATCTGCCACCGGGCGAAGCAAAGCTCAAATTTGGTGGCAGCCATGCCGGCCACAATGGACTGCGCGACATCCACGCCCAACTGGGCACTGGTGACTATTGGCGCCTGCGCCTGGGCGTAGGTCACCCGGGCGTTAAGTCTGAGGTGGTGCATTGGGTACTGAAAAAACCCTCGTTGGACCACCGCATCGCCATCGACCAGTGCATTGACCGGGCCATTACTGCCCTGCCCGCCCTGCTGACGGGCGAAATGAACAAGGCCATGCTGCAAATCCACACCAGCAAGCCGCCACGGCCTAAACTACCCAAGCCAGAGGCACACCCGGAACCCGCCAAGGAACCGGTCGACCCGCCCCTGGCACCGTAGTTGCCAGCAGCCAAAGAGCTGCAGCAACCGTGTCAATCAGGGGGGAAACCATGAAAACTTTGCATTTCAGGCAGTGGGCCTGCGCGCTGGGTGCCGGCAGTGCCTGTGCGATCGCTGCCGCGCAGTCTCCGACCATTTACCGCTGTGGCACCAGCTACAGCGACACACCCTGTGCCCAGGCGGTTGCCGTACCCACCGCAGACCCGCGCAGCCCGGCCCAAAAAGCCCAAACTGAGGCCGCCACAGCCCGCGCCGCCCTGCTGGCCGGGCAACTTGAGAAAACACGCCACGCTGACGAAGCTGCAGCGCGGCAAGCCGTGCACCCCCAAGCGGTCAAAGAAGCACCCAAGCCTGCGTCAGACGCGGTGCAAGAAAAACCCCATCCGAAGAAAAAGCACAAGAAAGCGGCTGTGGCTGTCGCTGAGAAACTGAAAAAACCAGAACTCACAAAGCCCCAAAAGCCCCCCGGGTTCACCGTCAAGGTTCCCGCCCCAACCAAATGAAGCGCTGAAATGAGGCGCTGGCTTGGCTCAGGCCGGTGTTTCAGGCGGCGGCACCGCGTCAGGCAAGGGCGCGGTGGCTATGACTGGACCTGCTTGCAGGCGGCGGTATTTTTGCCACAAGGTTTCGCGGTCTTCAATAAAGGCCGGGTTGATGGGAATGCAGGCCACCGGACAGACTTGCACGCACTGGGGCTCGTCAAAATGGCCGACACATTCGGTGCATTTGTGCGGGTCAATCTCGTAGATTTCGACGCCCATGTAAATGGCTTCGTTGGGGCACTCGGGCTCGCAGACGTCACAGTTGATGCACTCGTCGGTAATCAGAAGCGCCATGGCCAGGCCCTCACGCAGCGGGGCGCAGTTTGGCCTGCAGTCGCGCCAGCACGGTAGGCGGCACAAACTGCGCCACATCGCCCTGCAGGGTGGCGATTTCGCGCACCAGGGTGCTGGAAATAGGGGCGTAACGGGTATCCGCTGTCAGGAAAACCGACTCGATCGCCGGGGCAAGCGCCCGGTTCATGCCAGCGAGCTGGGCCTCAAAATCAAAGTCGGTCACCGAGCGCAGGCCGCGCACCATGGCGCAGGCGCCTTGGCTTCGGGCAAATTCGGTCACCAGGCCAGTAAACGGCAGCACTTTGACATGCGCCCAGGGCTGCACCACCTCGCGCACGGTGGCCAGGCGCTCATCCAGCGTAAACAGCGTTTTCTTGTGGTGCGCCGCGGCCACCGCCACGATGACCGTTCCAAACAAAGCGGCCGCACGCTGAATCAAATCGAGGTGACCCAAGGTAATGGGGTCAAACGTGCCGGGGTAGACGGCGATGGTGGACGCGCTGGCGTGGGCCATGTTCAAGCTCCGGAAGAGGTTTCAGGGGAAGCGGCTGCATCTGAGGCTGCGGCGGCACTGCGTGCGGCTGCCTGTTCGTCGGGCGTGGCGGCGCGCAGCAAATGGGCGTGCACCGCGCCCGCCTTCAGGTGGCGGTGCAGCACCAGGCCCAGCGGCGCAAGCTGCACATCGGTCCAAGCCACTGGCGCTTCAAGGTAAATCCAGCCTTGGGGCGCAATGGCGCGGCTGGCCGCCGTCAGGGCGGGCAACCACAGCGCCGAGTCAAACGGGGGATCAATAAAAACCACATGCAGACTGCCCGGCGCCGCCTGGCGCAGGTTGGACACGCCGTCACCGCGTTGCACCTGCACCTGGTGGGCCGACAACTGGAGCTGGGTGCGCTTGAGCTGTTCTATCAAGGCGCTGTCTTGCTCGACCAGCACCACCTCTTGCGCACCGCGCGAGGCGGCCTCGAAACCCAAGGCTCCGGTGCCGGCAAATACGTCAATGCAGCGCATGCCGCGCAAATCCTGGCCAAGCCAGTTGAAGAGCGTTTCACGCACCCGGTCTGGCGTGGGACGCAGACCCGGTTTGTCGGAGACTTTGAGTTTGGTGCGCTTCCACAGTCCGCCAATAATGCGGATTTCGTGGCTGCGCTGCACTTGGGGGCCGTGCTTGTGCACGGGAACGCGGGGCTTTTTCGGTTTCATGGGGCCTATTGTCGGGCTTGTTGGTGCCAAACGGCGGGCGGACCTCTGTGCTTACGGCACTTCGCTAAACCACCGCGTGCGCGGGATAGCCGGGGCCCAGGAACAGCGGGGGCGCAATACCCTCCGCGGCAAAAGCCCGGCGCACCGCCTCGCGCTGCTCGAGGCGCTCCATCAGCCCCGCCACCCGGGGCAAGGCGCTGACGGCCTGCGCACCCAAGGCATTGCCACGCGGATAAAGCTGCGACCAACGCACACAGGCGCCCAAATACAAGTCGCACACACTGAGCGCATCCCCCAACAGCCACGGGCCACCATGGCGAGCCAGCTCGGCCTCCAGCAAGCCCAGGTGCCCCAGCACTCTGGCGTGCAAGCGCGTTTGCAGCGCCGCAATGGCCGCAGGGCCAGACGCATAACGCTCGGTGTAAAACAACATGCGCAGATCGGCGTGCAAGGTGTTGGACAGGTAAAACAACCACTTCAGAAACCGGCCGCGCGCAGCGGCACCCAAGGGTTTCAACACCCCGTGCTGGTCCGCCAAGTGCAACACAATGGCGGCCGTCTCAAACAGCGGTTCGTCTTGCGCCGGGTCCACAAGCACGGGCAACAGGCCCTGCGGGTTGAACTTCAAAAAAGCCGGACTGCTTTGGGCCTGCTGGCGCCGGTCCACTTCGAGCGCCTCGTAGGAGGCACCGATTTCTTCGAGCGCCATGCGCACCACCACATTGGCGCTGTCGGGCGAATAAAACAGCGTGTAAGTCATGGCCAGGCGCTCAGGGCTTGCGCATCACCACCAAGCCCTTGAGGTACTCGCCCTCAGGAAAACTGATGGTCATGGGGTGGTCTGGCGCACCGCCCATGCGCTCGGTGATAAAGCCGTCCACTCCGGCGTCGGCCCCGGCAGAGGCCACAATTTTGTGAAACAGGTCGGCGCTGATACCACCCGAGCAAGAGTAGGTAAACAGCACGCCGCCGGGCTCCAAAATCTTGAACGCCAAGCGGTTGATGTCTTTGTAGGCCCGCGCAGCCCGCTCCGCATGCGCCACGGTGGGCGCATATTTGGGCGGGTCAAGCACGATGGCGTCAAAGGTCTTGCCCGCCTGCGCAAACTGGCGCAGCGACGCATTGACATCGGCGTCCATAAAGTGCGCGCGCTCGGGGGCAAAGCCGTTGAGCGCCACGTTGGCCGCAGCCTGGGCAATGGCCGGGCCCGAGGAGTCAATCGACGTGACGTGCGCCGCGCCGCCGGAGAGCGCAGCCACGGTAAAGCCGCCGGTGTAGCAAAAGCAGTTCAGCACGCGCTGAAACTGCAGGCGCTTGGCATGGTCGGCAAACCGCTTGCGGCTGTCGCGTTGGTCCAAATAAAAGCCGGTCTTGTGGCCGTGGGCAATGTCCAGCGCCAGCTGCCAGCCGTGTTCGCGCAGCACCAGGTCGGTCGCGCCGCTGCCACGCAGCCAGCCTGTCGCCTCGGGCAGGCCCTCCAGGGCGCGGCTGCTGGCATCGGAGCGCTCGTAGAGCTGGCTCAGGCCGGTGTGGGCCAGCAGTGCGTCGGCAATGACGGCCTTCCAGCGTTCGACCCCGGCCGACGTGAACTGCGCCACCAGCGTGTCGCCGTAGCGGTCAACGATCAGCCCCGGCAGCCCGTCAGACTCGCCATGCACCAGGCGCATGCCGTCGCTCTGAATGTCAAAGCGGCTGCGCGCCTGCAGGGCCAAGGCAATGGTGCGGCTGAAAAAGGCCGCGTCAATGCGCTGCGCCTCGTCAAAACTCCAGACCCGTGCCCGGATTTTGGAACTGGGGCTAAACGCCGCCCAGCCCAAAAACTGGCCGTCATGGCCCTCGACCCGCACCGTCTCGCCGCTGTCGCCGCCCCCGCGCTCGATGGCAGACTCAAAGATCCAGGGATGGCGGCGCAGCAAAGAGCGCTCTTTGCCGGCGCGAAGGCGTAAGGTTTTCATGCCGGTATTGTCGCTTGGGGTGTTGCCAGGGTTTGGCGCAAGGCACGCCCAGGCCCCCTCGGACACGCAAGGCACCCCGCCCGCCTCTTGCAACGATTTTCATTTTGCTAAGATTGCGTTGCCGGTTTCCACCCCAACCGGCGGACAAGAAAATTGAAGGGCAAACCCGGCCAAAGCCGGCGACGCAAAGCCACCGGACTAAAGCGCTGCACGCAGCGCAAGGTCAGCGGGGCCGCCAGATTCGACAGACAAGATCCCCTTGTCTGCTCTTTCCTGTTGTTGCACACCGCAATGAGGCAGTCGATATGCGTCAGATGTTTGTAGACGGCTGCGCTGGGCGGGCCTGCGATTGGCATCGCTTAGCCAGCACTGTAAGCACTATTTCTTTGCGACCAATCGGTAGCGAACGAGGTCGGCGTCTTGGTAAGGCCGCGATGGGCGGGGAGTCGGAATTGCGCTCGGCATGTGTCGTATTTGATGCGCAAGTAGGTTCCATACCCTGCGCCAAGTTGTCGTTAAATTCGTAACCGACTATCGATGTCTACCCCTGAGCTTGTCCATCGAAATCTAACCGCTGAGCTCGCTCGTTCATTGGACAGAGCAGAAGTCTATGCTTGGCTTGTGACCAGCGGCTTTTTTCCAGAAGCCTACGTGCTCCCACCGTGCTTCACGGTTACGAAGCACCCACCATATGGGAAGGTCTACTTCCCGCATACACCGACGGAGTTCAAGCCGCGGCTTACAGAGTATCAACAGGTACATTTTCCTAAGACCGACTACACAGACCGTACGTTCGGAGTTATTGATCCTGAGCTCCACTCTGATCTTGCATACGAGTTCTCCAGCAACTGGGACATAGTTCTTGATCAAATTTTTGATCCAAAGAACAAAGTGTGTTCCTACAGTTTTCCAGTGCCGCTGGACTCGAAGAATCCAGGATCAGTAGGGCAACTTCGTAGCGGTAGGATGATCTACGAATTCATCGAAATGGCCGAAAATGACATCGCGGCAATCGCTCACCGGTTCAAGTTTTTGATCAAGTCTGACGTCAAAAATTTCTATCCTTCTATCTACACCCACAGCATCTCGTGGGCGCTTCACGGCAAGGCATACATTCGCAAGGCTGGAAACCGGCAAAACTACTCAATATTTGGCAATCGTGTGGACAAACTTTTCCAGTACTCAAACGATGGGTGTACGAACGGCCTGCCGATTGGACCAGCAATCTCCGACATTGCCGCTGAGATTGTCATGTCCGCCGTCGACCGGCAACTCTCAGACTCGCTCCCTGAAGGTGCAGTTGTTATGCGGTTTAAGGACGACTATCGCATTCTCGTGCGCACCGAAGCCGACGGTAGATCGATTGTTAAGGACCTTCAGGCTGCCCTGAAAGACTATCGACTCGAATTAAATGACGAAAAAACTCAATTCCACAGCCTACCTAATGGAATATTTAGAGACTGGGTCTCCCAGTATCATGCGGTCAATCGTGTCCCGAAGGCCTACTATCCATTCAGGCGATTCAAAGAAACCTACTTGGCCGTTGTAGCTATCGACCGAGCCAACAGTGGGTGTGGTGTTATCGACAGATTCCTCGCCGACATCATCACCAAAAAATATCGGCTTCGAGTGAAACTTGACAATCGAACGTTGCCAAAGGTGTTGAGTTTGTTGCTAATGCTTGGATCACTGCGCACTAAAGCATATCCAAAAGTGCTAGCGACAATTGAGGCGATTCTCCAATCGACTTTTGGAAAGCAACACTCGGTAGAGATTGCCAAGCACTTGGCAGATCACCTATCGCAACTCTCTGAACGCGAAGCGGAGAACCGATACCTGATTGCTTGGATCTGTTACTTCCTTCGGGCCAATAACCTTGATAGCCACATCACCGCAAAGTACAAGTACAAGGATCCAATTGTCAACGCGACCTACACAAGCAGCTTTGCCCTGTTTAAACATTGCAAGGACTTCAAAGTCTTCTTAGGCGTTAAAAAAGCCGCCAAGAGGACGTCATTGTTGAAACATCTTGATGTTTTCAAGCCGCAATGAAATGACCAAGCGACTCACCTAACCTAACGCGTGAAGGCAAACCAGATAGCTAAGAGCTCAGACATCTCCATCAAACGCCTGCGGCGTGTCGGCAACAAAAAAGACATCCTATGACATCCTTTTCAAGTCGGACGAAAGACACCTCCTGGAACCTGAAGACCCCGCCAGGCCCTTCAGAGTGCGCGATGCACGTCGATGAAAAAAACGGGATTACGATTCTTGTCTGCACGGTGGGCAGCACTGTGCTGCACTACGACGCGCGGTGCATTGATGACCTGCAAGCGATGCTCAAGCAGGCTGGCGATTGGGTTGAATTGGGGGGTGCGGACGAACAGAAGCCCGCGAAAGAAGGCACGGTGGAAGCCTGGGGTCGGTCGCCAAGCAACCCGGTGGGGGGCTGGTACGGGCTCAAAAAGGGGCTACGCGGACGGTTTGGCGTCTACGTGCCGCCGCTGATGGAAGAACTCGGGCTGTATGAACTGGAGCACAACGCCAAGAACAATCGCATGCGGGCCAAGTAGCGCAGCTAAGCCCCAGTGAGACGATCCGGGTGGGCAAGACAATTTCGCGGCCAGATCGGGTTTTAACCATTCAACACCGTCCTCAGCACCATATCCACAATCAGCGCCTCGGCCGCCGCAAAGTCGGATTCTTCGAGCGCGGGTTTGCCCAGCACCAGGCTGATTTGGCTGGCCCAGTCGGCGTAGACCTGGGTGGACGCCCAGAGCAAGACCATCAGATGGCGGCCGTCCACGGCGCGGCACAGGCCGCGTTCGGCCCAGCGGTTTAAGACCGCCACATCGGCTTGCACCGCGGGGATCACCCGCGCAGCAATTTCGGCCGAAAAAATGGGGGCGCCCGACACCACTTCGTTGGCGTAGACGCGCGAGTCGTCAGGGTGCTCGCGCGAAAAGCGCAGTTTGCCGGCAATGTATTCGCGCAGCGCTTGCTCGGGGTCGTCGGGGTGCTGGCCCAAGGCGTCCATGTACGACAACCACACGTCGAGCACGCCGTGCAGTACGCGGCGGTAAAGCTCTTCTTTGCTGGGAAAGTAATACAGCAGGTTTTGCTTGGACGCGCCCACCTCGCGGGCAATGTGGTCCAAGGACACTCCACCAAAGCCGCGCTGCGCAAACAGGCGCTTGGCGGCCGCCAGGATGTCTGCCTCGAGCAGCTTGCGGGCCTGGCTGAGTTTGACGACCTTGGTCTTGTCCCCCTTTGGCACTGCCGTTTTGGGCGCAGTCACCGCCGGTTTGGCCGCCCGGGCTTTGGCGGTATGGGGCGGGGCAATGAGAGGTAGCGCCGGATTTTTCATTTTTCTGGTACGCGTATTGCTAGTAAAAAGTCTAGGGTTTTTACCAATTGGTAAAACAATTATTACTGGATTAAATAAACCTTGCAAATCATCCTGGCGACTGGGGCAACGCCTTTGGGCCGCCGGGTTGGTAAGCCATTTTGATGCCACTCATGCGATTGGAAACCACACCATGCAAGCAGACGCTCTGACGCCCGGAGTCCACGCCGGTCGGCTGCCCGCGGCGCAATACGCCCAGAACTTTTGCGACGCGCACCCGCCGCTCAATCTGGCGCAGGCCAAGATTGAGGCGGACCGCTGTTATTACTGCTTTGACGCGCCCTGCCAGACGGCCTGTCCCACGGGAATCGACGTGCCCAGCTTTATTCGCCGCATTGCCGACGACAACCCGCGCGGCGCGGCGCGCACGATTTTGGAGTCCAACCCGCTGGGAGGCATGTGCGCCCGGGTCTGCCCCACCGAAGTGCTGTGCGAGCAGGCCTGCGTGCGCAACACCCACGAAGACAAACCGGTCGAAATCGGCCTTTTGCAGCGCTACGCCACAGACCATCTGATGGCGCACCCCGGCGCGCCCTTGTTTACCCGCGCAGCTGCCACGGGGCGCCGGGTGGCGGTGGTGGGCGCCGGGCCCGCAGGTTTGGCCTGCGCCCACGGTTTGGCACGCCAGGGCCACAGCGTGGTGCTGATGGACGCCCAGCCCAAGCTCGGTGGCCTGAACGAATACGGACTGGCCACCTACAAAACCACCGACGGCTTTGCGCAAAAAGAAGTGGCGTGGCTGCTGTCGATTGGCGGTATTGAGGTGCGCCACGGTGTCGCGCTGGGGCGCGAACTGCACCTCGACGCCCTGACCCAAGAGTTTTACGCCGTGTTTTTAGGCTTAGGCCTGGCCGGGGTCAACAGCATCGGCATTGCGGAACCCCAGGCCAGTGGCTTGCGCAACGCGGTGGACTTTATTGCCGAGTTGCGCCAGGCCAGCAACCCGGCCAGCGTGCCGGTCGGTCGGCGTGTGGTGGTGATTGGCGGGGGCATGACGGCCGTGGACGCGGCAGTGCAGTCCAAAAAGCTGGGCGCACAGTCGGTGACCATCGTGTACCGCCGTGGTGCGCAAGACATGGGCGCCTCGCACCACGAGCAGGCATGGGCGCTCGAGAACGGGGTACACATTCACCATTGGGCCAGTCCAACCCGGCTGCTCGCGGACGGTGGCCAGATCAGCGGTGTGGAATTTGGTGCCATGCACATGGCGGACGGCAAGTTGCAGGCCACCGGCGAGCACTTTGTGCTGGAGGCCGACCTGGTGCTCAAGGCCATTGGCCAAAGTCTGGTGGCGCAGCCCCTGGGCAGCGCACTCGAACTCAAGGGCGGGCGCATCGTGACCGATGCCGAAGGCCAGACCTCACACCCCAAAGTCTGGGCCGGTGGCGACTGCCGATTTGGCGGGCGCGACCTGACGGTCGAAGCCGTGGAGCACGGCAAAGTGGCCGCCCATTCCATTCACTCCGCAATCAGTGCCTAGCACGGCGCGAAAGAACACCATGGCCAATCTGCACTCCACCTTTGCCGGCATTCACAGCCCCAACCCCTTTTGGCTAGCCTCTGCGCCGCCCACCGACAAGGCCTACAACGTCAACCGCGCCTTTGAGGCCGGCTGGGGCGGCGTGGTCTGGAAAACCCTGGGCGAAGCAGGTCCGCCCATCGTGAACGTGAGCGGCCCGCGCTACGGCGCGCTGCACACGCCCGACCGCAAGCTGATCGGCTTTAACAATATTGAGCTGATTACCGACCGCGACCTGGAGCTCAACCTGCGCGAAATCGCCGAAGTCAAGCGCCTGTGGCCAGACCGGGCGATGGTGGTGTCGCTGATGGTGCCCTGCGAAGAACAATCGTGGAAGGCCATCCTGCCCCGGGTAGAAGACACCGGGGCAGACGGCATTGAGCTCAATTTTGGGTGCCCGCACGGTATGAGCGAGCGCGGCATGGGCGCCGCCGTGGGCCAGGTGCCCGAGTACATCCAGATGGTCACCCAATGGTGCAAGCAGTACAGCAAGTTGCCGGTGATCGTGAAGCTCACGCCCAACATTACCGACATTCGCAACCCGGCACGCGCCGCCAAGGCCGGCGGGGCCGATGCGGTGTCGCTGATCAACACCATCAACTCCATCATGGGTGTGGACCCCTACACCCTGACCATGTCGCCCAGCACCGGCGGCAAGGGCAGCCACGGCGGCTATTGCGGCCCGGCCGTGAAGCCGATTGCGCTGAACATGGTGGCTGAAATCGCCCGTGACCCCGAAACTGCGGGCCTGCCCATCAGCGGTATTGGCGGCATCGGCACCTGGCGGGACGCGCTGGACTTCATTGCCCTGGGCTCCGGCACGGTGCAAGTGTGTA
>JARWZT010000023.1 GCA_029866205.1 Rhodoferax sp.
GCGCGGCATGGGCGCAGCCGTGGGCCAGGTGCCCGAGTACATCCAGATGGTCACCCAGTGGTGCAAGCAGTACAGCAAGCTGCCGGTGATCGTGAAGCTGACGCCCAACATCACCGACATCCGCAACCCGGCGCGCGCCGCCAAAAAAGGCGGGGCCGACGCGGTGTCGCTGATCAACACCATCAACTCCATCATGGGCGTGGACCCGTATTCGCTGACCATGAGCCCGTCCACCGGCGGCAAAGGCTCGCACGGCGGCTACTGCGGCCCGGCGGTCAAACCGATTGCCCTGAACATGGTGGCCGAGATTGCCCGTGACCCGCAGACCGCGGGCTTGCCCATCTCAGGCATCGGCGGCGTGGGAACGTGGCGTGATGCGGTGGATTTTTTGGCGCTGGGCGCGGGCAATGTGCAGGTCTGTACCGCAGCCATGGTCTACGGTTTCAAAATCGTGCAAGAGATGGCCGACGGTTTGTCCAATTACATGGACGAGATGGGCTTTACCGCCGTGAGCGACATTGTCGGCAAGGCGATTCCTACCGTTTCGGACTGGCGCTACCTGAACCTCAACCACATCACCAAAGCGGTGATCAACCAAGACAGCTGCATCCAATGCGGACGCTGCCACATTGCCTGCGAGGACACCTCGCACCAAGCCATTACGTCCAGCAAAGACGGCAAGCGCCACTTTGAGGTCAAGAACGACGAGTGCGTGGGCTGCAACCTGTGCGTCACGGTCTGCCCGGTGCCGGAATGCATCACCCTGCGCGACCTGGCGCCCGGCGAAATGGACGAGCGCACCGGCAAAGCCGTGCAAGCCAAGCACGCAGACTGGACCACCCACCCCAACAACCCGATGCGCAGCGCGGCCTGAAATCCGTGCTTTCACGGATGACAAGTCAGCGCAACTGCCCTATTCTGTAAATTCAAATCCTGAAGGAACCCTTCTCATGACCAGCCTTTTGATTCGCGGCGGCACCGTCGTCAACGCCGACCAGGCCTTCAAGGCCGATGTGCTGACCCAGGACGGAAAAATCGTGGCCGTGGGCCCCAACCTCAGCGCACCGGCCGATGCCACCGTGGTGGATGCGGGCGGCCAGTACGTGATGCCCGGCGGCATTGACCCGCACACCCACATGCAGCTGCCGTTCATGGGCACCACCACCATGGACGACTTTTATACCGGCACCGCCGCCGGTCTGGCGGGCGGCAACACCACCATCATCGACTTTGTGATTCCCAACCCCCAGCAAAGCCTGCTGGAGGCCTACCAGACCTGGCGCGGCTGGGCCGAAAAATCCGCCAGCGATTACAGCTTTCACGTGGCCATAACCTGGTGGAGCGAGCAGGTGCGCCAGGAAATGGGCACCCTGGTCCAAAACGAGGGCGTGAACAGCTTCAAACACTTCATGGCCTACAAAAACGCCATCATGTGCGACGACGAAACGCTGGTGAACAGCTTCAAGCGCTCGCTCGAGCTCGGCGCCATGCCCACGGTGCATGCCGAAAACGGCGAACTGGTCTACCTGCTGCAGCGCCAGGTGGCCGAAATGGGTATCACCGGCCCGGAGGGCCACCCGCTGTCGCGCCCGCCCATGGTTGAAGGCGAAGCCGCCAACCGTGCCATTGCGATTGCCGATGTGCTGAACGTGCCGATCTACGTGGTGCATGTGAGCTGCATTGAGGCGGCCGAGGCCATTGCCCGCGCCCGGGCCCGCGGCCAGCGTGTCTACGGCGAAGTGCTGGCGGGCCACCTGGTGGTGGACGACAGCGTCTACCGCCACCCCGACTTTGCAACCGCCGCCGCCCACGTGATGAGCCCTCCGTTTCGCGGCAAGGAAAACCAGGAATTCTTGTGGCGCGGTCTGCAAAGCGGCAACTTGCACACCACCGCCACCGACCACTGCACGTTTTGTGCGGCGCAAAAGGCGGTGGGTAAAGACGATTTCTCCAAAATCCCCAATGGCACGGGCGGCGTCGAAGAGCGCCTGGCCGTGATCTGGGACGCCGGGGTCAACACCGGGCGCCTGACGCCCTCGGAGTTTGTGGCGATTACCTCGGCCAACACGGCAAAGCTGTTCAACATCTACCCACAAAAAGGCAGCGTGTCGGTGGGTGCGGATGCGGATTTGGTGGTGTGGGATCCGGCAGGCACCAAGACTTTGTCGGCGGCTACGCAGCACAGCAAGGGGGATTTCAATATTTTTGAGGGGCGGACGGTGACTGGAATTCCTAGCCATACCGTGAGCCGGGGGGAACTTGTGTTTGTGCAGGGGGATTTGCGGGCCGTTCGCGGTGCGGGTAAGTATGTGAAGCGGGCTGCGTTTAGTTCTAATTTTGAGGCTTCTCGGTTGAGGGCGGAGGCTTTGCGGGCTACTTCTGTTGTGCGCTGAGGTTGTGGTTGATGTTGCTTTTGTCCCCCATCCCCCAGCCCCTTACCCCCGACGGAGCAAGGGGAGCTTTTAACAGCCGATTTGGGGGTGGAGCTTCGGCTACGCGTTCACGGCTTGGTGCTTTTTTTGGGTTTGCGCAGACCATTGACGGCGGGGGCGCGCACCCGATGCGCGCCCTGTGTGTGAGGCGTGCTGTTGCTTTTGGATTTGGGACTGGACAGGCACGATGTTTGCGTCAGCAAACGAGTGCCGGAGCTGGCGGTTTGCGCCATTGGGGCCGTGCTGAGCAGCGGAGCGGGGGGCGGGTCAGGGCGGGCGCATGTTTGAGCGTAGCGAGTTTGCGCCAGACCCCGCCACCCGCGAGCAGCGCAAGAAAGCCCGCAGGGCCACGGCCTCTGGCTCGCCTTTCTTTTGCTGACTTTTCTTTGGCGAAGCAAAGAAAAGTCAGTCGGCCGCCGGGCCGAACCCCGGCCTGCCACGCAACCAACAACTTTTGAGGAAACAGGACATGACAGCAACAGCAATAGACATCTCCCAAATCCGTATCAACAGCGACCGCCTCTGGGCCTCCCTCATGGAACTAGCCCAAATTGGTGCAACTCCAAAAGGGGGCGTCTGCCGACTCACCCTGACCGACCTGGACAAACAAGGCCGCGATTTGGTGACCCGCTGGGCGCGCGAAGCCGGCATGACCGTCACCATTGACAAGATCGGCAACGGCTTCATGCGCCGCGCCGGGCGCAACAACAGCCTGCCACCCATCATGACCGGCAGCCACATCGACACCCAGCCCACCGGCGGCAAGTTCGATGGCAATTACGGCGTGTTGGCAGGCATTGAAGTGGTGCGTACCCTGAACGATCTGGGCATCGAGACCGAAGCCCCGATTGAGGTGGCCTTCTGGACCAACGAAGAAGGCTCGCGCTTTGTGCCGGTCATGATGGGCTCGGGCGTTTTTGCCAAGGCCTTTACGCTGGAACACGCCTATGCCGCCACCGACACCGAGGGCAAAACCGTGGGTGCGGAGCTGGCGCGCATTGGCTATGTCGGCGAGCAAGAACCGGGCGATCACCCGATTGGTGCGTACTTTGAAACGCACATTGAGCAAGGCCCGGTGCTCGAAGACAACGACATCACCATTGGTGTGGTGCAAGGCGTGCTGGGCATTCGCTGGTTTGACTGCACCGTCACCGGCATGGAAGCGCACGCGGGCCCCACACCCATGGCGCTGCGCCGCGATGCCATGCAGGTTGCCACCCATATCATGCAAGAGGTGGTGGCCAGTGCGCTGCGCCATGCGCCGCACGGCCGCGGCACCGTGGGCATGGTGCAAGTCCACCCCAACAGCCGCAACGTGATTCCTGGGCGGGTGAAATTCAGCATTGACCTGCGCAACAGCACCGACGCGCTGGTGGACCAGATGGCCGACGAGGTGAAAGCCTTTGCCGCGCGCAAAGCCGCCGAGACCGGGCTGGATGTGAAGATCGAGATGGTGTCGAGCTACTCGGCCATCGGCTTTCATGCCGACTGCATCGACGCGGTGGCGCGCGCGGCGGCCAAGCTGGGGTATTCCAACATGCCCGTGGTATCGGGTGCCGGGCACGACGCGGTGTACATGGCAAAACTGGCGTCCAGCGGCATGATTTTTATCCCCTGCAAAGACGGCATCAGCCACAACGAGATCGAAGACGCCAAGCCCGAGCACCTTGCTGCGGGTTGCAACGTCTTGCTGCACGCTATGCTGGAACGTGCACGCACCTGAAAACAAAAATGACAGAGAACCTTACATGAGCCAGGACTCAGCAACAAAGCACCCCCACTTGGCCGTCGACGTCCGCAACGCATCGCTGATTTACAACCCCCAATCCGCCCCGGTTCATGCCCTCTCGGATGTCGACCTGGCCATTGAGCCGGGTGAATTCGTCTCGCTGATTGGCCCCTCGGGCTGCGGCAAGACCACGCTGTTGCGCGTGATTGCCGACCTGGAACACATCACCAGTGGCAGCGTGCTGGTCAATGGCGTGTCGCCACACGATGCCCGGCTGGCACGTGCCTACGGTTATGTGTTTCAGGCACCGGCGCTGTTTCCGTGGCGCACGGTGCTGGGCAACGTCAAGTTGCCACTGCAAATTCAGGGCCGTCCGGCGGCCGAGTGCGAGGCCATTGCCCGCGAGCAGCTGGCGCGTGTGGGCCTCTCAGGCTTTGAGACCAAATTCCCCTGGCAGCTCTCGGGCGGCATGCAGCAGCGCGCCTCGATTGCGCGTGCGCTGTCCTTTGAGCCACGCATTCTGATGATGGACGAGCCCTTTGGCGCTCTGGACGAAATCACCCGCGACCGGCTGAACGAACAGCTGCAGCAGCTCTGGCAACGCGAGCGGCGCACCGTGGTGTTTGTGACCCACTCGATTGCCGAGGCGGTGTATCTGTCTACGCGCATCGTGGTCATGTCACCTCGGCCCGGGCGCATTGTGCGCACCATTACCTCCACCCTGCCCGACGAGCGCCACCTGGGGCTGCGCGATTCGGTGGAATTTATGGAAATGGCGCACGCCGTACGTGAGGCACTTGCCGATGGCCACCACGACTAGCCCCGCGGCCAAAGCCCCCACGGCCCCGGCGTCTGCATCAGCGCCTGCATCGGCGCTCTCCTGGGGCGCGCGTTTGCAGGAACAGGGTCTGCCGATTCTGGTGATTTTGTCGGTGACCTTGCTGGTCTGGTACGGGCTGACGGTCTACCTGAATGCGCCGGGCGCCATCGAACGTGTGCTGGAACCCAAAGGCCCTTGGGGCTGGCGCGATCTGGTAGACGCCACCCTGGCCATGCAACGCCCGGTCTTGCCCGCGCCGCACCAGGTGGCGCTGGACCTGTACAGCAGCCTGGTGGACTGGCCGTTGGATTCACCGCGCAACCTGCTGTTTCATGTGGCCGTCACCGGCCAAAGCACGCTGGTGGGTTTTGCCATGGGCACGGTGCTGGGGCTGGTGCTGTCGGTGTGCATCGTGCATTCGCGCACGCTGGACCGCGCGCTTCTGCCCTGGATTGTGGCTTCGCAGTCGGTGCCCGTATTGGCGATTGCGCCCATCGTGCTGGTGATTTTGGGCAGCATGGGTTTTGCAGGTGTAGCGCCCAAAGCCGTGATTGCCATGTATTTGTGCTTTTTCCCGGTCACGGTGGCCATGGTGCAGGGCTTGCGCTCACCCCAGGTCATTGAGACAGAAATGATGCACACCTACGCCGCCACCCGCTGGCAGGCGCTTTGGATGCTGCGGCTGCCTGCCGCATTGCCGTTTTTGTTTCCGGCACTGCGCGTAGGCATAGCCGCAGGGCTGGTGGGTGCCATGGTGGCCGAGTTGCCCACCGGCGCGCAAGCGGGCCTGGGCGCGCGCCTGTTGACCGGCTCGTACTACGGCCAAACCGTGCAAATCTGGTCGGCGCTGGTCATGTCAGCGCTGCTGGGCCTGACCCTGACGGCCGCCATGGCCGCCCTGGAGTCGGCTGTTCTTGGACCCCGGAGGCGCGCATGAACCCGCACGGCACCCTGCGCAGCCCAAGTCCCTGGCAAGCTGGCGCGTTGAGTTTGGGCGCGTTCGGCCTCGCGTGCTGGTTTTTGTTCTCCAGCCTGGCCGCCACCGACACACCCAAAGACCTGCCGTTTTGGGCCGCCACTGGCGCGCTGGCCGTGTTGGCGGTGGTTGGCATTCGGCGGCTCGCAAGCCTAGAGGGCAGTTCCTGGTTCCCGCTGCTCACCGCAGCGATGTTCGGCCTGTGGATCCTCTACTTTTGGCAGCTGCTCACGGTGGCGCTGGACGTACCGCGCGTGCTGCTGCCCGCACCGTGGCTGATTGTGGTTTCGCTGCAGGAACATCTGCCTACGCTGGGGGGAGACTTTGTGCAAACCGTGGTCAAGGCCGTGCTGGTGGGCTGGCTGATGGGCTGCGGTCTGGGTTTTGGCGTGGCCCTGGCCATTGACCGGATGCCATTTTTGCAGCGCGGCCTGCTGCCGATTGCGTCGCTGACCAGCACCATTCCGCTGGTCGGCGTGGCGCCTATTGCGGTCATGTGGTTTGGCTTTGACTGGCCGTCCAAGGCCGCGGTGGTGGTATTGATGACTTTTTTCCCGATGTTGGTGTCCACACTGGCCGGGCTCAAGGCCGCCGACCGGCTGGAGCGCGAGCTGATGCACAGCTATGCCGCCAGTTATGGCCGAACGCTGTGGTCGCTGCGCTTGCCCGCCGCCCTGCCGTTTGTTTTTTCCGCGCTGAAGATCAACGCCACCCTGGCACTGATTGGTGCCATCGTGGCCGAATTTTTTGGTTCACCGACAGCAGGCCTGGGCTTTCGCATCTCCACCGAAGCCACACGCATGAACATGCCGCTGGTGTGGGCGGCCGTGACGGTGTCGGCCGTGACGGGCTCGGTGGCCTATGCGCTGTTGGCGGCTGGAGAGCGGCGCGCCGCTTTCTGGCACCCGTCGATCCGGGGAAAGAAATAGGCACCATGCCACGTTTGTCCCCATTGCCCCTGTTGTTTCCCCGGTTTACCCTCAAAGGTGAGCCATTTTTTTCCTGTTTTTTTCAACCCTAGGAGTAATCCATGATTCTGCGTTCCAAGTTAACCAAAACACTGCTGGCCAGCATGCTGGCGGTGACTGGCTTTGCCGCCAGCGCCCAGGAAAAAGTAACCGTGCAGCTCAAATGGCTGCCGCAAGCCCAGTTTGCGGGCTACTACGTGGCGCAAGCCAAGGGCTACTACAAAGACGCAGGTCTGGACGTCACCATCAAGGCCGGCGGCCCTGATATTTCGCCCGTGCAAGTGATCGCTGGCAAAGCTGCAGACGTGGTGGTCAACTGGATGCCCGATGCATTGGCGGCGCGCGAAGCCGGTGTGCCCTTGGTCAATATTGCCCAGGTGTTCAACCAGTCCGGCCTGATGCTGACCTGCAAAAAGTCGAGCGGCGTCAGCAGCCCCAAAGACCTCAAGGGCAAGACCCTGGGCGTCTGGTACGGCGGCAATGAGTACCCCTTCCTGAACTGGATGTCCAAGCTCGGCTACAAGCCCGACACCGACATCAAGATCCTCAAGCAGGGCTTTAACGTGGATCCGCTGTTGCAAAACCAGGCCGCATGTATTTCCACCATGATTTACAACGAATACTGGCAAGTGGTGGACGCGGGCGTCAAAGAGAGCGACCTGATTACCTTCTTCTATGAAAAAGAAGGCGTGGCGTCCCTCGAAGATGGCTTGTACGTGCTTGAGTCCAACCTGAAAGACCCAGCCTTTGTGGCGCGCATGGCCAAGTTCCTCAAAGCCAGCTTCAAAGGCTGGAACGATGCGGTGAAAAACCCGGCTGAAGCCGCCAAGATCGTGGTCAAAGCGGACACATCAGGCAGCGCCAACGAAGCAGTCCAAAAACGCCAGATGGAAAACGTGGCCAAGTTGATCACCACTGCCAGCACCGCCAAGATGGGTTACCTGGAACCCGCAGCGTACGAGCGTACGGTCAAAGTGCTGCTGTCCAGCGGCAGCTCGCCTGTGATCAAGAAAGATCCGGGCAAAGCCGCTTACTCTCACGCCGTGTGGGAAGCCTCCACCAAGTAAGCACCCAACACCGGGTGTGAGGAGTGCGCCTATGGGCGCGCTCCGTCAAAAGGGTTCAGTTGCTTCAGCGGCTGAGCCCTTTTTTTGCGGCGTGCGATGGCGCCCTTGCGTATCATCGCGGTCTTGCTTGATAACTCCGAGCCCCGACCATGCTGCGAATCACTGAACTCAAACTCCCCCTGACCGCCCTGCCGGTCGACGCCCGGCGCGCCGCCGACGCACCCAGCGAAACCGAAGAAGACCGCCGCCCGACCGCTCACCCGCTGCCCGCACTCACCCGCATGGCGGCGCAGGCGCTGGGCGTAGCGGTGACGGACCTTCAGAGCCTGCAGGTCTTCAAGCGCAGCTTTGATGCGCGCAAGGCCGATCTGCTGGCCGTGTTCATCGTGGACGTGGCACTGGACGCGGCGCTGGAGCAGCGCCTGTTGGCCCAGTTTGCCGGACACCCGCACATCGGTGCCACGCCCGATATGTCCTACCCCCTGGTGCGCCAGGTGACTGCGCCCTTGGCACTGCGCCCGGTCGTGGTGGGCTTTGGGCCCTGCGGAATTTTTGCGGCGCTGCTGCTGGCACAAATGGGCTTCAAGCCCATCGTGCTGGAGCGCGGCCCGGCGGTGCGCCAACGCACCAAAGACACCTGGGACCTGTGGCGCAAGCACACCCTGCATGCCGAGAGCAATGTGCAGTTTGGCGAAGGGGGGGCCGGTACTTTTTCTGACGGCAAACTCTGGAGCCAGATCAAAGATCCGCGCCACCTGGGACGCAAAGTCATGCAGGAGTTTGTCGAAGCTGGGGCGCCGCCCGAAATTTTGGTTGAGGCCCACCCGCACATTGGCACCTTCAAGCTGGTAAAGGTGGTGGAAAACCTGCGGGCCCGCATCCTCGCGCTCGGGGGTGAAGTGCGTTTTGGACAACGCGTTACTGACATCCGCACCACCACTTCCACCACCGCCGAGGGCGAGGTGCGCCGTATTTGCGGCCTGCAGGTGCTGGACCTGGCCAGCGGCGCGCTGCAAGAGTTGGCCGCCGACCACGTGGTCATGGCTCTGGGCCACAGTGCGCGCGACACGTTTGCCATGCTTTGGAAACAGGGCGTGGCCATGCAGGCCAAGCCGTTCTCGGTGGGCTTTCGCATTGAACACCCACAAGGCGTGATTGACCGCGCGCGCTGGGGGCGCCACGCTGGCCACCCGCTCTTGGGCGCGGCGTACTACAAACTGGTGCACCACGCCCAAAATGGCCGCAGCGTTTACAGCTTTTGCATGTGTCCGGGCGGCACGGTGGTGGCGGCCACGTCAGAGCCCGAGCGGGTGGTCACCAACGGCATGAGCCAGTATTCGCGCAACGAGCGCAACGCCAACGCCGGCATCGTGGTCGGCATTGACCCGGCCGACTACCCGCACGACGAAGCCAGCTTTGTGGCGGCTTTTGGCGCCACGGACGGCGCGCGCTACGCAGACGAGGCACGTGCTCTGCTGGGCGGACAATCACCCAGCGCCAGCCTTGCGCACCCGATGGCGGGTATCGCCTTTCAGCGCACGCTGGAGTCTGCCGCCTATGTGCAAGGCGGGGCCAGCTACGAGGCGCCCGGGCAACTGGTGGGCGACTTTTTGGCCGCGCGGGCGTCCACCCAACTCGGCACAGTGCTGCCCTCCTACCGGCCCGGCGTGAAACTGGTCGACTTGGCCAGCAGCCTGCCGATCTATGCGATTGAGGCGATCCGTGAGGCACTGCCCGTGTTTGGCCGCAAGATCAAGGGCTTTGACATGGCCGATGCGGTGCTCACTGGCGTCGAAACCCGCACTTCCAGCCCGCTCAAACTGCCTCGCGGCGACGACCTGCAAAGCACCAACCTGCGCGGCCTGTACCCGGCAGGCGAAGGTGCCAGTTACGCCGGAGGCATCTTGTCGGCCGGAGTGGACGGCATCAAGGTGGCCGAGGCGCTGGCCTGCGACCTGCTGCCCTGAGTATTGGGAGCCGCGAACGACTGAATGCCGCGGCAGTTCGCCATGGGTACCGGGGATGCGCCAGGGTGGCACCGGTGCTCGCGGATCAATCTTGGGGGCCGGCGACCCTACCGACGTCCAGCTTGACGCCGCGGTCCCGCACGGGCTTTTGCACCCGCTGCAGGCTGCGCGTCAAAACCCGGGTGGCGCGGCTCAAGGAGCGGTCCAGTGCGGTTCGCCAGTCATGCGCCAGCGAGGCAATGACCACGGTGCCGGCCTTTTCGGTGATGAGTTCCACTTGGCAGCGTTTGTCCACGCCACCGCGCGGGCCGTTAATGTCGGAGAACTGCACCTTGGCGCGCGGCACAAAGGTGCGCAGGCGCCGCAGGGCAAAGCGCATGCGCTCGATGGAAAAATCACGCATCTGCGCGCCGTCGGCATCCCGGGATTCAAAAATGATCTGCATGGAATCTTCTCCGTTGGGTTAATCAGGACGCAACGATAGGGTGGCAGCCCATTCTGAAAAAGCAGATAATTTCTTATTGAAGTTCCTAAAAAAGCGGATCATGAGTACCTCGTTCAATTACAAGCATCTGTATTACTTCTGGGTGGTGGCCAAAGAAGGCGGTATCTCGCGGGCGGCTGAAAAGCTCGACATGGCGGTGCAAACCGTGAGCGCGCAGGTGCGCGAACTGGAGCGCTCACTGGGCTATGCGCTGCTCAAACCCGCCGGGCGCGGACTGATGCTGACGGAGGCGGGGCAGGCCGCCCTGCAGCAAGCTGATCTGATTTTCGCGCTGGGTCAGGACCTGCCCTCCAGAGTGCGCGATGCGGTGAGCGCGCCCGCCATGCGCTTGTCGGTCGGCATTTGTGACAGCCTGCCCAAATTGGTGGTGCACCGCCTGTTGCTGCCGGTGATTGCGGAACCCCACTTGCACCTGCTGTGCCACGAAGGGGGCTTGGACGACCTGCTGGGCGACCTGGCCCTGCACCGACTCGATGTGGTGCTGGCCGACCGGCCGGCACCCGCCAACCCCAACCTCAAGCTTTACAGCCACGCCCTGGGTTCCTCAGCGATTGCCTGGTACGGCACGTCCGCCATGGTGGCAGCAGCGGGCGGAGATTTTCCGGGCTGTCTGGCTGATATGCCGCTGCTGCTGCCCTTGGCCCCCAGCCCCGTGCGCGACCGCTTGAACCTGTGGTTTGAACAACGCGCCATACGCCCGCGTGTGGTTGGCGAATTCGCCGACAGCGCCTTGCTGAAAACCTTTGGTGCCAGTGGCATGGGCGTATTCCCGGCGGCCGAATGGGCGCATGACGATTTGCTCGCGCACTACGCCGTGCAGCGCCTGGGGCCCTGCGAGGGTGTCACCGAACATTTTTTTGCGATCGGTACCGAAAAGAAAGTGCAGCACCCGCTGGTGCAGCGCCTGCTGCAGCCAGCGATGTAGGCCGCTCAGCTTTTGCTGCGGGCCGGCGCGGTGCGCACGCTCAGCAACATGGTCAGGGCCAGGATGCCAATCACCACACCCAGCGAAAACAGGACCGGGATTTTGTAGACATCGATCAGGCACATCTTGCCGCCAATGAAAACCAAAATCACCGCCAGGCCGTAGTTGAGCAGATGGAACTTGTCGGCGACTGCAGCCAGCAGAAAGTACATGGCGCGCAGGCCCAAAATGGCAAACACGTTGCTGGTCAGCACAATAAACGGGTCGCTGGTGATGGCGAAGATGGCTGGTATGGAGTCCACGGCAAATATCACATCCGTGAACGCAATCAGGCAAAGCACCATGAACAGCGGCGTGGCAATACGCTTGCCGTTTTGCACGGTCCAGAATTTTTCGCCGTCGTAGTCTTTGCTGACCGGCAGCAGTTTGCGCAGCAGCTTCAGCGCCGGGTTGTCGTTCAGGTCGGGCTCCTGGCCAGCGGCCCACCACATCTTCACGCCGGTCAAAATAAGGAATGCGCCGAACACATACAGAACCCAGTGGAACTCGGCCAGCAACCAGCCCCCCACCAGGATCATGACAGTGCGCAGCACGATCGCGCCGATGATGCCGATCATCAGCACCCGCTTCTGGTAGTGCGTTGGCACGGCGAAGTAGGTAAAGATCAGCAGGAACACGAAGATGTTGTCCACCGCCAGCGATTTTTCAATCAGGTAGCCGGTCAGGAACTCCAGCGATTTGTTGTTGGCGATTTCGGTGGACCCGGTGGCGTCCTTGATCGCCCACCAGAACAGCCCGTTGAACAAAAAGCTCAGCGCGATCCAGACCAGCGACCAGTTCAGCGCCTCCTTGACGCCAATATCCTGCGCGCCCTGTTTTCTGAGCACCACGAAGTCAATAAACAGCGACACCAGCACGATGCCGACGAAGGTGGCCCAAAGCCACAGGGGAGCGATTGTTTGCATGGAAGCCCTTACAGCTAGCAAGTTGAGGATCAGCCACCCCGTGGGGCGCTGCGCCAGTGCGGCGGGCGACAAGGCCCGTGCACATTTGGGGCAAGTTTAGTGGCGTACCACCATGTTTAAAAGGAATTAAGTCATTTTTTGGTTCGTAAAAACAAGAGTGTTTCGACGGATTTTCTTGCTGGTTGCGCAGCGCCCGGCAATGCACCATGCCGTCCACTCACAACAGAAAGGCTGACTGCCATGACAGTCCAACCCAGGCATTGGCGAGCGCGTCTGCTGGCCGCGCTGCCCTCCCGGAACACCCTGTCTGCCCACCCCTGGCTGCAGCCTAGGTACGGTTAGTGATGAAATCAGTGCCGATGGACATGACTACCTCCTGCAGGATATGTTGATTGCAGTTGTATACGGAAGCTCCGCAACACGCAATTGGGCGTTTTACAAAGGTCTCGGTTCCGCGACAGCACACGCTTTACGAACCCCGGCGTACAGCCGATTCCCGATTTCAGCCATTTGGTGGCCCATGGCTGCATGGGACGGTTACTTGCGGACCCGTCTGCGAACGCGCCATTTCAGGCCGCCATACAGTGCGATCAAGAACAGCGTTCCGAAAAGCACCGGCCCCTTTATGGTTGGCCAAAGCCACTGGGTGAGCACGTAATTCAGGCCTTGCTTACGGTAGTCGTAGCCTGGCGGGATGGGGAGAACCTGGTTGTCGCGTACGTAAGCCGCGTATTCTTGCAGCATCTCTTGGTACAGGGCTGGCATTTTTGTCCGCAGGTCAAGCACCTCTCCTGGGTCTTGCGCAATGTCGTAGAGGTGCCACTGGCCATCGCCCACAGGCGGGAGATTGAGAACGATTTTGTAGTCCCCCCGAAACAGCGCCGAATTGCCTTGCATTTCATAGCCGATGGGCTGATTTGCCGCATGCACTTTTTCGGACTTTCCCGTTAAGAGCGCCAGCATGCTGTTGCCGCGCATGGGTTCGACGTCTCTGTCTTGGTATCGCCCCTGGTGTGGCGGTATGCCCGCCAATTCCAAGAGCGTGGGTGCGATGTCAGTCACGTGTACAAAGCTCTTGCTCAATGCTTGTTGGGGCATTCCTGCAATTCCAGAGACGATCAGCGGCGTGCGCAAGGCGCCTTCGCCTGCCCACTGTTTGTAGGTGCTCAACGGTGACACAGCGGCACTGGCCCAACCCGGACCGATAAAGGAGTAAGCCCCTTTTTCTCCGAGCCGTTCGGTCTGGTCGGTCCAGTTGGCTTTAATCCACAACTTGAGCGGCGCGAATTCATACGGGTCTGCTGCTTCCGCTCCGTTGTCGGACAGGAATATAAAAACGGTGTTGTCATAGGCACCGGTCTTTTTAAGATGGTCGATCAACCTTCCCAGGTGAAAGTCCATCGCCTCGGCCATGCCGGCATAGACCTCCATCCGCCGGGCCTGGTCACGCTGTGCGGCTTTTGGCAAGGCATTCCAGTCTGCTGTGCTGGCCATGTTCACCATCTTGGCGTCTCGCGGAATCAGGTCCAGCGCCGCCACCCGGTTGCGACGTGCCTCACGCAGTGCACTCCAACCCGAGTCATACATGCCGCGGTAGTGGTCGCTGAACTCCTTGGGCGCTTGCACCGGTATGTGAACCGCTTGGTACGCCACATAGGCAAAGAAGGGTTTGTCGTCTTTTGCACCGGCGTCGATGTACTCGATGGTCTTGTCGGTGATGAATTTCGATGAGTAGTAGTCCTTGGGGAGTGAGGCTGGCTTGCCGTCGGAAAACCACTCGCCGTTTTCTTGGACTATCCATGGCTTTTGCTCCCAGTTATCCGAACTCCCGTGGGCCTGAATAAAGGATCGCTCAAAGCCCCGGTTGGGCGGCAGCGTCTCTGGCGCGTGGCCCAGATGCCACTTGCCCGCGACATAGGTGTGGTAGCCCTTGTCCTTGAGCAACTGCGCCACCGTGATCGCGTTGTTGCCCAGATGTCCCAGATAGCCGGGTTTGCCACGGAACTCATCCGGCATGAGATCCGTCATGGCGCCCAGACCATTGCGGTGGTTGTCCACGCCGGTCAGCAACATTGAGCGCGTGGGCGAGCAGGTCGCCGCCGTGTGGAAGTTGGAAAACTTCATGCCAGAGCGGGCGAGTACGTCGATGTTGGGCGTGCGGATTTCGCTGCCAAACGCACCCAGATCGGAAAAGCCCCAGTCGTCGCCGACCACCAAAACGATGTTGGGTGCTTTGGGTGCGTTTTGCGCACCACCGGCTGCCATTGCGCAAGCCATGAGCAATGCCGCAGCAACCAATTCGAATGTCCGGATTTTTTTCATGGTTCTCCTGCGAATGCCAGTGGGGCTAGACCCGTCCCATCCAAGGATGGAATCGTCCCTGCGGGTCGTATTTGGCACGGACCTGGTCTAGGCGGGCCAAATTGGCATCCGATACAAATTTCGCAGGCCTGCGCCCCAAGTTTTCATCGGCCAACTGGATGCCGCGGCTCCATGGCTCCAAGGCTTTCATATGGTTGGTTGCCCAGTTGACGTGTTTGACTTCATCCTGGCCTTTGCCCAGGCCGCAATACAGCGCCAGATAAGTGCGGTGTTCCTGCGAAAAGGCCATGTCGGGGCGCTGCACTGGGCCGTTCCAGTTGAGCCACAGCACGTGGCTGGGGTGCGGGGGCTGGGTGTCTGCAATGCTGCGTATCGCCGGCAACAGCGGGCCTATGGGCGTGTCCATCCACATGTTGTCGGCGTTCCAACGGGTGTTGGACAAGAACAATGTTTTTTCGCCCGCCTTCATCATGAAATTCAGCGACATGGGCAGCAGCGGCAGCGTAAAGCTGGCTTTGGAACGCACCGGGCTGTTCGCCATAAAGTCCACCATCTCGCGCGCTTCTCTCCAACTGTCGGCCATCACGGGACACACCACTTCCATGCCGTGCGCGTTGATCAGCGTGGCCTTGGGGTTCATGACGATCTGAAACTCCACATTGGGCGAGACCGAAGGCCCCACGCGATCGGCCCAGGCCAGTACTTCTTCGAGGTGCTTAATGCGAAACACCTGCAACTTCATGCCAATGAATTTGGCCCGCTGGTGCAACTTCAGGTGAAAACGCACCACCACTCCAAAAAAGCCTGGCCCAGCGCCGCGCGCTGCCCAGTACAGGTCGGCATTTTCCGTTTCATTGGCGTGCACCAGCGTGCCGTCGGCCAGCACCACGTCGATGCCGATGACGTTTTGGCAGCCCACGCCGAGGTTGCGGCTGTTCCAGCCAAAGCCGCCTTGCAGCAAAAAGCCCCCCATGCCCACCGTCCATGCGTGCGCAGTGGGGAAAAACAGCTTGTGCGGCAACAGGGCCAAATTCAGCTCCCCCGCAAGAACCCCCGGGCCAATGGTGGCCGTCATCTTGGTGGGATTGACCTCAATCGACTTCAGCCGCGAGAGGTCTAGCATCAAACCGCCCTCGCGGATGTGGTTTTGCGCCCAGCTGTGTCCGCCAGAACACATGCCGATGCGCATTTCGCCAAGGGCGGCCTGTCGCACGGCAGAAACGACCTCGTCCGCGTTATTGGCTTGCACGACGATCTCAGGGCGGCGCCCGGGGTCGCGCACGGTAAAGCTGGTGCCCAGCACTGCTGCTTCGAAGCCAGCGTCACCACGGCGGAATGTGGCGCCTGGCGCAAGGTTTTTTTGCATGTGAATTACCTTAGCCCTTGTGTCCGGGACCGAATGTTGCGTAGAGGTCTGGCAAGATGGCTGCGAGATGGTTCATTTCCTGAGCACAGTGCACCAGCAACTCCATGGCCATGTTGTCGGTTAGTGGTGCGAACTTTGCGGCAACCCGGCCGATCAACGCGCCAGCCGCGCCTGGCATGCCACGGGGCCGGATGTTGGCGCCGGCCAGCCAAAAGCGCGAGCGCATTTCAGAGCCGCCGGGCACAGGGCGCACATGGTGGATGAGCCAACCGGTCTCCATGGGCGTGCCGGCCATGCTGCCGCGTGCGCAGATGGCCACCTCGCCGTCGCGCTGCAGGCGCGCTTCGTTCAGGCCTAGGCTGGCCGGGGACACAAAACGGATGGACAAGTTCAGCCGCTGATTGCCTACGTACTCCACCACATGCGAAGTGCGGCCCACGTAGTGCTTCAGGTCGCTGCGGCCATCGGCCCAAGCCACGTGCATGTGGGCGCGTGGGTGCCATAGTTTGTAGCGTTGTGCTTCGCTGCCGTGCCAGGCAAACCACCAGTCCCACATCGCCGGTGTCACACCCGGCATGTCGGTGCGCACAAAGACCCGGAAAGCGCCGTCGGGGCTGATGGTGACACCGTTTTCCACCGGCCAGTAGCCCGGAGTCTGCAACTCAGGTGCGCTTGCCACCGGGGGCAACAAGTCCACGGTCTGCAAGCCCACTGCAATCGCCTCGCGCACATGCGCTGGCAAGGGCGACATGTCGGGCTTATAAAAACGGGCGTAGGGGCTGGTCGCAAGCTCAGTCGCGGTGTAGCCGAGGTGGACAGGTTCACGCGCGGAGCTCGTCACAGGCGCTCCTTTGACCATAGAGTCATTCGTTTTCATTTTTGCTTAGTCGCAATTCAATATCCATCACCAGGCAGGTATCGCCCTCGATACCGTGGCGCGCACAAAGTTCAGGATCCTGTGTCGATTTAAAAGTACCCACCAGCGCGCCTCGGACCCCAAACACCGCATCTGCCTCGAGATAGGGGTCCTCAGAGTCGAAAAACTCGGTCACCAGCTTTACATAAGTCGGCGCAGCCACAATGACATGCGCATGCGCCGCACGCCAGGAGCTGCGGTGTGCTGGTTGCACCAGATCGCGCCATACGGGTCCATCGGTGGGTATTTCATAAGGGACAGGGCGAATCGTGGCAATTTCGAATCGTCCTTGGGCATCTACCTGAAGCTGACACCGCAAGTTATCCGTCGCTTGCTGCGGGTCCACCTGCCAATACAGTCCATTGTTCGCGTTTTGCCAGTAATCGATGCTCGCAGAAGGCAAGGGATTGCCTTCAACATCACAAACGCGGCCTCTGAACACAACCGGCGTGCCTTCATTGGCAGCTATCAAATTAACCGGGTTGCTTAACCAGGGAGACCCTGCGCTATGGAAAGGCCCTAAAACACTGCCCGGTGTCGCGCCCGGCTTTCCAGCCAAAAGATCAACCAGGCTTGAAACTCCAAGCACATCCGACAGCAGCGAGAACTCGCTGCGTGATGCACTGCTCATGTCAGAACAAGCATGCAAGAAGGAAAGTGCCGCGCGCCATTCTTCATGCGTGAGTTGGACGTCTTTGGCATATTCATGCAGCGAGGCAACGAGTTTTTGAACCAACTGCCGGGTCCGATCATTCTCTAGCGCGGAAAAGCTTTGAACGGCGATGTCCGATAGGTTGGATAAATTGATGTTTTTCATGCGGTGATTGGGTTAGATAAAACGCCGACGCCTTCGATTTCAACTTCAATGGTGTCACCCGCCTTCATCCATACGGGTGGTGTGCGCGCATAACCCACTCCGCCCGGCGTTCCCATGACGATGACGTCGCCGGGCTCCAAGGTCATGGCTTGCGAAAGCAGTGAAATGGTGTGGGCAACGCCAAAGGCCATATCGGCAGTGTTAGCGCTTTGCATGACCTTGCCATTCAAGCGCGACTCAATATGCAAACCCACGCAGCCTGGGGGTAACTCATCACTTGTGACCAAGCAAGGACCAAAGGCACCGGTTGCATCAAAATTTTTGCCAATCGTCCACTGGCTCGTTTTTCGTTGGTAATCACGCAAACTGGCATCGTTAAAACACGAATACCCAAAAACGCAATCCAATGCATCGTGTTGCGAAACGTTTCGGGTGGTGCGTCCAATCACCACTGCCAGTTCCGCTTCAAAATCGAGCTTGTCGGAAATTGAGGGGACTTGAATCGGTGAACCATGCGCCAGCAGCGAGGTGGCGCATCTCAAAAACACTGCAGGATATTCGCCGATTTGATTTCCGCCCTCCTTGGCGTGGTCCACATAATTAACACCAAGACAAATAATTTTCCCCGGGCGCTGAAGGACAGGCAGAAATACCACGTCTTGGAGTGAGAGCCCGGCAATCTCAGAAGACCGATGGAGCCAATATTGGGACAGTCGACCAAAAGCCTCTTGATTGGCAATGAGTTCACCCAATGATGCCGGCAAATTCAACGCCAAGTGCTTCGCTGGAATAATGCGGACGCCATCAAGAACGCCCCAGCTTGAAACACCTTTTTCCGAGTAACTTATGAGTCGCATTTAAATATCTCCCTGGGCTTTGTTTTTTTGACTGTTAAAGGACCTCAGTCCGGAATCCGCAACTTCACGGCCAACAGAGACAACGCACCCAAAGCGTTTTTTATATTTGCGATGCCGCAATAGACATAATGGTCCGGGCGGACAATGGCACCGATACAGGAACTTCCCAAGAGATACTCTTTGATCAGGGGCGTAGTTTCTTGTACATGCAGTATCTGCGCGTGCTTACTGTTGTGCGGCAAGATTTTTTCGTGCACGACTACCAGCTCCGCAGGCAGTTTCGAGGCTGCGGTGCAAAGCTCCTCCAATTCAGATTCGTTCATCGATTCGGCCAAAACGACCATGTGAAAACAGGGCGACAAAACGTCATCCAACAATACGTCTGTTCGACCTAATGCAACAACGAGAGGTTGAGGAAAGACCATCCCCGACAATGGGGCGGCGGAATCGAGAAATCCAACAGAAAAGGGGGGAATCAGGTCTTGGCGAATGATGGTTCGGCCAAGGCCTGCTGTGGCTTCAGAGATCTCTGCGTCGCGAATTTTCGCCTTCTCAATATTGCGTTCTGAAATGATCAGCCCGCAGTCCTTTGCCAATAGCGTGGTTGCGACAACGTTGGGGCGGCGTTCATCTTCATAGCTCTTTAGCAAGCTTTCTGGCGCTTTACCTGAAACAACATGCTCTAGTTTCCATGCCAAGTTGCCCGCGTCACGAATTCCCTGGCACATGCCCTGTCCTAAAAATGGGGGCGTTTGGTGGGCGCTG
This sequence comes from Rhodoferax sp., assembly GCA_029866205.1. Lineage (GTDB taxonomy): Bacteria > Pseudomonadota > Gammaproteobacteria > Burkholderiales > Burkholderiaceae_C > Allorhodoferax. The sequence continues at coordinate 19,398 of JARWZT010000023.1, forward strand.
TCGCCAGCAAGGAATACGCGCCTTTCTTGCCATTTCCGAACAACCAGCGCATGAAAACGGTAGGACGCTGCCCGCCATATATCTGCTTCACCGGGTTTGATCCAAGGGGCCATGAGCGCCCAAAGCTGATCTTCTTGAATGACAGCATCTGACGAATCAGTGGGCAGTGTCATGAATTCCCATCTGCGATGGTTGCCCGGGCAGCAAATCATGGTGCTGGGTCTGGCAGGGCTGCAATACTGGACATTGGTCTGAGGCAATTTATCCAGGAAAGCCTCCTTCACTTTCATGTCCACGACCAACCACGGCTCGTCATAGTCCAGGTTTTCTAAGTCAATATTCAGGTGGCTTCTGATGGAGCTAGACGCTCCATCGCAGCCGACCAAGTATTTGGCCTCGCAGGTTTCAGACTGCCGATTTTCATTGAGAAGATGAAGTGTGACCGACCCGCGCTGCTGTTCAAATGACTGAAACTCAAAGCCCAAATTGACCTGAACACTGGGCATGCTGGCGATCTGGTTGCGAAGCGCTCGTTCAACCCCCGGCTGGTCACACGTGAAATGCGGATCCCAGGTTAATGGATAGGGCTTGGGCATATGTTTGAAGTGCTGAAGCACACGCCCATCGGCACCGAGATAAATTTCTTCACGAAACGGTTCAATGAACGGTTTTATCGCCTCGCTTATTCCTACGCGCTGAAAAATCCGCATTGCATCATGGTCGAATCCAACGGCCCGTGGCATGGGATAGATGTCATGGTTTTTATCAAACACCACGACATCGACTCCCAGCTTGCCGAGCAGGCCGGCAAGAGTAGCTCCTACAGGGCCATATCCAATAATGGCAACGTCATGCATGGTGGTTCTCAAACAAGCCAAGCAGAGGCGATTGCTTCACCGGCGGCAACAATTTGCAAGGCTGATCGCCCACCGGCAGGGCGCCCCTGACACGTGCCTCCACGTGGCGGCACATCAGGCTTGGAAAAGCGTGCGCACGGACCGCTGGCCAGTGCAACGGACATGGAGTCCAAATACGGTGACTTGGTGTGGCGCAACGACATAGGAAATCCTAAGAAGAGTTTTTTATTATGCCTATCGACATAATAAATTCCGCCTAGGGCTTTCCCTAGGTTTTGACGAGAAGACCGCGCATGAATTGAAAAAGCAAATCGCCGTGGCGCTCTATGTAGACGTCTGAATAGACATCGACGCCATAGGCTTTACGAATGACTTCTGCCTCCATGAAAGCAAAATTCATAACCCCCAAGACGATGGGCACGATGTGCTCGACTGGCGGCGGCGATGCGGCCGTGCCTTGCATCAAGGCAATCCCGCTTAGCAGGTTTTTTGCTACGGCATAGCTGGGCAGCAAAAAATGCGTTTGTATCCATTGCGCACGCGGTCCACCTTTGGCGGTCTCGTCTATCACGATGTGCACCAATGCAGGATGTCGAGACGCAAAAACCACCAACTGCCTGGAAATCTGCCTCAATAAATCTTGGATTGGCAGTGCGTTCAAGCCTTTTCGGAAACTCGCCAACTCGTCCATCAAGTTAGCCACCGCGCCATTCACTGCGGCCTCCCACAGCACTTCTTTGGATGCGAAGTGGTAATGCACCAGCGGTTTGGCCACGCCGGCCAGGCGGGCAATATCGGCAATGCTGGTGCCTTGAAAACCCGCGCGGCCAAACGCCTTGAGGGCCGCCTCGCGGATCACCACAGCGGCATCAATATCGCTCTTAACAGGGCGTCCGCGTCTGCGGGGAGTGGGTATGTCAGGTGGGTCCGCCAGCATGGTTGTTGCACTGTAACCCAATTGCTTCATACCTTTATAGGACTTAATCCACCGCGAAGACGCTTAGCAAGACCGCCCGCGAACGACTCAGCAAAAGTCTTAAACGGGGATTTATTTATACCATTCGTTATATTAAATCAGGTTGACTTTTCTTAACTTGCGCCTTTTCAGGAAGGCCTTGACTTTTCAACCTTGATAACACTCTGGAGATAAACATGCAAAAAAAACGCAACAAGACGACTTGAAATCCGCTCTGAAAACAATCGTAAGCGGCACCTCTTTGGCGCTTTTGATGCGCAATGCCTGGGCCGAACGGGTCACAAATTACGCTTCGTTTCAAACCGCAGCTTGCAAATAGCCAAAAAAAAGCGAGCACCACACGCAGGCGGTGCTCGCTTCGGCGGCAATCAGCCCCAAGAATTAGCTATTTTGCAAAGCCGCAATGCGCTCTTCAATCGGCGGGTGGGTGCTAAAGAGCTGGCCTATACCCCCAGCAATGCCAAACGCCGCCACGCTTTTGGGCAGTTCGCCGGTGTGCAAGCCGCCCAAGCGCGCCAACGCGTTGACCATGGGCTGCTTGCGGCCCATCAGCTGCGCCGCACCAGAATCCGCCCGAAACTCGCGGTGGCGTGAAAACCAGGCCACCACGATGGCCGCAGCAAAGCCCAACACGATGTCCAGCACGATGGTGGTAATCCAGTAACCCATGCCGGGACCCGTATCGCGGTCGTCGCCCTTGCGCAAAAAGCTGTCCACCGCGTAGCCGATCACGCGGCTCAAAAACACCACAAAGGTGTTCATCACGCCCTGAATCAGCGTCATGGTCACCATGTCGCCATTGGCGATGTGGGCGACTTCGTGGGCGATAACGGCTTCGACCTCTTCGCGCGTCATGCCTTGCAGCAAGCCGGTGGACACCGCCACCAGCGCCGAGTTCTTGAATGCACCCGTGGCGAAGGCGTTGGCATCGCCCTCAAAAATTCCGACCTCGGGCATGCCGATTTGCGACTTGTCGGCAAACTTGCGCACCGTGTCCACGATCCAGGCCTCGTCGGCGTTTTGCGGCTGCTCGATCACGCGCACGCCCGAGCTCCACTTGGCCAGGGGCTTGCTGATCAGGAGCGAGATAAACGCGCCGCCAAAGCCCATGATCAGCGCGTAGCCCAACAGCGCGCCCAGGTTCAGTCCGTTGGACGTAAGGTAGCGGTTAACGCCCAGCAGGCTGGCCACAATGCCCAGCACCACGACCACCAAGACGTTGGTCAGTACAAACAACAAAATACGTTTCATATAAATCCTCCTACAAGAGACAGAGTCCCGAAGCCACTACCCGCCCCTAGACGGGCGTACGCGAGACATATTAGGGCGGACGTCGTCAAACACAAGCTGCGGACCGTTTTTTGGGCCCAGAAAAACTGCGGCTTTTAGGAGCCCGGTGCCCGGGGCGTTCGGGGCGCACGAAATACCGCAGGGTCTTCATAAAACCCGGGGGCTTCGTTGGCGCTCCACCAACCGGGCACACCCAACACCGGCAAATGGGCAAACGGTTTGGCCGCCAATTTGTCGGCGCTCAGGTCATGCGCCATCCAGCCGTCCATGGCCGCCAGACCGGGCGCACCAGCCTGTACGCGGTAGACGTGGGCAGTGATCCCTTTGCGTGGCTCGACCAGCTTTTCCAGCAGCGCATGGCCAAACAAAATCAGCTGTGCCTGTTCCCACAGCGGCCGCAGAGTGACAAACAATCTTGTCCATTCTTTGGCCACCAGGGCCTGCCACAGGGCATCGGGTGCCTGCAAAAAAGCGGCGTTTTCATCAAAAACCGTGATTCCGTCACGCGCTGGGCCGCGCACACTCTGGATGCCGCTGCACGCAATCTGCTCGGCCTGCAGGGCGTTGAGTCGGGTCTTGGTATGCGGGAAATGCAGCCAGCACAGTCCATTGAAAAAGTCGTGCAGGCCCTCGCGCGTGGGCACCTGGCGGCTACGAAAAATAAACGCCTCGTACGCCTCGCCCTGGGGTAGCGCATGCTGGGGCACAAACCGCACCGGACTGTGGGGGGTGCAATGGGCGTTCAGCGCCGACGCACTACAGGAGCCCGACAGCGCCTGCCCGGCCACTGCCTGGCCTTGGGCGCGCCAGGCGGCGAGCCACGGGGCGTCCCAGTCGATGGCGTCTAGGCCAAGCGCCATTGCAATGCTTCGCCGCCCGCCAGCGGCTTGAGCACCGCCTCACCAAAGGCGTAGCCCTCCGGGGGCGTCCAGCTTTCGCGGCGCAGCGTGACGCTGCCGGCATTGCGTGGCAAGGCATAAAAGTCGGGGCCAAAAAAGCTGGCAAACCCTTCCAGCCGGTCCAGCGCCCCGGCCGCCTCAAAGGCCTGGGCGTACAACTCGATGGCAGCGTGCGCGGTGTAGCAGCCGGCACAGCCGCTGGCGTGTTCTTTCAGGTGGGCGGCATGGGGCGCGCTGTCGGTACCCAAAAAGAACTGGGGCGAGCCGCTGGTGGCGGCCTCAACCAGCGCCAGCCGATGGGTTTCGCGCTTGAGTACCGGCAGGCAGTAATAGTGCGGTCGGATACCGCCCTTGAAGATGGCGTTTCGGTTGTACAGCAGATGGTGGGCGGTGATGGTGGCCGCCGTCAGTGGGCCCGCGCTGTGCACGTACTGCGCTGCCTCTCGGGTGGTGATGTGCTCAAAGACGATTTTCAGACCCGGGAAATCGCGGCGCAGGGGAATAAGCTGCTGGTCAATGAACACTGCCTCACGGTCGAACAGGTCAATCTCACTGTCTGTGACCTCGCCGTGCACCAGCAGCGGCATTCCGGCGCGCTGCATGGCTTCCAGCGTGGGGTAGGTTTTTCGCAAGTCCGTGACGCCCGCGTCGCTGTTGGTGGTGGCACCCGCCGGGTAGAGCTTGACCGCTACCACGCCCGCAGCGTGGGCGCGCGCGATTTCGTCGGCTGGCAAGTTGTCCGTCAGGTACAGCGTCATCAGCGGCTCAAAGGCCATGCCGGGCGGCACAGCGGCCAAAATCCGTTCGCGGTAGGCCTGGGCCTGGGCGGCGGTGGTGACCGGGGGCTTGAGGTTGGGCATAACTACGGCACGGCCAAACTGGGCAGCGGTGTGGGGCACCACCGTGGTGAGTGCTTGGCCATCGCGCAAATGCACGTGCCAGTCGTCGGGGCGGGTCAGGGTCAGGGTATCGGCCGTGGTGGTCATAACGTGGGGAAAAAAGTGGGTGGGCGCCGGTTTTGCGCGCTCAAAGCGCTATTGTCCCAGAGCTGGCCCAGCGGCCCGGACAGCCGACGGCACTTGTCAGGCGGTGCGGCTTGAGCGCAAGTAATCCCAAAGCGCCTGCGCACTGTGCTGTGCGTCACTGGCAGGCACGCGCTGGGGTGCAGCGCCGGGGCGATGGTGTTCCGTGAGATGCGGGCGTTCGCGGTAGGCGCGCATTTCCATGGTGATCTGCATTGCATCCAGCTCAGGCGGGAGCGCGCTGACCAATTTGTGGGTGGCTAGCTCGTTTTGCACCGCACTGCGAGGCAAGAAGGCAACGCCATGGCCTTCCAAAGCCATGGCTTTCAGGCCCTCGGCCATATCGGTCTCGTAAACCCGCTCCAGGTGAATGGCGGTGGGCGCGGCTTTCAGGATCAGGTCCACCATTTGCCCCAGATACGCGCCTTCAGCATAGGCCAGATAGGGCAGCGGCTGACCCGGCTTGCCCGGCAGCTGAAACATCGGCGCACCCAGCGCATCGGGTTTGGCGTAGGGCGCCAGCACTTCCTCGCCCAAGCTGACCATGTCAAAGCGGTCCGACGCCAACTGGTAGGGCTGCGAGGGGTGGTGGTAGGCGATCAGCACGTCGCAGTTGCCCTCCACCAGACGGGTGACGGCATCGTGCACATTGAGCGCAATGAGGCGGCTTTTGAGAGGCCCAAAATGCTCGCGCAGCCCCGATACCCAGGCCGGAAAAAACGTAAAGGCCAACGTGTGCGGAACCGCAAACTCCACCACATCCTGCCCCGGCGCCGTGTGGCCGCGCAGCATGGCGCGCGTGGTTTGCAGTGCCTGCAACACCTCCAGCGCTTGGTCATACAGCGTAGCGCCCGCAGCCGTCAGGCGCGTCGGATACGAACTGCGGTCCACCAAGTCCACACCGGCCCAGGCTTCCAAGGACTGGATGCGGCGCGAAAATGCCGGTTGCGTCACATGGCGCAGTTGGGCGGAACGGCTGAAACTGCGGGTTTCAGCGAGCGAGACAAAGTCTTCGAGCCATTTGGTTTCCATGGCTGAAATTATGGCTGTTGACGAGTGCGCACCCCGCACTACTTATCGGGCCGGGTGGCAGCCCATGCGGGTCGGGCCAAGTGCTCGGTCTGCACCACCACCAAATAGCGGCCCGACCATGGGGTGGGCTCGCGGTCTGGCGCAAGCATCCAAAGGGCTTGACCCTGCGCCAGCGCGCGCTCGTAGTCGGCGTCCAGTACGCCAAAGTGGTCGAGCAATCGATTGACGCTGGCCGGTATGCGGATACATCCCTTGGAGCGTGCCTGCCCCAACAGGGGTTCCAGCACATCAGGATCGGTCGCGTGCATTTGCAGGCGCATGGCGCTGGCGTGGCCATTGCCCCAGCCGCGCGCCGCCGTCTGCCAACCAAAGTCAAACACCCGCATGCCCTGTACGCCATAGCCCCGGATGCCGTTTTCGTTATACGTGCCTTCGGCTCGGAAGTCGGGATTTTCCAAGGTGTGCGCAAACACCCCCAAGGGCGTTTCAAAATAGTCAAAACGACCAGCGCGGCCGGTCGAGACCAGTGCGGCGCCGATCAACAGGGCGGGACCTTGGGCCGGTTTCCAGTACAGCAGCAGCGCCTGCACTATCGCACTGCGGTCGACCAGAACCACATACTGCGGTGGCTGCAGGCCCAAACCCCGTTCAGCCCAAACGCTTGCCAGCAAATCGGCGTAGCGGCGGGCCTCGTCGGCGGGCACCTGGAGCGGCTGAACGACGCTTGAATTCCAATGCGGGATCAAGTCCAAGGGGGACGAGAGCGGCGCCGCTGCGCAGTCTGCGAAGAGCGCGCAGCGGAGCAGCAAACCACCAAAGAACACAGCCGCGCCAACGCGGCGCGGTGCTGCGGCCCAAGGCCATTTACTTGACCGCAATCCGGTGGGAGGTCGAGCCCGCCTTTTTCGGCAAGTCCAAGGTGAGCACGCCGTCTTCGTACTTCGCAACGGCCTTGGTGTCGTCCACCTCGGTAGCCAGCGTGAAGGCGCGCGATACCGAGCCAAAGTAACGCTCGTTGCGCCAAACCTTGCCGTCGGCGTCTTTGGTTTCAAGCTCGTCGGCTGTCTGTGCGTCGATTTGCACCAGATTGCCGTCCACACGGACGTTGATGTTGTCCTTTTTCACACCCGGCATATCGGCGCGCACCTTGAAATGGCCGTCTTTTTCGGTGACATCGACCCGGATATCGAGTTCGCCACCCATGCGCTCCGAACGGAAGGGCGCCATCATGCGGCGAAAAACGACTTCAAAAGGATCACTCAAATTGCTCTCAAACAGGCTCAGGTTGCTCATGGCAGTCACTCCAAAAAGATAAGGAAAGGATGAAAGGAAAACAGGGGACTTCGGACTAAAGACCACTGCACCGGGGACCACGTTAAGCGGCAAGCATCGGAGGCCCGGTGCGCAAAATCAACATTTGTGCAGCTGCGTGTGGTGCATCCAGACGGCCTTGGTGAGAGATCAAAGCATTGATCTGACGCAAAGAATTTTTGGGGGGTTGACTTAGATTGGCGGAGATCAAAAGGCCCGCGATGACCGCCCCCTCCAAACGAAAGGATTTGCCATGACCAGAACCTGGGTACTGATTGCCGACAGCCACCGCGGACGCCTGTTTGAGCGCCAGACACAAGGCCATACGCTGGTGGAGCTGGCCGACTTTGTCTATCCCAACGACAGCACCTTGGGCGGCGGGCACCCGGAGAGCCGCCTGACCAAAGGCCATGGTGCCACCGGACACGCAGGCACCCAGTTTGAGCCCCATACCGATCCGCGCGCAAAAGACCGACGCATGTTTTCGCAGCTTCTGGCGGCGCACCTGAACGATGGTGTGGCCTCGCAACAATGCAATGCCCTGGTGCTGATTGCTCCGAGCCCGCTGCTAGGCGACCTGCGCCCACGCCTGAGTGTGAGCGCAGGCAACGCGCTGCGCCATACCGTGGCCAGCGACCTGACGCATTTTGAGGGTCGCGAACTGCAGCAGCGCGTCGATCAGGCGCTGCAGTACGTGCACTGAGGCGCAGGCACCACGCCTTGGCAGGTCAGGGGGAGAGCGCGTACGGGGTCAGGTCACGGGTGAGCGCCAGGATGGCTGCCTCGTCCAGTGTTTCCTGCTCCAAGAGCGCTTGGGCACCGCGCTCCAGAACCGGACGGTTCGCCACCAGAATCTGGGTGGCGCGCTCAAAACCCTGCATCACAATGGAGCGGATTGCCGCATCAATCTGGCGTTGGGTTTCCTGCGCGACGACGGGCGGGCGCGCGGCCAGCGCGTCGGGCAAATCAAGCAAATGCGCGCGCAGGGGGTCGAATGCGACATAACCCAGCGCTTCGTCCATGCCGTAGCGCATGACCATGTCGCGCGCGATGTCGGTGGCCTTGGCCAAGTCATCTGCAGCGCCTGTGGACAGCGCCCCCAACACCATCTTCTCGGCGGCACGTCCGCCCAACAGCACGGCTATTTTTTGCTCCAACTCGGCGCGGGTGGTCAGGTAGCGGTCTTCGGTGGGCCGTTGGATGGTGTAGCCCAGTGCGCCTATGCCGCGCGCCACGATGGACACCTTGTGCACCGGATCGGTCCCGCTTTGCGCCAAGGCCACCAGCGCATGGCCCATTTCGTGGTGCGCGACGGCGCGGCGCTCCTTGGGGTTGAGCACCCGGCTCTTGCGCTCCAGACCCGCCACGATGCGCTCTACCGCAGCCGTAAAGTCCGGCATGCTGACCTGCTCGGCCTTGCGCCGTGTGGCCACCAAGGTGGCCTCGTTGACCAGATTGGCCAGGTCGGCACCGCTAAAACCCGGCGTCAACGCGGCGACTTCTTCAAGGCGCAGTGTGGCGTCCAACTTGACCTTGCGCACGTGCACATTCAGGATGTCGGTGCGCCCTTTGCGGTCGGGCCGATCGACCAGCACCTGGCGGTCAAACCGCCCAGCGCGCATGAGCGCCGGGTCAAGAATTTCGGGTCGGTTGGTGGCCGACAAAATGATCAGGCCCACGGAGGAGTCAAAGCCGTCCATCTCTGCGAGCAGCTGGTTGAGCGTCTGTTCTTTTTCGTCATGCCCGCCGATACCGGAAAAGGCACCGCGGGCGCGCCCCAAAGCATCGAGTTCGTCAATGAAGATGATGGCGGGCGCCATGAGCCGCGCTTGCTCAAACAGGTCGCGTACGCGCGCCGCGCCCACGCCCACAAACATTTCGACAAACTCGCTGCCGGAAATGGAAAAGAAGGGCACGCCAGCCTGCCCCGCCACCGCTTTGGCCAGCAGGGTTTTGCCGGTCCCTGGTGGCCCGACCAGCAGCACGCCCTTCGGTATGTGGGAACCCAGACGGCCATACTTTTGCGGGTGCTTCAGAAAATCCACCACCTCCTCCAGCTCGCGCTTGGCCTCGTCCACACCCGCCACATCGGCAAAGGTCACGCCGGTGTTCGATTGCACATAGACCTTGGCCCGGCTTTTTCCGATCGACAAAAAGCTGCCCATGCCCTGCTTGTCCACCATCCGCCGGATCAGAAAGTACCAGAGCCCGAACAACAAGAGTGCAGGCACGATCCATGACAAGATTTCGCGCAGCCAGGTGTTTTCAAACACGCGCAAATAAGGGACGTTGAACTTGTCCAGGCGCGCCGCCACGTCAGGCACTACGCGGGCGGTCACCAGTTGTAGCTTTTGGCCATTGGCCGACTTCAGGCGTCCGACCAAAGACTGTTCGGACACGGTGACCTCGGCAATGCGGCCCTCAGCCAAGGCCTTTTCAAATTCGCTGTAGCTCACGACCTCGGACTGGCTGGCGGTTTGCCACACGTTCTGCAACAGCAGCAGGACCGCGAGGGCAAAAATCCAGTAGCCAATGTTCCAGATTTGTTTTTTGTCCACAGTTCGTCCCCGCCAGATGCCAGCCGTACAAGGCAGGTGGCTGGGTGTGCTTTGGACACCACCGACCCGCGACTTCGAAGCTAGGGGATCAGGCGCTTGTTGGCAATGCGAACACCGGCACGCCGCGCCAAACAAGGCTGCACCAATCGCCAGGACGTGATCTGGCGCAGCTAGGTAGCGCGGCTAGGACTCGCCGCTTTGCTGCAAGGCCCACATCTGTGCGTAGCGACCTTGGGCTTGCATCAGCTCGGCATGGCTGCCCCGCTCGATGATGCGACCGGCGTCCATCACCAGAATCATGTGCGCGTCCACCACGGTGGACAGGCGGTGCGCGATCACCAAGGTGGTTTTGTTTTGCGCGACGCGCGCCAGTTCAGCCTGGATGGCGCGCTCATTGGCCGAGTCCAGGGCGCTGGTGGCTTCATCAAAAATCAGGATCGGCGGGTCTTTGAGCAGGGTGCGGGCAATGGCGACGCGCTGCTTTTCTCCACCCGAGAGTTTGAGCCCGCGCTCCCCGACCATGGTGTCGTAGCCGGCCGGGGTGCTGGCAATAAAGGCGTCAATGTGCGCGGCACGGGCAGCCGCCTCCACCTCCGCCAGGCTGCTGCCGGGGCGGCCGTAGGCAATGTTGTACTGCACCGTGTCATTGAACAGCACCGTGTCTTGCGGGACGATGCCAATGGCTGCGCGCAGGCTGGCTTGGGTGAGGCTACGGATGTCCTGATCCGCCACGGCAATGCTGCCTTGCTGGATGTCATAGAAACGGTACAGGAGGCGCGCCAGGGTGGACTTGCCGGAACCTGAAGGCCCGACCACGGCTACGGTTTTTCCTGCAGGAATCTCGAAACTGATGTCATGCAGGATGGTGCGCGCCGGGTCGTAGGCAAAGCCCACATGCGCAAAGCGCACGCTGGCGCTGGCCGCGCCCTGAGGCAAGCGCAGCGCGTGGGCGTCAGGCGCATCGGCAATTTCCTGCTCACGCTCCAGCAAAACGAACATCTTTTCGAGGTCCGCCAGGTTTTGCTTGAGCTCGCGGTAAATCGCGCCCAAAAAATTGAGCGGGATGTAAATCTGAATCATGAAGGCATTGACCATCACGAGGTCGCCCAGCGTCATGCGCCCATCCACGACGCCTTGGGTGGCGCGCCAGAGCATCGCCACCAAGCCACTGGCAATGATGAGCTGCTGACCAGCATTCAGGATGCTGAGGGTGCGCTGGCTCTTGAGCGCCGCCTGGCGGTAGCGCTCCAGGTTGTCGTCGTAGCGCCGGGCCTCGAATTCTTCGTTGTTGAAGTATTTGACGGTTTCAAAATTAAGCAGCGAGTCAATGGCGCGGGTGTGGGCCTTGGAGTCGAGCTCGTTCATGCGCTTGCGGAACTGGGTGCGCCACTCGGTCATGGTGATGGTGAAGCCGATGTACAGCACCAAAGCGATGACCGTGATACCGGCAAACCAGACATCAAATTTGACTGCCAGCAGCGTGAGCACCAGTCCCACTTCGATCAGCGTAGGAATGATGCTGTAGAGCGAATACGACACCAGCGAATGCACCGCGCGCGTGCCGCGCTCAATGTCACGCGTCATGCCGCCGGTCTGGCGGTCCAGATGAAAGCGCAGGCTCATGGCGTGCAAATGGCGGAACACAGCCAGTGAAATGCTGCGCGCCGCGCCCTCGGTGGCTTTGGCAAACACCAGGTCGCGCAATTCAGCAAACAACGAGGTCGACAGGCGCAGCGCCGCGTAGGCCACCAGCAAGGCCACCGGCACCACCAGCACCGCAGCCACTTCGCCGGGCTTGGGACTCATGGTGTCGACCAGATTTTTCAGCAACAGCGGCACCCCTACATTGGCCACCTTGGCACCAATCATGAGCGTCAATGCCGCCATCACCCGCCATTTGTAGGCCCACAGGTAGGGGAACAGGCGTTGCAAGGTGGCCCAGTCGCTGGCTTTGAGGCCGGTCGGCGTGGCAACGACCGCGCCGGGAGCCAGTGGCGCGTAGCGGGGAGAGTCGGCAGAAGGGCCAAAAGAGCGCATGGGAGACAATTCAAAACATCAAACTCCGATTGTGCCCATGTCCACGCCACACCACCCCACGTCGCCCGCCCCAACGGTCAGCTTGCCCACCGACCAGGACCTGGTGCTCAAGGTCATCCCCATGCCGGGCGACTGCAATGCCAACGGCGATATTTTTGGCGGCTGGGTGATGGCCCAGGTCGACCTCGCGGGTTCGGTACTACCGGCGCGCTACACCCAGGGCCGAATGGCCACGGTGGCAGTCAACGAATTCATCTTCAAGCAACCGGTGCGGGTGGGAGACATCTTGTCCTTCTTCTCCAAAGTGGTGCGCATCGGGCGTACGTCGATAACGGTCAAGGTCGAGGTTTTTGCCGAGCGATTTCGTTCGCAAGGCACATACATCAAAGTGACGGAAGCCCTTGTCACCTATGTGGCAATTGACGAGCAAGGCCGTCCGCGCGAGATTCCAAAAACCTGATTCATCGCATAGATCCAATCTGAAATATTGTCGCCAGGTCAGTAACAACCCTATCAAGAAACGCGCACACCAACGGTATAACTACGCTGCACAACACAAGGAGGCAAGGTGCAGTTTTTCCAATTGCTGATCAGCGGCGTTGCCCAAGGCTGCATCTACGGGCTGATCGCGATGGGCTTTGTGCTCATCTACAAAGCGACCGAAACCGTGAGCTTCGCGCAAGGCGAATTAATGATGCTGGGCGCTTTTGCGGGACTGGTCGGCATGACCATGCTGGGCCTGCCCTACTGGGTGTCCGTCTTGGGTGCGGTCATTGGCATGGCCTTGCTGGGTGGCCTGATTGAGTTTGCGGTGATCCGCCCCATTTTGGGACAGCCTGCTTTTTCCATCGTCATGCTGACGATTGGCATCGGCTACGTTGCCCGCGGCCTGATCACCATGATTCCGGGCATCGGCACCGACACCCTGGCCTTGCCCGTACCCTACAAAGACGAGATCTGGCGCGTCGCCGGTCTGGTGCTGAATGTCGAACAAATGGTGGTGATTGCCGCCACCGGCGTGCTCTGCCTGCTGCTGTTTGCCCTGTTTCGCTACAGCAAGCTGGGCATCGCCATGCAGGCGGCCTCCCAAAACCAGTTGGCAGCCTATTACATGGGCATTCCGGTCAAGCGGCTCAACGGCATTGCCTGGGGCTTGGCCGCGGCGGTGGCCTGTTTGGCCGGTTTGCTGCTGGCACCCATTACGTTCGTCCACGCCAACATGGGCTTTATCGGTCTGAAGGCTTTCCCGGCAGCCGTGGTGGGCGGCTTTGGCAGTTTGCCTGGAGCCATTGTGGGCGGGGTGGTCATCGGGCTGGTCGAATCCTTTGCCGGCTTTTACTTGCCCGACGGCTTCAAGGACACCGCTGCCTACATCGTGGTGCTGGTGATGCTTATGGTCAAACCCAACGGCCTGTTTGGCGAAAAACTGCGCAAAAAGGTCTGACATGCGTTTCATATTCAAAACCAATTACCGCCAGGACGTTGAGCTGGCAAAACATGGCGGCCACCGCTTCTGGTACAGCGTTTTGCTGCTGCTGCTGCTGGCGGCTCCCTGGCTGTTCACCGAATACTGGCTGGCGCAACTGACTTTTGTGCTGATTTACAGCATTGCGGCGCTGGGCATCATGCTGCTGGCCGGTTTTACCGGGCTGTTTTCTCTGGGGCACGCGGCATTTTTGGGTGTGGGCGCTTACACCCAGGCCGTACTTACCAATGCCGGCGTTCCTTTTCCTGTGGCGCTGGCGGGCGCTGGGGCGCTCTCGGCGGCCGTGGGCTGGGTGGTCGGTTTGCCCGCGCTGCGGGTCAAGGGTATTTACCTGGGCATGGCGACCTTGTCCTTTGGCTTTATCGTGGAAGAAGTGCTGGCCCGATGGGAGTCGGTCACCGGCGGTAACGCCGGCATCCACATCAAAAAGCCCGATCTTTTTGGCTGGGTACTGGAAACCGAGGTGCAGTTTTATTTCCTGTGCCTGGTGATCACCGTGTTCTCCACGCTGGGAATCCTGAACCTGCTGCGGGCACCGACCGGCCGCGCTTTTGTGGCCATTCGAGACTCGGAGATCTCGGCCCAAAGCATGGGCATTCACCTGGCGCGCTACAAAACCCTGTCGTTCGCGATTTCGGCCGCCCTGGCAGGGTTTGCCGGCGCCCTGTACGCACACAAGCTGCAGTTCATCTCGCCGGACCAGTTCAACATCCTGCAGTCGATTGACCTGTTGTTGATGATCGTGATCGGCGGTCTGGGCTCGGTGCACGGCGCGTTTTTGGGGGCGATTTTCCTGATCACCATGCCCCAGCTGATTGCCATGGTCAAAGACTATCTGCCCGCCATGGTCGGCCAGGCTCCCGGCCTGCAGGGCCTGGTCTATGGCCTGGTGCTGATCGCTTTTGTGCTGTTTGAACCCATGGGCCTGTATGGGCGCTGGCTCAAGGTGCGCACCTATTTTGAAATGTTTCCGTTCTACCGCAAGGGCATGTTCAAGCGGCAGAAATCTTTCCAAAAATCGGACCGCCTGAAATGACCGCGACCCTTTTATCGGCCAAGAGCCTCAGCGTACGATTTGGCGGTGTGCTGGCGGTCAACAACGTCAGCTTTGACGTCAAGCAAGGCGAAGTGTTTACCTTGATTGGCCCCAATGGTGCTGGCAAAACCACGGTGTTCAACCTGATCAGCCGGATCTACACGCCCACCCAAGGGGAGATTGACTATCTGGGACCCCAGGGCATTGTCAAACTCACAGACCAGGCGCCCCAAGACGTGGCCGCGCTTGGGATCGCCCGAACGTTCCAGAACATTGAGCTGTTTGAACACGCCTCGGTGCTGCACAACCTGCTGATTGGCCGGCATACGCACCGCCAAACTGGTTTTTGGCAAGACCTGTTCTTCACCCCGGCAGCCCGCGAGGCCGAACTGCAGTCGCGCGAAAAGGCCGAGGAGGTGATTGATTTTCTGAACTTGCAGCACTACCGCGACACCTTTGTTGCCGGCTTGCCCTACGGCGTGCGCAAGGTGGTGGAAATGGCCCGCGCCTTGTGCACCGAGCCCAAACTGCTGCTGTTGGATGAGCCGTCCTCCGGCCTGAATGTGGAGGAAACCGACGACATGGCCTTCTGGATTCAGGACATTCAGCAAGAACTCGGTATCAGCGTGCTCATGGTCGAACACGACATGGGCCTGGTGTCAAAAGTCTCGGACCGGGTGCTGGCCATGAACCAAGGCGAGGTGCTGGCCATGGGCACACCGCGTGAAGTCCAAAGTGACGCGGGCGTGATCGAAGCCTACTTGGGTTCGGTGGATGACGTTTCTTCGTTGCGCCGGCCTAGCAGCGCCAGCCCGCGCGCCACCAACGGAGGTGCCGTATGAGCAGCCTGCCACCTGCGATCAGCGACCTGCCGGTCTTGAAACTCCTGAATGTGGAGAGCGCTTACGGCCCGATCAAGGCGATTCGCGGCGTGAGCCTGCAAGTGCGCCGTGGAGAAATTGCCGCCGTGCTGGGCTCCAATGGCGCTGGCAAGACCACTATCCTGAAAACCATCTCCGGCATCATTGACCCCCGCAAAGGCTCCGTCGAATTCAAGGGCGAAGACATTACGGCCAAAGACCCCTCGTTTATCGTGCAGCAGGGCTTGAGCCACGTGCCAGAGGGACGCGAGGTGTTTCCGCTCTTGAGCGTCTACGACAACCTGCTGATGGGTGCTTACACCCGCAGCGACCGTGACGGCGTGGCACGCGATATTGAGACCGTGTTTGGCTACTTTCCGATCCTGCGGGAGCGCAGCGCGCAAGACGCCGGCCTGCTCTCGGGCGGCCAGCAGCAAATGCTGGCGATTTCGCGCGCGCTGATGGCGAACCCGGATCTCATGCTGCTCGACGAGCCCAGCCTGGGTTTGAGCCCCAAACTGACCAAAGAAATTTTCGAGATCGTGGTGCGCATCAACCGCGAGCGCGGCACCACGATTTTGCTGGTGGAGCAAAACGCCAATATGGCACTCAACGCCTCCGACTATGGCTATGTGCTGGAAAACGGCCGTATCGTGATGGAAGACACCTGCGCCCATTTGCGCGAGAAAGACGACATCAAGGAGTTTTACCTCGGACTTAAAGAAGCCGGTGTCCGCGATGAGCGCCGCTGGAAAAAGAAGAAAACATGGCGCTAAGCCTGCGCACTCTTATGCACCTGCGCACCCCGTTCACCACCCCAACCCGCACCCCGCCACAGGTCGGCGCCCTCGCGCGCTGGCAAGGATCCGTATGACGCAACTTTGGGACTTGAGCCACATCCAACCCCAGCACGAAGTGGTGCTGGCCGGGGAAACCATTCCCGCCCTGTTCTGGAACGCCGTCGCACAGCGCGGCCCCAACATCTGGATGCGCCAAAAGCACCTGGGCTTGTGGCGGAGCTGGACCTGGAACCAGACCGGAGAAGCGGTACAAGAGATTGCCGGGGGCCTGCTCAGCCTGGGTTTTGCCAAAGGGGAGTGCGCCTCCATTTTGGCCAACACGGTGGTGGAATGGGTTTGGGCTGATCTGGCGGTTTTATCCGCCTGCGGCGTATCCAACGGTATTTACCCCACCGATGCCAGCAGCCAGGTGCAATACCTGTGCGAGGACTCGCGCACCACCGTGCTGTTTGTCGAAGACGATGAGCAACTCGACAAGGCGCTGGAGGCACGCGCCCAGTTGCCTTTGCTGCGCAAGATTGTGGTGTTTGACATGGAAGGCCTGCGCACCCTGGACGACCCGGCCATCATCAGCCTGGACGCCTTGCGGGCGCTCGGCAAAAGCTACCTAGCGGCACACCCCGGCGCTTTTGAGGCGCGCTTGCAGCAATGCCAACCCCAAGACCTGGCGATTTTGGTCTACACCTCGGGTACGACCGGCAAACCCAAGGGCGCCATGCACTTGCAGCAAGGCTTGGTTTACACCGTGCGCGGCTACAACACCCTGGTCGCGCAGGACGAAACCGACGAGCGCATGTGCTTTTTGCCCCTTTGCCATATTGCCGAGCGCATGGGCGGTGAATATTTTGCGATGTACACCGGCTCCAAACTCAACTTCGTCGAAAACCCGGAAACCATTCCCGAAAACGTCCGCGAGATTGCGCCTACGGTGTTCACCGCCGTGCCCCGGGTTTGGGAAAAGTTTTATTCGGGCGTCATGATTTCGCTCAAAGAAGCGGGTGCCTTGCAGCAAGCGGTCTACGCCTGGGGCATTGGCGTGGGCCAGCGCATTGCGGATCTGGTGTTGGCGGGCAAGCCCGTGGGCCAAGGCTTGCGTATGCAATTTCGTATTGCGCAGTGGCTGGCACTCAACAATGTCCGCAAGCTGATCGGCATCCACCGGGCGCGCTTTTTGGTAACCGGGGCAGCGCCAATATCGCCTGAACTGGTGCGCTGGTACCTCGCGCTGGGAGTGCCCATGTTGGAGGTCTGGGGCATGACTGAAACCTGCGGCGCATCCACAGGCGTTCCGGCCACCGGCATGCGCCCCGGCTCGATCGGCCCGGCAGCCGGTTTCAACGAAGTGCGTCTGGACCCGACCACCGGCGAAATCTTGGTGCGTGGCAAAAACGTGTTTGCGGGCTACCTGAACCTGCCTGAGAAAACCGCCGAAACGATTGACCCGGACGGCTGGTTGCACACCGGCGATGTGGGTGTTCAAGACCAGGACGGCTATTTCCGCATTACAGACCGAATGAAGGACATCATCATCACGGCCGGTGGCAAAAATATCACGCCCAGCGAATTGGAAAACGACCTGAAGTTTTCGCCCTACATCACGGATGCCGTTGTCATTGGAGATAAACGTCCTTACTTGACGGTGATCATCATGATTGACCAGGAGAACGTGGAAAAATTCGCCCAAGATCAAGATGTGCCCTTCAGCAACTACGCCAGCCTGACGCGCGCCCCTGAAGTTCAGGCCCTGATCCAGGCGGAGCTGGAGCGGGTGAACAAAAAGTTTGCCCGGGTCGAGCAGATCAAGAAATTCTTCTTGCTGGACACCCAACTCAGTGCTGAAGACGAAGAACTGACCCCCACCATGAAACTCAAACGCAAACTGGTCGAGCAGAAATACACGCCACAAATTGAGGCGATGTACCGCTGACGCCCCACTGTTTGATTGACTGATTGATTGATCCATTTTTTGCCTCCTGTTCCCCTCCAACTTTTCTTTGAGAGCCTGTATGCATCGCAAATTTCTTAAGCTGTCGTCCCTGACCGCACTCGCCTTGGGTCTGCTGGCAGGCCATGGCCTGCACGCCGCTGAACAACAAGGCATCACCAAGACTGAAATCGTGGTGGGCACCATTCAAGACTTGTCCGGCCCGCTGGCGGGCTATGGCAAGCAGGCGCGCAACGGCATGCAATTGCGCATCGATGAGCTCAATGAGCAAGGCGGAGTGCATGGCCGCACGATGAAGCTTCTGGTGGAAGACTCTGGCTACGACCCCAAGCGCGCCGTGCTGGCAGCGCAAAAGCTGGTGAACCAGGACAAGATTTTCATCATGGCTGGTCATTTGGGCACCGCCCAAAACAACGCGGCCATGCCCATCCAGTTTGAGAAAAAGGTAGTCAATTTCATGCCGCTGACCGCCGCGCGTGAAATGTACGAAGCCCCCAACGAGCTCAAATACGCGCTGCTGAGCTCGTATTACGACCAGATGCGCCTGACCTTGCCCCAAATGGTGGCCGACAGGAATGCAAAAAAAGTCTGCATCATTTACCAGGACGACGAATTTGGCCTGGAAGTACTGCGCGGTAGCGAAGCCGGCCTCAAAACCATCAATATGGAGCTGACCGAGAAGACTTCGTTCAAACGTGGCTCCACGGACTTCTCCAGCCAAGTGGCCAAAATGAAGTCGGCCAGCTGCGAATTGGTGGTGCTGGGCACCATCATCCGTGAAACGATTGGTACTGTAGCTGAGGCACGCAAGACCGGTTTCAATCCGGTGTTCTTTGCCTCCGTGGCGGCCTACACCGACCTGATCCACAAACTCGGCGGCAAGGCTATGGACGGCATTTACGCCACCATGGTGGTGCAAAACCCCTACACCGACGAGGCTGCACAGCCGATCCGCTTTTGGGCGAACAAATACAAAACCAAGTTCAATGAAGACCCCACCGTGTTTTCGGCCTACGGCTACATCATGATCGACATCATGATCCAGGCGGCGCAAAAGACCGGTCCCCAGTTGACGACCGACAGCTTCGTCAAGGCCATGAACAACCTGACAGTGCCACCAGATTTCTTTGGAACACCCAAGCTGACCTTTACCAACACCAAGCGCCTGGGTAGCGAGTTCTCTCGCCTTTCCCAAATCCAGGATGGCAAATGGAAGCCTGTGGCCAACGGCAAGTGAGTTGCCCCGGCAAGAACGGGCGCCAATGAGCGCCCGTACCTTCGCGTTTACCCCAGTTGCCACACCCGTGAGCGACCTTGATAATTTTCCGCAACACTAGGAGAGACACATGACCCTGAAACCCGGACTCATCGCTGCCGCACTGGCGGCATTGGCACTCGCGGCACCCGCCGCCATGGCTCAGCAACAAGGCGTCACCAAAGACGAAATCATATTGGGCTCAATCCAGGACTTGTCAGGCCCTTTGGCTGGCTTTGGCAAACAAGCCCGCTTGGGCATGATGCTGGCGGTCGATGAGATCAACGAGCAAGGCGGACTGAATGGCCGCAAGATCAAGCTGCTCGTCGAAGACGATGGCTACGACCCCAAAAAATCGGTGCTGGCAGCGCAAAAATTGGTCAACCAAGACAAGATCTTCATGATGGTGGGCCACATTGGAACTGCCCAAAACCTGGCGGCCATGCCGGTCCAGTTTGAGAAGAACGTCATCAACTTCTTCCCCATTACCGCGGCGCGCGAGATGTACGAGCCCTTTCACCGGCTGAAATACTCGTTTGCAGCCACTTACTATGACCAGATGCGCATCACCCTGCCTAGTCTGATCAAGGAAAAAGGCGTCAAGAAAATCTGCACGATTTATCAGGACGACGACTTTGGACTGGAAGTACTGCGTGGAGCGGAAGCCGCCCTGAAGACGCTGAACATGGACTTCACGGAAAAAACCTCTTACAAGCGGGGTGCGACTGACTTTTCCTCTCAAGTTTCCAAGATGCAGTCAAGTGGTTGCGAAATGGTGGTGCTGGGAACCATCATTCGCGAAACCATTGGCACCATCGGTACCGCGCGCAAACTCGGATTCAGCCCGATTTTCCTGGGCTCGAGCGCGGCCTACACCGACCTGATCCACAAGATTGGCGGCAAAGCGATGGATGGCCTCTATGCCACCATGACGGTGCAGAACCCCTACCTTGACGAGGCATCGCAGCCAATCCGCTTTTGGGCCAATAAGTACAAGACCAAATTCAATGAAGATCCCACAGTCTTCTCGGTCTACGGCTACATCATCGTCAACACCTTCGCCAACGCTGCCAACAAAGCAGGCAAAAACCTGACAACCGACAGCTTCATCAAGGTGATGGACACCCTGACGGTCGAGCCGGACATTTTTGGCGCCGCGAAGTCCACTTTTTCGCCGACCAAGCGTTTGGGAAGCGACGCATCCCGCCTTTCGCAAATCCAAGATGGCAAATGGGTGGCTGTCTCTGGCTATGTGAGCGCGGGCTCCGTGAAATAACAATGGTTCTGGCGACCTGACCGTGGGTCGCCCGTAGCTAAAAGCAGCGTGGATGCGTTCCTGCTGCTTTTTTTTGTGACAAATTTTGCAGGGACAGTGCAGCTCTGAAGCAGGCGCGCTACATTTGACCAATGGGTAAAACGCAAAATTCATTCCCGAGGGCTTCGGATCAGATCGTCGCTGCACCGTCGGGTTTTAATGGCCTGGTCGGCAAGATTGACTACCTGTCCGCTGCGGAGATCGCACAGGTGCGTCTTGCCTATCGCTTTGCGGACGAGGCGCACCTGGGACAGTTGCGCAGCAGCGGCGAACCTTACATTACCCACCCGATTGCCGTCGCCAGCCAATGTGCGGAGTGGAAACTTGACGCCCAGGCCCTGATGGCGGCACTGCTTCACGATGCCATGGAAGACTGCGGCGTTACCAAAGTCGAGCTGATCGAAAAATTTGGTTCTCCGGTGGCCGAGTTGGTGGACGGCCTGACCAAACTGGACAAGCTTTCTTTCAATACACGCGAAGAAAATCAGGCCGAATCCTTCCGCAAAATGCTGCTGGCAATGGCGCGCGATGTGCGCGTGATTTTGATTAAGCTAGCCGATCGCACCCACAACATGCGCACTATGGGCGATATGCCGCGGGCGAAATGGGGCCGCATCGCGCAGGAAACGCTCGACATCTACAGCCCGATTGCCCACCGCCTCGGGCTGAACCAGACTTACCGTGAACTGCAAGACCTGGCGTTTCGCCATTTGCTGCCTTGGCGCTACAAAGTGTTGGCCAAAGCGGTGGAAAAAGCACGCAGCCGCAGGCGCGATTTGCTGCAAAAAGTCCAGAAAGAGATGGAGTCCGCGTTCGCCACCCATGGAATGCCGGTGCGCGTTGCCGGGCGAGAGAAATCGCTCTATTCCATTTATCGCAAGATGCAGGGGAAGCACCTGAGCTTTGCCCAGGTGACGGATGTTTACGGTTTTCGGGTGCTGGTGCCCCAAATCACCGACTGCTACACCGCCCTGGGGCTGCTGCACCAGCTCTACAAGCCGGTCCCCGGCAAATTCAAGGATCACATCGCGATTGCCAAAGTCAACGGCTACCAGTCCTTGCATACGACGCTGGTAGGTCCGGCAGGCATCAACGTCGAATTTCAGATGCGTACCGAAGCCATGCATTTAGTGGCAGAGTCTGGCGTGGCGGCGCATTGGCTTTACAAGACCAACAACCCGCAGGACAGCGGCAACGACCGCTTGGGCACCCAGTGGTTGCAGTCACTGCTGGACATCCAGGACGAAACCCGGGATGCAGCCGAATTTTGGGAACATGTCAAGGTTGATCTCTTCCCGGATGCCGTCTACGTCTTCACCCCAAAGACGCAGATCATGGCCCTGCCGCGCGGGGCGACGGTCGTGGATTTTGCCTATGCAATTCACAGCAACGTCGGCGACCGCACCATGGCAGCCCGTATCAACGGCGAACAGGTCCCGCTGCGAACCACCCTGAAAAATGGCGATGTGGTGGAGGTCGTCACCGCACCGAGCGCCACCCCCAACCCGGCATGGCTGGGTTTTGTGCGTACGGGCCGCGCACGCTCAAAAATCCGCCACCATCTCAAAACCATGCAGCTGACGGAGTCCGAAGAGCTCGGCAGTAAGCTGCTGGCGCAGGCCTTGCGAGCCGAAGGCATCGAAACGTTCCCGGACGCGCAAAGCCATGCGCAAATCTGGGACAAATTGCTGCGTTTTACAGGCAGCAGGACGCGCCAGGAACTGCTCACCGACATTGGACTGGGCAAACGCATTGCCAATATCGTTGCCAAGCGTCTGGTGCTGCTGCTGGGCGATGTGGGCGAGCGTCCGGATGCGTTGTTGCTGACCCGAGAGCGCTTTGGTGCCAGTAATGCCAACGGCATGGGTACGCTCACCCTGGATGGCAGTGAAAACACTTCGGTCAAATTTGCGTTGTGTTGCCGGCCTATTCCGGGTGACTCGATCCTGGGCTACCTGGGTCGGGGCGAGGGTCTGGTGGTTCATGCGGCAGATTGCCCTGCTGCCAAGCGTTTGCAGCACAAGGACGGTGAGCGGTTCATGGGGGTCGAATGGGCCGATGAGCCCGCACGCCCCTTCGAGGTGGATCTGGCCGTGACCGTGACCAACGGCAAGGGGGTGATGGCCAAAGTCGCTTCGGCTTTTGCCACGTCGGAGGCGGATATCGTGCACATCGAGATGGCACCCGACAGCGCCCAAGACGTCAAGGAGTTGCATTTCGTGGTTGCCGTGCGCGACCGGGCGCACCTGGATACGGTACTGGCCAAGTTGCAGCGCTCGCCGGTTGTGATGCGCGCTGAGCGCATCAAAAAAGCGATCTGAGCAACGCTCAGGACGATGTCTGTGCGGTAGGAGCCGCTGGGTATTCGACCGACAGCACTTCTATTTCAGCCACCCGATCGGGCATCACCAGACGCAACACGTCGCCCACGCGGGCTTTGAGTAGGGTTCGAGCGATCGGAGAGACCCAACTCACTTCGCCCAGCGCGCTGTTGGCCTCGTCAATCCCCACGATACGCACGGTCCGCTCCTGGTCAGCGTCGTCCACATAGGTGACCGTCGCCCCAAAAAAAATCTGCCCATTACCGAAATGCAGGCTGGGCTCTGCAATTACGGCGATCTCCAGGCGCTGGGTCAGAAACCGGATACGCCGGTCGATCTCACGCAAGCGTTTTTTGCCGTAGATATAGTCGCCGTTTTCCGAGCGGTCGCCATTGCTGGCCGCCCAATGCACGGTGTCCACCACCTTGGGACGCTCCACGTCGATCAGGCCCAGCAGCTCATCACGCAGTGCCGCGTAGCCGGTAGGGGTGATGTAATTCTTCCCCCCGGGGGGCAAAGCGGGGAGCTGCAGCTCATCGTCGTCCGAGTCTTCGCTTTCCTTGGTAAATGCTTTGCTCATTTCGCGCGACTATTTGTCACCCAACACGACGGTGACCATGGTTTGTGGTTGCAAGGTGCGGGCAAAGGCCTCGCGGATATCGCCGGCAGAAATACGCTGCACTTGGTCGGTCCAAGTATCCAGATAATCCAGAGGCAAGCGGTTCCAGGCGATATTTGCCACGTTGTCGAGCAGCTTTCGGTTGCTGTCAACGCGCAGGGCAAAGCCGCCAACCAGATTGGCCTTGGCCGCCTTCAATTCCTGATCGGTGGGGCCGTCGGCGATAAAGCGCCGTACCTCGGCGCGCAAAATATCCAAGGCCTGCTGCGCCTGATCAGGCCGGGTTTGAAGGCTGATGGTGAAAGCCCCCGCGTGCAGGCCGGGTGAGAAACTGCTGGTGATACCGTAGGTCAGGCCACGCTTCTCACGTACCTCTTCGGTCAATCGGGCGGTAAATCCACCCCCGCCCAGGATATGGTTACCCACCAAGAGCGCAAAGTAGTCGGGTGAGCTGCGCTTAATCCCCGGCTGTCCTACCAGCACATGGGCCTGCGCCGATTCAAAGGCAATGCGCTGTTCGAAAGGTGCCGTCAGCGGCGCGACGTCCTCCACCGGCGGCAGCGCGGGGCAATGGCCTGATGGCAGGCGCGCCAGCAGCGTTGCGACCAGCGTATCGGCCAGCGCCCGGTCCACTGCACCCACCATGCTGATGCGCGCGTAGCAAGACCGCACGGCCTGCGCGTGCAAGGCTTGCATATCAGCACTGCTGATATTGCGCAAATCGGCTTCGGTGGTCTCCCGGCCGTAGGGGTGACTGCCATAGACGGCTTTGCCATATGCGCGCGCAGCCACTGTGGCCGGGCGGGTATTGGCCTCTTTGATGCTGGCGATCAGCTTCGGTCGGTCGCGCTGCCAGAGCTTCTCGGGAAATGCCGGCTCGCCGAGCTGCCGCGCAGCCAAGGCGCTGGCCTGGGTCAGGACGTCGGGGTAGGTCAGGCTGCGCAATGCAAAAGTCAGCCGGTCGTTCCCGGCGCTGGCTGAAAAAGACGCCCCCAAATCGGCCCAGGCCTCGCCCAAGGCGTTTTCATCGAGTGCATTCAAACCCGGTGCTGCTTTGATCCCATTGCGCGTGGCCGAGGCCATCAGTCCTGCCAGACCCGTTTTGTCCATCGGACTGCGGCGATCGCCTGCGTCAAAGTCGAGTTGGATGTCCACCATGGGGATGCCCGGGCTTCGCACCAGATACACCTGGGCACCGTTGGCGTGTACCCAGTGTTCTATCGGCAGGCCTGCCCAAGCGGTCGACACAAGGATCAGCGCCAAAAAACCCCCGCGGGCGAAGGCAGAAACAACGGTTGTGATGTGCATGTCGCGTACGGTGCCGTTCAGTGCCGAGTGCTGGGAGATGGCGTGCGTGGCCTGCGTTTCAGGTCTGGCGGCTGGGGCAGCAAGGTGGCCACGGTGAGTTCGTCGTCGCCAAAGTAGCGCGCTGCCACGGCCTGCACTTGCTCCCGCGTAACGCCACGCAGGCGCTGCAGCATCTCGGCTTCAAAGGTGAGAGGCAGCCCGATGATCCAGTGGGTGCCCAACTTTCGCGCTTGGTTGAACACGCTATCTTGCTGGTAAACCTCGCTGGCGGTCCACTGGTTCACCACCCGTTTGAGTTCTTCGGCACTGATACCCTCGTCGGCAACACGCTTGAGTTGAGCGCGCAAAGCTGCCTCGAGGGCGGCACTGCTCTTGCCACTGGCCGGCACACCAGACACCATGAACGTGACCGGTCCACGGGCGGTGGCGCTGTAATGGGCGCCAACGTTGTCGGCCACATGGTCGTCAGATTGGGTGAGTGCGCGCTCCAGACGGGCGCCTTCGTAGCCATCAAGCACCGCCGACAAGACGGTCAGCGCGAGGGCGTCTTGCGCCTGGGCGCCCCACTGGTCCGCCTCCATCACATCCGGCCTAATCCCGGGCACTTTGAAAGCCAGTGCCACGTAGGCCTGTTCGGCCGGCGCTTTGAAGTCGAGTCGGCGGACGCCGTTTTGCACCGGTTCTTTGCGCGGCTTGCGATCCGGTAATGGAGTGTTGGCGATGGCGCCATAGTACTTTTCGGCCAGCGCATGAACGGCGGGTGGATCGACGTCACCCGCCACCACAATCGCCGCATTGGCGGGCGTGTACCAGCGGCGATAAAAGGCGCGTGCGTCCTCGGGTACCATCGACTCCAGGTCGCTCATCCACCCAACGACCGGGCGCCGGTAGGGTGATGTTTGGAAGCTGGTGGCCGCCATCGCCTCAAACAAGCGCGCGTGCGGATTGTCCTCGGTACGCAAGCGGCGCTCTTCTTTCACTACTTCGAGTTCCTTGCGAAAATCCTCGTCGCTCCACTGGTTGTGGGCAAACCGATCCGCCTCCAGTTGCATGACATCGGCCAGACGCGCGGCCGGAATTTGCTGGTAGTAGCCGGTGTAATCTTTATTGGTGAAGGCATTTTCACGGCCTCCCATCGCCGCCACACGCCGGGAGAAGTCTCCGGCTTTGACTGTCGGCGTCCCCTTGAACAACATGTGTTCCAACAAATGCGCAACGCCCGACGTCCCATCGACTTCGTCCATAGAGCCCACCCGAACCCACAGCATGTGCACTGCGGTGGGCGCCCGGTGGTCCGGCTTGACAATCAGCGTCATGCCGTTGCGCAAGGTGAATTGCTGGGTCTGATCGGTGGCGGCCTGTGCTGGCGTGCTAACCAGGCTCAGCGCCGCCATCACCCCACCCACCTGGTGCCACATTCGCAGGCAAGATGTCACTGAATTGACCATAAATTTGCGTATCGCCCGGTTGAGGTGTTCCATAGAATGGAGCATTCTAAGAACGCACACCATGTTCAGCTTTTTCAAAAAAAATCTCCCTGCTGCGGCGCCGCCCAGTGCTGCAGCGGCACCCATCCCAAGCCGCCAGAGCTGGCTGACCCGACTGAAAGCAGGGTTGGGCAAAACCGCTGCGGGCATTTCATCGGTTTTTGGAGGCGCGCGCATTGACGAGACGCTGTTCGAAGATCTGGAAGGCGCGTTGCTGATGGCAGACGCCGGCGTTGCCGCCACCGAAACCCTGATCGCTGATCTCCGCCGCGCCGCCAAGGCCACAAAAGCCGAGACCCCCGCCCAACTTAAATCCTTGCTGATCGACGGACTGACGCAGCTACTTTTGCCATTGGAGAAACCACTTGCTTTAGGCGCCCAGTCGCCCACCGTTATCATGGTGGCCGGCGTCAACGGCGCGGGCAAGACGACCTCGATTGGCAAACTTACCCATCGCTTGGCTGACGAGGGTGCCACCGTATTGCTGGCCGCCGCAGACACCTTCCGCGCCGCTGCCCGAGAACAACTCACGGTCTGGGCGGAGCGCAATACCGTAGAAATCGTCAGCCAAGAAGGCGGGGATCCCGCTGCGGTCAGCTATGACGCAGTTTGTGCGGGCAAGGCGCGTAAAAAGGACGTGGTGCTGATCGACACCGCCGGGCGATTGCCCACGCAGCTCCATTTGATGGAGGAGCTCAAAAAAATGAAGAGGGTGGTGCAAAAAGCCGGTGAAGCCTCAGGCTTGGCTCACTGCCCCCAAGAGGTCCTGCTGGTCATCGACGGCAACACGGGCCAAAACGCCCTTGCGCAAGTGCGCGCTTTTGACGATGCGCTGGGACTGACCGGTTTGATCATCACCAAACTTGACGGTACCGCCAAAGGCGGCGTTCTTGCGGCCATTGCCCGCGAGCGGCCCGTGCCGGTCTATTTCATTGGTGTGGGCGAGACATTGGAGGAGCTTGAGACCTTCAATGCCCGTGAATTTGCCCAGGCGCTGCTGGAATGAGTCGTAACACCCCCTTGGCATTGCCTTTCCCGACTGCCACGCGCCGGCAAGCGCTCGCATATATCGCCACGAGTTCCGCCACGGCCGCCGGCCTGGCTCCCGTTCAGGCTCACGCGAGTACACAAGCTTGGCCCCGCCTTCTTGCGCAAGCACAAGGGCAGACGGTTTACTTCAATGCCTGGGGCGGCGCGCCCACTATTAACGCCTACATTCAATGGGCGGGCGAACAAGTGTTGCAACGTTT
Organism: Rhodoferax sp.; assembly: GCA_029866205.1. Classification (GTDB taxonomy): domain Bacteria; phylum Pseudomonadota; class Gammaproteobacteria; order Burkholderiales; family Burkholderiaceae_C; genus Allorhodoferax. The sequence goes on from JARWZT010000023.1 coordinate 47,062, forward strand.
TGGCGTTCGCGTGGTCCACGTCAAAGTGAGTGACGCAGCAGATGTCGTAAAACGCGTGCGCAACGAAAAGGCGGCCAACAACGCTAAGGGAAGCATCGACTTGGTATGGATCAATGGTGAAAATTTTCTGACGATGAAGCGTGAAGGACTGCTTTTCGGCCCTTTTGCAGAACAATTACCCTCTTTTTCCTACGTTGACACAAAAGGAAAGCCCACGACCAAGATTGATTTTTCCGAGCCAGTAGAAGGCATGGAAGCCCCCTGGGGCATGGCCCAACTCACCTTTATGGCCGATGCCAAACGCGTACCTCAACCCCCACGCGACCTCGCGTCATGGCTAGCGTTCGCAGCCCAGCATCCCGGCCGCTGCACCTATCCACGTCCGCCCGACTTCCATGGCACCACTTTCATCAAGCAAATGCTGTTGGACCTCGCGCCCAAAACAGACCACGGCCCTTACTACCAACCGGTGCGCGCAGAGGTATTTGCGCGGATGAGCGCACCGCTTTGGAAAACGCTGGACACGCTCCATCCCAGCCTTTGGCGCCAAGGCAAACAATTCCCCAACAACGCAGCGGCGCAGCGACAAATGATGGCCGACGGAGAACTCCTGATCGCCTTGACCTTCAATCCCAATGAAGCCGCGAACGAGATATTGGCCAAGCGACTCCCCACCAGCTCCGTCAGCTTCCAGTTCAGCGGAGGCACCATCGGCAACACCCACTTCTTGGCCATTCCCATCAATTCTCGCGCCAGCGCTGGAGCGCAGGTATTCGCTAATTTTCTTTTGAGTCCACAAGCGCAGGCCCGAAAAGCCGACGTCAGCGTGTGGGGAGATCCCACCGTACTGGATCTCCGACGCCTACCCCCTAGCGACCAGTCGTACTTTGCAGCCCAAAAGCTTCCGGGGCAACTTGCAGAAAGCGCCCCCGCTCTGCCAGAACCGCACGGATCTTGGGTTCATCCGATTGAACAAGAGTGGACGCGCCGATACGGCGTATAAACATCCCAGTTTGCAAGCCAAAAAAAACGCCCCATCGAGTGATGGGGCGTTTTCTGGTTGAATAGCCTGACGATGACCTACTTTCACACGGGTATCCGCACTATCATCGGCGCAGAGTCGTTTCACTGTCCTGTTCGGGATGGGAAGGAGTGGTACCAACTCGCTATGGTCGTCAGGCATAACTTTTTGTCGTCTTGATCTGATCACGAGGGACCTGGTCAAGAAGACCAATTTATAGAGCTAATCAGCTTTTTTCGATTTCTCGACCTGTTTTGGCTTTCGCCTTGCAGGAATTTTGAATGCGTCAACTTGGCATAACTTCCTTGACAACGCTTTGAAGCAGTTAACTACTTTTCAGTGTATCAAAGTTATAGGGTCAAGCCGCACGAGCAATTAGTATCGGTTAGCTTAACGCATTACTGCGCTTCCACACCCGACCTATCAACGTCCTGGTCTTGAACGACTCTTTAGGGGGCTCAAGGCCCCGGCAGATCTCATCTTG
>JARWZT010000007.1 GCA_029866205.1 Rhodoferax sp.
CCATATGCAGCGGAGAGGTGGCAATAAAAGTGTGAATCCGAGCGCTTTGCGCCCCCTTGAGCGCCTCGGCAGCGCGCGCAATATCACGGTCGTTGGCGCGGGCCAGCGAGCACACGGTCGACTCCTTGATGGTGTTGGCAACCAGTTGCACCGCTTCAAAATCGCCATTCGAACTCGCGGCGAAACCCGCCTCAATCACATCCACCCGAAGTCGTTCCAACTGCCGCGCAATGCGAACTTTTTCGTCGCGGGTCATGGACGCGCCGGGTGACTGCTCTCCATCGCGCAGGGTGGTATCAAAAATGATGAGTTTGTCGGACATTGTGCTTCTCCAGATTACCTATTCCACCCGAGCCCGAACTGGGGCCTAGTGCATTAGCGGTGCATGCCGCGCTCGTCCGGTTCGTCGGTCGAGGTGCTGATCACGCTGGTGTGAATGCCTTTGAACTTGCGCACGGCGTAAACAATGTAGCCGCTCATGCCATACGCCACAAAGACGCCAAACATGACGGTTGGCGGGTCAATATTGACCACGGCGATGCCCAGCGCAATCATGACGATGACCGCAAACGGCACGCTTTGCTTCATGCTCACGTCCTTGAAGCTGTAAAAAGGAACGTTGGTGACCATGGTGAGCCCGGCATACAAAACCCATGCAAAAACAAACCAGGCCACGCTGGCCGCGGGAATGCCGCGGTCGGTACACCACCACATGAATCCTGCCACCAGGGCGGCGGCGGCGGGGGACGGCAGGCCCTGAAAATAGCGCTTGTCCACCACATGGGTATTGACGTTAAAGCGCGCCAGCCGCAGCGCGGCACAGGCGCAATACACGAAAGCGGCAAACCAACCCCATTTGCCCAAGCCCTTGAGCACCCAGACATAAGAAATCAGTGCCGGTGCCGCACCAAAGGACACCATGTCCGAGAGCGAATCCATTTGTTCGCCAAAGGCACTTTGGGTGTTGGTCATGCGCGCGACCCGACCGTCTAGGCTGTCAAGCACCATGGCACAAAAGACACCGATGGCAGACTGGACAAACTGCCCTTCCATCGCCATCACAATCGCGTAAAAGCCGCCAAACAGCGCGGCCAAGGTAAACAGGTTTGGCAGGACGTAAATGCCCTTGCGTCGTTTACGCACCAAAACGGGCTCCTCGGAATCCGTCCCCGCATCCAATCCATCGTCCATATCAGTTCTCCTGCCTCAATGCGCCAGTGTACGCCGCACAAGCGGCCGCTGGCTTCCATAAATGTCAAAGGCCACCGAAGTGGCCTTTGACAGCGACGCAGCAGTCCGCTTAGTTGCGGGTCTGGTCGACCAGCTTGTTTTTCTTGATCCAGGGCATCATGGCGCGCAGGGTTTCGCCCACTTGCTCGATTTGGTGCTCGGAGGTCAAACGGCGGCGGCTCAGCAAAGTCGGTGCGCCCGCCTTGTTTTCCAGGATGAAGCTCTTGGCGTATTCACCGGTCTGAATGTCTTTCAGGCACTGGCGCATGGCGTCTTTGGTTGCGCTGGTCACAATGCGCGGGCCCGTGACGTACTCGCCGTATTCCGCGTTGTTGGAGATCGAGTAGTTCATGTTGGCGATACCGCCTTCATAAATCATGTCGACGATCAATTTGAGCTCGTGCAAGCATTCAAAGTAAGCCATCTCGGGGGCGTAACCGGCTTCGACCAGGGTTTCAAAACCGGCCTTGATCAGCTCAACCGTACCACCGCAGAGCACCGCTTGCTCGCCGAACAGGTCGGTTTCGGTCTCTTCACGGAAATTGGTTTCGATGATGCCGGCTTTGCCGCCACCATTGGCCATGGCATAGCTCAGGGCCAGATCGCGGGTGCGGCCCGACTTGTCCTGGTGCACGGCGATCAGGTGGGGCACGCCGCCGCCTTGGGCGTAGGTGCCACGCACGGTGTGACCGGGCGCCTTGGGGGCGACCATCCAGACGTCCAGATCGGCACGGGGATTGACCAGGCCGTAATGCACATTAAAGCCGTGGGCAAATACCAAAGAGGCACCTTGCTTGATGTTGGGTTCCACGTCGTGGGTGTACACGGTACCGATTTGCTCATCGGGCAACAAAATCATGACCACGTCAGCGGCGCGCACGGCGTCAGCCACTTCAGCCACTTTCAGACCGGCTTTTTCAACCTTGGGCCACGAAGCACCACCTTTGCGCAGGCCAACAACGACATTGACGCCGCTGTCGTTCAGGTTTTGCGCGTGGGCGTGGCCCTGGCTGCCGTAACCGATGATGGCCACAGTTTTGCCCTTGATCAGGCTGAGGTCGCAATCCTTGTCGTAATAAACTTTCATTTTCTTCTCCGAATAAATTAGGGCCTGGGGCGCCTGGTTGCAAAACACTTGCTCTTCTCAGGGCGAAACACGCGTGCTTCGCCATCACTGTCCGAACGCGCTGAGCATGCCAAAAGCACGCGCCCGGAAAACTCAGGGGTAACTGGTTAGACGCGCAAAATGCGCTCACCACGTCCAATGCCGCTGGAACCCGTGCGTACGGTTTCCAAAATGGCGCCGGCCTCGATGGCCTGCAAAAACGCATCGTTTTTAGACTGGTCGCCGGTCAACTCAATGGTGTAGCTCTTGTCCGTCACGTCGATGATGCGACCGCGAAAGATATCGGCCATGCGCTTCATTTCTTCGCGCTCCTTGCCCACCGCGCGCACCTTGACCATCATCAGCTCACGCTCAATGTAGGGACCTTCAGTCAAATCAACCACCTTGACCACCTCAATCAGACGATTCAAATGCTTGGTGATTTGTTCAATCACGTCATCCGAACCCGTGGTCTGGATGGTCATGCGCGACAAACTGGGGTCTTCGGTCGGCGCCACCGTCAGCGACTCGATGTTGTAGCCACGGGCCGAAAACAGGCCCACCACCCGGGACAAGGCGCCGGGTTCGTTTTCCAGCAAAACTGCAATGATGTGTTTCATAAGCGTAGATTCCTCTTTTCGCTGCCCTCCCCCTGACGCGGTAACGTCAGGGCTTGGCAGGCAATAGATTCGTCAATAAAAAATAATGGGAGTGAGAGCGGTCGGCGCAGCGTTCGATTAAAGGTCTTCTGCGCCGAGCAGCATTTCGGTAATGCCCTTGCCGGCTTGCACCATGGGGAACACATTTTCGGTAGGGTCCGTGCGGAAATCCATGAAAACGGTGCGGTCCTTCAGGCGGCGTGCCTCGCGCAATGCGGGCTCCACGTCCTCCGGGCGTTCAATCAGCATACCCACATGGCCGTAGGCCTCGGCCAGCTTCACAAAATTGGGCAGGGCGTCCATGTAGCTGTGGCTGTAACGGCCTTCGTAGTCAATCTCCTGCCACTGCCGAACCATGCCCAGATAGCGGTTGTTCAGCGCACAAATCTTTATCGGCGTGTTGTATTGCAGGCAGGTTGAAAGCTCCTGGATGCACATTTGCACCGAACCCTCGCCCGTGATGCAGAAGACTTCGCTGTCAGGTTTGGCCAGCTTGATGCCCATGGCATAGGGAATGCCCACGCCCATGGTGCCCAGGCCGCCCGAATTGATCCAGCGACGCGGCTCGTCAAACTTGTAGTACTGCGCCGCCCACATTTGGTGCTGGCCCACGTCTGAGGTGATGTAGGTGTCAGCGTCCTTGGTCATGTTCCACAGGGTCTCGACCACGTACTGCGGCTTGATGACGTCGCCTTTGCCCAGGCTGTACTTCATGCAGTCACGTTTTCGCCAACTTTCAATCGTGTCCCACCATGCGCCAAGCGCATTGGTGTCGGGCTTCACACTGCTTTCCTTGATCATTGCAATGAGTTCCAGCAGCACTTCCCTCACGTCGCCTACGATCGGAATATCCACCTTCACACGCTTGGAGATGCTGGACGGATCGATGTCAATGTGGATGATCTTGCGTTCGTTCTGCGCGAAATGTTTGGGGTTACCAATCACGCGGTCATCAAAACGGGCACCAACCGCAAGCAACACATCGCAGTTTTGCATCGCGTTGTTGGCCTCGACTGTGCCGTGCATGCCCAGCATGCCCAGAAACTTCCGATCGCTTGCAGGGTATGCACCCAGCCCCATCAAGGTGTTGGTGCAGGGGTAACCCAGCATGTCGACCAGCGTACGCAACTCGGCTGAGGCATTGCTCAAAAGCACACCGCCGCCAGTGTAGATATAGGGGCGCTTGGCAGTCAGCAACAACTGCAGTGCCTTACGGATCTGGCCACCATGGCCCTTGCGCACCGGGTTGTAGGAACGCATTTCCACGTTGGCAGGGTATCCGGCGTAGGGAACTTTCTTGAACGAAACATCCTTTGGAATATCGACGACCACCGGGCCAGGGCGACCACTGCGGGCGATATGGAAGGCTTTTTTCATGGTCTCAGCCAGGTCGCGCGCGTCCTTGACCAAGAAATTGTGTTTGACGATGGGGCGCGTGATACCCACGGTATCGCACTCCTGGAAGGCATCCAACCCAATGGCATGGGTCGGCACCTGCCCGGTGATGATCACCATCGGAATACTGTCCATATAGGCGGTGGCAATACCGGTTACGGCGTTCGTAACGCCAGGGCCGGAGGTGACCAAAGCGACGCCTACGTCACCCGTGGCACGTGCATAGCCGTCGGCCGCATGCACCGCAGCTTGTTCATGGCGAACCAAAACGTGCTGAATGGTGTCCTGCTTGAAAAAAGCATCGTAAATATGCAGGACCGCACCGCCGGGGTAGCCCCAGATGTACTTGACCTGCTCCGCCTGGAGGGCCTTGACAAGAATCTCTGCTCCGCGGAGCTCGGGGGTTGCCGCGGCGTCGGCAGCAGCGGCAGACGCCATTTCGGCTTTTGATAATTCCATGTTGAACCTTTGTGAATTTCTCTAACGAAAGACCTTGGGTGCCCCTTGGCAGACACTTGTGGCATCGCCGCGGGACTTGAGGTCAAGGCCATGGACGCATTGAATGCTGCGCCGGACCGAGACCCGTTTGCGTTTGAGTTGCAACGCGCATTATCGCATTCCCGCCAAGGAGGGCGACGCGACCCCTACGCCAGTGCAATAATCGAGGCACTCAAAGCCGCCCAAAAATTGCAATTAATGGTGAAAACCCCGCCTGTTAACCGTTTGGTGACCGCACTTGGCTTCTGAACAAGAGCTCGACGCGTTTTTGCGAAGCGTTGAGAAACGGGCGTTCAAGCGCTCGCTGTACCACGTCAGAAACCAGGAGTCGGCGCTGGACATTGTTCAGGACAGCATGATGAAGCTGGCCCAACACTACGGGCACAAACCGGTTGAAGAGCTGCCCATGCTCTTCCAGCGTATTTTGACCAACAGTACGCTGGACTGGTTCCGGCGCCAAAAGACCCAAAACGCCTTGTTCACCCGATTGGGGGACTTTGAATCTGCAGAGGACGGCGGGGAATTTGACTTGCTGGAAACTTTGTTGCAAAACGATGAGGTAAATCACACCAGCAACCCCCAAAATCAAGCAGAACGGGCACAAACTTTGCGTACCATTGAAGACGAGATTCAGGAGCTCCCGGCACGTCAACGGGAGGCCTTCCTGATGCGTTATTGGGAAGAAATGGATGTTGCAGAAACCGCCAGCGCCATGGGCTGTTCGCAGGGAAGCGTGAAAACGCACTGTTCCCGGGCGGTAGCCGCCTTGTCAAAAGCATTGAGAGCCAGAGGAATATTTTTATGAACCGTCAAATTACGCCATTTGCCACACCGCACCGCCAGATGGACCAATTCGGCGCACGGGTTGCGAGCCAGCTTGACGATGCAGCTCGGCAGTTACCCCATGACGTGCTGGAACGGCTGCGCGCCGCGCGCACGCAAGCGCTTGCGCACCGTCGCGTCGCGTCCACCGTGGCCGCGCCCGTGGTGCTGGCGCAGGGTGCGTCAGCCGCCTTGGGCGCAGGTTCGGGTTTTTGGGGCCGGGCAGCAAGTTGGCTGCCCTTGGTGGCCCTCACCGTGGGTTTGCTGTGTATTGGCACCTTGCAGGAGGAGATGCGCGCCTCCGAAATTGCGGAAGTGGATGCCGAATTGCTCACCGGTGACTTGCCGCCTACTGCCTATACCGACCCTGGCTTTACCCAGTACCTCAAATTCGGAGCGCAAGACTGATGCGCCTGATTGGCCTGCGTTTGGTTGGTGCCGGATGACCTTGATTGACATGCAAAAGTCTCGTTCAGTGTTCGCTGCATTGGCCTTGGTGCTAGGCGCAACTGCATGCGCGATCGCACAGACGGACACCCCGCCGGCGTCCCAGAAACCTGCGGCACCGGTGATCGCGCCTTTGCCACAAATTGCCGTTCCTGGCTTGGCTTGGAACACATTAAGCCCGGCCCAACAAGAGGCGCTAGCACCGCTGGCCGCCATCTGGCCGATGCTCTCTTCGGCCCACCAGAACAAGTGGCTTGCCCTGGTGCAGAAATACCCTGAAATGGCAGAAGCCGATAAGGCGCGCCTGCACAGCCGCATGGTGGACTGGACCGCGCTCAGCCCCAAGGACCGAGAACTGGCACGGCTGAATTTTGCCGAGACCAAAAAACTCTCCAATGATGCGCGCGTAGCCAACTGGGAAGCCTACCAGGCGCTACCCGACAGCAAGAAGCAACAACTGCTCGATGCCGCACCCAAAAAACCGGTCGGGGCCGCCGTTACCATCAAGCCCGTCCCCAACAGAAAAATGGCGGAGGTCCCGGTGACCCGCAAAACGCCTGAACCAGTGCGGGCTGCGGTCAGCCAGCGGGCCATGGTCAACCGCTATACCCTTCTGCCACAAAACCCCAATACCAAAGACAGCCTGCAAGCGCCTGCCCCGCTGCCAAAATAGGGCGTCCAAGCGGGCGAATTTCATTCGCCCTGATTTTTGCCGTAATCTTCGGCGCACGCTCCCCAACGCACCCCCTGCAATGATGCCGAACGATTTCACTACCCCCACCCTCATGCGGCGCATGGCCTGCTGGCTTTATGAAGGCATGCTGCTGTTTGGCGTGGTTTTTATTGCGGGTTATCTCTTTGGCACCCTGAGTCAAACGCGTAACGCCATGGACAACCGCCACGGCCTTCAGGCATTTTTGTTTCTGGTGTTTGCGATTTACTTTGTCTGGTTCTGGTCCAAAGGCCAAACCCTGGCCATGAAAACCTGGCACATCCGCGTGGTGGACACCCACGGACTGCCCATTACCCAGCAGCGCGCGTTGGGCCGCTACGTGCTCTCTTGGGTTTGGATTTTGCCGCCCCTGGCCATCATTTGGCCTTTAGGCCTGAGCGGCGGCGAGACCAGTGTGTTGTTTTTGGGCTGGGTGGCCGTGTGGGCCATCCTCAGCCGCTTTCAACGCGAGGGGCAGTTTTGGCACGACGTTTGGGCTGGCACGCGACTGGTCAACTCAGAGCCACTGAGCCGCTAGATCCAGTGCAGACTTAAACGGCAGACTCGTCCTGCTCGCCGGTACGAATCCGTACGACGCGCTCCACGCTGGTCACAAAAATCTTGCCGTCTCCAATTTTGCCGGTGTAAGCCGCCTTGATGATGGCGTCCACGCAGCGGTCGAGATCTTCCGTCTTCACGACCACTTCGACCTTGACCTTGGGCAAGAAATCCACCACATATTCAGCACCGCGGTACAACTCGGTGTGGCCTTTTTGGCGGCCAAAACCCTTGACTTCGGTCACGGTAAGGCCCGTGGCACCGCATTCGGCCAAGGCCTCGCGCACTTCTTCGAGCTTGAAGGGTTTGATGATGGCTGTGATTTGTTTCATAACGAAAGTCCCGGGTAGTAAAAGGATGGCTCAGGCACGAAACCGATTGGTAATAGGATAACGCCAATCCTTGCCAAAGCTTCGGTGGCTCACCCGAATTCCAATGGGTGATTGGCGGCGCTTGTATTCGTTGATCTGGATGAGGCGCGTCACCTTTTCCACATCGGCCTGGGCAAATCCTTCGGCCACCAATTCGGCAATGCTGGCATCGTTTTCCATATAACGCTCGATGATGGCATCGAGCACCTCGTAGGGCGGCAGGCTGTCCTGGTCGGTTTGGTCGGCGCGTAATTCGGCGCTGGGCGGTCGGGTGATGATGCGTTCGGGGATCGGTTGCTCGCAGGTGCCGTAGGGGTTGTGCGCATTGCGCCAGCGTGCCATGGCAAATACGCGGGTCTTGAGCAAGTCTTTGATGACGGCAAAGCCACCGGCCATGTCGCCGTACAAAGTGCAATAGCCGGTGGCCATTTCCGATTTGTTGCCCGTGGTCAGCACGATGCTGCCAAACTTGTTGCTCAAGGCCATCAGCAAGGTGCCGCGAATGCGGGCCTGGATGTTTTCTTCGGCCGTGTCCTCTGGGCGACCTGCAAAGTCAGACGCCAACGAGGCCTTGAAGGCCTCAAATTCCGGCTCAATGGAGATTTCATCGTAGCGAACGCCCATGCGCTGCGCCATCTCGCGCGCATCCAGCCAGCTGATGTCCGCGGTGTAAGGCGAAGGCATCATCACGGTGCGCACCTTGTCGGCACCCAATGCGTCGACGGCAATCGCCAGCACCAGTGCCGAATCAATGCCGCCCGACAAACCCAAGAGCGCCCCAGGGAAACGGTTTTTACCCAAATAGTCGCGCACGCCCAGCACCAGCGCGTCCCACAAGTCGGCCTCTGGCGAGCGCTCTGGCGCCAGCGGACCCGTCCAGTGGGCGGCGGTGCCCTGCCCGTGCAGCGCCACGTCCAACAGCGCCTCCTGAAAGCTCGGAGCGCGTCCCGCCACTGCGCCATCGGCATTCATGGCGAACGAATGGCCTTCAAACACCAGCTCGTCCTGGCCTCCCACCAAATGGGCATACACCAGCGGCAGGCCGGTGGCGCGGGCACGGTCGGCCATCACGACCTCGCGCTGGTAGCCCTTGCCCAGATGAAAGGGCGAGGCATTGATCACTGCCAGCACCTGCGCACCCGCCGCTTGGGCCAGCTGGGCGGGTTCTTCAAACCAAGCGTCCTCGCAAATCAAGAGCCCCACCTTGACCCGGGCACCCGCCTCGCCCGCCTCAAAAACGCACGCGCCATGGCCAGGTACAAAATACCGGCGTTCGTCAAACACTTGGTAATTGGGCAGCTCGCGTTTGGCGTAGGTGGCCACGACCTGGCCTTCACACAGCACACTGGCGCAGTTAAAACGCTCCTGCACGGCCACTGACGGCGTGCGGCGCTCGCCGCCCTGCGGGTGGCCCACCACCACCGTCATGTCTTTTAACCCGGCGAGCTGCTGGGTCAGGGCTTTCAGGGCATCATCACAGGCCCGCATGAAGGCCGGGCGCAGATACAGGTCTTCGGCCGCATAGCCACACAAGGACAATTCGGGCGTCAACAACAAACGGGCCCCTTGGGCGTGGGCTTGTTGGGCGGCCCAAACAATTTTTTGAACGTTGCCCGCAAAGTCCCCGACGGTGAAGTTGAGTTGCGCGACGCAAATTTTGAGAGTCATGAACCAGAAACCATGGGAAAAAATATAAATCCAAACGCTGCAATTGATTATGTCACCCGGGTTCTGCCGTCGATGGGCGATATCGCGGCCCCGGCTTGGGATGGTTTGCTGCTGCGCCATGCAGACGCCAGCCCCTTTATGCAACACGCCTACCTGCATGCGCTGGAGGCCAGTGGCAGTGCGAGTCCGGCCACCGGTTGGCTCCCGCAAATCATCACCCTGGAGCGCGAAGGCGCGTTGGCAGCCGCCTGCGTCCTGTACGTGAAAGACCATTCCTATGGGGAATACGTGTTTGACTGGGCCTGGGCCCGGGCTTACCAGCAACACGGGCTGCCCTATTACCCCAAAGCGGTGGTAGCGGTGCCGTTTACCCCGGTGCCGGGCGCACGGTTGTTGGCGATGGATGCGGAGGCACGCGCCGCCTTGGTCCAAGCCCTGGTGGCATGGTGCAAAAAGCAGCAACTTTCTTCTTTGCACCTGCTATTTGCGGCTGACGATGATCTGCAAGCCTGCGAGGCAGCGGGCCTCATGGTGCGCCATACGGTGCAATTCCATTGGACCAATAGCGCCCTGCCCTACGCCGACTTCGACGCTTTTTTGTCCCAGATGGCCCAGGACAAGCGCAAAAAAATTCGCCAAGAGCGGCGCAAGGTGGCAGACGCGGGCGTGCAATTCCGGTGGTCGCAGGGCGCGGACATTGGCGATGCGGACTGGGACTTTTTTTACCGTTGCTATGAGCGCACCTACCTGGAACACGGCAATGCGCCGTACCTAAGCCGCGACTTCTTCGCCCGAATGCAAAGCACCATGGCAGCCAACTGGCTGCTGTTTGTGGCTGAGCGCGACGGGCGGCCGATTGCCAGCAGCCTGATCGCCCTCAGCAGCCAAGCTCCAGCGGGCACGGGTGCCCAGCAACCCAAGGTGGCCTATGGTCGGTACTGGGGCGCGTTGGAACGGGTGGACTGCCTGCATTTCGAGGCCTGCTACTACCAGCCTCTGGCGTGGTGCATTGCGCACGGCTATCAGCGCTTTGAGGGCGGTGCGCAGGGCGAACACAAGATGGCGCGCGCCCTGCTACCCGTGAAAACCAGCAGCGCCCATTGGCTGGCGCACCCCAGTTTTGCCGACGCGGTGGCCCGATTTCTGGAGCGCGAAGGCGAAGGCATTGAAGACTATCTGGGCGACCTTCAGCAGCGCTCGCCCTTGCGGACTGACCCGGCGCGCTAAGCGGCCTGGCCATCCGCTTTGAAAGCTCAGGCCGAGGCCTGGTCTTTTTCGTAGTTGGCGATGCCGTCCAGGATTTCCTGGCGGGCCGACTCCGGGCCTTCCCAGCCCAAAATCTTGACCCATTTGCCTTCTTCGAGGTCTTTGTAGTGCTCAAAGAAGTGGGCGATGGTTTTCAGGCGCAGGGGGTTCAGGTCTTCCGGCTTTTGCCACTGGGTGTAGAGAGACAAAATTTTGTCCACCGGCACAGCCAGCACTTTGCCGTCCTGGCCGGCTTCGTCTTCCATTTTCAGGATACCAATGGCGCGGCAGGGCACCACCACACCAGGAATCAGCGGTACGGGGGTGATCACCAAAACGTCCACCGGGTCGCCATCACCAGAAATGGTTTTGGGCACGTAGCCGTAGTTGGTCGGGTAGTGCATAGCGGTACTCATGAACCGATCCACAAAAATGGCACCGGTTTCCTTGTCCACTTCGTACTTCACAGGGTCGGCATTCATTGGGATTTCAATAATCACGTTGAACGCATGGGGCACGTTTTTGCCGGGGGTAACTTTGTCTAGGGACATGAAATACTCGTCGTAAGGTTAGGGGAAGCGAGACTAGGATTAACCCTGAGTTTACTGACTTGGCACTTGCGAATCATCCGCAAAGCACGTTTTTGGGGCTACATTGGGGCGTTGGCCAATCAATTCCCCTGGTCTTGTGGTTCGGGGTGGTGAGGAAGCAACGTAGCGGGGGCACCGCTGGCGTTGTCCCCTCCTTCGAACAACATGCTAGTAGGAGTATTTTTATGACTGGTAACTCAGCGCTGATTCTGGCGCTTGGCTGTGGTTTGGTCGCTGTCCTGTACGGTGTCTGGGCCCGTAGCTGGATTCTTTCGCAAGACGCGGGCAACCCCCGCATGCAAGAAATTGCAGCCGCTATCCAAACCGGCGCTGCGGCTTACCTGTCACGCCAATACCGCACGATTGCGATCGTCGGCTTGGTACTCGCCATCCTGATTACCGTCTTTCTGGACCCCCTGAGTGCCACGGGCTTTGTGGTGGGCGCCGTGCTCTCGGGCGCTTGTGGATTTATTGGCATGAACGTGTCGGTGCGCGCCAACGTACGTACCGCACAAGCCGCGACTAGGGGCATAGGACCCGCACTCGATGTGGCTTTTCGGGGAGGTGCCACCACCGGCATGCTGGTCGTGGGCCTGGGGCTGCTCGGTGTGACCGGTTTTTACTGGTACCTGGTGCCGGACGGTGCCGTCACCGTGGCCAAGCTCAACCCCCTGATCGGGTTTGCCTTTGGCTCATCGCTGATTTCCATTTTTGCCCGTCTGGGCGGCGGCATCTTTACCAAGGGGGCCGATGTGGGCGCTGACTTGGTGGGCAAGGTCGAAGCGGGCATTCCTGAAGATGACCCCCGCAACCCGGCAGTGATCGCCGACAACGTGGGCGACAACGTCGGCGATTGCGCCGGCATGGCTGCCGACCTGTTTGAAACCTATGCGGTCACCCTCATCGCCACCATGGTGCTGGGCGCAATGATGCTGGCCGGACCCAACACCAACGCAGTGCTGTACCCGCTTGCACTCGGCGCGGTGTCGATTGTGGCGTCCATCATTGGCTGCTTCTTTGTCAAAGCCTCGCCCGACATGAAAAACGTCATGCCGGCGCTCTACAAAGGGCTGGCGGTGGCGGGCATCTTGTCGCTGGTGGCGTTTTACTTTGTCACCCAAAGCCTGTTCCCAGCCGCGGTCACGCTGACTGACGGACGCGTCGTGGGCAACACCGACCTGTTTGGCGCCTGCGCCGTGGGTCTGATTTTGACGGCCGCATTGGTCTGGATCACCGAGTACTACACCGGTACGCAGTACGCGCCGGTGCAGCACATCGCCCAAGCCTCCACCACAGGCCACGGTACCAACATCATTGCCGGCCTGGGCGTGTCCATGCGCTCCACCGCCTGGCCCGTGCTGTTTGTGTGCCTGGCGATCTGGACGGCGTTCCACCTGGGTGGTCTGTATGGCATTGCGATTGCCGCCACCTCCATGCTGAGCATGGCAGGCATCGTGGTAGCGCTGGACGCCTATGGGCCCATTACGGATAATGCCGGCGGCATTGCCGAAATGTCCGAAATGCCCAAAAGCGTGCGCGATATCACCGACCCGCTGGACGCCGTGGGCAACACCACCAAGGCCGTCACCAAGGGCTACGCCATCGGCTCCGCCGGCTTGGCCGCACTGGTGCTGTTTGCCGACTACACCCACAAGCTCGACGCCTTTGGCAAACACATCGCCTTTGACCTGAGCGACCCGATGGTCATCATTGGCCTGTTTATCGGCGGCCTGATTCCCTATCTGTTTGGTGCCATGGCCATGGAAGCCGTGGGCCGCGCGGCCGGGTCGGTGGTGGTCGAAGTGCGGCGGCAGTTCCGCGACATCAAGGGCATCATGGACGGCACGGGTAAGCCCGAGTACGACACCGCAGTGGACATGCTGACCACCGCCGCCATCAAAGAAATGATGATCCCCAGCCTTTTGCCCGTGGTGGTACCCATCGTGGTGGGCCTGGCACTGGGGCCAGCGGCACTGGGCGGCTTGCTGATGGGCACCATCGTGACCGGCCTGTTTGTGGCCATCTCGATGTGTACCGGCGGCGGCGCCTGGGACAACGCCAAAAAGTACATCGAAGACGGCCACCACGGCGGCAAAGGCTCTGAAACACACAAAGCCGCCGTTACCGGCGACACCGTTGGAGACCCCTACAAAGACACCGCCGGTCCTGCCGTCAATCCGCTGATCAAGATCATCAACATCGTGGCGCTCCTGATCGTGCCGCTGATGATGAAGATTCATGGGGGATAACAGGCGCTTCGTCCAAAAATTACAGTCACCTTGTTTCTGAAGAAAAACCCGCAGTCATGTGGGTTTTTCTATTTACGACCGCATGCTTCCGGCCGATCTGTGGGCAGCCCGGGAGCGCCTGCTGCAACGCAAGCACTCCGTAAATATTTAAAAATCCTGCTTGTTTTTTTCTGCTGTTAGCATATTCAGCATGAAAATAATGATCGTCGACGACCACGCCCTGATGCGCGAAGGTTTGGGGCAATTGTTGGCTGGTTTGTATCCGGATCTGGTGCTATTGCATGCCGCCAATGGAGCACAGGCGGTCGCCATGCTGCTGCCACAAAGGGACATTGACCTGGTTCTGCTGGACTACCAGCTGCCTGATATGACAGGGCTGGATATTCTGAGGCAGTTTGCCCGGGTGCAGCCGACGCTTGCGGTGCTGGTGATCTCCGGCTCGGCCAATCCCAACCTGATGCGCCAGACGCTCAGTGCTGGAGCGCGCGGCTTTGTCCAAAAAACGGGTAATACACAGGCGCTGGTCCAAGCCATTGATGCCGTGCTCAATGACGGGACTTACACACCACCCGAACTCCAGGCACTGGTCGCTCTGGGCAATGGCATTCGCACGGTGGACTTGTCGCCGCGCCAGGAAACGGTGTTGTACGGTCTGATGGATGGCCGCTCCAACCGCGAAATCGCGCTGGAGTTGAATGTGTCGGAAGAGACGGTAAAAACCCACGTCAGTGCCATTCTTCGATTTTTTAACGCGGAAAACCGCACCCAGGCCGCTTTGGCTGCGGTGGAGTCCGGATTTCGCGTCCCCAAACGCACCTAAACAGCCCCGCGGCCCAGGGTTTGGTAATTGCCACCCAAGGCGCTCCAGCGTGCTTCATTGCGGCCACAATGGAGCCCATGACACATCGTTCTTCGTACCGCACCATTCCAGTGCTCGACCAACGCACTGGCACCCTGCCCTTGCCCCATGGCGCCGGGCCGTCTGTGCAGTCGCTGCCCGGCCCTACCCAAACCACAGACACTTTGGGACGGCCGCTTCGGGATCTGCGCATTAGCGTTACCGACCGGTGCAACTTTCGCTGCAGCTACTGCATGCCCAAAGAGGTGTTCGACAAAGATTACGCCTATTTGCCCCACAGCGCACTGTTGTCGTTTGAGGAAATTACGCGCATTGCGCGCCAGTTTGTGGCCCATGGGGTGCAGAAAATCCGGCTCACCGGTGGCGAACCGCTGCTGCGCAAAAACCTGGAGGCATTGATCGTCCAACTTGCCGCCCTGCGCACGACCGACGGAGCACCGCTGGACATTACGCTTACCACTAACGGCTCGCTGCTGGCACGCAAGGCCGTGGCGCTCAAGGCGGCTGGCTTGCAACGCGTTACCGTGAGCCTGGACGGCCTGGACGATGCGGTGTTCAAGAAAATGAACGACGTGGAATTTCCGGTCAGCGACGTGCTGGAGGGCATCAGGGCGGCCCAAGCGGCAGGGCTCGGCCCCATCAAGGTGAACATGGTGGTGAAACGCGGCACCAACGACCATGAAATTGTGCCGATGGCGCGCCATTTCCAGGGTACCGGCGTGGTGCTGCGCTTTATTGAATACATGGACGTTGGAGCCACCAATGGCTGGCGCATGGACGAGGTACTGCCCTCGGCGCAGGTGATTGAGCGACTGCAGGCCGCCATGCCACTGGTGGCGCTGGAGGCCTCGGCGCCTGGCGAAACGGCGCAACGCTGGGGCTACGCCAATGCCCAAGGCCAACACGACCCCCAGTTGGGCGAGGTCGGCGTGATCAGCAGTGTCACGCAGGCTTTTTGTGCCGATTGCAACCGGGCGCGACTTTCTACCGAGGGGCAGCTGTATCTGTGCCTGTTTGCGAGCCAGGGCTACGACCTGCGCACGCTGGTGCGCGGCGATACAAGCCATTCCGGCGACGCCGCTCTGGCGCAGGCAATTGGCAGCATCTGGCAGGGCCGTACCGATCGTTATTCGCTGTTGCGGGCATCGCTACCCAACGAGGCGCCGTCAGGCAAGGCGCGCCGGGTTGAGATGAGCTACATCGGGGGCTAGCCACAAGTGACGAATTTGAACCCGAGCAGTGTGTGTGCGGTGGTGTTGGCGGGGGGCATGGGCAGCCGCATGGGTGGCGTGGACAAAGGCTTGCAGCTGTTGGCCGGACAAGCCCTGGCGCTCCGATGCGTGCAGCGTCTGCGCGCCCAAAGTCTGGGCGAGCCGGGCCTGATTGCCATCAACGCCAACCGCAACGCTGAGCGTTACGCAGACTGGGGCTGCCCCGTGTGGCCCGACGCGTTAGAGGGGTTTGCCGGTCCACTGGCCGGGTTTCAGACGGCTTTGCAGCGCTGTGCACCCGTGTCAGGTGCAGAGGGCCGGGCGGCAGAGGGATACCCCTACCTGCTCACGGTGGCCTGCGATACGCCGCGTTTTCCCCTCGACCTGCTGGAGCGGCTGGCCCAGGCCCTGCTGAGCGGGAGCGCGGATATTGCCGTGGCGGGCGCCCTGGAAACGACGCCTGGAGGGGCACAAATGCTCCGCACGCAGCCGGTTTTTTGCCTGTTGCGCACCGAGCTGCGCGAGAGTCTGCAAGCTTACTTGGCGGCCGGCGGGCGCAAGGTAGACGCCTGGACGGCGCAACACCGCACCGTAACCGTGGCTTTTGACCAAGCGCAAGACGATGCCTTGGCGTTTTTTAACGCCAACACCCTGGCAGAGCTTGAGCGCCTGGAGGCCTCTGCACAAGACAAACCATGAAAACACTCGCGCAGATCGCCGCCGAGCTCCAGGGCTATGAACCGCAAGCGCTGCCCGCGCACACAGTGAACGCTTTTTTGGCACAGATGGTGCCACTGCCCCGTGAGGCCGAAGACGTACCGCTGATGCAAGCCTTGGGCCGGGTCTTGGCAGCACCGGTGATCAGCCCGATTGACGTGCCCGCGCACGACAACTCCGCCATGGACGGCTACGCGTTTTGTGGGCAGGCACTGCAACCCGACCAGCCCCTGGCGCTGAAATTGGTCGGTACGGCGCTGGCGGGGGAGGCCTACCGCGGTGCGGTGGCACCAGGCCAATGCATCAGGATCATGACCGGCGCTGTAATGCCCGCGGGACTGGACACCGTCGTGCCCCAGGAAATGGCGGTAGTGGATGGCACCCAAATCACGATCCCGCCCGGTGCCGTGCGCAACGGTGACAACCGGCGCGCACGGGGCGAAGACCTGCAACAAGGCACGGTTGCGCTGGCCAAGGGCAGCGTATTGGCGCCAGCCAGCCTGGGGCTGCTGGCCAGTCTGGGTCTGCCTCAGGTGCGGGTGTGGCGGCGCCTGCGGGTCGCCTACTTTTCTACCGGCGACGAAATATTGAGTTTGGGCGAGCCCGTACGTGAAGGTGCGGTGTTTGACAGCAACCGCTACACGGTGTGGGGCATGTTGCAGCGCATGGGGGTCGAGTGTGTGGACTTGGGCGTGGTGCCCGACGAACCGGCGCAGCTGGAGGCCGCTTTTAGGCTTGCGGCCGCGCGGGCCGATGCCATCATCACCAGCGGCGGCGTCAGTGTGGGCGAGGCTGACCACACCAAGGCCATGATGCGAAAAATCGCCCAAAGCGACACCCCGGGCGAAGGCGGCGTGGTGTTCTGGCGCATTGCCATGCGCCCAGGCCGCCCCATGGCGGTGGGCCGGGTCGGCCGCATTCCACTGTTTGGGCTGCCGGGTAACCCGGTGGCGGTGATGGTGACGTTTTTGGCATTTGTGCGCCCTGCCCTATGGCAAATGATGGGGGCAAACCCCGACGATCCGGCTGTTGCGCCACCGCTGCTCAAGGCACGAAGCACCGTAGCGGTACGAAAAAAAGCAGGGCGCACCGAGTACCAGCGCGCCATCGTTAGCGTCGATGCGGCAGGACAGTTGGGCGTACAAACCACCGGCGATCAGGGCTCAGGCGTATTGCGTTCCATGGTGCGGGCCAATGGTCTGCTGGTGCTGCACCACGAACAGGGCAATGTCGCCCCTGGCGACTTGGTGGATGTGATGGTATTTGCGGGCGTGCTGTAGGCCCGAGGTCCCGTGCCAGCTTCGGGGCACCGACAGGGTGCGCAGCTGGTTTCGCTGCGCACCAGGGCGACATCAGTCAGCGGCGTGCCCCATGCCCACACCGCGATTGGCCAGACCATCCGCACGTTCATTGCCAGGGTCTCCGGCATGGCCCTTCACCCAGCGCCAGTCAATCGTATGCCCCGCTTGCGAAACCAAGGCATCCAGTTGCTGCCAGAGGTCGACATTTTTTACCGGCTGCTTCGCGGCGGTACGCCAGCCCTTGGCCTTCCAACCCGGCAGCCACTCGGTGATTCCCTTGAGCACATACTGGCTGTCCAGGTGCAGCGTGACCGTACAGGGGCGCTTGAGCGCCGCCAGCGCCTGGATCACCGCCATCATTTCCATGCGGTTGTTGGTGGTCCCTGATTCACCGCCGCAGAGTTCTTTTTCGGTGCCGTCGCTGGACCGCAGCAGTGCCCCCCACCCTCCGGGACCGGGGTTACCCTTGCAGGCACCATCGGTGTAAATCACAACCTGGTTCACTTTTTTTCTTCCTTTTTTGTCATATCTTGGCGGCGTTGGCCTGCCACGACCGGGCTGGCCGCGCGCACGGGCGCAGCTTTCCAGGCGGCGCCCAGCAAGCGGGTGCCGCGCACTTTTTTAACCGCGACCAACAGGTAAGCGGCACCAAATACCGGCCACCAGCGGGCACCCAATCGGTCGAGCCAGGCAAAACGTTGGAGCCAAGGCAAACTACTGACCGCCGGGGCATAACAACCATAGCGCACCAGCTCCACCTCAAAACCCAGCAGACGCAGCCAATCGCGCAAGCGCCATACGCCCAAAAACGAATCTTGCAGTGGCAGGTAGTCGGGCCCCACAAAGCGCCTGAGGCCCAACAGGCGCCAAAGCTGCTGACGCGCCCGACGCAGTGCCCAAAAGCTGGTCGGACTGAAGCCACAAATCACCACCCGCCCCTCAGGCACCAGCACCCGCTCCACCTCGCGCAGCGTGGCGTGCGCATCGCTGAACTCCAGGGTATGCGGCAGCAACACCAGGTCTAGGCTAGCCGCAGGGAAAGGCAGTGCCTCAAAATCGGTAACCAATGCCAGAGCGACGTGTTCTGTCTCGAGGCTGTTGGAACGGGGCTCTGCGTTGGGAGGCGATAAGGGCAATTGCTGCGTGGCCAGCCAGCGGTGCGGCATGCGGTTATGCTGCAATCCCCCCAACTCGGGTAAGCCCAGTTGTACCGCGTGGTAGCCAAAAATATCGGCCACCGCACGGTCGACCTGAGTACGCTCCCAGTCCAGAAGGTAGCGCCCCGGCGGCGTCTGTAGCCAATCTTGCAAACCTATAATTTGATCGCTCATGAAGTTAATACCGCTGCCTGCATTTACTGACAATTACATCTGGATGCTGCACAACGGGCAAGCCGCCTGGGTGGTGGATCCCGGAGACGCTGCGCCGGTTTTGCAGGCGCTGGCGACGCACCACCTCAAGCTTCAGGGCATTCTAGTCACCCACCATCATCCGGACCACACCGGCGGCGTGGCGGAATTACGCGAGGCGACAGGCGCGGCCGTGTTTGGCCCGCACCGTGAAAACATGCCCGAACCACTGCACCGCATGGCGCAGGACGAAACGGTTGACGTTTTGGGTCTGTCATTTCGTGTGATCGAAGTGCCGGGCCACACCGCCGGCCACATCGCCTATTACTGCGCCTCCATGGATGGCGCGCCGGTGCTTTTTTGTGGCGACACCCTGTTCAGTGGCGGCTGCGGGCGTCTGTTTGAAGGCACTCCGGCGCAAATGCTGGCCTCGCTGCAAACTTTGGCCGCACTGCCCGCAGACACCCGCGTCTGCTGCACCCACGAATACACGCTTAGCAACCTCAAGTTTGCCCGAGAAGTGGAGCCCGACAACCGTGCGTTGGCCGATTACCAAACCCACTGCCAAACACTGCGCGAGGCAAATCTGCCCACGCTGCCGTCGACGATTGCGCAAGAGCGGGCCATCAACCCCTTTTTGCGCAGTAGCCAAGCCACGATAGTGGCTTCAAGCCAGCGGTTTGACGCCGCGCAAACCGCCACGCACGGTGTGTTTGCCACCTTGCGGGCCTGGAAAAATCAGTTTTGATGCGTCTTTTTAATAAGGCTTGCGGGGCGCAGCTGGGTTCTCTGCTGTGCGCGTTTTTGCTGAATGGAGGCACGGCGCAGGCGCAAACTTACCCTCCTGCCGCACCCGTCAGCGCCACCCCGGAGGTGGTAGCAATACCGCGGGACAACGGTTTGCAGCCACTGACTCCCCAGGAAAGCACCGTGAAGCCGGTTGCGCCGCTGGCCACCACCACCGATTTATGGGAGCGCATTCGCCGGGGCTACGCCATGCCCGACCTGGACAGCCCGCTCGTGCGCGACCGCGAGACCTGGTATTCGGCGCGGCCCGACTATATTTTTCGGATGACAGAGCGTTCGCGCAAATACCTGTTTCACATTGTCGAAGAACTAGAGCTCCGCAACATGCCAACCGAGCTGGCCTTGTTGCCTTTTGTGGAGAGCGCGTTCAACCCGCAGGCGGTGTCCAGCGCGAAGGCGGCAGGCATGTGGCAGTTCATGCCGGCTACGGGCCGCACCTTTGAACTCAAGCAAAACGTGTTTCGGGACGACCGGCGCGACGTTTTGGCCTCGACACGCGCCGCATTGGACTACCTGCAAAAGCTGTACGGCATGTTTGGCGACTGGCACCTGGCGCTGGCCGCCTACAACTGGGGCGAAGGCAGCGTGGGCCGCGCGATCGCCAAAAATGAACGCCTGATGCTGGGCACCGGCTACACCGACCTGACCATGCCGATGGAGACGCAGTTTTACGTACCCAAGCTGCAAGCCATCAAAAACATCGTCGCCCGCCCCCAGGCTTTCGGCAGTGACCTGCCAAAAATCGAAAACCACCCTTATTTTCAGACCGTAAGCATCCGCCGCGACATTGACGTGTCTCTGGCGGCCAAACTGGCCGAGGTGCCACTGGACGACTTCAAGGCGCTGAATCCGTCCTTGAACAAGCCCGTGATATTGGCGGCGGGCACACCTCAAATCTTGCTGCCATGGGACAGCGCCGACGTGTTTTTGCAAAACCTGGACCGGTTCGCCGGCTCTCGCCTGGCCAGCTGGACGGTTTGGGTGGCGCCAGGAACGCTGCGGGTCGCCGACGCGGCCAAGCAAGTGGGGATGAGTGAAGCGCAGCTGCGGGAAATCAACAACATCCCCAAAGGCATGCTGATCAAACCCGGATCCACGCTCCTGGTAACCCGCGCAACCCACAGTGCAACAGAGGTAACCGAGGCCGTGGCAGACCGAGGCGAGGTGGCCTTTGCCCCCGAGATGGTTCAGGTGCGCAAAACCGTGCGCGCCGCCAAAGGGGACTCAGTGGCCAGCATCGCAAAGCGCTATGGCGCCAACCCAAGCAACGTGGCCCAGTGGAACAAGGTCGCCACCAGCGCCAGCTTCAAAGCGGGTCAAAAAGTAGTTGTTTACGTGTCGGTGAACGCAACCAGGTCAAAGCCCGTCACCTCCAGCTCCGCCAAGACCGCAAACCGCTCAACCGCAAAAAAGCCCCGTACCGCCCCGGTCAAAAAAGCAAAGACCTGACTGCCAGGGCTCAGCGTACGGTTAACTTTGTGTAGAAGACAACAGATAGTCCACCAGGGAACGATTCAGTCCATTGCCTTGGACCAACATGGCCGTTGCACCGTCGCGTTGGATTTGCGCCGAGGCAAGGCTGGCCGACTCCGCGGCGTAGTCCGTATTCATGATCGACCCGTAAGCCGCGGAATAGTTGGTGATCGCGTTGGTTGCGACGTTGTACTGCGAGTCCATCACATTGACCATCGACCCGATATAGGCTTGGTAGGTGTATACCGTATCCAGCGCCGTATCGATGTAGTCGACAGCGCTGGCCGCCGTGGTCGTTGAAGCGGTGCTCAGACTATCGACCGCGAGCTCTGAAGAAGTAATTTCATCCAAAGTCAAGGTGGTGCTATCGCCTGAATTAACCCCCGTCTGGATCGCCATTGTCGAGGCGGAGGACATTAAAGACGTGCCGTTCCATGTGGAGTTGGAGGCGATCGTGTCAATGGACGTAACGTAGGCGTCCATTTCGTCTTGGTAAGCCGTGCGTTCAGCCGTGCTCAAAGTGTCACTCTCCGACGCAACAGCTGCCACGCGCATGTAGCCCAGGATGTCGACAATTTGGGACAGGGACGTATCGATCAACTGCGCAACCGTGCTGCCTGAAGTCACGTTGTCCAGTACCTTGTTGTAAGAGGCAATCTGGGTCTTCAGTCCATTGGCTACCGCCATACCCCCCACATCGTCCGATGACCGGTTGATACGCAATCCGGTGCTCAGGCGTTCGGATGCCTGTGTCACTTTGGCACTGGCTTCGCGCAGGCCAGACATTGCGCGCAGGCTGTCGAGGTTATTAATGGTGTTCATTGGGCGTCCTTCTGAAAGGAATTTGGGCAAATATTTGCCGCACCGCGACCATATCGGAACTGAATGGGAACTTGAGCAAAGTTTGCGCGCTTTGCACCCTTTGCGGGATTTGCGGTCTTTGCACTTTTTGCACGCGTTACACCGAACGCCGCGACAGTTTTAAGGCATGCTGGCGGTGTAGAACTCCTCCCAAGGCAATTTCCATGTCCAGATTACCGCGCCACATCGAGTTGTTTGAGTCGATCGAACGCGACTCGGACTTGCTGTCTGGCAGCAAGTTGAAAATGATTCAAGTGCTGTTTGAAGCCTTGTGCACCTCCATATCAACAGCCCAAGGCCACCAAGCCAACCAGGCAGCAGAACTCAAGGTCCGCGCCGTGACAAGGGCCCAAAAAATCCTCAAAGGGCTTCAGTTGGCCCTGACTGAAAACAACCAAAGCACACTTGGCGGCGACTTGGCGGAGCTCTACGCTTACATGGCGGCCCGCCTCTGGCACGCAAATCGCCACCATGATGCGCACGCCCTTGAGGAGGTACTTTCGCTGGCAAGGACGCTCTCGGACGCTTGGCAGACACTGCCCCAACCCGCAAGCATGCGATTTGACTATGTGGGTTCAGGCGCCCAAACACCGCGCACCTCCCTGTCGTATTTGGTCTAAGTTTTCCCTCATGAAACACGGATCAGCCGCCAGCCCTGATCCATCTTGCGGAACATAAAGCTGCGCTCCAGATTCCGGGTCTTTTTCAGGTAGTAGGCCAGGGAGCGAAGACTTTGCGCTTTTTTGAAGTCATCTGAGAAAATACATTCGCCGACATCCAAAGAGCTCAGGATGGAAATGTATTCATCGGTCCGTATTCTTTGCAATTCAATGCGCTCGATAATCATGCCGCAATCCCTCTTAATTAGAAATATGGTTCTACGCAAGGTATCGGCACTGCAGGGCTTTACTTGAGCAGGGGCGGGTCGGCTTCAAGATCACGAAAGCGCCCTCCCCAAGCGCCGCGGCTTGCGCCTTTGCAGGCTTGTTTGTAGCCGTGGGCTTACGTTCGAAATGACGCGCAGTCCCATTTTTAGGCCGTAAGCCAGAGCTCAGCTGGCCCCGATATAATCGCCCCCATGTTTGACACCCACCCGTTCATTCTGAACAGCGCTTTGGCCTCTGCGGCCGATGGCGGTGCGCGTGCATTCACCACCAAAACCACGACCATTAAGGGCTGATCCAGCTCGGTTCGTCGTGTGCCCCCCCGGCCAGACGAGCCGGGCAAACAGCCAGGTCTGGGCATGTTTTACAAAGAAAGGGCGTTGAAATGAGCAAGTTAGTAGGTTTGGTCGGCTGGCGTGGAATGGTCGGTTCGGTATTGATGGACCGCATGCAGACCGAAGGCGACTTCGACCTGATTGAGCCCCTGTTTTTCTCGACGTCGAACTCTGGCGGCAAAGCGCCCGCCTTGGCCAAAAACGAAACCACGCTGCAAGACGCTTTCAACATTGACGCGCTCAAGCGCTGCGACATCATCATCAGCGCCCAAGGCGGCGACTACACCACCGCGGTCTTCCCCAAATTGCGCGCATCCGGCTGGAACGGCCACTGGATTGACGCCGCAAGCACTTTGCGCATGGAAAAAGACGCGGTCATCATCTTGGACCCGGTGAATTTGCCTGTCATTCAAACGGCGCTCAAGGCAGGCGGCAAAAACTGGATCGGTGGAAATTGCACCGTGAGCTGCATGCTCATGGGTGTGGGCGCGCTATACAAGGCAGGTCTGGTCGAGTGGATGAGCACGCAAACCTACCAGGCCGCCTCGGGAGGCGGTGCGCAGCACATGCGCGAGTTGCTCACCCAATATGGCACGCTGCACGCCGAAGTCAAAGCCCTGCTGGACGATCCCAAAAGCTCCATCTTGGACATCGACCGCATGGTTGTGGCCAAGCAACGCAGCTTGAGCCCGGCCGAAATGGCCAATTTTGGCGCGCCTCTGGGTGGTTCGTTGATCCCCTGGATCGACAAGGACTTGGGTAACGGCATGTCCAAGGAAGAATGGAAAGGCATGGCTGAGACCAATAAAATTCTGGGCCAAGGCCCGGATTTTGGTTCGCCAGAGACCCCGGTCGATGGTTTTTGCGTCCGCGTGGGTGCCATGCGCTGCCACAGCCAGGCGCTGACGTTCAAACTGAAGAAGAATGTGCCCGTCGCTGACATCGAGGCAATGATTGCCGCCGACAACCCATGGGTCAAGCTGGTGCCCAACAACCGTGAGGCGACGGTGCGCGACCTGACGCCAGTGGCCGTCACCGGAACCATGACCATTCCGGTCGGTCGGGTACGTAAATTAGCCATGGGGCCGGAGTTTGTGGGCGCGTTCACCATTGGCGACCAATTGCTCTGGGGCGCTGCTGAACCTTTGCGCCGTATGTTGCGGATTCTGCTGGCGGCCTAAAGAACTTGGGGGACCAAGCCATTGCGCAGCCTGACTTGCCGGGCGCAAGCCCCAAACCAAATTAAAAAATGGTAACAAACCAAGCAAATGCGCAATTTGTCGGATGATTTGGCAAGGCTTGTCGCCGATAATTGGCGCTTTGGTACTCGCAAGCCAGGTATAAAGAGGAAGGGTGGATCCAGAATTGAGCTCACATAATGATTTTTGGCGCGCATCCGCTGCGCCGCTAGCTGCCGCCCTGATTGCGATGGGCGCCGGCGGTGCGCATGCCCTTTCCATGGGCAAAGTTCAGCTTCAATCCGCTCTGGGACAGAGTCTGGTGGCGGAAATTGATCTGGCGGACATCAGCGACGAAGATGCCAAGTCCCTCAAACCAACGCTGGCCGCGCCCAGCGCGTTTGCGGGCATGGGGCTTGAGTTCAATCCGGCACTCAACGGAACCCAGATCACCCTGCAGCGGCGTACCAGCGGAAGCTGGTACCTCAAGATGGCGAACAGCCGACCGCTCAACGAGCCCTTTGTTGATATTGTGGTGGAACTGAACTGGGCCTCGGGTCGTATTGTGCGCACTTACACGATGCTCCTGGACCCGCCAAAGTCCCAGGAAGCCGCATCGCCCTCCCCACAGCCCGCGCCGGCTCCAGAGACCCAGGCACACAGTGCGCCCCCAGCCCTGCCCGCATCGGCCCCAGTGCCGCAAGCAGCGAACCCGACGCCGGCGCCAGCGGCCTCAACGCAATCGGCCAAGTCTGCAGACACCACCGCCCGCCTCGTCAGCCCTTCGAGCGGTTCGGCGTCTGAGCGAAAAACCGTTCGGGTGCGCCGCGGGGACACGGCTGGGAAAATTGCCTATTCTTTGGCACCCGCAGGCGTTTCAGTGGAACAAATGCTGGTCGCGTTGCTCAACACCAACCCGTCGGCGTTCACCAGCGGTAACGTCAATTGGTTGTTGGCAAATTCCGAGCTGTTGGTGCCCGATGAAGCCGTCGTCAAAAAAACGCCGCAAGCCGAGGCGCGACAGCTCATTGACGGCCAAAACCAGGAATTCCAGTCCATGCGGCGTGGACTGGCCAGTACGGCCGCCACGGCACCCGCCCCAAAAACGAGCACAAGCCCGACTCCGGCACCCAAAGCAGATGCTGCCAGCGCCGTTGCAAAGCCTACGCCTCCCAGCGCGCCGAAACCCCTGCCGGGCGACAGCCTCAAGCTGTCCAAGGGCTCGGTGGAAGAAAAAGCAAATATGGAGCAATTGGCCCAGCAACGGGCCAAAACCGAGGCGACTGAGCGCGCCAAGGAGCTCGCCAAAAATATTGAAGAGCTGAACCAGCTCGCCAAAGTCGCCTCAAAACCCGAAGTAGCCGCCGCACCGGCCGCTCCCACAACCGCTGCGGCTAGCGCCCCCAAAGCAGCGGAGAGCGCTGCGCCAACGAACCCAGCCTCGACTCCGGTCAACGGCCCCGGCCTCAAAGTGGCATCGAACCCGCCGATTGCGCCCGCGCCGAACTCCGGCGATCTGTTGGAAGTTGCAACGCAAAATCCGGCGGTCAGTGGCTTGGTGTTGGGTCTTTTGGGCCTGCTGCTCGGAATGGGCTGGCGCCGCAGGAAGCAGTCGCAGCACGCTGGATCCGGCAGCAATGTCGGCAAAGAGCCTTGGGGCTCCACGGCAAATACCTCTTTCGAAAAGGGCGGCGGTGCCAGGGTGGACACCACCGAAGTTGGTACAGCGACACTCAACTCCACGCTGTTCCAGGACAGCCAGCTCGAAATCGCCCAAGAATTGGATCCGGTGGCCGAAGCCGAGGTGTACTTGGCTTATGGCAAAGATGTGCCTGCGGAAGAAATCCTCAAGGAAGGACTCCAGCAAGACCCGACTCGGGTGGCGATCCACCTCAAGCTTCTGGGAATCTTCGCCAAGCGGGGGGATGCCGACAGCTTCGAGTCGATGGCTCAAAACGTGAAGACGCTGGTGCACGGCAGCGGTCCAGACTGGTCTCAGGTACAGGAAATGGGACGGTCGCTGTGGCCATCGAACCCTCTCTATGCGACACCCGGGCTTGCACCAACCCAGGCTGGCGAACCCTCAGCAGCGGACGCCCACCCCTCCGTGCTCAACCTCGACGCCGAGGCCATGGAGGCCTTGTCGAAAGGGACGGCGGCAGCTCCAAACGCAAGTACGCCGGCGCAAGCAAACTCGCAAGCCAGCGACGAACTGAGCCTGGACCTCACACCACTGCACCATGAGTCGCCCCGAGCACCAGCGAGCGCGACAGTCAGCACCGACCGACTGGGTGCCACCCTGGCCTTGGCCGAGCAATTTCTGGAAATTGGCGAAAAAGAAGGTGCGCGCGCGCTGTTGGAAGAAGTCATTGCCGGCGAGAGCGATCTGTTGCGCGAACGCGCCAAGGCGCTGCTCACCAAGGCAGGATGAGCCGCCTGCAGGCCGGTAGTACACGCAGAGGCAACCGGTGCGCATCGCACTAGGAGTCAGCTACAGCGGCCAGGCGTACCAAGGCTGGCAGAGTCAGGCTTCGGGTCGCACGGTCCAAGACCGGCTCGAAGCAGCATTGGGCCAGTTCACTGGGCAGCGGGTCTCGACTTTGTGCGCCGGACGGACCGATGCCGGAGTGCACGCCCTGATGCAGGTGGTGCACTTTGATACCGACATCGCGCGTGATGCCCATGCGTGGGTCCGCGGAACCAACGCCAACCTTCCCAAAGACATTGCGGTGGAATGGGCGCTTGAGGTGCCACAGAGTTTCCATTGCCGTGCCAGTGCAACTTCGCGCCGCTATGCCTACGTACTGCGGCAGTCGGAGGTACGTCCTACCGTTGAGGCGGGTCGGGTGGGTTGGACTTTTTATCCCTTGGACGGGGATGCCATGACGCAGGCGGCGCAGCACCTGCTTGGCGAGCATGACTTCAGCTCTTTTCGCGCCTCACAGTGCCAGGCACAAACGCCAATCAAGCGACTTCATGAGATTTCCATTGCGCAGCGAGGTGCCTATTGGCGGTTTGAATTTGAAGCCAACGCGTTTTTGCACCACATGATTCGAAACATCATGGGCTGTCTGCTGCAAATAGGCCAGGGACGGCGGCCAGCGTCCTGGATGCAGGAGGTACTGATGGCGCGAGACCGCGATGCGGCAGCGCCTACCTTTTCGCCTTCGGGCCTGTACTTTCTGGGGCCGCGCTATCCGGCCCACTGGGGCATTCCTGAGCGAACACCTGCGTATGATTGGCTGCCATGAGCCTTTGTTCTGCACCCACCATTCGCACCCGCATCAAATTGTGTGGAATGACGCGCGAGCAAGACGTGGACGCCTCCGTGGAGGCTGGCGTCGATGCCGTCGGCTTTGTGCTCTATGCGGCCAGCCCACGTGCTGTGAGCGCCGCCCGGGCGGGCGAACTGGCCCGCCGCTTGCCGCCGTTCGTTGCGCCCGTACTGCTGTTTGTGAACCCCAGCGCGGCCGAGGTCGAGGCTGCCTGCGCTCTGGTACCTAACGCGACCGTCCAGTTTCACGGTGACGAGAACGCGCAGGCATGCCAAGACCTCGCGGGCCGCCGGCCCTACCTGCGCGCAGCGCGGATTCCCCTCGGATCGGGTGCGACAAGCTTCGACCTCGTAAAATATTCGGACATTCACTTTCAGGCCCAGGCCATTCTGCTCGACGCCCACGTTGACGGATTTGGCGGTGGCGGCAAGGTATTTAATTGGTCACTTCTTCCTCCAAGCGTCAACGCTCACCTCGTCTTGAGTGGTGGACTCACTGCTGCAAACGTGGCCGACGGCATTGCACAACTGCGCCCGCGCGGTAAATCGCTGTCTGTGGACGTGAGTTCGGGCATCGAAGCCGACGGGCCCGGCGGAACGACTCTCAAGGGCATCAAAGACGCCCAGAAAATCAACCAGTTTGTCGCTGCGGTACGCGCGGCGGACGAACACCTTGCAGGATTGTCCTAACACCATGTTTTCCTACCAACAACCCGACCTTGGCGGTCACTTCGGCAAGTACGGCGGCAGTTTTGTGTCTGAAACGCTGACGCATGCGATCAACGAACTCAAGGACGCTTACGCCAAGTACCAGCACGACCCGGCATTTGTGGCCGAATTCAAATCGGAACTGGCGCACTTTGTCGGCCGCCCCTCGCCGATTTACCACGCGGACCGTATGAGCCGGGAAATGGGCGGAGCGCAGATTTACCTCAAGCGCGAAGACCTGAACCACACCGGTGCCCATAAGATCAATAACACCATCGGCCAAGCCATGCTCGCCAAACGCATGGGCAAACCCCGTGTGATCGCCGAAACAGGCGCCGGCCAGCACGGCGTGGCCACGGCCACAATTTGTGCCCGCTACGGACTGGAGTGCGTGGTCTACATGGGCAGCGAGGACGTAAAACGCCAAAGCCCGAACGTCTACCGCATGAAGCTATTGGGCGCCACAGTGGTGCCCGTCACGAGTGGCAGCCGCACCCTGAAAGATGCGCTGAACGAGGCGATGCGCGACTGGGTGGCAAATGTGGACAACACTTTCTACATCATCGGCACCGTGGCCGGTCCGCACCCTTATCCCATGATGGTGCGCGACTTTCAGAGCATCATCGGCACCGAGTGCATCGCCCAGATGCCTGACATATTGGCCAAGCAGCACGCCGCCAACACCCAACCAGACGCGGTCATCGCCTGCGTGGGCGGGGGCAGTAACGCCATGGGCATTTTTCACCCCTACATTCCGTTCGAGAACACCCAACTGATTGGTGTGGAAGCTGCCGGCGAAGGCCTGGACAGCGGCAAACATTCGGCATCCATCCAACGCGGCAGCGCCGGCGTGTTGCACGGAAATCGCACCTACGTGCTGCAGGACGACAATGGCCAGGTGACGGAAACGCACAGCATCAGCGCCGGACTGGACTACCCTGGCGTGGGCCCGGAGCACGCTTTCCTGAGCGACATTGGCCGTGCCCAATATGTGGGCATTACCGACAAAGAGGCGCTGGCCGCTTTCCATTACCTTTGCCGTACCGAAGGCATCATCCCCGCGCTGGAATCCAGCCATGCCGTGGCCTACGCCATGAAACTGGCCAAAACCATGCGCACAGACCAATCTATTTTGGTTAATCTGTCGGGCCGGGGTGACAAAGACATCGGCACCGTGGCGGACCTGAGCAACGGCGACTTCTACTGCCGTCCCAGCTGCCAGGGCCAGGGTGTCAAGGGCGGCGAGCAGCCCATCACGATTGTTAAGGCGGGGATTCCAGCATGAGCCGCATTGACGCAACATTTGCCACGCTTAAAAGCCAAGGCCGCAAGGCATTGATCCCGTTTGTTACGGCCGGTTTCCCCTACGCCGATGTCACACCGGAGTTGATGCATGCGATGGTCGCCGGCGGCGCCGATGTGATCGAGCTCGGTGTGCCATTTTCTGACCCGAGCGCCGATGGACCCGTGATCCAAAAGGCCGGTGACCTGGCACTTTCATTTGGCATCGGCCTGAGCCAGGTACTGGCCATGGTGCGCGAGTTCCGCCAGACCAACCAGCAAACGCCGGTGGTTCTGATGGGGTACGCCAACCCGGTGGAGCGCTACGACCAAAAACACGCCGTCAGTGGCGTCTCCAGTGCGTTTGTGCACGATGCGTCACTGGCTGGCGTGGACGGGGTCTTGATCGTCGACTACCCACCCGAGGAGTGCGAGGCGTTTGCCGCCGATTTGCGTGCGCACGACATGGACCTGATTTTTCTGCTGGCGCCTACCAGCACGGATGAGCGGATGGCGCAGGTGGCGCGCGTGGCGTCGGGTTATGTGTACTACGTCTCGCTAAAAGGGGTCACCGGCGCGGGAACGCTGGACACGGATGCGGTCGCCGCCATGCTGCCGCGCATCCGGGCGCACATTCAGACGCCGGTGGGCGTAGGCTTTGGAATTCGGGATGGCGCCACCGCTAAGATCATCGCCGAGGTGGCCGATGCGGTGGTCATTGGCAGCAAAATCATCCAGCTCATCGAGCATGCGCCCCGGTCGGAAGTTGCAGCCACGGCACAGTCCTTCTTGCACGGCGTCCGCGTGGCGATGGATGCGTAATACGATACGCTGCATCCCGATTTTCTTCAAACCCACTTTAGAACCCAGAGGTACCCTATGAGCTGGCTTGAAAAACTACTCCCCCCAAAAATTCAGCAAACCGACCCGGCGGACCGCCGTTCGGTGCCTGAGGGCTTGTGGATCAAGTGCCCAAGTTGCGAAACGGTGCTTTATAAATCCGATCTGGAGCAAAACCAGAACGTTTGCCCCACCTGCAGTCACCACCACCGGATTGGCGCTCGCGCACGCCTGAACACCTTTCTCGATAACGAAGGTCGGTTCGAGATTGGCCAAGAAGTCCTGCCGGTCGACGCGCTCAAGTTCAAAGACAGCCGCAGATACCCGGAGCGTCTCAAAGAAGCCTTGGAGAACACCGGTGAGACCGATGCGCTGATCGTGATGGGCGGCTCGGTCCATGGCATTGCCCTGGTAGCGGCCTGTTTTGAATTTGAATTCATGGGCGGCAGCATGGGCTCGGTGGTGGGCGAGCGGTTTGTACGCGGTGTGGAAGCCGCCATGGAACAAAAAGTGCCGTTTTTGTGTTTTACCGCTACCGGCGGCGCGCGTATGCAGGAAGGCTTGCTGAGCCTGATGCAAATGGCAAAAACCAATGCAGCCCTCACCCGCCTCGCCAAAAAAGGTCTGCCGTACATCAGCGTTCTCACCGATCCCACCATGGGTGGCGTCAGTGCGGGCTTTGCGTTTTTGGGCGACGTGGTGATTGCCGAACCGAAGGCTCTGATCGGATTTGCGGGCCCCCGTGTGATCGAATCAACCGTGCGGGTAACCTTGCCCGAGGGCTTTCAGCGCGCTGAGTTTCTGCAAACCAAGGGCGCCGTCGACTTTATTTGCGATCGGCGCGAATTGCGCAAAACCGTGGCCGAAACCCTGGCCATGCTGCAACGGCAGCCGACCGACGCGGTACTTTAGGCCTCAGGCCACGGCCATCAGGGCCATGCTTTGAAGGCCACCGATAAGCATGGCCAGCACCTGCAACAGCAACAGGAGCGCCAGCGGCGACAAATCGACGCCGCCCATCAGGGGCAGGTGTTTCCGGATGGGTGACAGCAGTGGCGTCACCAACCGATCCAACAAGTCCGACACGGGGGAACGCGCCTGCACCCAAGACAGCAAGGCGTAAATCATCACCAGGCCGGTCAGACCGGAGATCGCCACCCGCAGCAAGCCAAACACGGCAAGCGTCGCCACCAGAGCCACGCTCTGCGCGGCACCCTGCAGTAGCCACAAGACCCCATATTGCGCCAGTTGCAGCAGCAAGGCAGCGACCAGGCTTGCCACATCAAGCGCCGCGAGTTTGGGCAAGACGCGTCGAAGTGGCATGACCACCCAGTCGGTCATTGCGAAGATAAAGGGGCCGATCGGGTTCCCTGCGCGGGCCGACATGGGAATACGCTGCTGCTGCATGTAAAGGCGCAAGAGGCACACGCCGCACACCAAACCTACGGCAACATCGAGCACCAGGGAAATGACTTGGTAGAGCATCGGTAAATTTGAATGTTTGGTAACAGTGCGCGGGGCCAGGTGACCAGACGCTAGCCCGCAGGAGGCGGCATCATAGCCCGAGCCACCCTCTTAGAATGGCGGGTTACGCCCCAGGTGCCTGCGCCACTGCAGACCCACCCGCGCCATTTGAACCCCCGAACAAAACTGTCCATGTCCGAAGCCCACTCTCCCTCCACCGCCCTGCCCGACGAAAACCAGCTGATCCACGAGCGGCGGGAAAAACTCAAGGTGCTGCGTCAACGACAAGCGGATGGTCTGGGCGTCGCTTTCCCCAATGATTTTTCGCCCCGCGACAAAGCCGCCGAACTGTTTGCATCGTACGAACAGCACGATGCCACCGCCCTCGCGGAGTTGGGCGCGACAGCCTGCGTGGCAGGGCGCATGATGCTCAAGCGCGTGATGGGCAAGGCCAGTTTTTGCACCTTGCAAGATGCCTCGTTTGGGCCCAGTGGCGGACGGATTCAGGTCTACGTCAAGGGCGAAGACGTGGGTTTGGAGTTGTATGAAGACTTCAAACACTGGGACTTGGGCGACATCGTGACCGCCGAAGGAACCATGTTCAAGACCAAGACCGGCGAGCTGTCCATTCACGCCACCCGCGTGCGCCTGCTGACCAAGAGCCTCCGGCCCATGCCAGACAAGTTCCACGGCATTGCCGACCAAGAGGTCAAATACCGCCAGCGCTACATCGACCTGATGACGGATGAGGCCTCGAGAAAGCGTTTTGTGGCGCGCAGCAAGGCGGTCAGTGGCATCCGCGAATTTATGGTGCAGCACGATTTTCTGGAGGTGGAAACACCCATGCTCCACCCGATTCCGGGCGGCGCCAATGCCAAGCCGTTTACCACCCACCACAATGCGCTGGACCAGCAGATGTTTTTGCGGATCGCGCCCGAGTTGTACTTGAAGCGCCTGATCGTGGGCGGCTTTGACCGGGTTTTCGAGATCAACCGCAACTTCCGCAACGAAGGTATTTCGGTGCGACACAACCCCGAGTTCACCATGATGGAGTTCTATGCGGCGTACTGGAATTACCAGGATCTGATGACCTTCACCGAAAACCTGGTGCGCGATGCGGCCGTCAAGGCAACGGGGAGTCTGCAAATGAGCTATGGCGGCAAACCGGTCGACCTGGCCCAACCCTTTGAACGCCTGACCATCATCGAGGCTATTCAAAAATACACCGATGCGGGCGACCACGTTTTCAACGCCGAGTGGCTGACCAACGCCGTGCGCAAACTGGGCATGACTGAGGCCAAGCACCACCTGTCCACCCGCAGCCTGGCCAGCTTGCAAGTGCTGTACTTCGAAGAAACCGTAGAAGACAAGCTCTGGCAGCCCACCTTCATTTGCGAACACCCGATCGAGATTTCACCGCTGGCGCGTGCGAGCGACACCAAGCCTGGCGTCACCGAGCGTTTTGAGCTCTACATTACCGGCCGCGAGTTTGGCAACGGATTTAGCGAGCTGAACGACGCGCAGGACCAGGCGGCCCGCTTTCACGCCCAGGTGGCGGCCAAGGAAAACGGCGATGACGAGGCAATGTACTACGACCACGACTTTGTTCGCGCACTCGAATACGGCATGCCCCCCACGGGCGGCTGCGGTATCGGCATCGACCGGCTGATGATGTTATTGACCGACAGTGCCAGCATCCGGGATGTCATTTTGTTTCCGGCCCTGCGGCGCGAGGCGTGAAGCCCCTGCCCTACCTGCAGGCTTACCCGGTATCGACACGCGCGCAGGTACAGGCTCTGCTCGACCAGGGCCGCGTGGGGCAGTGGCTAACCGACAAATACCCCGAGGGCCACGGACTGCGCACCGACCGCGCCCTTTACGACTATGTGCAAGATGCCAAAAACAGCTTTTTGCGCGGTGCTGAGCCCCTGAGCAAGGTGGCCTTTGACAGCAAGCTGCACGTGGTGCAAAACGCGCTGGGCACGCACACCACGATCTCGCGGGTGCAGGGCTCGCGTCTGAAAACCAAACACGAGATCCGCATTGCCAGCCTGTTCAAGGACGCGCCGCCCGAGTTCTTGCGCATGATCGTGGTGCATGAACTGGCGCATTTGCGCGAACGCGCGCACGACAAGCCGTTTTACAAGCTATGCGCCCACATGGAGCCCAACTACCACCAACTGGAATTTGAGGTGCGGGTGTACCTGACGCACCTGGAGGCGACTGGAGAACGCCTGTGGGCTAAACCATAGCCCGCAGCGCCTGCGCAATGTCGGCCTGCAGGTCAGACACCGCCTCGAGTCCGACCGAAAACCGCACCACGGTTCCCTGGGCGATTTCTGTCGGCCAGACGGTGCGCATGGAACGCAAGGTGTAGGGCACCACCAGACTCACTGGGCCGGCCCAGCTGTAGCCAAGACGGAACAGCTGCAGCGCATCACAAAATCTGTCAACCTGGTCTTGCGAAAAATGCGGCGCAAACACGACGCTGAACAGGCACGCCGCCCCGCCATCGGGCCGGTCGCACAGCGTTTTCCAAAATGCATGCCCGGGCGAATCGGGCAAGGCCGGATGCAACACCTGCACAAAGGCGCTCTGCGTCTGGCACCACACGGCCAAGGCGCGCGTGGCTTCGTCATGGGCACGGTAGCGCAAAGCAATGCTGGGCAGCGAGCGCAGCACCAGTTCCGCGTCATTGGCACCCACCGCCAAGCCCAGACGCATATGGCAAAGCTTGATTTGCAGGTGCAGCGCGGGGTTACGGGTTATGACACTGCCCATCAGCACATCGCCACCGCCGCTGGGGTACTTGGTGAGTGCGTGCGCCGAGATATCCACGGACAAGGGCTCAGGCGCGTTGGGATCCAGGTCAAAGGCCTTGAAGGCTATGCCTGCGCCCCAGGTATTGTCCAGCGCGACCAGCGCGCCGTGCTGCTTGCAGATACGCACCAGCGCCGCAAGATCAGGAAACTCCAATGTCACCGAGCCCGCCGCTTCCACCCAGACCATGCGTGTGGCGGGCGAGAGCTTGGCTGCCAAGTCGTGCGGGTCCATGGCGTTGTAGTAACGGTGGCTGATGCCCCAGGATTTCAACTCGCCTTCGGCCAGCGTTTTATTGGGGCCGTAGGCGTTGTCGGGAATCAACAGCTCGTCGCCGGTTTTTAGCACCGCGAGCGCCACCAGGGCCACGGCGGCCAGGCCACTCGGAACCAACACGCACTGCGCGCCGCCCTCTAGGGTGCAGAGCCGCTCTTCCAGCGCGTAGGTGGTGGGTGTGCCGTGCAAGCCGTAGGTGTACGCGGTCTTGTCTTTCCACTCGCGGCTTCGCATGGCTGCCACCGTGGGGAAAAAAACCGTAGACGCTTTGTGCACCGCGTGCTGCGGCCCCGCAAAGCCTGCTGGGGCTTCGTAAGGGTGATGAATCAGCGTGGTGCTTAACGCGCTCATGGCCTGGATGCCTTCAAACGCTCCACTTTTCAATCAATTGCTGGGGCCGCATGGCATCGTAGCTCTCGAAAGGCTGGTGAATCCAAGGGTTGGTCGCCAGATATTCCACCGAGTAGTCGGGGGTAAAAGTGGACAGGGCCTTGGTCCAGATCACCGCGCTGCGCAGCTCGGTGATCGGCTTGTAATTGGTTCGCAACTGGTGCATCACCGCGTTCAAGGTGTGACCCGAATCGGCCAGATCATCGACCAACAACACTTTGCCGGCAATTTCGCCCTTGGGCGTGGTGATGAAGCGGGCGATATCCAGATTGCCTTGGACGGTACCCGCGTCAGATCGGTAAGAACTGGTCGACATGATGGCCAGTGGCTTGTCAAACACCCGGGACAAAATGTCTCCTGGACGCATGCCGCCCCGCGCCAGACACAAAATGGTGTCGAATTCCCACCCGGACTGAAACACCTTGATCGCCAGTTTCTCGATCAGGTTGTGGTATTCGTCGTAGCTGACATACAGGTGTTTGCCGTCTTCAGTAAGCATAAATACTCCTCGGTGTGTAGGCAGATCAAGCGGCCAAATAAGGATGGCGCATCATGATGGTGTGGTCGCGGTCAGGGCTGGTCGACACCATGTGAATGGGAACCCCGGTGACTTGCGCGATGCGCTCAAGGTAGCGACGCGCTGCCTCGGGCAGGTCTTCGTAAACGGTGACGCCGACCGTGCTGCCGCTCCAACCGGGCATGGACTCATACATCGGTTTGCAGCGGGCAATGTCGTCAGCGCCCATCGGCAGGATGTCCGTGGTCTCGCCATCAAGCTCATAGCCGGTGCACAGCAACAGTTCGCTCAGGCCATCGAGCACGTCGAGTTTGGTGATGCACAGGCCACTCAGCCCGTTAACCTGGGCAGAGCGCTTGAGTAACGCGGCGTCAAACCATCCACAACGGCGTGAGCGCCCGGTGGTCACGCCTTTTTCGGCGCCTACGGTGCTCATGTGGTAGCCCGGTGTACCTGGCTTTTCCCAGTCCAGTTCGGTCGGGAAAGGTCCGCTGCCTACGCGGGTGCAATAGGCCTTTGTGATGCCCAGGATGTAATGCAGCATGCCCGGTCCCACGCCCGCGCCGGCAGACGCATTGCCGGCCACGCAATTGCTGGAGGTCACAAACGGGTAGGTGCCGTGGTCCACGTCCAACAAGGTGCCTTGTGCGCCTTCAAACAACAAATTGGCGCCAGCATGGTGGGCGTCATTGAGCTCGCGCGACACATCGGCCATCATGGGCTTGAGCAACTCAGCATGGCGCATCGCCTCGGCATAGACCGGCTCAAACAGCACTTTGCCGTCGGCCATGTAGGGCGCAAGGGTTGGGCCAAAATCAAAGGCGGCCGAACCCAAATAACTGGTCAGCACATGGTTATGCAAGTCCAGCAGCTCGCGCAACTTGGTAGCAAAACGCTCCGGGAATTTGAGGTCCTGGACGCGCAAGGCACGTCGGGCGATCTTGTCTTCATAGGCCGGGCCAATGCCGCGCCCGGTCGTACCGATCTTGATGTTGCCGCCCTTTTCGCGGGCCGCTTCGCGCGCCACATCCAAGGCCGCGTGGAAAGGCAGTATCAGCGGGCAGGCCTCACTGATGCGCAGGCGCGAGCGCAGTTCTACACCGACCTTTTCCAGGCCTTCAATCTCTTCAAACAGCTTGGCGGCTGACAACACCACACCGTTGCCGATGTAGCACTTCACGCCTGGGCGCATGATGCCGCTGGGAATCAGGTGCAAGGCGGTTTTTACGCCGTTGATCACCAGCGTGTGGCCCGCGTTATGGCCACCCTGAAAACGCACCACGCCTTGGGCGCTCTCGGTGAGCCAGTCAACCAACTTACCCTTGCCCTCGTCACCCCACTGGGTTCCGACGACGACGACGTTTCTACCGGTATTTGAATTCATTCAGTTACTTCTTCACAGAGCCATGACGCACCAGGCAGCATCACGCTGCACCAGTTCTCGATCACATTGAAATTCATCGACTTCACTTTCGTGGCCGGGCAAAACACAGACCACCGTCTCACCGCCCGCGCGCAGCCGCACGATCGCATCGCGCAAGGCGCGGTCTTCACCCCAGGGCGCGCGAATGGCCGCGCGCAGCGCTGGCGCGCGCACCGCAGCCACCAGGGCCTTGATGTCCAAGCTAAATCCCACCGCAGGACGCTTGCGCCCGAACACCGAGCCGTCGGCGTCATAACGCCCGCCGCGAAGCAGTGCGTCTGGCGCACCCGCGGCATAAACGGCAAAGCGCGCACCGCTGTAGTAGGCGTAGCCGCGCAAATCGGCCAGATCAAAAGACACGCTGGCGCCCTCAATATGTCCCGCCAGCCACTGGAGCTGGTCGAGCGCCGCGTGGATCTCGGGCAAGGCCGGCAGCGCGCGCCGCGCCTCTTCGAGAATGGAGGCATCACCATACAAAAGCGGGAGCTGTTGAAGCGCGGACGCAATGGCAGCTGGCGCCTGCGCGGTCAACAGGGCCAACGCGCTGACGTCTTTGCTGGCCAGCGCGGCATGCACCTCGGCCGTTTGCTGGGGCGAGAGTTGGGTCGCGGCCAACAAGGCGTTGACGATCCGCACGTCGGCCAAATCTACCGCCAAGACATCGACGTGCGCCGCGCGCAGGCTGTCGAGCGCAAGCTCCAAAATCTCCAAATCGGCTTCCAACCCCGCATGGCCATAAATTTCCGCCCCCAATTGCAGCGGTTCTCGGGTGGCGTGAGGTGCCGCGGGACGGGTATGCAACACGGGGCCGCAGTAGCACAGGCGCGTAACCCCGGCGCGGTTGAGCAAATGGGCGTCGATGCGGGCCACTTGGGGCGTGCTGTCCGCACGCAAACCCATCATGCGACCGGAAATCTGGTCAACCAGCTTGAAGGTTTGGAGATCCAGCGCCTCGCCGGTGCCCGTGAGCAGCGACTCCAGGTGCTCGAGCAGCGGCGGCATGACCAATTCGTAGCCATAGCAGCGTGCCATGTCCAGCAAATTACGTCGGATTTCTTCGATATGGCGCGCCTCGGAGGGCAGCACATCGGCAATATGATCCGGAAGGACCCAAGCGGACATGGATTGGAGACACTTTGTTAAAACTGCGATTTTACCGGCCTGCAGGCCGGTAATCGCGATACGACCCGAGAAATCAGGCCGCTTCCACAGCGCTTATTTCTTGGCGCCGCCCACGGCTGAACCGCCGCCCCGGAATATCTTGAAAAACTCGCTGGACGAGGGGTCCACCAGCATGACATCGCTCTTGTTGGCGAAACTGCTTTTGTAGGCCTCAAGGCTGCGGT
The DNA here is from genome assembly GCA_029866205.1 of Rhodoferax sp. Lineage (GTDB taxonomy): Bacteria > Pseudomonadota > Gammaproteobacteria > Burkholderiales > Burkholderiaceae_C > Allorhodoferax. The sequence goes on from JARWZT010000007.1 coordinate 38,864, forward strand.
AGAACTGGGCAAATTGCGGGTCCCGGTTAAAGGCGTCGGCGTAAATGCGGGCAGCTTCGGCGTCACCCTCGCCCTTGATTTTTTGCGCATCGCGGTAAGCGTTGGCGATCGTCACCTCACGCTGACGATCGGCATCGGCACGAATTTTTTCGCCTTCGGCCGCGCCGGTCGAACGCAGCTCATTGGCGACCCGCTTGCGTTCCGCCTCCATGCGCCGGTAAACCGACTCGGTGATTGCCTCCACGTAGTCAACGCGGGTGATGCGCACGTCCACAACATCCACGCCCCACGGCTTGGCACCGCGTACTTTTGCCAACACCTCGGTCTTGACATCGGCCATCAGGGCCTCGCGTTTCAGGGAAAGCAACTCTTTGACGGTGCGTTTATTGATGGCTTCCTGGAAAGCATTTCTCACCACCCGGTTCAGCTGGCTGGCACCGGCGCCTTCGTTCAAGCCGACATTTCGGATGTAGTCCGAGGGCTCCGAAATACGCCAGCGCACATACCAATCAATCACCACGCGCTGTTTTTCAGCTGTCAGCATCGGTTCGGCATCCGTGCTGTCCAGCGTCAGCAAACGCTTGTCGATATAGGAGACGTTTTGAAACGGCGGGGGCAGCTTCCAGTTCAGGCCGGGCTCGGTAATCACTTCCTTGATCTGGCCGAGTGCATAGACCACGCCAAACTGGCGTTGGTCCACCACAAACAAGGTGGAACTGGCCAGTGCCAAAAGCACCAGCAGCGAAGAAATCAGCAATCCAATACGGTTCATGGGGTTCTCCTAGCGCACGTCACGTTCGCGGGTGCGGGTCGCATCGCGACTGCGGGGGTCGGCATTGGGCGCTGCAGCGGGTGCGGCGGGCGCTGGCGCAGGGGCGGCTGGCGGGCTGCCAACCACCATGGGCTCACCATTGGCGCTCATCTGCAAAATTTTCTCGAGTGGCAAATTAAGCAAGGTCGCACCCTGACGCGAATCAACCAGCACTTTGGTCACGTTGGTGTAGATCTGCTGCATGGCGTCGAGGTACATGCGGTCACGGGTGACCTGAGGCGCCTTTTGGTACTCGTTGTACACCGAGCGAAAGCGCTGTGCGTCACCCTGGGCCTGCGCCACAACGCGGGCCTTGTAAGCGTCTGCCTCTTCCTTGAGGCGCGAAGCCGAACCCACCGCGCGCGGTATCACGTCGTTGGCATAGGCCTGCGCCTCATTTTTGGTGCGCTCGCGCTCCTGGCCAGCCTTGAGCACGTCGTCAAAAGATGCCTGTACCTGCTCAGGCGGCCGCACGCCCCCTTGCTGCAAGTTGATACCGACCACTTCAACGCCTACTTTGTAGCGGTCCAGGATTTCTTGCATCATCGCGCGGACCTTGGGTCCGATCTGGTCCCGGTCCTCGGACAGCGCAGCGTCCATGTTCATTTTGCCCAGCACCTCACGCACCGAAGTCTCGGCTGCCTGCACTACGGCGTCGGTCGGGTTTTTGCTCTCAAACAAAAACGCGCGGGCATCGCTCAACCGGTACTGCACCGCAAACTTGATATCGAGAATGTTTTCATCTTGGGTCAACATGGCCGACTCGCGCAGGCCCGTGGCCTTCAACACGTTGTCGCGACCCACATCGACCGACCGTATTTGCGTCACAAACACCAACTCATGGCGCTGAATCGGGTACGGAAAGCGCCAATTGAAGCCCGCATTGACCGTGGTTTTATAACGACCAAATTGGGTAATCACGGCTTGCTGGCCCTCTTGGACGATAAAGAAACCAGTGCCCAGCCAGACCAAAAACACCACCGCCAGAATCACCCCCCCGCCAATGCCCGCCCCTTTGAAATCAGGAATGAAACCACCAGGACCGCGCCCCGAATCGCCAGGCGGCTTTTTACCGCCACCCATCCAACCGTTCAGCTTGCGGTTGAAATCGCGCCACAACTCATCCAAATCGGGCGGACCGGACTGCGCACCCGGGCGCGACGACGGACGCGGCCGATCGTCAGCCACGTGGGGTTCGTCTTTGGGTTCAGGTGCAGCCTGCGGTTTGGCACCCCCACCCTCCTCGGGCTTGGTCTCATCGGCACGGCCCCAGCGGCTGTCGTTCAGATTGAACATGCCACCCAAACGCCCGGCCAAGCCGCCCAGATTAAAAGTTGGAATTGAAAATTTCATGGTCATAGCCTTCGCACAACGAATCCGATTGTCCACAATTACGTTTCAGCCTCATCGGCTGCAGGGGGATCCGCACTGTCGGCGGCACGATCGCGTGACACGATCGCCGCCAAGGCGCCCCGCAAACCGGCAATACCGGTCCCCGCACGGGCGCTCACAAAAAGACGGGGCGTTTGCACACCGTCGATTTCAAAAAGGTCTTGCGCCTGCAGCGGGAGGTTCTCGGCTGCCATGGCGTCGATTTTGTTGAACACCAGCAACTGGGGAATGTCCTGCGCCCCGATTTCCTTCAGCACGTGCTGCACCTGGCGAATCTGCAAGGCATGGTCCGGGTTGGACGCATCCACCACGTGCACCAGCAAATCGGCGTCGATAGCCTCCTGCAAGGTTGCCTGAAAGGCATCAATCAGCCCGTGCGGCAAGTCACGGATAAAGCCCACGGTGTCCGACAGGGACACAGAACGCTGCGCCTCGCCCAGGTACAGCTGGCGGGTGGTGGTGTCCAGCGTGGCAAAGAGCTGGTCGGCGGCGTAGGCGCGCGCCTTGACCAGTGCATTGAACAAGGTGGATTTGCCGGCGTTGGTGTAGCCAATGAGCGAGATATTGAAGGCACCACGCCTGTCGCGCTGCTTGCGCTGCGTCTGGTGCTGGCGCTTGACTTTTTGCAACTGCTCTTTGGTGCGCTTGATGGTGGTTGAAATCATGCGCCGATCGAGCTCAATCTGGGTCTCGCCCGGGCCACCACGCGTTCCGATGCCCCCGCGTTGACGCTCCAGGTGCGACCACCGCCGTACCAAGCGGGTGCTCAGGTACTGCAAACGGGCGAGCTCCACCTGCAATTTGCCTTCATGGCTGCGGGCGCGTTGCGCAAATATCTCCAGAATCAGAAAAGTACGGTCGTTCACCGGCAACTCAAGGCGACGTTCGAGATTGCGCTGCTGACCGGGACTCAGACTTTGGTCAAAAAGAATTTCTTCCGCCCCATGTTGGGCCGCCAATAGTTTGATCTCATCGGCTTTACCGGTACCGACAAACAGTGCGGCATCGGGTGCGCGACGTTTGCAGGTAATCCGGGCCACAGGGTCGAGCCCAGCGGTTCGGGCCAACAATCCCAGTTCTTCAAGCTCACCGTCAAAATGCGGCAGCCCCAAATCCACACCCACCAAAATGGTTCGTGCAGCCGCAGGTCGGTCGGTCGGATTCAAATGAGAGCGGTGTAGGACGTGGATGCGCGCGGGCAACCTCGCACGAACGAAGCTTTAGGCGGCAGGAGCTGCCTCATCCGCGCCGGAACCCGCCGCGAAGTTGACGGCGCGGCCGGGAACGATGGTGGAAATGGCATGCTTGTAGACCATTTGGGTCACGGTATTGCGCAGCAACACCACATACTGGTCAAAAGATTCAATCTGGCCCTGTAGCTTGATGCCGTTGACAAGGTAGACCGACACCGGAATGTGCTCGCGGCGCAGGGCATTCAAAAAGGGGTCTTGGAGGAGTTGGCTTTTGTTATTCACGATATTCTCCGTGTTGGAAAGTTAGGGTTGGGACGATACCACATCGCCTGCTTATTCCACCCGTAGCAAGGCTATTTGCAACCCAACAGAAGCGGCCCTGTGGGGCGCTATTCCTTGTCGGAATACGGGTTGCTGGACGACTTCATCTGAATCAGCAGGGGCGTGCCCACCAAGTCAAATTCCTTGCGAAAACGCCCTTCCAGAAATCGCTTGTAGGAGTCAGTGACCTGCTCCAGCGAGTTGCCGTGAACGATGATGATGGGCGGGTTCATGCCCCCCTGGTGCGCATAACGCAACTTGGGTCGGTACATGCCGGTTTTCTTGGGCGTCTGAAATTGCACGGCCTCGAGCAACAGGCGTGTCAACACCGGCGTGGGCATCTTGCGGTTGGCTGAGCGATGGGCCTGGGCAATGGAGTCCCAGACCGGCCCCAGACCCTGGCGCTTGGTCGCAGAGATCAAATGCAGGGCTGCAAATTTCAGGAAACCGAGGCGGGTTTCCAGTGAGCGCTTGACCAGCTCGCGCTGGTATTCGTCCACGGCGTCCCACTTGTTGACCGCCACCACCACCGCACGGCCTGATTCGAGGATGTAACCGGCGATGTGGGCATCTTGATCGGTAACACCTTGAATCGCGTCGATCAGGAGCAACACCACGTTGGCAGACTCAATCGCCTGGAGCGTCTTGACGACCGAAAACTTCTCAATCGCTTCAAAAACCTTGCCCTTGCGGCGCAGGCCAGCGGTATCAATCAGCTCAAACTTTTGGCCACCGCGCTCAAAAGGCACTGCAATCGCATCGCGCGTGGTGCCCGGCATGTCAAATGCCACCAGACGTTCTTCGCCCAGCCAGGTGTTGATCAAGGTGGACTTGCCGACGTTGGGACGCCCTGCCACCGCCAGTTTGATGGTGGTGGGGTCGCTTTCTTCCTCGGCTTGCGCCATCGCCACCGCGAGTGGCTCCAAAACCTGGTCAATCAGGGGGCGAATACCCTGGCCGTGGGCGGCGCTGATCGGAATGACGGCACCCAGGCCCAGCTCAAAAAATTCCGTGAACTGCACGCCATCGGTCATGCCCTCGGCCTTGTTGGCCACCACAATCGCCGACTTTCCCAGGCGGCGCAGGTACTTGGCGATCTCATGGTCTTGGGCCGACACGCCACCGCGCGCATCCACCACAAACAGCACCACATCGGCCTCGGCGACCGCCTGGCGCGTTTGCTTGGCCATTTCCTTGTAGATGCCGTCGGAGGCATCTGGTTCAAAGCCACCGGTGTCCACCACGATGTACTCGTGCTTGCCGTGCTTGGCGTTGCCGTAATGGCGATCTCGGGTCAGACCCGCATAGTCTGCAACGATCGCGTCACGGGTTTTTGTTAGCCGATTGAACAGCGTCGACTTGCCCACATTGGGTCTACCGACCAGGGCGATTACAGGTTTCATGGAGTGTTTTGCCTAATTATTCAGGCCGAAACCCAATCACCGTGCCGCGCTGTGTGACCGCGACCAAAGTTTCATCCACCCACACAGGTGCCAAAGCGATGGGCGAACCATCACTGGCCACGCGGGCCAGCAGCGCCCCGTCTTTGGGTGACAAAAAGTGCAGAAAGCCTTCGAAATCGCCCACCGCAACGGTGCGACCCGCAAAAACCGGCGCGGAGAGTCCTCTAAAACGCAGCTTCTCGCTGGTCCAGAGCTTTTCACCATCGCCACGGCGCCATGCAATGACCTTGCCGTCGCTGTCCGCGCCGACAATCGTGTTGGCATCGCCGGCAATGCCACTGGCACCCGAAGCCGGCTTGGTCCAGAGCGTGCGACCCGCCTGCGCGTCCACACAGGCAACCACCGATTGGAATGCGCGCAGGCACAGGTTGTTGCCCAGACGGCTGGTCCCGGAGACCAAATCCACCAGGCGCTCCACTTCATTGACTCCACGACCCACCGCCACAGGGGCATCCCAACGGACAGCGCCATTTTGGGGATTCAAGCCCAGCAAGCGGCCACCCTGCGTGCTCACCAAGGTGTCGCCGACCGCCATCAAAATACCGGGCTGGCCCAGCACCAGCGCATCGCCGGGACGCTGCTGCAGCCAAAGCCTGCGCCCTGTGGCGGCATCAAACGCGGAAACCGTGCGGTCCGCCGACAACAAAAACACCCGAGCGCCCGCCACCAGGGGCGAGGTCAGCGTCAAGGATGGCAACTTTTGCCGCCATACCTCTTTGCCCTCGCGCAGCGCGATGAGCTGGTTTTCACGGGTCGCCAAAGCCACCGTTTCGCCATCGCTGCCCACGCCTGCGCTCAAGGGTGCGCCCACGCTGGCGCGCCACAGGGGTTTGCCACTGCGCGCCTCAAATGCACTGATCTCGCCTCCGGTCGAGGCCACAAGCACCTGCGTGCCGACCACCCGCACTTCGAGCGGCAGCGCCGTTGGCCCTACCGTGGCACGCCACAATTCCTTGACACTGAGCTGAACGGGGCTGGCCTCCAGCGCTGTCGGTTTGGGCTTGTCACTGCTGGCGCAGGCCTGCAGCACCAGCACCAAGGCCAGCGCCAACAGTGCGTGTGCAGAAGCAAATAGACGTGGGGCTGGGCGCATCAATTCCCTCCGTTCGCGGCGTTTGTCGCGGCCGGCTTGGGCGCCTCGGGCTCAACACCCAGGGCATTGAGTTTCACGCGCACCAAGCGGCGGTATTCGGAACGCTCATCGAAGGCTTTGAAGGCGCTCAAATAGGCAGCCTTGGCGGCGTCCCGCTGGCCTTGCAGCAACAAAATGTCTCCCCGACGGTCGGCCACCAAGGCGGCAAATTCATCGCTTTTCACCGTATCCAGGGCTTTGAGCGCCTCGGGGTACTGTTTGGCATCGAGATAGAGGTTGGCCAGGCGCAATTGGGCGACTGCAGCGTAGCCATCGTCGCGGGCTTTCTCAGACACCCATTGCAATGCGGATTTGGCAATCTCGGCTTTGCCTGCGTCGGCAGCCATTTTGGCCAATGCCAGTCCGGCCTGTTGGGTGTAGGTCGCGCTGGCATAACGGTCCTTCATGTCATTGAAAGTGCGCTCGGCTTTGGCCACATCGGCACTGGCCAAGGACTTTGCCATCTCATCGAACATGGCTGACGCTTGCGCCGCCTGGCTGCGCTGCCAGTAGTGGTAGCCGTTCCAACCGGCCAGGCCCAGCAGCACCACCATCAGCACGCCACTGATCAGGCTGCCGTATTTGCTCCAAAAATGTTTGAGTTCGTCGAGCTGTTCTTGTTCTTCGAGGTCGAGTTGGTTTGCCATGGGGGGTCTTTATTTAAGGGACGGATTGTAGGCTGCCGGCCCAATCGGGCCAAAGGTCCAATGCCAGCGTGCGCTGGGCCGCCGTCGGGTCACGCAATGCCTTCACGGTCACACAGCCTTGGGCCAATTCGTCCGGACCAAACACCAGCGCGTAACGCGCGCCCGAGGCGTCGGCGCGCTTGAATTGATTTTTCATGCTAGCCATGCCCGCTTCGCCACTGGCGTGCATCTGTACCGCAACACCGACGCTGCGCAGGCGCTGCAGGCAGGCCGCCACCTGGGGCAAGGCGCTGGCATCCGGCACCACCGCATAGGCATCCAGCTGCGGCAGGGTCAGACGATCCTCCTGGGCCTTCAGAAGTTCCAGCACACGCTCGATGCCCATGGCCCAACCGACGGCCGGCGTGGGCTTGCCACCAATCTGTTCGACCAGGTAATCGTACCGCCCACCGCCACAAATAGTGCCTTGGGAACCGAGTTGCGTGGTCACGAACTCGAACACCGTGAGGTTGTAGTAGTCCATTCCCCGCACCAGCCGCGGGTTCATGGAATAGGGAACCTGATTCGCGTCCAGAATTGCCAATACCGCAGCCAAATGTGCCTTGGAAGCCTCGCCCAAGAAGTCCATGAGCTTGGGTGCCGACTCAATCACCGCTTGCATATCCGGGTTCTTGCTGTCCAGCAGGCGCAAGGGGTTCAGATGCAGGCGACGACGGGATTCAGGGTCCAGCACATCGGCATGGGCCTCAAAGTGCGCAATCAGGGCAGCGCGGTGCAAATTACGCTCGGCGGGCTGACCCAGGCTGTTGATTTGCAGCTCAACGCCGCCAATGCCCAGCTCTTTCCAGAGCGCATCGGCCATCAGGATGAGCTCTGCATCCAGCTCCGGGCCACCAAAACCCAAGGCCTCCGCACCCACCTGGTGGAACTGGCGGTAGCGGCCGCGCTGGGGTCGCTCGTGGCGGAACATGGGGCCAAAGTAATACAGGCGCTTGCCGCCGTTGTACAACAGGGTGTGCTCCACCACCGCTCGCACCACACCGGCCGTGTTTTCCGGACGCAGGGTCAGCTGCTCGCCATTGAGACGGTCTTCAAAGGAATACATCTCCTTTTCGACAATGTCGGTCACCTCACCCAAACCGCGCACAAAGAGCGCGGTCGGCTCGACAATGGGGGTGCGGATGTTTTCGTAGGCATAGCGGCGCATCAGCGCCCGCACCCGCTCCTCGAGTGCCTCCCAGCGCGCCGATTCGGGCGGCAATATGTCGTTCATACCCTTGACGGCCATGAGTTTTTCCGCCTTGCGCGGCGCGTTGGATTCGGTCATACAGGGGGTCAGGTGGGCGACTGCGTTGCCGCGGCGCCAAAACGTTGTTGGATGTAGTTCTCGACCACCGCCTGAAAGTCGGTGGCAATGGCATCCCCGCGCAGGGTCATGCGCTTCTCGCCGTCAATAAACACAGGGGCCGCAGGTGCTTCGCCGGTTCCGGGCAAGCTGATGCCAATGTCCGCATGCTTGCTCTCGCCCGGGCCGTTGACGATGCAACCCATCACAGCCACCTTCAGATTTTCAACACCGGGGTAGCGTGCGCGCCAAACCGGCATTTGGTCGCGCAAAAAGTTGTCGATTTGCTGCGTCAGCTCCTGAAAAGTGGTGCTGGTGGTACGACCGCAACCGGGACAGGCGGTCACGCTGGGCACAAAAGCGCGCAGGCCCAGCGCCTGCAGGATCTCGGCAGCCACCACCACCTCTTGGTTGCGCGACTCACCGGGGGCTGGCGTCAGCGACACGCGAATGGTGTCGCCAATGCCCTCTTGGAGCAAAACGGACAGCGCTGCGGTGGAAGCAACGGTTCCTTTGGTGCCCATGCCCGCTTCGGTCAGGCCCAAATGCAGGGGGTAGCGGGTGGTGCGACCCAGCTCGCGGTAAACGGCAATCAGGTCCTGAACGCCGCTCACCTTGCAGGAAATAATGATCTGGCTGGGCTGCATGCCCATGGACTCGGCCAACTCCGCCGAACCCACCGCAGAGCTGATCAGCGCCTGGTACATCACCTGTTTTACGCCTAGCGGCGCGGCCAATTGGGCATTGCTGTCCATCAGGTGGGCCAGCAACTCCTGGTCCAGGCTGCCCCAGTTCACGCCAATGCGCACCGGTTTGTCCCAGCGCAGTGCGGCTTCGATCATTTGGCCGAACTGCCGGTCTTTTTTGTCACCTTTGCCCACGTTTCCGGGGTTAATGCGGTACTTGGACAGCGCCTGGGCGCAGTCCGGGAAATCTGTCAGCAGCCGATGGCCGTTGAAATGGAAGTCTCCAATCAGGGGAACGGCAACGCCCATGCGGTCGAGTTGCTCGCGAATGTAGGGCACGGCCTGCGCCGCTTCTGGCGTGTTGACCGTGATGCGAACCATTTCCGAGCCCGCAAGCGCCAGCTCCTTCACCTGGATGGCGGTGCCCACCGCGTCCACCGTGTCGGTGTTGGTCATGGACTGTATGCGCACCGGTGCGCCGCCACCCAAAGTAACCACGTTACTGCCCCAGGCCACGCGCGCCTGCAGGCCTTGGCGAGCGGCCACACCATTGGAATTGAATTGCGTCGGATTTGACATCACTGCACCTTGAATCTAGCAACGTTTTCTGGCGCCGTAGGCTCCAGCTTTAGAGCTTGTCCACGGACCTCCACATCCGTAAGGTCCGCCCGGCCTACCACCACCCACAGGGGCAAAGCACCACTGGTGCTGGCTGTTTCTCCTGCCGCCAGGGTTTTGCGCAGCAGCGAAACGCCCTTGGCATCGGTGACCGCCACCCAGGTCAGGCCCCGGGCCTTGAACACCAACAAGGGCGCGCTTGGTGCAGCGGCCACAGCCATGCTTGCGGGCGCAACCGACGCGGGCTCGGTGAGCGCACCCGACGCCATGGGCAGGCCCGACGGTGAATCAGCCGTACCCGCACCTACCCGCGTATCCGTCGGTCCGGCATCAGGAGGCAAGACAGGATCGGCAGGCGCGGGTGCCGCCGCCGGCGCAGCCACCGGTGATGGGCGACCCAAGACCCCGTCGAACGACGCCTGAAGCCAAGGACCCACATAAATCGCCAGCGCCACCAAAGCCAAGCCCAAAGCCAGCAGCGCCAGCGGCAACCGTGCCAGGCCGCGTGGACTGCGCAAACTAAAGCCACCCCGGTCCTTAAAGCCGACCGCCGAGTCAGAGGCCACGGAAGACCACACCAATTTCTCGGCCTTGGGCAACAGGCTCAAGACAATGGCCGGATCGATCCGCACACGGCGGCAAACGCTTGCCACCAGGGCGCGCACCAAATTTTTGTCGGTCCACTCGTCGAAACGGTCGTCTTCGAGCGACTGCAGGCGCGAAACGGATACTTTCACCCGCGCGGCCAGGTCGTCCAGACTCAGGCCCGCCGCGATTCGGGCGTTACGCAGCATCCCGCCGGCCGTAGGTGCGGACACCGGCACAGTGGAGCTGGGGTTCAGTTCTGACTCACTCATGGAAGGATCGCCGCTCCAGCCAGAGCGACTCTTTGGAAGAGGGGAAGCGCTGCACCAGGGTCTGCCCCAGGTCGCGCAAGGATTGCGAGTCGCCCATCGCTTTGGCCGTCTTGGCCCCTAACCAAAGCGACTCGGCATTGGCCAGCTCTGAACTGTTCAATCGCGCCAGGTAGCGCTGCGCCTGGGGGTATTCACCCCGCTTGTACAAGCCAACGCCCAAGTTGTAGGCGATGACCGGATTGCCGGGGTCCAGCTGGTAGGCATTCAGCAGACTGGTCTCTGCGGCTTGGGCTTGCCCGGCCTTGGCCTGACACAGGCCTTGGATCATCCAGGTTTTTGCACGCTCGTTGTAGCCAGGATTGGCCAAAGCCGCACTGAACATATCGGCCGATGCCGCCATCCGACCCTGCTGGCATAGAAGCAAACCGTAGTTGTGCTGCACGGTGGCGGCCTTGGGGTTCAGGAGGAGCGCCTGTCGAAAACTGTCATCGGCCAAGGAAAATTCATTCAGGCGCATGTAGATCAGCCCGCGCAGGTTGTGCGCTTCAAACAGGCCCGGATCGACGGCAATGGACTGTTTGAGCTCATCCAGCGCAATCGTGGTCTTGCCTTCGCTGAAGTAATTGACCGCGAGCTCCAAACGGATACGCGCCCTTTTGCGGGTGTCTGTCTCGTCGGACGCGGTCACCAAATCAGATTTATCGGTCCGCTGAGGGCCGCCTGCACAGGCCACCAGACTGAGCACAGCTGCCGCAAAAAGGCAACGCAGCGCAGCCCACCCTGCGCCGCGATGAAGCGACGGTGCTGCGGGAGCGCCGAGCCGTACCGCCATTCAATGCACCTCTGCCGCCAAAGCACCGGGCACTGCGCCGGCCAAAGCCGCGCTTTCCGCACTGCGCTGCTTATGGATGCGTACCACCACACCGGTGCGGTCTTGCACGTCACCGGCCAACTGACCGCAGGCTGCGGCAATGTCATCGCCACGCGTCTTGCGCACTGTGGTCACCACGCCGGCGCGGCTGAGCACCTCAGAAAACGCCTGCACCCGCGCGTTGGACGACCGCGTCAGGCCCGAGGCAGCAAACGGGTTGAAGGGAATGAGGTTGACCTTGCACCAGTGCAAATTGCCGCCGGAGGAGCGCAAGAGCTCCACCAACTCGGCGGCCAACGCCGGGGTGTCGTTGACACCGTCCAACATGCAGTATTCGAAGGTAATGAAGTCGCGCGGCGCCACGTCTAGGTAGCGCACGCAAGCCTGCATGAGTTCGGCAATCGGGTATTTTTTGTTCAGCGGCACCAGGCTTTCACGCAGGGCATCGTTGGGGGCGTGCAAGGACACCGCCAGCGCCACCGGGCAGTCCTGGCCCAGACGGTCCATCATGGGTACCATGCCCGAGGTGGATACGGTGACGCGGCGGCGCGAAAGGCCGTAGGCGTGGTCGTCCAGCATGACCTTGAGGGCGGGGACCAGTTCGGCGTAGTTTTGCAGCGGCTCGCCCATGCCCATCATGACCACATTCGAGATGATGCGTTCATCGCGACCCAGGTGGCGGCGCAGGAAATGTTCAGCAAACCAGAGCTGCGAGACAATTTCACCCGACGTCAAATTGCGACTGAAGCCTTGGTGGCCGGTCGAGCAAAACCGGCAACCGACCGCGCAACCCGCCTGCGATGAAATACACAGCGTGCCTCGGTCGGACTCGGGGATAAAAACAGCCTCCACGGCATCGCCCGCACCCACATCAAACAGCCATTTGATGGTGCCGTCGGCAGATTCGTGCTGGGACAGGACGCGCAACGGTTGAACCTGGGCGCAGCCCTTGAGCTTTTCGCGCAAGGACTTGGCCAGATCGGTCATCGCGTCAAATTCTGACGCTCCCTTTTGGTGAATCCAGCGAAACAGCTGGACCGCCCGGAAGCGCTTCTCGCCTAGACGCTCGCAAAAAAGGGCCAAGCCCTCGAGGTCATAGTCGAGAAGGTTGGCCGTCATGGTGCAAATTAACGCGAATAAACGTTCATGCCAGCGAAAAAGAAAGCGATTTCCACTGCAGCGGTTTCAGCAGCGTCGGAGCCATGGACCGCGTTGGCGTCGATGCTGTCAGCGAAATCAGCGCGAATGGTGCCGGGGGCAGCTTTCTTGGGGTCGGTGGCGCCCATCAGGTCGCGGTGGGTGAGGATGGCGTTTTCACCTTCCAGCGCCTGGATCATCACAGGACCGGAGACCATGAAGTCCACCAGGTCTTTGAAGAAAGGACGTGCTTTGTGCACCGCGTAAAACGCTTCGGCTTCGCCACGCGACAAATGGGCCATGCGGGCAGCAACCACTTTGAGGCCGGCCGCTTCAAAACGGGCATAGATCTGACCGATCACGTTTTTTGCCACGGCGTCGGGCTTGATGATGGATAGTGTGCGTTCGATAGCCATAGTGTTACTTCAACCTTCGTATTAAATTATTCGCCACCCTGCGTAGCAAAGCGCTCGATTTTAGCATTTCGCCCTAGCGGCTGCGCCCCGTGCGACGTTGGCCACCAGGGCCGCTGCGTTGGCGTTGGGCCTCTTGTTTTCTCTGGCGTGAGAGGCTGTCAGCCCCGATGTATCCGACCGAGGTTTTCAGCGGATCGGGCTGGGGCGATGCGCCGGCGGGTTTGGCCGCGGGCCTCGGACCCGCACCGCGCGGGGCGCCGCTGCGATCTGGCGCCATACGCTGGCCGCTACGCCCCGCCGGTGGACTGCCACGGCGGTTGCCGCCGCCCTTGGGCGCGTCGTTGCGGCGCTCGGCGGCGGGTGGGCGTTCACGCACCACACCGTCGTTACCCTCACCGGCAGTGCCTGCGGCACGCTCCAGCGCGGCAATATCGGTCTCATCAAGCTCCATCCACGCCCCACGCTTGAGCCCGCGCGGCAGCAACATGGCGCCGTATCGGATGCGGATCAGGCGGCTCACCGCGTGGCCCACGGCTTCGAGCATTCGGCGCACCTCACGGTTGCGCCCTTCCGAGATGGTCACGCGGTACCAGCAGTTGCTGCCCTCCCCGCCACCGGCCTCAATGGAACCAAATTGTGCGATGCCATCGTCCAGGCGCACGCCGTCGAGCAGCATCTGCTTTTCTTCCTTGCTGAGCGAACCCAACACCCGCACCGCGTATTCGCGCACCAGGCCAAAGCGGGGATGCATCAGTTTGTTGGCCAGTTCGCCCGAACTGGTGAACAACAGCAGGCCTTCGGTATTGAGGTCGAGTCGCCCGACCGACTGCCACTTGCCCTGGTGCAACTTGGGCAGGCGGCGGAACACCGTAGGCCGGTTTTGCGGGTCGTCATGGGTGACCACCTCACCCACCGGCTTGTGATAGGCAATGACACGAGGCGGCGGCGGGTCAATCCGAAAGCGCACCGGCTTGCCATTGACCTTGATCTGGTCGCCAAACTGGATGCGCTGGCCCACGTGGGCGGGCTCGTTGTTGACAGAAATGCGGCCCTCCAAGATGAGTTGCTCCATCTCCAGGCGCGAACCCATACCGGCTTGGGCCAAAATTTTGTGCAGCTTGGGCGTCTCCGCCATCGGCGTGAGGATGCGCTTGTGCGGCACGGCTTCCAGAACCTCGTCTTGGGCATCGAATTCCCCCGACACGACCTGGTCAAACAGGCTGGTCTCTGCGGCCTCTGCAGTCACTGAGGCGTGTGGCGTGCCGGCGGCATCCGCGCTGGTGGCCGCGTGCGCGGCGTCCTGAGATGCCTCAGAGTCAGGCACGGAGCCAGTGGTGGGGGTGTCGTTCATGGAATGGTGGGAGCCGTAGGGCTGTCAGTGGAGTCGGTAATGTCGGTCGGCGACGCATCGTCGTTGGAGTCGTCGGGGTCGTTGGGGGTGGGACTTGCGGGCGCAGTCGCGGCGTCTGGGTCAGTCGCATCGGCAAAGTCCAACTCCGCCTCGGCGGGCGGGGGCGCTTCAGAAGTCAGGATGGGTTCGGGGGCGTCTTGCACCAGTTCGGCAAAGGCATCGCCCTCGCTGCCCAGTCGCTCGCCCACCGGGTCCAGGGCGGGCAGTTGGGCCAGGGATTGCAAACCCAGGTCGTCCAAAAACTGGCGCGTGGTGGCAAACAGTGCCGGCCGACCCGGCGCTTCCCGGTGGCCGATTACCTCAACCCAGCCACGGTCTTCCAGCTGCTTGATCAACAGCGAATTGATGGTTACGCCCCGAATGTCTTCCATGTCGCCTCGGGTCACCGGTTGGCGGTAGGCAATGATGGCCAGGGTTTCCAGTGCGGCACGGGTGTAGCGCGGGGGTTTTTCGGGGTGTAAACGGTCCAAAAATTCCCGCATTTCGGCCCGGCTCTGAAAGCGCCAGCCACTGGCCACTTGCACCAGTTCCACGCCACGGCCGGTCCACTGCGCACTCAGGTCGGCAAGCATGCCTTTCAGGGTGTCGGTGCCCACCTCCTCCAGAAACAAGGTGCGCATGTCCCGCAATGACAGCGGCTGTTGCGCGCATATCAGGGCAGTCTCCAAGACGCGCGTAGCTTCGGCGGTGTTGATCATGCAAAGGTTTTCCGGGCGAGGCGTCTGCCCCAAGGCAAACGCTGACGAGATCTGACGAGACAGGGCGGCGGGATGGAATGTCCCCCAACGGGGAGTGCGCTATCCACTGCGCCAGTGGCCGCGAAGAGGCGCCCTCAGGCAGCCTTTGCGGTAGGGGCCGATTGTAGCTCCAGCCCCAGCGCCGCCAGCAAATCCCGAAAATCGGGCGGCAGAGGCGCCTCAAAGGCCAGCGCCTCGCCCGTCACCGGGTGGCTAAAAGCCAACCGAAAGGCGTGCAGAGCCTGGCGCTGCAGACCCAACAGGGGGCTGCCGCCGTACACGGTGTCAGCCACCAGCGGATGCCCCAGGGACGCCATGTGCACCCGAATTTGGTGGGTGCGCCCGGTATGCAACACACAGCGCACCAAGCAGGCGTCTGGCGCATTGCCCAAAAAATGGATGTCGGTTTGGGCGGTTTTTCCGGAGGTTTTCAGCAAATCCACCACCGCCATGCGCAGGCGGTTGCGCGGATCGCGGCCAATCGGTGCCTGCACGGTCACGCAGGCCAGGCCCGACCAGGGTTTGTGGCCCAGTGCCAGGTACTGGCGACTGACGGTGCGCGCGGCGATGGCCTGCACCAAGGCGTCCATGGTCAGTCGGGTACGCGCCACCACCATCAGGCCGCTGGTGTCTTTGTCCAGGCGGTGCACGATCCCGGCGCGGGGCACCTCTGCAATTTGCGGGTCCAAGGCGAGCAAGCCGTTCAGCAAGGTGCCACTCCAGTTACCCGGTGCGGGGTGCACCACCAGACCTGCAGGCTTGTGGATCACCATCAGATGCGCGTCTTGGTAGACCACGTCCAGCGGCATGGCTTCGGGTTTGAAGGCCTGACTTTGGGGTGTCGGGCGCAGTTCGAGCTGCAGCACATCGCCCGCTTTGACCTTGTGCGACTGCTTGGTGATGACTTTGCCATTGGCTTGTACGCCACCCGCTTCCACCAATTGCTGCAAATAGCTGCGGGAGAATTCGGGCGCCAGTTGGGTCAGCGCGCGGTCCAGACGCTCACCATGCTGGGCTACGGCGACACTGCCTTGGCGCAGCTCGGACTCAGGCACCAGCGCGTCGGGTTCGTCGAATTCGTCTTGGACAGGGGCCAATACGGGGTCGGTCGATATAATGGTTTTGCCCTGGTTCAAGAAAGATTTCATGATGTTGAGAGTCAAATTATCGGTCGTTTACGCGCTCGTGCTCCCGTTGGCAGCTGCGTTGATGGTCGGCTGCTCAACGGCGACGTTGGACAAGACGGCGGGCATGACCCCGACGCAGCTCTATGCCGAGGCAAAGGACGAGATGAACAATGGGCAGTGGGAAAAAGCCCTCCCCCTGCTGGAAAAGCTGGAGGCCCGCGCCGCGGGTACGCCGCTGGCACAGCAGGCGCAGTTGGACAAGGCCTATTCCCACGTGAAGGCGAGTGAGCCGCTTCAGGCCGTCGCCACCCTGGACCGTTTTATGCGCCTGCACCCGGCCAGCCCGGCCCTGGACTATGCGCTGTACCTGAAAGGGATGGCCAATTTCAACGAAAACCTGGGCATTTTTGGCAGCTACACCGGCCAAGACTTGGCTGAACGCGACCAAAAGGCGTCCAAAGAGTCTTTTGAGGCCTTCCGCGAACTCACGCTTCGGTTTCCGGATTCACGCTACACGCCTGACGCGCTGCTGCGCATGAACTACATCGTTCAGTCGCTGGCCAAATATGAAGTGCATGTCGCCAAGTACTACTTCAAGCGCGGCGCCTACGTCGCGGCCATCAACCGCGCGCAAACTGCCGTCACCGATTACCGCAACGTACCGGCGGTGGAAGAGGCCTTGTTTGTGATTTACAAGTCCTATGAAGCGCTGGGCATGGAGCGACTTCGCGACGACGCCAAGCGGGTGCTCGAGAGCACCTACCCAGACTCCAAATTTTTGGCCAGCGGTGGCACCGGCGAGACCGGCGGCTGGCTGAAGCTGTTTTAAGACTGAAGATCGCGCGCTGCGCTGAGGTCTGCCAAGGCCTCCAGCCAAGCGACTCCGTCGCCTAATCGGCGCATCGGAGGCAGGCCGTTGAGCAGCGTTTTTCCGTAGCCGGTCTGGGCCAGTCGGACATCACACACCACCAGTATTCCCCGGTCGGTTTCGCTGCGGATCAGCCGACCGGCACCTTGCTTGAGGGCGACTGCCGCTTGGGGCAGGTGCAGGCTCTTGAAAGCATTGCCACCACCGACCGCCAAGGCCTCGGCGCGGGCCTGGACCAGGGGGTCGTCCGGCGGTGCAAAAGGCAGCTTATCGATGACCAACAGCTGCAAAGCGTCCCCCGCAATATCGATTCCCTCCCAAAAAGACGCGGTTGCCACCAGCACGCAGCCCTCGGGCTCGTTCGACGGGTCCTTGGTCGCGCCCACAAATCGATCCACCAACTCGCGCTTGGGTGCCTGTCCCTGCACCAGCACGTGGGTGCGCAAACCTGCCGCTTCGAATTGCTGACGCAATCCGTTTGCCACGGCCCGCATGGCGCGCACCGTGGTGGTCAGCACCATGGTTCTGCCGCCCAAGGCGCTGGCTCCTTGGGCGACCAGCGCGGCGACTGCTGCGCTGTGATGCGCGTCCTGGGGTCGGGGAAAGGGCAGCGGTACGTAGAGTGCCGCCTGGGCGGCGTAGTCAAACGGGCTGGCGACGCGCAACACCTGGGCGCCCTCAAGCCCGCAGGCATCCACAAACCAGGCTAATTTTTCATCAGTCCCCAACGTCGCTGACGTAAATACCCATGACTTGGCCTGGGTGCCGGGGTCGGCCTCCGGCTGGACCAAAGCCCGCATGGGCGTGCCGATGGTGAGCGGCGACTGCGATAACTGCAAATGGAGACCCACCTCCATCCAGCGCACTTGCCCGCCGGTCGGTGCCGACGCAAAGGTCAGCAGGTTTTGCAGCAGCGCATCGCAGCGCTCAGCCAGCAGGGTAAATCCAGGGCCCAATTCGTCGACTGCGCGCACTGCGTCTCTGGCCGCCGCCAGGGTCTGCGCACAGCGTGCCGTTGCGGCTTGCCACAGCGCAGGATCCAGCCCATCGGGCGTTTCGGCCAGCCAAGGCCTTCGGGTTTGCAAGTCGTGCCCGACAAACAAGGCCCTGATCGCCGCGGCACTTTGCTGCAGGTCGGCTTGCAGACCCAACCAGTCGACCAGACCGCGTGCCTGGCCTTGGGCCTGATCCGCCAAGTCGCGGCCCAAAGACAACACCTGGCCGGTGCTCCACTGGCGGGCAAAAAAATGAACCCCAATGTCATTGAGCTGGTGCGCCTCGTCAAAGACCACCGTGGTCACCGTGGGCAGCAGCTCGGCCACCCCCGAGGCGCGCACCCCCAGATCGGCAAAAAACAGGTGGTGATTGACCACGACCAAATCGGCACGCATGGCCTCTTGCCGCGCCAACTGGGTGTGACACCCCCGAATATGGGGGCAACTGCCGCCCAGGCAGTTGTCGCGGGTAGAAGTGACCAGCGGGATGACCGCAGAGCGCTCATCGAGTTCGGCCACCTCGGCAATATCGCCCTGCACAGTGGTCAGAGCCCAATCTTCCACACGGGCCAGCAAGCGCAGGTCGGCGGCGTTCAGGATTTGCGTGGTCTGGCGCGCCCCCTCAAGGCGCTGGGTGCACAAATAGCTGCTGCGCCCCTTGAGCACCGCCAATCGCACCGGAAAACCAAAAGTCTGCAAAACCCGCGGAATATCCCGCAAAAAAAGCTGCTCTTGCAAGGCCTTGGTGGCGGTCGAAAACAGCACTTTTCCACCGCCCAGCAATGCGGGCACCACATAGGCCAGCGTCTTGCCCACGCCTGTGCCCGCCTCAACCACCAGCACGCCGCCCTCGTCAATGGTGCGGGCAACGGCCTGGGCCATTTCGGTTTGACCGGAGCGCGGGCGAAACCCCGGCATGGCGCGGGCCAAGGGGCCCTCGGGCGCAAACGCCGCCGCCACGGCTGCCGACAGCGTCACTTCACCGGTTCCACCGGTGGCGGCGGGAGCGGCAGAGACCGGGCCGCCGATGCTGCGGATGCCGCGCCCTGCGCCCGATCGGCCAAGCGGCGCTGGGCCTCTGCCTGCCGTTTTTCAAACGCCGCCTGGTTGGCGGCGCGCTCTGGCGCGCTGGGGCCGGGGTCTGCCTTGGGTGCCTTCGGCGGGCTCGGCAGCTTGATGGGGCTGGGCAGTGGCACCGACGGAGGTTTGGGGGCGCTGCTTGGGGCCGACACCCCGCTGGCTGCCGGGGCCGGAACGGACGCTGACTTGGCGGCATGCTCTCGCTGCTTGATCTCTTGGTCCGACTGTTTCTGGCGTTGCGACTCTTCAATCGCCCGTGGGTCGATGTCGTTTTGCCGCTGGGTCTGCTCCTGCATCTTTTCCTGCAGGCGCCGCTGCGCGTCCTGGGCGCGCTGTTGGCGGTCAGCCGCGTCAAGCGCTGCTTCCTTGCGTTTGATATCCGCCTGCATCGCGCGCCGGCTGCGCGCCACTTCACGCAAACAGCTGGAGGTCAAAAACCGGGCATAGCAGTCGCGCTCGGCCTGGTCCAGGCGCAGGGTTTGCGCCTCACGCTCCGCGCTCAAGACTGCGCGGGGGTCTGAGTCTGAGACAGGCGGCACCGCCGCGGGCTGTTCTTGCGCAAGGGCAAGACCCACCGCACCCAAGCATACCCACCCAAAAAAGATGCGTGCCCCACCTGACCTCAGGGTCTTCATGTCAGGCGGGTGTCCACATCGCGGCGATCCAGCGCCAAAAATTCGGCAGACTGCATCTCATTGAGCCGCGATACCGTCCGGGGAAACTCGTGCGCCAGCGGGCCGCTGGTGTACAGCAACTCGGGCGCAACTTCAGCGGAAACAATCAGTTTGACGCGGCGGTCGTACAATACATCCACCAGCCAGGTAAAGCGCCGCGCCTCCGAGCTGCCGTTGGCCTGCATCTGCGGCACATCACTCAGCAGCACCGTGTGAAACTGGCTGGCAATCTCCAAATAGTCGTTTTGTGAGCGCGGGCCGCCACACAGCTCTTTGAAGTCAAACCACACCAAGCCGCCAGCGCGCCTGCGGGTACGGATCTGGCGAGATTCAATTTGCAACAAGCGACCTTCGTCGGCACATTCGGCCAGACTTTCAAAGGCCTGGGTCATGGCCGCGTCGGCCGCCGGGCCATTGGGCACTTGGTACAGGTCCAGCCGCTCCAAGGTGCGACGGCGGTAATCCACGCCGTTGTCCACGTTGATGACTTCCATCTCCTGGTTCAGCAAAGCGATGGCTGGCAGCACCCGGTCGCGGTGCATGCCGCCGGGGTACAGATCGTCGGGCTGAAAGTTGGAGGTCGTGACAAACCCCACGCCGTTGTCAAACAAGGCCTGCAGCAGGCGGTGCAAGATCATGGCGTCGGTAATGTCGGCCACGTGAAATTCGTCAAAGCAAATCAGCTTGTAGCGCTCGGAAATACGCTTTCCGAGCACGTCCAACGGGTTGACCGTGCCTTGCAGGTCGTGCAGCTCGCGGTGCACCTCGCGCATGAACTCGTGAAAGTGCAAGCGCGTTTTGCGCTGCAACGGCACGGCTTCAAAAAAACAATCCATCAAAAAGCTCTTGCCCCGCCCTACCCCGCCATACAGGTACACACCCCGTGGAATCGACGGGTGGTTGATCAGTTTTTTGAGCTTATTGGAACGCTTGCCTTTGTAGGCGGCCCACTGGGTGGCGCAGCGGTCCAGGGCAGCCACCGCGCGCAACTGCGCGGGATCGCTGTGAAAGCCGCGCGTTTGCAGCTCTTTTTGGTAGTTTTCTAAGACGGACATGGCGGGGCGTATTGTGCCCGTTGGGCCTGAGCCGATGGCGGGCGCGAGCTACTTGGGGGACGGCTGGGTGGGCGGGCAGGTTTCAGCTCAACACGGACCCAATGGCGGCTCAAGCCGCCTTGACCGCTGAACTTGTAAAGCGAATAATGTGTTGTATTACATACGCATACAGGAGTACCACGCGATGACAGCCAGAACGATCAATGTCCGCCTGCCAGAGCCGCTTTACAACCAGATTGAAGCACTGGCCAAGGCGACTGCCCGGACCAAAACCTTCTTGGCGATTGATGCGCTAACCCACTACGTGCAGAGTGAATCTTGGCAAATTCACGACATTCACGAAGGCATCAGGGAAGCCGATGCGGGCGAATTTGCCACCGACGAGCAAGTTAAAGCGGTATTCGATAAATACGGCGCTTGACCCATGCCGATCAAGTGGACCAAAACGGCACTCGCGTCTCTTGATGAGATCGCCGGCTACATTGCCAAGGACACCCCGACCCGCGCCGCTGGCTTTGTGCTGGAGTTGCAGGGCGCGGTGAACACGCTCCAGACCCATCCGGGCATGGGCCGGGCTGGTCGCGTCCCCGGTACCCGGGAGCTGGTTCTCCACAAAAACTACATCGCCATCTACCGCGTCCGTGGCGACGGTGTTGAAATTTTGAGATTGCATCACGCAGCCCGAAATTTGTGACAAATCTGCTCAGCTTCTAGCGTGGGCTATTCCGGGCAAACCAAGCCACTTGTTGGGAAAAGCAAACTCAGTTCGGTTTAACCAATTGGGCGGCGGACATTGCACGCCTCGTGCCGGCCAGCGCAATCAAGCCTGGCCTACCCCAGACAGACCAAAGCATCGGCGCACCGATGTGAGTCGATGCGATCCAAGAGCTCGGTGGGTTCTGATCTGCAGCGCAAAGCCGGCATCTCAGTTTGAAGGTGTATTGCATGGTTCGTCCTCTGCCACCGTTTGCACCGCCTTTTTGGGCTGCGAACCCAAGAAACCCCTCAACAGCGCCGGGACGTACAGGTCCGCATCCAACCTGGGGAAATGCAGACCCAGGCCGGACGCGCTAATTTGAACCTCCATCAGGTCGGCGGGCTTGATCGCCTCAAGCCCTTGCGTCCGCTTGGGCGAGAACGACAACTCAACGCCCGACGACAAAGAAATCAATAGCCGTGCGCTGCGCCGGTCGTAGCGCACGGCCACCGCCGCAGGGAAAGCCGACATGGAGCGCTTGCCGCGGCGCTTGGCAGTAGCGAACGATAGCTTAGAAATTCCCATCAACTCCTCTTTGTGTTCAGATGGAATGCTGGCGTGGTTATCCATCATTACGCCCCCTTGCGCCGCGCCAGTTTGACCTGCAAATCGCAGCCCACGGCCGCCGCATCTTTATTGAGCGTTATCAGCGAGGGTGTGTGTCGGCTTCGCACAATCAAAGTGCTCCGCGCAATGCAGCAACAGGCTGCGCGTCGCACTGTTGAAGTAGCAGCGTTCAAGTTGGTCGTCAAACTCGCTGCTCAAAACTCACCAGGCGTTTATTGGAAAAACCAAACACATCGCAGAGGCCGCGAATGAAATTTTGGGCCTCACCCAGCTCGTAGTGGGCATCGGCAAACTCTTTGGAAAAGTGATGAGCGCGGTGGCGGATTTCAGTGGGATTGAGCGTGACATACATTCAGAAAATTCGTTATTTTTTTCTAAATTGTTTGTCAAGTGACGATTTAATAGCAAGCGGCAAATGGGGAATTTTTTGCCTATTTTCAAAACCAAAATGGCAAATGCGCATGCGAATAAAACACTTGCATCGCTTCAAATAACGGATTCAACTAAATCGTTTCAAAAAACTGAATATCATGGATACTTGCCCCGGTTTCGCGAATCTTTATTGAGCTGAATTTCTATGTTGGATACCCGCCCAAACGACAAGCTTTGCAGTGCGTCAATGCGCAGCGCACACGCTGGAGTAGTCGATGCTGTTTGACCACTGTGCGCAGTGCCAACGCTGCTGTCACGTAGACCCCGGGTTTCCGCCCTTGGAGGTCACGCTGACCCAGCAAGAAAAAAAAGGCCTGGGCAGTGTCTGCATAGAAAACCATTGCGAGCACCTCGGCAGTGCGGGCTGCACGCTGGGGGAGTCCAAGCCGTTTAGCTGCAAGCTGTATCCGCTGGCCTTCAACCCCAAGTCCAAAGCGTTTTTCTTTGATACCGACTGCCCCCTCATGTCCACGTACCAGAGCCAATTGCACGACCCTGCCAGCGAGGCATCCAGCCACCTGCGGCAGATGACCGACACAGTGCAGGCGCTGGCCGCCAGCGACCCACAGTTTTTGCGAGCCAATTACGGCATTGACTCGTATTACTTTGACCTGGCGCCGCTGGTACCGCGGGTACCTGCCGGCACTGCCAAGAAAGGACGGGCATGAACAGCGACTTTCATCCCCTGGACGCAGCAGCGCACCCAAGTGCGGGCTGGGCGCACACGTCCAACGAAACTCCGGTGTACACCCTGCAGCACCAAAGCTGGACGGCCGACAACCTGTGCGTGGAAAGCTTTCATGAGGAAACCGGGTACTACACCAGCCGCTGGGACGCGCTGTGTCCCTATATTGACGTCACTCCCGAAATGCTGGACATGGCGCAAAAGCCCTTCATCGTTTATGCGCTGCCGCCCGAGGGAAATTACGGTGTTCCGATCAACGACAAGTACGGTCTGGTGCATGCCGGGTCTGAAGATTTTTGGAAAGACGAGCGTCGGGCCCGCAAGTTCAGGGAGTTGGACAAGCTCAACAAACACTTCAGCGTGACCGAGCAGCTGATTGCCGGCAAGGACATGACGGTCGAGCAGGTGTTTGCCCTGGGCAGTGAACACTTTGACGCCTATGAGATCCACGCAAAAGAGGTTGAGGGCTTTGTTGACTATGTGCGCGATCTGGATGTGCTGGTTTTGCAGGTGCATGCCGACAACGGCGACCTGGTGCTGACTGATGTGTCGATGGTCCTGCCTGAGCGCGACCAGGTTTATGGCAGCTTTTGCCAGTGGAATACCGACTACAAAAACCGCTCGCCCGGGATTTACGCCTGCCTGCTGGCCGCGCGCTGGACCGCCAAGCACGGCTACAAGTACTACAACCTGGGCCCCGTAGGCGACTACGGCTACAAATCTCTGTTTGTGACCGACTTTGAGCCCATTTACGGCCTGGCCATGACCGATGTGCAACACGCCTTGGCGCTGGACCCCACCTCGCCCTTGCACACCGACTTCAAACCCTCGGAATGGAACCAGATTTACCGGACACGCGGCAACTAAACGGGCGCCACAGCGTCAGTTGAAGGTGTGGACGGCGCCAAAATTGATGTCGTAGTCCATCATGAGCTCTTCGCCTTTTTTGATGGCGCGCAGGGTGATGAGCTGGCCATTCTTCTTGTAAACGACGTTGGGCGTCTTGGAGTGGTTCAGGTAGACCGCCATGTTCATGGCGTTGAGCCCAATTTGGGGGACGAAGACATGGTCGTCGTCGTAATAGCAAAACATGTCGATTTCTTTGCGTACGCCGCGCGGCAGCGCCTTGATTTCTTTGTGGGTGTAGGCGATTTCGTCAAACTTCAGGAGCGAGCGCAGGGGATTGACGTCCTTGGGGATGTTGCGCATCGCAAAAACACCAATGCCGTGGACGGGCGATACCCCCAAGTGGCAATAGACCTCTTGGCTCAGGTGTTCGAACAGTTTTTTCTTGGAAATGGACATGGAGTGTGCGATAAAGGAGTGTGAAGATCGGCGCGCAGCCCCCCGGGCGGCGCAGGAATAGTACACCGGGCTGAGGCACGCAAGTCGCTGCCTGCAATCCCCGTGGACCCTGCTGGAGAACGTGAATGAAAAAACTTTTTACCAACGACTACATCGTGCGGGAAGGCTACCTGAGCGAAGACGTATGTGCCCGCTGGGAAAAGAAAATTCTCGGAAATCTGGACATTTTTGGGGCCGACGTGGAGCCCGTCTACGGCCAAATGGCGGCCTATTACGGAATGATCGAGGCCGGCCTGAACGAGAGCTATTACCGCTTTGCCGAGAAACATAACAAGTACCTGCGCAAGGAATTCCCTGAGGTAGCGTCCCTCATTGCCGATGCCGGCCAACTGATACTGAGCCACTCGGGGCTGAAACCCGACGCGCTGCCTGTGGTGCCCAGAGACAAAAAGTATTTTCAGATAGGCGGTTTTAACCTGCAGCTGCGCACCTGGGACCTGTACAACATCCACACCGACACCGAAGGCCTGTTGCA
Organism: Rhodoferax sp.; assembly: GCA_029866205.1. Lineage (GTDB taxonomy): Bacteria > Pseudomonadota > Gammaproteobacteria > Burkholderiales > Burkholderiaceae_C > Allorhodoferax. The sequence goes on from JARWZT010000007.1 coordinate 63,981, forward strand.
ATACCCGGCCAGCATCTTTGAGAAGAAGACCCGGGCCTATTCCTGTGTTGTTTCCATCAAACGCACCGCCCAGCACACCCAGGACCGGGGAGGAGACCTGGACATCTGGCGGCAACGGGTGCTCGCCCAAGAGTGGGAGGCCTTTTACCGGCGAGACGGGTATTCAGCGCGGTCCCACAAATTGCGGGAAAAAATTTCCTACAAGGTGGGCAATATGGTGCTCTTTGACAGTTTTATGCCGCACGTGGTGCGCCCCTTCACAATCAAAAAGAAGGACGACCGCCGCATCTCCTTTGTCGTGCACTTCAACTACCGCGATTACACCGAACGCAACCCGTTCCCCCACCTCGAATATTGGTACTGACGCTTCGTCAGGCGGTGGCAGGCAATGGCCAGGCCAGCCGGCGCTGGCCCGTGGCACCCCGAGCATCAAAGGTTTTTTCAATGATCTCTGCGCGGTCGCGGTGCATCCGCACCAGGCTGCTGGCGCGGGTGCCGTAGTCAGACGTCTGGATAAACAGAGGTGAAAGTGCACGCTCAAGCGCCAGGGGAATGCCGGTAGCAGGCAGATCAGCATCGGGCGCCTGCGCACGGTCGCCCAGCAAAGCCAGCAGTGGCTCCGGGTCTGCGTCCGGGTTGGAGGCTGTGCCGTGGGTCCGTAAGGACTGGGTGAGCCGCTGCAACTTGGGCCAGGGCGTGTTGAATCCCGCGTTGGACACGGCACCAATACCCGGCGCAAGGGCCACGGTGCGGCCACTGTGGCTCTCAAACCCCAACAGCGCCGTACCGTCAAACAGCAAAAGGTTGAAGGGGTTGTAGGCGCCAGCGCGCCCCCGTAAGCCAGTCAAAAAATCTGCAGCACTGGCGTCTGATTGCAAAAAATCGGGCACCAGTGTGCCCCGCGTAGGGGCATCGTTGCGGGCCAGCAAGGGTTCGCGAAAGTTGGTGATGGCAGCGAAACGGGCTTGCCGGCTTGCGACCTGCCCCGGTCCCAAGCCCAGCCAGGTGCCACCGGCCTGGGCGTCTTGGCCGGCCAGCACCCGACCGCAAGGCCAGGGGTGCAGCGCCAGCGCCGGGCGGGCATAAAACTCGTCGCGGTTGGCCAGCACCAGCAGCGGCAGTGCGCCGCCGGGCTGCCAGTTCCAGGCAATCAGGCACATGGCGTCAAGCGCAGTGCAAGCGTCATGCGAGCTGCCCGGAACAAGGCGGCAGCAGGCTTAGAAGTTCAGCGCGCGTTTGTCCACGGCCAACGCAGCTTCCTTGGTCGCCTCAGACAGCGACGGATGGGCGTGACAGATGCGGGCAATGTCTTCGCTGCTGGCGCGGAATTCCATGGCCACCACAGCCTCGGCAATCAACTCGCTGGCCTGGGGGCCGACGATGTGCACGCCCAAGATCTCGTCGGTCGTGGCGTCGGCCAAGACCTTCACCATGCCGGAGGTATCGCCCAGTGCACGGGCGCGCCCGTTGGCCAAAAACGGAAAGGTGCCGGCCTTGAATGCCACGCCGTCCGCCTTGAGCTGTTGTTCGGTGCGACCCACCCAGGCGATTTCGGGGCTGGTGTAAATCACCCAGGGCACGGTATTGAAGTTGACATGTCCGTGCTGGCCGGCAATCCGCTCCGCGACCGCCACGCCCTCTTCTTCGGCTTTGTGCGCCAGCATGGGGCCACGCACCACATCGCCCACGGCCCAGATACCGGAGACGTTGGTTTTGCAATCGGCGTCCACTACGATGGCACCCCGCTCGTCCAGCGCCAGGCCCACGGCTGCGGCGTTCAGGCCGTTGGTATTGGGCACGCGGCCGATGCTGACAATGAGCTTGTCAGCGTCCAACACCAGGGCTTCGCCCTTGGCGTTGGTATAGGCCACGGACACACCTTTTTTACCGACTTTGATCTCGCCGACTTGCACGCCGAGCTCAATTTTCAGGCCCTGTTTGTCAAAGGCTTTTTTGGCTTCTTTGGCAATTTGCTGGTCGACCGCACCCAGGAATGTGGGCAGGCCTTCCAAGATCGTGACATCGGCACCCAGGCGGCGCCAGACCGACCCCATTTCCAGGCCGATCACGCCCGAGCCAATGAGTGCGAGCTTCTTAGGCACCGCGCCCACGCGCAGCGCGCCGTCGTTGGACAGGACGTTGACCTCGTCAAACGGCGTGCCAGGCAAGGCGCGGGCGTTGGAGCCGGTGGCCACAATGACGTGTTTGGCGGTCAGGGTTTCTTCGGTTGCGCCACTCACCTGCACCGTATGGCCGGCGTCGGTGGAGCCCACAAATGCGCCCCGACCGTGGAAGAAAGTGACCTTGTTCTTTTTGAACAGGTACTGAATGCCGTCATTGTTTTGCTTGACCACCAGGTCTTTGCGCGCCAGCATCTGGCCTACGTCCATCTGCACCTTGCCCACCGAGATACCGTGCTCCGCAAAATGGTGGTTGGCGTGGTCAAAGTGTTCGCTGGACTGCAGCAAGGCCTTGGAAGGAATGCAACCTACGTTGGTGCAGGTGCCGCCCAGGGCGGGCCCCCCCGCCGCGTTTTTCCACTCGTCCACACAGGCGACCTGAAAACCGAGTTGCGCTGCGCGAATGGCCGCGATATAGCCGCCAGGGCCGCCGCCAATGACAACGACGTCAAATTGTTTGCTCATAGTGGGCTTCCTGGTCAGATGTCAAACAACAGGCGTGAAGGGTCTTCCATCGCCTCTTTGATCGCCACCAGGCCCAACACGGCTTCGCGGCCGTCGATGATGCGGTGGTCGTAAGACATGGCGAAATAATTCATGGGGCGCACCACGACCTGGCCGTTTTCAACCACAGCGCGGTCTTTGGTGGCATGCACGCCCAAAATCGCCGACTGGGGCGGGTTGATGATGGGCGTGGACAGCATGGAGCCAAAAGTGCCGCCATTGCTGATCGAGAAGGTGCCGCCGGTCATGTCTTCCATACCCAGCTTGCCGTCGCGCGCCTTGGCGCCGAATTCGGCAATCTTTTTCTCGATGTCGGCAAAGCTCATCTGGTCGGCATTGCGCAAAATCGGCACCACCAGGCCACGGGGCGAACCCACGGCAATGCCGATGTCAAAGTAGCCGTGGTACACGATGTCGTTGCCATCCACCGAGGCGTTGAGCACTGGAAACTTTTTCAGCGCATGCACGGCAGCCTTGACAAAGAAGCTCATGAAACCGAGCTTGATGCCATGCTCTTTCTCGAATTTGTCCTGGAACTTCTTGCGCATTTCCATGACCGGGGCCATGTTGATCTCATTGAAGGTGGTCAGGATGGCATTGGTCGATTGCGACTGCAGCAGACGCTCGGCCACACGGGCGCGCAGGCGGCTCATGGGCACGCGTTGCTCGGGGCGGTCACCCAGCGCAGGCGCGGGTGCGGCCACCTGGGGCAGTGCACTCACCGGCGCACCGGTGGGAATGGGGCTGCTGACCGCCACTTTGGGGGCGGCCACTGCGGCCAACACGTCGCCCTTGGTGACGCGGCCATCTTTGCCCGAACCGGCCACCGATCCGGCAGCCAGGCTGTTGTCGGCCAGCAGCTTGGCGGCCGCAGGCATGGCCACTCCGGCCATGCTGCCCGACACTGCGGCAGGGGCGGCGACCGGCGCGGCAGCGCTGGCAGCAGGAGCGGCGGCTGCAGCAGCCACGGGGGCCGCAGCACCTGCGGTGGCTTCGGTGTCGATGCGGGCAATCAGCTGCTCGGCGGCAACTGTGCCACCGTCGGCGACCAAAATTTCGACCAACACGCCGCTGGAGGGTGCAGGTACTTCGAGCACCACTTTGTCGGTTTCGATGTCGATCAGGATTTCGTCAGCGGTCACGCTGTCGCCAATCTTCTTTTTCCATTGCAGCATGGTGGCTTCTGCCACGGATTCAGATAACTGCGGTACTTTGACTTCTACGATGGCCATGTCAGTTCTTTCGGAAGGTGTTCAGTTTTAGTGGGTGCGCAAAAAGGCGCGACTTATTTGGTCAGGACGAAGCCCTTGAGCTTGCCAAAGGCACCTTCAACCAGCGCTTTTTGCTGCTCCTGGTGCAGGTGCGAGTAGCCCACGGCGGGAGACGCTGAAGCGGCCCGGCCCGAGTAACCCAGCTTTTGACCGGTGTGCATGTTCTCGTGGATGTAGTGCTGCACAAAGAACCATGCGCCCTGGTTTTGGGGCTCGTCTTGGGTCCACACCAAATCGGTGGCGTTGGGGTACTTTTTGAGCTCGGCCGCAAACGCCTTGTGAGGGAACGGATAGAGCTGTTCCACCCGAAGAATGGCCACGTCATCGGCACCGGATTCTTCGCGTTTTTTGACCAGGTCGTAATACACCTTGCCCGAACACACCAGAACGCGCTTGACCTTGTCGGCCTTGAGTGCCTTGTTCTCGGGGATCACGGTCTGGAAGCTTCCCTTGGTGAACTCGGACACCGGAGAGGTGGCGTCTTTGTTGCGCAGCAGGGACTTGGGGGTAAAGATGATCAGCGGCTTGCGCAGATCACGCACCATCTGGCGGCGCAAGACGTGGAAGATCTGGCTGGCCGTGGTCGGCTGCACGATCTGCATGTTGGTGTCTGCCGCCAATTGCATAAAGCGCTCCAGGCGTGCTGAACTGTGCTCGGGGCCCTGGCCTTCGTAGCCGTGCGGCAGCATGAGGGTCAGGCCGTTCACGCGGCCCCACTTGACTTCGCCCGAGGCAATGAACTGGTCGATCACCACTTGCGCGCCATTGGCAAAGTCGCCGAATTGCGCTTCCCAGATCACCATGGTGTTGGGGTCATTGGAAGCGTAGCCGTACTCAAATCCCAGTACCGCCTCTTCAGACAAGATCGAGTCGATGACGACGAAGGGTGCCTGGTTCTCGGCCACATTTTGCAGGGCCACGTAAGTGCCGGTGTCCCACTTTTCGCGCTTTTGGTCATGAATCACCGCGTGGCGGTGGGTGAAGGTGCCACGCCCGGAGTCTTCGCCCGACAGGCGAACCGGGTAGCCACTGGCCACCAGCGAGGCAAAAGCCATGTGTTCGCCCATGCCCCAGTCCACCGGAATCTCGCCCCGGCCCATGGCTGCGCGGTCGTCGTAGACCTTTTTCACCAACTGGTGCGGCGAAACCGACTCAGGGATGGTGGTGATCTTGGTGGAAAGGCGCTTCCACTCGGTCAAGGGGATGGCGGTGTCACCGGCATCGGTCCACTTCTTGCCCAAGAAGGGAGCCCAGTCCACCGTGAACTTGGTTTTGAAGTTGGTGAGCACGGGCTCAGCCGTGTTTTTGCCGGCGTCCAGCGCGGCACGGTAGGCCTTGGCCATGTCGTCGCCCAGCGTGGCGCCCAGGCCTTGGGTTGCCAGCTTGTCGGCAAACAACTTGCGCGTGCCAGGGTGGGCCGCAATTTTTTTGTACATCAGCGGCTGGGTGAGCGCCGGCGTGTCCTGCTCGTTGTGGCCGAGTTTGCGGAAACACACAATGTCGAGCACCACGTCCTTGCGGAAGGTCATGCGGTATTCGAGCGCCAACTGCGTGGCCAGCACCACCGCTTCAGGGTCGTCCCCGTTGACGTGCAGCACAGGCGCCTCGACCATTTTGACAATGTCGGTACAAAACACGCTGGAGCGCATATCGCGCGGGTCAGACGTGGTGAAACCGATCTGGTTGTTGATGATGATGTGCACCGTGCCGCCGGTGGAATAACCACGGGTTTGTGCCAGCGCCAGCGTTTCCTGGTTGACGCCCTGGCCGCCAAAGGCCGAGTCACCATGCACCAATACCGGCAGCACTTGCTTGCCCAGCGGGTCAGCGCGGCGGTCCATGCGGGCGCGCACCGAGCCTTCGACCACCGGGTTCACGATTTCCAGGTGCGAGGGGTTAAAAGCCAAACTCAGGTGCACCGGGCCGCCAGGGGTGCTGACGTCCGAGCTGAAACCCTGGTGGTATTTGACGTCGCCAGCGGGCAACTCTTCGGGGGCGGTATGGTCAAACTCGGCAAAAAGATCAGCCGGGAGCTTGCGCATGGTGTTGACCAGCACATTCAGGCGTCCGCGGTGCGCCATGCCGATCACAACTTCTTGCACGCCTTGCGCGCCCGCTGATTGGATCAATTCTTCAATCGCGGCAATAAAGCTCTCGCCGCCCTCGAGCGAAAAGCGCTTTTGACCCACATATTTGGTGTGCAGGTAGCGTTCCAGGCCTTCGGCTGCCGTCAGGCGTTCCAGAATGCTTTTCTTTTTGTCGGCACTGAAATTGGGTTTGCTGCGAATGGCCTCCAGCTTCTGCTGCCACCAACGCTTCTCGGCTTGCTCCGAGGTGTACATGTATTCGGCGCCCAGCGTGCCGCAATAGGTTTCGCGCAGGGCGTTGAGCAGCTCACGCAGCGACATGCTGTTTTTGCCGAAGAACGTGTTGCTGGTGTCAAACACGGTTTCCTGGTCAGCGTCGGTAAAACCGTAGAACGCGGGTTCGAGGTCAGGAATGTTGGCACGCTCTGTACGCTTGAGCGGGTCGAGGTCGGCCCATCGCTGGCCGACGTTGCGGTAAGCGGCAATGAGCTGCTGCACGGCGGTGCGCTTGCGGCCCATTTCGGCATCCACGCTGGCGACCACCACTTTGGTGCCGCCCGCCTTGGCACGCTCAGCAAAGGCGTTGATGACCGGAAGGTGCGGCACGTCCTTGGCGTTGCTGCCGTCGGTGGCAGGCACATGCTGCAAGGCGTCAAAGTAGTCGCGCCAGGTGTCGGGCACGCTGCCGGGGTTGGCGAGGTAGTTTTCGTACATCTCTTCGACATAGGGCGCGTTGCCGCCGAAGAGAAAGGTGTTGCCTTGGTAGGCGGTGTAGACAGAATTTGTCGTGCTCATTTTTCGCTGACCTCCGTTTCCCTCGGGGAAACATAAGCTGGTTGATATACCTTCCGCTCCACGGCTTGACCGGTTGGCGGATGCGACTGCGGCAGGAAGGGGCCTAAGTAACACCGCGCATTCTGCCACCGAATTACCGGCGGCAAACTTACGGACAAGCCAAGCGGCTGGGCGGTATTAGACGCCTTGGGCGACCATATCCTTGATTTGTTGCAAAGCGCTGGGGTCTTCCATGGTGGTCAGGTCGCCGGGGTCGCGTCCTTCGCAGACCGCCTGAATGGCTCGGCGCAGCAACTTGCCGCTGCGCGTTTTGGGCAGCACGGTCACAAACCGCACCCGGGCTGGACGACCGATGGCGCCGATGGAGTGGTCTACCAGCTTCATGATTTCCGCTTCGAGTTTGGCGCGGGCTGCATCGTCAGGCAGGCTGGCAGCGTCTTTGACGATGGCAAACGCCATGGCCACCTGACCCTTGAGGTTGTCAGCCACGCCCACCACCGCTACTTCGGAGACGTTGGGGTGTCCAGAAATGCTTTCCTCAATTTCGCGGGTTCCCAGGCGATGACCTGCCACGTTGATGACGTCGTCGGTGCGGCCCAAGATGAAGTAGTAGCCGTCCTGATCGCGGGTCGCCCAGTCGAAGGTGTTGTACACCAGCTTGCCGGGGATGCTTTTCCAGTAGGTGTTGATAAAACGCGCGTCGTCGCGCCACACCGTTTGCATGCAGCCGGGGGGCAAGGGGCCTTCAATGGTCAGCACACCTTTTTGATCCGCGCCCATCAACTCGTCGCCGGTGTTCTCGTCCAGCAGTTTGACGTTGTAGCCGTACATGGCCACACCCGGGCTGCCAAATTTGCTCACGGCTTTTTCCACGCCGTTGGCGATGGTAAGAATCGGCCAACCACTTTCCGTCTGCCAGTAGTTGTCGATGATGGCCTTGCCCAAACCGGCGCTGATCCATTGCGCGGTGGGCTCGTCGAGCGGCTCCCCTGCCAAAAATAGCGAGCGCAGGCTGCTGAGGTCGTATTTGGTCAGCAGTTCAGGGTCTTGTTTTTTGAGCACGCGAATGGCTGTGGGCGCGCTGAACATGACGGTGACCTTGTACTTTTCGACCAAACTCCACCAGATGCCACCATCGGGGCGGATCGGCAGGCCTTCGTACAGGATCGTGGCCATGCCGGCAATCAGCGGGCCGTACACGATGTAGCTATGGCCGACCACCCAGCCGATGTCGCTGGTACAAAAATAGGTTTCGCCCGGTTTGCCGCAAAAAATGGTTTCCATGCTGGCGGCCAGGGCCACGGTGTAGCCCCCGGTGTCGCGCTGCACGCCTTTGGGTTTGCCGGTCGTGCCACTGGTGTACAGGGTGTAGCTGGGGTGCGTGGATTCGACCCATTCGCAGGGCACCACCGCGTCGCGGTGCTGGTGGCGCAGGTCGGCCCACAGGTGGTCGCGGCCGGCCACGACATTCATGGCGGCCAGCTTGCGATCGACCATCAGCACGGCTTGCGGCTTGTGGCTGGAGGTGGCAATGGCTTCGTCGAGCAGGGGTTTGTATTCCACCACCTTGCCGCCGCGCGAACCGGCCTCGGCGCTCACAATCACGGTGGGCGAAGCGTCTTCAATGCGGGTCGCCAAAGAACCGGCCGCAAAACCACCAAACACCACCGAATGCACCGCGCCAATGCGGGCGCAGGCCAGCATGGCAAAAACCGCCTCGGCAATCATGGGCATGTAAATCAGGACGCGGTCGCCTTTTTTGACGCCAAGACCCAAGAGGGACGCGGCCATGCATTGCACCTCGTGGTGCAATTCGGCAAAGGTATAGGCCCGCTCGTTATTGGTCTCGGTGGACACCGCGATCAGGGCGTTTTGCTGGGCTCGGTCTTTCAGGTGGCGGTCGACCGCGTTGTGGCACAGGTTGGTGGTGCCCCCGACAAACCAGCGGGCAAACGGCGGGTTGCTGTAGTCGCAAATCTGGGTGGGTGGCGTGTGCCACTCAATGCGCTGGGCTTGTTCGGCCCAAAAGCCGTCCCGGTCTTCAATGGAACGGCGGTGGAATTCAGCGTAAGCGGTCATATTTTGGGTCTCCAAGCGGGTCCTGAAATCAGTTCAAAACTGAATTCATAATTATGGGCAGCCAACTTGCAACAGACTGACTTGGAGCGGCGACGCCAAAGACGGGGAGCCCGCCCGCGGGCTACTTGATTAGGGCCTGCACGTCCTGAAAAGCCGGGTGTTCGGCGCTGCGCAGCCACTCAAAGGCGACCATCTCCGTGGTGACCAACTCGGCGCCGGCTCCTGCCAAGCGGTCAAAGGCCGCATCGCGGTTGCGTTCGGTACGCGAGCTGCACGCGTCCGTGACCACCCACACCTCAAATTCATCTTCTAGCAAATCCAGCGCTGTTTGGAGTAGGCAGATATGGGCTTCACAACCGGCCAGCACAATGGCGGCGCGCGATTGCGCCTCTGTTGCGGCCTTTTGCAGGTGTTTGGGAAGGCTTCGGGCATTGCCCTGCACCGGCTTGGGCGGGGGACGCAGCCAGTCGCCCAGCCCCTCCTCCACCGCACTGAACTGCATTTTGGCCAGCGTGCGTACTGCCGCCGCAGGGCTGTCCGTGCGCAGCGCGGTCTGCACTTCCGCCACAGTGGCTCCCAGTTTGGAGGGCGCCTGCTCAGTCAATACTACCGGCACCGACATCAGCGCAGCCAGACGCGCCAGGCGTGCGGCGTTGGCAATCACTGCCGCGGCGTCCAGCATGGCGGGCATCAGTTTGATTTGGTAGTCCACCAGGACCAGCTGGCTGTCATCAGCATCGAGCAACATCGTTCAACTTTCGTTTTTAAGACGACTAGAAGCATAACCAGTGCGCAGCCCCCTGGTTTCCGCGCGGGATCGCGCCCTGACTTTGAGTCGCTGCGGCAGGCTGATCACACAAGCATTCGACCGTCAAAAGTAAAAAAATACTATTTAGATCAAGGACTTACAACGCGTCCACCTAAAAATTACCTTGACAGCATGACGGCACAGGCCGTAAGCTCGACCGATGCGCGTCGCCCCACTCCTTGCCTGTCTGCTTGCCTTAGCAAGCTTGGGGGCCGCTGCGCAAACCACACCACCCTCCGACGACCTGGGCAATTTTCTCCGAGACAAGGGGCTGCTTGCCCGCATTGGCGAAGCGGGTAGCCAGGTGACGACCCAAGCCTCCGAGTTGGTGGTCGGTGCCATGGGATTTTTGGGTGTGCCCTACCAACGCGGCGGAACCACCGTAGAGACGGGGTTTGATTGCAGTGGATTTGTGAAGTCCATGTTCGAACAGACCGTGGGACTGATCTTGCCCCGCAGCGCCGCACAACAGGCGGCGGCGACCCAGACCATCGACCGCGCAGAGTTGCGCCCGGGCGATCTGGTGTTCTTCAACACCATGCGCCACGCCTTCAGCCACGTTGGAATTTATGTGGGCAATGGCAAATTTATTCACTCCCCCAAGCCCGGAGCCGAAGTGCGGGTTGAGGACATGGGCGGCAGCTACTGGGCCAAGCGCTTCGATGGCGCCCGGCGGGTCACCGCCGAGGCCAAGGCCATCGCCCCGCGCTGACCGGGCCGGGGCCTAAGCCCCTTTGCTGAAAGAAAACTGGCCCGGCGCCCGAATCGGGTCCACATCCACCACGATGATTTCGCGCGGCACAAACCGGCCTTCGAGCAACAGTTTGGACAGCGGGTTTTCCAAGCGTTGCTGTATGGCGCGCTTTAACGGACGCGCGCCGTACACCGGATCGAACCCCACCTTGGCCAATTCCGCCACGGCGGCATCGGACACCTGCAACACGTAATCCATGCGCTCCAAGCGCTGGGCCAGCGTCTGCAACTGGATCTTGGCAATACTGGCGATATGGCTTGCGTCCAGGGCATGAAACACCACGGTCTCGTCGATGCGGTTCAAAAATTCAGGGCGAAAATGGTTTTTCAGCTCACCGGTGACCGCTTCCTTGATGTCTTCGCTGTCTTGCCCGACCATGCTCTGAATCATGTGGGAACCAATGTTGCTGGTCATCACGATCACGGTATTTTTGAAGTCCACGGTTCGGCCTTGGCCGTCCGTCAAGCGCCCATCGTCCAGCACCTGCAAGAGCACATTGAACACATCCGGGTGCGCCTTTTCCACCTCGTCGAGCAAGAGCACGCTGTAGGGTTTGCGACGCACGGCCTCGGTCAGGTATCCGCCCTCCTCGTAGCCCACATAGCCGGGGGGAGCGCCGATCAGCCGCGCCACCGAGTGTTTCTCCATGAACTCGCTCATGTCAATGCGGATCAGGTGGTCTTCGCTGTCAAACAAAAATCCAGCCAGCGCCTTGCACAACTCGGTTTTTCCGACGCCGGTAGGGCCCATGAACAAAAAGGAGCCGGTGGGGCGATTCGGGTCTGAAAGGCCAGAGCGCGAGCGTCGAATCGCGTTGGACACTGCAGCAATCGCCTCGTTCTGACCCACCACACGGTCATGCAAGCGGCCTTCCATGAGCAACAGTTTTTCTCGGTCACCCTGCATCAGTTTGGAGACCGGGATGCCGGTCGCACGCGCCACGATCTCGGCGATTTCCTCGGCCCCCACCTGGGTGCGCAGTAATTGGGGCGCGACGCCCTCGCCGCCTTTCGCCCGACCGGCTTCGGTGTCTTGGGCATCTTTGAGGCGCTTCTCCAGCTCAGGCAACTTGCCGTACTGCAACTCCGCAACTTTGGCCAGATCCCCCTTGCGGGTGAGCGTCTCAATCTGCTGACGCAGGGTGTCAATGTCGAGCCGCACTTGCGCGCTGCCTTGGGCCGTGGCTTTTTCGGCTTTCCAGATTTCGTCGAGGTCTGCAATTTCCTTTTGCAGGGTCGTGATCTCTTCGTTGATCAGGGAGAAACGCTTCAATGAAGCCTCGTCCTTCTCTTTCTTTACCGCTTCACGCTCAATTTGCAGCTGAATGAGGCGGCGGTCGAGCTTGTCCATGACCTCTGGCTTCGAGTCCAGTTCGATCTTGATTTTTGCGGCCGCCTCGTCGATCAGGTCAATCGCCTTGTCTGGCAAAAAACGGTCGGTGATGTAGCGGTGGCTGAGTTCGGCGGCAGCCACGATGGCCGGGTCGGTGATGTTGACGCCATGGTGCACCTGGTAGCGCTCTTTCAATCCGCGCAAAATAGCCACAGTGGCCTCCACCGAGGGCTCACCCACCAGTATTTTTTGGAAACGGCGCTCCAGCGCCGCGTCTTTTTCGACGTATTTGCGGTATTCGTCCAAGGTGGTGGCGCCCACGCAGTGCAATTCACCGCGCGCCAAAGCGGGCTTGAGCATATTGCCCGCGTCCATCGCGCCCTCGGCCTTGCCCGCCCCCACCATGGTGTGCAACTCATCAATAAAAACGATGGTTTGCCCCTCGTCTTTGGCCAAGTCTTTAAGCACGTTTTTCAGGCGCTCCTCAAACTCACCCCGGAACTTGGCGCCGGCCAACAACGAAGCCATGTCCAGCGACAGCACACGCTTGCCCTTCAGGGAATCGGGCACCTCACCGGCGACGATGCGCTGCGCCAAGCCTTCGACAATGGCCGTCTTGCCCACGCCCGGCTCACCGATCAGCACGGGGTTGTTCTTGGTACGGCGCTGCAGCACCTGTATGGCGCGGCGGATCTCGTCATCGCGGCCGATGACCGGATCCAGCTTGCCCATTCGGGCGCGCTCGGTCAGATCAACACAGTACTTTTTCAAAGACTCGCGCTGTTCTTCGGCATCGGCACTGTCCACGTTCTGCCCCCCCCGCACCGCCACGATGGCCGCCTCCAGGCTCTTGCGCGTCAAGCCCTGTGCCTGCGCTTGCTTAGCAAAGTCGGACTTGGCCTCGCTCAAAGCCACCATGAACAACTCGCCGGCCACAAACTGGTCGCCACGCTTGATCGCCTCTTTTTCTGCGGCCTGCAGCAAGCTGACCATGTCACGCCCGACCTGCACCTGCTCCTGACCCTGAACTTCCGGCAGTTTCTTCATGGCCGCATCGGCCGCCAACAGCAGGCCGGCCACATTGACCCCAGCACGCTGCAACAGGGCTTTGGGGCCGTCTTCCTGACGCAGCATGGCGGCTACGACATGGGCGGGTTCGATATAAGCATGGTCCTGACCCAAGGCAGAGCTTTGGGCATCGGAGAGGGCTTCCTGGAATTTGGTGGTGAGTTTGTCAATACGCATAAGTTACTCCGTTTGTCCAAAGCTTGGGCATCTCCTTGCATTTTCAAGGTGGCTGCGGTCAGCACCCTTGTCTAGAATCAAGGACATGGACATTCACCAACTCAGTGTTCTGTTCGAAGAACGCCAAGACCGCCTTCTCATGCGGGTCAATACCCGTGATGCGCAGGAGATTCGCCTGTGGCTCACCCGACGGATTGCGCTCAAATTGATCGCGCCCCTGGAACTCACGATTACCAAAATGGAGTCCCGCAACGCGTCCATTTCGCTGGCGGACGCCCATTCGCAAGCCCTGCTGGTGGAACTGCGGCAAGACGAGTTTTTGCAAAAAGCGGACCTCAAAACGCCTTACTCCAGCCAGGACAAATCTCTGCCACTCGGGCCTGAGCCGCTGCTGGTGACCGAAATTACGCTCAACATTCAAGGGGACAAAGGCGTTCAAATGGTCTTCAAGGATGCCGGCAACAGCGCTCCCGAAGCGCGCAACTGCCAACTGCACCTGCAGCCCCAACTGGTGCACGGCCTGCTGCATTTGCTGCAAAAAGCGGTGACGAACGCGCGCTGGGCCGACACCGGGACAAGGTCTGACGCAGCACAGGCCGATGGCCATGGGGTCGACGACGGCACGCCTGGCCCGCAAAAGCCGGGCCGCACTTACACCCATTGAACCCGGGCCCCAACGCGGGCCAAGCCAGACCCCAACTCAGGCGTTTCGCGCGGCGATACCCCACCGGGCGAGCGCGGAATCATCGGACACGCGGGCGTCCACCCACTGCGCACCCTGCGGGGTTTGCTCTTTTTTCCAGAAAGGCGCCTGGGTTTTGAGGTAGTCCATCAAAAACTCACACGCCTGAAAACTCTCGCCCCGGTGCGCCGAAGTCACGGCCACCAGCACCACTTGCTCGGTCGGGGCCAAAACGCCGATGCGGTGCACCACGCGGGCGCCAAAGATGTCAAAGCGGCGGTGCGCCTCGTCAATCATGGACTCGATGGATTTTTCGGTCATGCCGGGGTAATGCTCCAGCTCCAGTGACTGGACGCTGGCGGCGTGGGCCTCCCCCTGCAGGTTGCGATCGCGCACCGTGCCCAAGAACGTGCAAACGGCGCCCACGCGCGGGTCGCCGGCCTGCAGCTCTGCAATTTCTTGCGAAATGTCAAAAGCGCTGTGCTGAATCCGAACCCTGGGCGTGGATGGCGACATGGCTTTAGCCGCCAGTCACCGGCGGGAAAAACGCCACTTCACATCCGGGCGTCAGCAATACGTCCTCTTCGCACATCAGGTGGTCCAGCGCTATGCGCACCGCGCGGCCTGCAGCCAGCGGGTGGTCGTCGCGCGCATCGCGCTGGGTCAAGGCCTGGCGCAACTCCCCCAAGGTGGCAGCGCTGGTTTCCCAGCGCTCAGAATCGCAGCCCATGGCCTCGCGAATGGAAGCAAAGTATTTGATCTGAACTTGCATGGCAGTTTGCGGCTCAGGCCAGCAACTCGTTAAAAGAAACAAATCGCACCAAATCGCCCGGCACAATGGTCTGGCCGGGCGGGTTGTCGACAAAGCCGTCGCCCCAAACGGCAGAACTCAGCACACCCGAGCTTTGGTTGGGAAACAGGTCCAGGCCGCCAACCGCATTGCGCCGCACGCGCAAAAACTCCTGGCGTTTGTCCGCCCGCGGCCAGGCAAAGTCGGCACGCAGGGTTTGCTGGGGCAGCGCCACATCGGACACGCTTTGCAGGCGCAGCAAAAAGGGCCGCACCAAGAGCAAAAAGGTCATGAAACTGGACACCGGATTGCCGGGCAAGCCAATAAAGTGCGACTGGCCGACGCGACCATGGGCAAACGGCTTTCCCGGTTTGATGGCAATTTGCCACAGGTCAAGCGTGCCCAGCGCCTGCACCGCAGGTTTGATGTGGTCTTCTTCCCCCACGGACACGCCGCCGCTGGTCAAGATCACGTCGTGCGCCTGCGCTGCACCGCGCAGGGCGGCCACGGTGGCGTCGAGCTGGTCGGGCACGATGCCCAGGTCGGTCACATCGCAGCCCATGCGGCGCAGCAAGCTGGCCAAAAAGAACCGGTTGGAGTTGTATATCGCACCCGGCGCCATGTCGGCGGGCGCCACCTGACCGGGCATGACGAGTTCGTCCCCGGTAGAAAACAAAGCGACCCGAGGACGGCGCGCCACCAGCAACTGCGCCATCCCCACGCTGGCAGCCATGCCCAAGGCCGCGGGCCCGAGACGCTGGCCCGCGCGCAAGACAGCGTGGCCCAAAGTGACGTCTTCCCCCTGACGCCGGATCCATTGCCCGGCATGAGGCTGCGTATTCACCTGGATGGCGACTCGGCCACCGGTCGCGGCACTGGCCGCCACCTCTGTGCAGTCTTCCTGCATCACCACCGCGTCGGCACCCGGCGGAATCGGCGCGCCGGTAAAAATGCGCGCCACGGTGCCTGATTCCAGCGAATTGGGGGGGGGGGGG